>DASZSV010000011.1:0-52852 GCA_035548495.1 Steroidobacteraceae bacterium
AATACGCGTCGTGAACCAAAGCTGTCGCTGGGTGTGCCTTTGACCGGTTGCAGAAAATCGAAGTTGGGTTGCAATGATGTTGTGTAGTGCGTCAATGCCGCTTCGGTGCGTTTGCCTTCGCGGGCAATGCGCTGCAAATCCTTCTTGCTGGGATTTACCATGCGAGGCGCAACACTGAGTTCCTGCGTACGATAACGTTTGTCGTTGATGTCGAAGCTTATTTCGCTGTCAGTGTTGTTGACGTGCACATGCAGATATTGTTTGCCTGATTCTGCATCCAGCGGAATGCCGACAATGGCTTTCCAGTGCTGATCCCTGATTACCGTCACCCGGTACTTGCCATAGTGCACAACCGGTGCTGTATCGCTGTCTGGCAAGTTGATGATGGCAACACCGCCGGGTACCAGACTTTCTTTGGGAAGATCAAGTGCCAATGCTGGAGTGCCAGCAGCAAACAAAAGTAGAGCGGTGCAGTAAGTGATGAGATGTCGCATAAGCATGTGTTGCCGTCATTGCCGCGAAAGCGGAAATCCAGTGAAAAGATGTTCAGTTCCGGATGGATGGAAGTTGAATGTATCTGATAGTACTGGATTCCCGCCTTCGCGGGAATGACATTGTGGTTTATTAACTCGCCAGTAGTCTTCATTTACGGCAATGGAAATTGAGAGGTTTATTTTCTCAAGCACGTTGTAGGCTGGACACCGTGCCCAGCATGTCTTTAAGAAAGCTGGACGCGGCCGCTCAGCTTATGATCGATCATCTGTTTTATTAACCGTCGCATTAATCTGTCCCTGTGCCAATCGTGCGGTGATTTGATCGCCGGCGCGCACCGCTTTGCTATCACCGATCACATGTCCTTCTGCATCCGTCACAATGGCATAACCACGTGCCAATGTGGCCAGTGGACTCAATGTGTCGAGTGCGCGGGCGGTGACGCTGAATTTGTTTCGCCACTGATGCAAGTGGGTTTCCATCACCGTGCGCAGTTGTGCCTGCAACGATTGCAATTGATTGCGTGCCTCGATCAATCGCAATCGCGGTGAATGGCCTTGCAGGGTTGAATAACGCATGGCCAGTAACCGCTTACGCTGTTCAAGATCAAATTGCCAGGCACGCAACAGGCGTTGCTCCAGTTCATCAACGCGTTGCACCTTCTGTCGCAGTTGAATGCCGGGATGCAACTGGTGCAAACGCTGGATGGCCCATTTGAAAGCATCCAGCGCGGCCTGTTGTTTGCGGCGCAGTGCATTCAATAGTCGCTGTTGCATGACTTGAATGCCGCGCTGCCAGGTTTGCTGATCAGGCACAACCAGTTCTGCTGCTGCAGAAGGCGTTGGTGCGCGCACGTCGGCGACAAAGTCGGCGATGGTGAAATCTATTTCATGTCCGATACCGCTGACGATGGGAATGCGGCAGTCGAAGATCGCGCGCGCGACGATTTCTTCATTGAATGACCACAGGTCTTCCAGTGAACCACCGCCCCGCGCGACGATCAGCACATCGCACTCGTTGCGTTGATCAGCAAGACGGATGGCAGCGGCAATTTCTCCGGCGGCATCCTTGCCTTGCACTGGCACGGGATAAATCAACACGGGAATGGAAGGAAAGCGTCGCTTCAATACATGCAGTATGTCGCGAATCGCCGCGCCGGTGGGGGAGGTGATTACGCCAAGGCGTGCCGGCAGCGAAGGCAATGATCGTTTGTGTTCGGCAGCAAACAATCCGGCGGCAGCGAGCTTGATCTTGAGTTGTTCAAATTGGCGGCGCAACGCGCCTTCACCCGCTTCTTCCATGTACTCGGCGATAAACTGGTAATCGCCGCGCGGTTCATACACGCTCACGCGCCCGCGCAGCAACACCTGTGCGCCATCCCGCGGTGTGAAGTTCACCAGCATGTTCTTTTGACGGAACATGGCGCAACGCAATTGCGCAGCGCTGTCTTTCAGCGAGAAATACCAGTGCCCGGAAGAAGGACGTGAAAAATTCGATAGCTCGCCCTCGATCCAGAGGCTGCCGAATCCGCGTTCCAGCAAGACGCGCGCTTCACCATTCAGGCGCGACGGCGTGTAGATGTCGCGTTCATCTGAAGGCGGTGCAGGTTCGGCGAAGTCGAAGCGTTGATTCATTGGTTCATCATAATCGGCTTGAGTGGCAAGCGACAGCAACTTTGATCAAGCAAGACGGGCACGTGCCTGTCAGTTACCAGCAAATATCCATCTGGCGGTTTACCCGGAGGGCAATGCCACGTACAATCGCGAACCTGTTTTTAGTGGGGTCAACGCCATGCGCATCCTTGAGGAAGCACTGACCTTTGATGACGTGCTCCTGGTTCCTGCCTATTCCGAAGTCCTGCCGCGCGATGTTGATTTGTCCACCCAGCTGACGCGCCGAATCAAACTCAACTTGCCGATGATTTCTGCCGCGATGGATACCGTCACCGAGGCGCGGCTGGCCATCAGCATTGCGCAGGAAGGCGGCATCGGCATCATCCACAAGAATCTCACTGCGGCTCAGCAGGCCGCCGAAGTGGCGCGCGTCAAGCGTTATGAATCCGGTGTGCTGCGCGATCCGATTACAGTCACACCGGATACGCTAGTGCACAAGGTGCTGGAGTTATCAAAGCAATATGGCTTTTCCGGTTTCCCGGTGATTGAAGGCAAGACGGTGGTGGGCATTGTCACCAATCGCGACCTGCGCTTTGAAACGCGTCTGGATGTGCCGGTAAGCGAAGTAATGACCCCGCGTGATCGTCTGATCACCGTCAATGAAACCGCTTCTCTTGAAGAAGGCAAGGCGCTGATGCACAGGCACAAGCTGGAACGCGTGCTGGTTGTCAGCAAGGATTTTGAGCTGCGTGGCGTGATGACGGTAAAAGACATCACCAAGCAGACCACCTTTCCCAATGCAGCCCGCGATGCACAAGGCAAGTTGCGTGCAGGTGCGGCAGTCGGCGTGGGTGAGGGCACTGATGAACGTGTAGAGTTGCTGGTGAAAGCGGGTGTTGATGTCATTGTTGTCGATACCGCACACGGACACAGCAAGGGCGTGATTGACCGCGTGCGCTGGGTGAAGAAGAACTATCCCAATGTGGATGTGATTGGCGGCAACATCGCCACCAGTGCAGCGGCCAAGGCGCTGATTGATGCAGGTGCCGATGCGGTGAAGGTGGGTATTGGTCCCGGTTCCATTTGCACCACACGTATTGTCACCGGCGTGGGTGTGCCGCAAATCTATGCCATCAATGAAGTGTCCACCGCATTGAAAGGCAGTGGCGTGCCGCTGATTGCCGATGGCGGTGTGCGCTTCTCGGGCGATCTTGCCAAAGCCATTGCCGCTGGTGCAGACAGTGTGATGATGGGTGGCACGTTCGCCGGTACGGAAGAATCGCCGGGTGAAACGATTCTGTACCAGGGCCGCACATACAAGAGTTATCGTGGCATGGGCTCCATCGGCGCCATGCAGCAAGGTTCTGCTGATCGTTACTTTCAGGACAATGCAGGCAACAATCCCAACACCGCCAAGCTGGTGCCCGAAGGCATTGAAGGCCAGGTGCCCTACAAGGGTTCCGTGGTTGCGGTGATTTTCCAGATGGCCGGTGGTTTGCGTGCATCCATGCATTACTGCGGTTGTGCAAACATCAGGCAGATGCATGACAAGGCGCAATTTGTAAAGATTTCTTCTGCAGGCATGCGTGAGAGTCATGTGCATGATGTGCAGATTACCAAGGAGGCGCCCAATTACCGGCGCGAATGATGAGCGTGTTAAAAATTCCGCTGAAGCGCGCATCGCTGCGTTAAATCGAATTTGAAAATGCTCTCGTACTAACGTGTACGCTCCGCTTTTCAAATGCGATTTGCCTTGCGTTGCATCGCTTGATCGAAATTTTTAACACGCTCAGGAAAGAGCATGATTGTAAGCTGGGTTAGCGGTTCCTCCGCGTAACCCAGCATCCGAAGACGGTGACTTGAGCGGAAGAATGCTAATGCACCCGACATTGAGACTTGTAGGCTGGGCGCCGCGCCCAGCAGGTTTGATTTGAAATTGCTGGATGAAGCCCCCGGGCCTAATTGGAAAGAGCGGCTGATCGATACTGTAGGTGGGCTGAGGATACGAAGCTCAACAAGTTGGAGATGGTGTATTACGCAGAAGACTGCTAATACACCCTGCATAAGTGCGAGTTGATCGAGTTTTGCAGGCTGGGATACAAGCGCAGCGATATCCCAGCTTGTTGAAGATGCTGGGCGCGGCGCCCAGCCTACTTAAAGAAATTGATGTTGATGGCTGGGTTGCAGCGAGCGATTCCGGCATCTGGAAGACGTAAAAGTTTGGTGTTAACGAGTTCAAATCGTGCCCGTATCCGAAAATCTTGATATCCATGCACACAAAATTCTCATTCTGGATTTTGGCGCGCAATACACTCAATTGATTGCACGACGCGTACGCGAATCCGGCGTGTACTGCGAAATCCATCCCTGGGACATGAGTGATGAAGATGTGCGTGCCTTCAATGCACGCGGCATCATTCTTTCAGGTGGCCCGGAATCCGTTACGGATGCAGAGCCGCCTAAATCACCAGACGTGGTGTTTGAACTGGGTGTGCCGGTGCTCGGCATTTGTTATGGCATGCAGACCATGGCAAAACAGTTAGGCGGCCGCGTCAGCGGTGGTGCACATCGCGAATTTGGTTACGCGCAAGTCACTGTCACTGCGCCATGCCGTTTGCTGGACAACTTGCATGATCATCTTGATGGTAAGGGACTTTCATTGCTGGATGTCTGGATGAGTCATGGCGATCGAGTTGAATCATTGCCGCAGGGTTTTGTGGTTGTTGGTGTCACGCCCAATGCACCGCTTGCGGCGATGGCCGATGAGTCACGGCGATTTTACGGCGTGCAATTTCATCCTGAAGTCACTCATACGTTGCAGGGCACGCGTATTCTCGAACGTTTCGTACGCGAGATTTGCGGCTGCGAAGCACGCTGGGATGCGGGCAACATCATTGCCGATTCCATTCAGCGTGTGCGCGAACAGGTGGGCAGCGACAAAGTAGTACTCGGCCTTTCTGGCGGTGTGGATTCATCGGTGGTTGCCGCGCTGTTGCATCGTGCGATTGGCGATCAGTTGACCTGCGTATTCGTTGACCACGGTTTGCTTCGCGCCAATGAAGGCGATCAGGTGATGAATACCTTTGCCAAACACATGGGTGTGAAAGTCATTCGTGTGAATGCCGAAGACCGTTTTCTCACCGCGCTGAAAGGTGAGGTGGATCCCGAACGCAAGCGCAAGATCATCGGCCGCTTGTTTGTGGAAGTGTTCGAAGAAGAATCGGCCAAACTCAAGGGCAGCAAGTGGCTTGCTCAGGGCACAATTTATCCTGACGTGATTGAGTCTGCGGGTTCAAAGACCGGCAAGGCACATGTGATCAAGAGTCATCACAATGTCGGCGGCTTGCCCGAAAAGATGAAACTCAAATTGCTGGAACCGTTGCGCGAACTCTTCAAAGATGAAGTGCGCCGCATTGGTGTGGAACTCGGTCTGCCGCGCGACATGGTGTATCGCCATCCATTTCCGGGTCCCGGTTTGTCGGTGCGTATCCTGGGTGAAGTCACCAAGCAATACGCTGATCTGCTGCGCAAGGCAGATGAAATTTACATTGATGAATTGCGCAAGCACGATTTGTACGATCGTACGTCACAGGCTTTCGCGGTGTTTCTGCCAGTCAAGTCGGTTGCCGTGATGGGCGATGGCCGTCGTTATGATTACGTGATTGCACTGCGTGCGGTTGAAACCATCGACTTCATGACAGCGCACTGGGCACGCTTGCCGTATGAATTTCTCGATCATGTTTCACGTCGCATCATCAACGAAGTGCGCGGCATCTCGCGGGTGACATACGATATCAGCAGCAAGCCGCCAGCGACGATTGAGTGGGAGTGATTGATTGTCTTTTGCAGGGCAGATTGGGTTGAGTCTTCGCAACCCGGTTCGTGTAGCAATATATGAAGCAACGCTGTGTTTCGAAGACTCAATACAGCCTCCGAGAATTTTCCAGTGGACGAGTCCACCGTTGTCGAAATTGATTTGCACTTCATGTCCCGTGCGTTAGAGCTCGCTCGGGAGGCTTCACTTGCTGGCGAAGTGCCGGTGGGTGCGGTGATTGTCAAAGACAACCAGATCATCGCCGAAGGCTGGAATCGCCCGATTGCAACACATGATCCTACTGCGCATGCGGAAATCATTGCCATGCGTGAGGCGGCGAATGCGTTGAACAATTATCGCCTGCTGGACTGCACGTTATATGTCACGCTGGAACCCTGCGCGATGTGTGCCGGCGCCATGGTGCATGCGCGGGTCAGGCGGCTGGTGTATGGCGCCACAGATCCGCGAGCGGGTGCAGCAGGAACCATATTCAATATTGTTGATCATGCGGCATTGAATCACCGCCTGGAAGTTGTTTCGGGTGTAATGGCAGAAGAGTGTGGTGCACTGCTGCGTCAGTTTTTTCAGGCACGACGTTAGGCACGTGTCCCGGCAAACTCATCCTGAACGGAACTGTTGAGCCGGCAATGACATACATCTGCTTGCGTCAGTGATGAGCTTGTCGAACCACTCTATTTTCAGACCCTTAATCCTTCGATAGGATGAAAGGCAATCAAGATTGCCGGGTTAGTAATTTGAACGTTGGCAATTTGCGTTGATGAATGTTCCGTTCGCCTTGAGTCTGTGCAAGGGTGCATCGGACATTCACCAAGCTTGGTTACTTGTTGTCCTGAGCATCGTCCTGATCGGCCATGTCTTCCGCTTCCATCTGTTCAATCTTTTCTGCAAGGCCGCCTTCTGCGCCCACCCAGTCCATCATCGACATGTACAACTTGATGTTATCAACAAATTGCACCGGTTCCCAACCGCGCGCATATCCACGCTTGGCTTGCGAGTAGTAACGTTCCTGGGTCAACAGCGGCAGATATTGACGTACTACTTCCCACTTGTCGGGGTCCTTGCCGAAGGATTGCGCAAGAATGCGCGCATCTTCGATATGACCAAAGCCCAAGTTGTAACAACCCAGCGCAAACCACGTGCGGTCAGGCTCCTTGATGCGCGCCGGTATCAACTTGCGCACATCAAGAAAATAGCGCGCGCCGCCGAGTATGCTTTGCTGCGGGTCAAGACGATCAGTGATGCCGAGGCTGCGTGCAGTATCTTCAGTGAGCATCATCAGGCCGCGCACGCCGGTGTACGATGTGGCATCCGGATCCCACTTGCTTTCCTGATAACTGATGGCGGCAAGCAGACGCCAGTCCAGTCCCACTTGTGCAGCGACGTCCTTGAACCAGTCTTCATACAGCGGCAGCCGTTCGCGTACATTGTCGATGAACTCGCGTGCCTTCAGTGCCGGCGTGGTGAAACGTTGTGGATTGTCATAGTAATTAGCGAGTATCTGATGCAGACGTCCATCGGATTGAATCACGCTGAAGAAAGAGGTAACGCGGCTGGGCAGACTGGCATCGTGCTTGTTCACCAGCCATGCCAGTGATTTGCCCTGACTGATATCGAACGCGATGGCGATGTCAGGATGAAAGCTGCGGCCAATGGCAAATTCATTTGAATCCGCGACGGTATATTCAAATTCACCGCGCGACAGGCGGTACAGCAGTTCATCTGTTTCAGTATCTGGATTTTCCACCCAGCTCAATTCCGGTGTGTACATGCGCATGCGTTGCAGCGTGGCATCATGCGGGCTGTTGGCGGCGACTTCGATTTGTCCCTTGACGCTGGCATCCAGCAAGTTGCGCGGACGGCTGGAGCGCGTGTGATAAATCAGATGTTCCTTCACACGTTCGTAAACCGGTCCATAACCTGCATTGGCAGGCGGCGCCTGTTCAATTGCAAGTCCTGCGGCGGCGATATTCGCACGTCCCGATGATACTTCCCGACGCACTTCGGTCACGGTGTGTACTGAATAAATGTTCAGCGCGACACCAAGATCGGCAGCGAATTCTGCGCACAGATCATATTCGGGACCTTGTGGTCCATCAGCACCCAGATAGTAGGTGCTGGGGCTGTTCAGCGTGACCACGCGCAATTCGCCTGACATCAGGATTTGTGCCAGTGTACTCGGCAATTGCGAGCAGGTACTGAGAAACAACGACGCCAGAATGGCCAAGGTCGCTTTCAATTCTCACCTTTGCATCAAAATTACATCGCAGGAGGCTAGTTTTGCGTGCGTACTTGTATAGAATACGCGCCCCGCAAGTCAATCATCCCGCCGGGAACTTGTGTTAATAGTGTGCCATTCAGTACATTAAAACGCATTTGCAAAGATGGAGAGGTGGCAGAGTGGTTGAATGTACCTGATTCGAAATCAGGCAACGGTTTACGCCGTTCGAGGGTTCGAATCCCTCCCTCTCCGCCAACATATAAGCCAGCGAAAGCTGGCTTTTTGTTGCAGGGAGGGATGAGAACCCGAGAAATAGTAGATGTTGGGTTCGACAAACTTGCAATGTGCGTTACTATCCACTCATACCAATAAAACGCAGGCGATGGCTGTGCGGGAGGCGCGAGTGAATGCGATCCTTGTTTGACTGGTCCGGGGCGTTGCGTCGTTTTCCTGTTTCCGTGTTGACGTGGTGCGTGCTCATTGCGGGGTACACCGCGTGTGTTGCGCTTGGTGTCTATGCCGTTGTTGCTCCATCGTCGCCGTTCAGTGTGTTGTTGCTTGCCGGGTTGATACTGGCTGCGTTGTTGTTGCTGTCACTGTTTATTGCGCAACTGCGCCGTGAGCGGCGGCAATTTGAAACTGCACTGTGCGATCGCGAGGAAAAATATTCACGTGTGTTCCGTTACCTGCCGGTGTGGGTGTCGATTCGCGATCTCACCGACGATACCTATGTGGATGCGAACGAACAGGTATTGAATGATCTTGGCTATCGCCGCGATGAGATCATCGGCAAAACTGCCGGTGAGCTTCAGTTATTCAGCAGCGATGATCGTGCACGAGTACAGCAGGCATTGCATACGGATGGCGGCTTTTCAGAAATGGAGCTGAGTGTGCGTGCCAAAAACGGCAATCGTTTTACGGTGCAGGCCAGTGGCGAACGCATTGTCATCAACGGCAAGCCGTGCCTGCTGGTGGTGGCCGCAGATATTTCCTCGCGCTGGCGTATTGAACAGGCGCTGGCAGCAGACATTGCGCAGTTGAATGTATTCATCGAAAACTCGCCGGTGGCACTGGCCATGTTTGACCGCGAAATGCGTTACCTGCATATCTCCAAGCGCTGGCTGCAAAATTATCATCTGGAAAACATGGATCTTGCTGGCAAGTGTCATTACGACATCTTTCCTGAAATGCCCGATGAATGGCGGGCTGCACACCGGCGTGGTCTGAATGGCGAAATCGTGCGCAAGGATGAAGATCGTCTGATTCGCCGCAACGGTGAAGTGATGTGGTTGCGCTGGGAGGTGCGGCCGTGGCATCAGATGGATGGTTCTGTGGGCGGCATTGTCGTCTTCTCGGAAAACATTACCGACAGAAAACGGGCCGAAGCAGCCGTGGCGGAACGTGATTCGATGCTGCAACGGATCGGCGAGCTGGCCAAAGTGGGCGCGGCCATCTGGGATGTCAATACCAATGAATATTACTGGTCGCCGATGATGCTCAAGATTCATGAAGTGGAGGGCGACACGATACCGTCGCGTGAGGAGCGCATGAATTTCTTTCCGGCTGAAGTGCGTCCCACGATGCTGGCGGCATTGAAACAGTTGATGGAACAGGGTGTGCCGCTTGATCTGGAGTTGCCGGTAATCACCGCCAAGGGCAATTCGATATGGGTGCATGTGCAGGGATACACGCTGTATGAAAACGGCAAGATCGCCAAAGTGCTGGGCGCATATCAGGACATCACTGCCCGCAAGCAGGCAGACATTGCTCTGCGCGAAAGTGAAGAACGGTTCCGGCAGATCGCCGACAACATCCATGAAGTGTTCTGGATATTTGATGTCACGGAACAAAGAGTGATTTACGTCAGTCCCGCCTATGAATCCATCTGGGGACGTGCCAAACAGGATCTGTGCAACAACCCGAAAGAATGGCTGGATGCGATTGTGCCTGAAGACCGGCAACGCATTGTCGATGCACTCGCCAGCATTGCCGAGGACAAACGTTATCAGCAAACGTATCGCATCATGCGGCCCGATGGCGGTGTGCGCTGGATACGCGACCAGGCTTATGCCGTGATGAATGCCGATGGACATGTCAGCCGTATCGTCGGCACTGCCGAGGACATCACTGAATCACGTCTGATTGAATTGCAGTTGCGGCAATCGCAACGACTGGAAGCCATCGGCACATTGACCGGCGGCATTGCCCATGACTTCAACAACATTCTTGCCGGCATCATTGGTTTTACTGCATTGGCGCAGCAAGTGGCAGACACGGACAGCGAACTGGCCAGTTATCTGGCACAGATTGACAAGGCATCGCGTCGCGCTGCCGATCTGGTATCGCAAATCCTTACCTTCAGCCGTGCGCGCGGCCCCGAACTGGAACTGGTCAACATGAATGAATTGACCAGTGAAGCCATCAAGCTGTTGCGTGCGGCCATTCCGAGTTCAATTGAGTTTGAAACCTATGCGGTTGATGATTTGCCGCGAGTGCGTGGCAATGCCTCGCAGTTGCATCAGGTGATCATGAATCTTGCCACCAATGCATGGCAGGCCATGCGCGACCAGAAAGGACAATTGCAGATCAGTCTTGATCTGTGTGATGTGGATGAAGCGCAATCGCGCCTGTTGTCGAATATCGCACCCGGCCAGTATGTGCGGCTCGCCGTGCAGGACAATGGCTGTGGCATGGACAGCGAAACCATGGAGCGTGCGTTTGAACCGTTTTTTACCACCAAGCCGGCAGGACAGGGCACCGGGCTCGGATTGTCGGTAGTGCATGGCATTGTGCGCAATCATCGCGGTGCGGTGCGCATTGTCAGCGAAGTCAATTGCGGCACGTTAATGGAAGTGTTCTTGCCTGCACAACCTCAATCCGAAGTGACCGAGCCCGCGACTGCATCAAAGACCATAACCATTTCCGGCACGGGGCGGCGCATTCTGTTTGTGGATGATGAACCGGCACTGGTGCAGTTGGGCGAGCACATGCTTGCGGCGCTGGGTTATCAGGTGGAGGCCTATCAGGATGCCACCGCGGCGCTGGCCATCTTCAGGCAGCAGCCCGGACGTTATGATCTGGTGATGACTGATCAAACCATGCCACACATGCCGGGACTGGAATTTGCGGCGGCCGTGCACGCCATTTATCCCGCCGTGCCGGTGATTCTGGTCAGTGGATATACCGCAGGTATTCCCAGCGACGCGGCGCGCGCAGCGGGTGTTGTCACGGTACTGGACAAACCCTACAGCCGTGAAACTCTTGCAGCGGCGTTGGAACGATACCTGCCACAGAACCGGTAAATCACCATACCGTCAGGCGCAAACGCAAACAGTGAGTGTGGGCAAGTCAGGCCAGCGCTCGCCCAGGTTGCACATAACCCGAAAGCTGGGGTCAGCGCGCGGCTTGCGGTAGAATGGCGGCAATTTTTTTGGAGGCCGCATGTTTGACACCACTTTGAAAATTGCCAGGGTCGATCCCGATTTGCAGCGTGCGATGGAATCAGAACGCATTCGTCAGGAAGAGCACATCGAATTGATCGCATCGGAAAATTACACCAGTCCCGCAGTGCTGGAGGCGCAGGGGTCGGTGCTCACCAACAAGTATGCTGAGGGCTATCCCGGCAAGCGATATTATGGCGGCTGTGAAAATGTGGATGTTGTGGAAGAACTGGCTATCGCGCGGGTAAAAAAACTATTCGATTGCGACTATGCCAATGTGCAGCCACACTCCGGCGCACAGGCCAACGCGGCCATTTTCCTCGCACTGGTGAATCCCGGCGATACCGTGATGGGCATGAACTTGGCGCAGGGTGGACATTTGACGCACGGCAATCCCATCAATTTCTCCGGCCGTCATTACAAGATCGTGCCGTATGGTCTCGACCCGGTGACGGGCATGATCAACTACGATGAGATGGAGCGAATTGCCATTGAGAGTAAACCAAAGATGATCATCGGTGGCTTCTCCGCATACTCGCGTGTGAAAGATTGGGCGCGCATGCGCGCCATCGCGGACAAAGTAGGTGCATTCCTCTGGGTTGACATGGCACATGTGGCAGGCCTGGTGGCGGCCGGTGAATATCCAAGCCCATTACCGCATGCGCATGTGGTGACCAGCACCACGCACAAGACACTGCGCGGTCCACGCGGCGGCATCATCCTCGCCAAAGGTCAGTCCGAAGAGTTTTACAAGAAACTTAATTCCGCCGTGTTTCCCGGTATTCAGGGTGGACCGTTGATGCATGTGATTGCCGGTAAAGCGGTGGCGTTTCAGGAAGCATTGTCGCCGGAATTCAAAACTTATCAGAAGCAGGTAGTGGCAAATGCGCGCGCCATGGCGGCGGTGCTTAAAGATCGCGGCTACAAGATAGTGTCGGGTGGTACCGATAATCACTTGATGCTCATCGATTTGATCGGCAAAGAGTACACCGGCAAGGACGCAGATGCTGCGCTGGGCAGGGCAAACATCACTGTGAACAAGAACTCTGTGCCTAACGATCCGCGTTCTCCGTTTGTGACCAGCGGTTTGCGTATCGGTTCGCCTGCAATGACGACGCGCGGCTTCAAGGAGAATGAAGCGAAACAACTTGCCGGCTGGATCGCTGATGTGCTGGATAACATCAATGATGAGTCGGTGATTGCGCGCGTGAAGCAGGATGTGCTGAAACTTTGCAAGCAGTTTCCTGTGTATGCATAAAAGCCGGCATTGAGTTAATGGTTAAATGATCTGCACCGATCCTGTTATCAATTGTCAAAAGCGCGGTGAATATTTTCGTGCTGTCTCCGCAAAGACGTCCTTAGTTTTTGTCGGGTTTGCCAATCGGTAACAGGACCGGTGCGGTCATGTGTTAAGGTGGTGCCGCGCATTTTCAAGTTGATGAGCGTGTATGTATTGCCCATTTTGCAGTCACGAAGAAACCAAGGTTATTGACTCGCGCCTGGCAGGCGAAGGTCAACAGATCCGTCGCCGTCGTGAATGCCTGAAGTGCGGTGAACGCTTTACCACGTTTGAGACTGCGGAACTGGTGATGCCGCGCATCATCAAGAGCGACGCAAGCCGTGAGCCTTTCGATGAGCAGAAGCTGAAAAGCAGCATGCTCAAATCACTGGAAAAAAGACCGGTGGCCAGTGAAGCCGTGGATGCGGCCGTGGTTCATATCTGCAACAAGCTGCGTTCGCTGGGCGAGCGTGAAGTGCCCGCACGCATGCTGGGTGAACTGGTGATGGAAGAGCTGCGGCATCTGGATGAAGTGGCCTATGTGCGCTTTGCGTCCGTGTATCGCAGCTTCCAGGATGTGGATGCCTTCCGTGAAGAGATCGAACGCCTGCGGCGTCATCAGCGCAATCGTGATGTGGAAGAAACGCAGTTGCAGTTGTGGGATGGATCGCCGCTGAATCCCGCCAATCGCAAGGACAAGCTTTGACGGACGCGCTTCGAGTCGCAATAGTGCACTGATGTCATTGATCCTCTTCCAGAATCGCTGTGAATACATCCATGTACGCTCCGGCAAAAACTTGCCTGTTTTTGACGGTTCTGGAAGAGGATCAAGGACATCAGCGCAAGTAACATCGGTCGCACTGCTTCACACTGGATTGTTCGCGAATGACGTCATCTGATCAAGTAATGATGCAACGAGCGCTGGAGCTGGCGGCGCGTGGACTCTACACCACGCATCCCAATCCGCGCGTCGGTTGCGTGATTGCACATGGCGAAGAAATTATCGGTGAAGGCTGGCATGAAAAAGCAGGTGAGCCTCATGCGGAAGTGCATGCATTGCATCACGCAGGTATGCGGGCGCAGGGTGCCACGGTCTACGTCACGCTGGAGCCATGTTCACATGCCGGCCGCACGCCACCCTGTGCGGATGCGCTGATTGCCGCCAATATCAAACGCCTGGTGTTTGCAACAACCGATCCCAATCCACTGGTGAATGGACAAGGCATTGCTAAGTTGCGATCGGCAGGCATCATTGTTGATGGACCTGTATACGAACAGGAAGCTCGCGAATTGAACGCAGGTTTCATCAGACGCATGCAACATGGGCTGCCGCTGGTGCGCATCAAGTCGGGCATGAGTGTCGATGGCCGCACTGCATTGCGCAACGGCATCAGCCGCTGGATCACCAGTGAGGAATCACGCCGTGATGTGCAGCATTGGCGGGCGCGCAGTTCCGCCATTGTCACGGGAATTGGTACGGTGCTCGCCGATGATCCGCAATTGAATGTACGCGAAACGGATATCGACATGAAAGGCCGTCAACCGCTGCGCGTGATTTGTGACAGCCGTTTGCGGACACCGGCAAATGCAAGGATCGTTCAATCATCGCCTGCATTGATTTACACAACACAGACGCCGCGGGCATGCGGAGATGCCGAAGTGATGCAAGTCGATGCCGATGCATCAGGCAGGATCAATCTCATGTCGATGATGCGCGATCTTGCCAGTCGTGGCTGCAATGAGGTGCTGGTGGAAGCGGGTTCAACATTGACAGGTGAGTTGATCAACTCAGGTCTTGCCGATGAACTGCTGGTGTATGTAGCGCCGGTATTGCTGGGACCGGATGCACAGGCATTGGTACAATTGCCACTGATCACCGAGATGTCGCAACGGGTGAACATGCACTTGCTGGTTGCCCGGCAATTGGGTTCTGATATGCGGCTTCGCTATCGAATAGAGAGGGCATAGTGTTTACCGGAATCGTGCAACAAACTGGATCACTGCGTGAGGTCATCGCACGGCAGGGCGATGTGCAGATGATCTTCGTCACTGGCGGCAAGTATCTTGAGGGGGTTGCATTGGGTGACAGCATTGCCGTGAATGGCTGCTGTCTCACCGTGGTCAAATTGTTTCCCGATGCCTTTGCGGCTGACGTGTCGCGTGAGACACTGAGCGTTACCACGCTGGAACGGTGGCGGCCGGGCGATCAAATCAATCTGGAAAAAGCCTTGCGCGCAGGTGATGCATTGGGTGGTCACTATGTTACCGGTCACGTTGACGGCATCGGCACCGTGGTGTCACGTCATGACGATGCGCGTTCAGTGCGCATGCGTTTCACATTGCCACGACACCTGGGCCGCTATGTGGCAAAGAAAGGTTCAGTGGCTGTGGATGGCGTCAGTCTGACGGTCAACGAAGCGGGCGATGCGAACGATCACAGCTGGTTTGAAGTCAATCTGGTGCCGCATACACTGGCAGTGACCATTCTTAATGACTACCAATCAGGCACGCAAGTCAACGTCGAAATCGATATCATTGCGCGTTACATCGAAAGGGCGAGACAAGCGGAAGCATCATGACATTGAATACCATTGACGAAATCCTGGAAGATCTGCGCCAGGGAAAGATGGTGGTGATCATGGATGATGAAGACCGCGAGAACGAAGGCGATCTGCTGATGATTGCCGAGTTCGTGCGGCCGGAAGACATCAACTTCATGGCACGTTACGGACGTGGATTGATCTGCCTCACACTGACACGTGAGCGCTGCAGGCAATTGCGGCTGCCATTGATGGTGACCGACACCGATGCCGATCATCGCACCAACTTCACCTTGTCCATTGAAGCCGCTGAAGGCGTGACCACCGGCATTTCCGCACATGATCGTGCACAGACCATTCTTGCTGCGGTCAAACCCAATGCCAGGCCCGAAGATCTGCGTCAACCCGGTCACATCTTTCCGGTGATGTCACAACCCGGCGGTGTGTTGTCACGTGCGGGTCACACCGAAGCGGGTTGCGATCTTGCGCGGCTGGCAGGCGCCATTCCCGCTGCGGTCATTGTCGAGATTCTCAATGAAGACGGCACCATGGCGCGCCGTCCCGATCTGCATGCCTTTGCGCAACAACATGGTCTGAAGATCGGCACCATTGCTGATCTTATTCGCTATCGCATTGAGCGTGAGCGTTCAGTGGAGCGCATTGCCGAACGCAATATCGAAACCGAATTCGGACCGTTCCGCATGGTGTGCTACGAAGATCATGTCAATCGCACCGTGCATGTTGCATTGCTGCGCGGCGAGCCGGAAAAAGCCGCCTCACCGCTGGTGCGTGTGCATGTCAAAGATACGCTGCGTGACTTGATTGGCGTTCAGGAAGCCAATCGCAGCTGGTCATTGCGTGCCGCCATGCAGCGCATCGCTGCGGAGGGTACTGGCGTGGTGTTGTTACTGCGTCCGCAGGAAGAACCGCGCGATCTCATGGATGCCGTCAACAATCTGCAGGGTGGTGGCAATTCAAAAAATCCCGGAGTACTCCGTACCTTCGGCATTGGCGCTCAGGTATTGCGCGATCTGGGCATTCATCGCATGCGCGTGCTGTCTGCGCCTCGGCAACTGCAGGGTCTGGCTGGTTTTGACCTTGAAGTGACTGGTTATGTGGATTGAATGTGAATTGATGTTCACCATTTAAGTTGTTGGCCGCTATACTGTGCGGCAGTTCTTTTCGAGGCTGCTCTTTTCCATGGATTCTTATCAACACAGCGCCGAAGGCGTGCTTGCGCATGACTTCAGGTTTGTCATTGTGGCGGCGCGGTTCAACGATTTTGTGGTCGAGCCGCTGATTCGCGGCGCAGTGGAAACGCTTAAGAGTCGCGGAGCCTCCGATCAGCAGATTGCAATCGTGCGCGTGCCGGGTGCATTTGAACTGCCGATCGCCGCGATGAAGTGTGCGCAGAGCGGCAACTACGACGCTGTAATTGCGCTGGGCGCAGTGATCAAGGGCGGCACGCCACACTTCCACTATGTGAGTGCCGAATGCGCCAGTGGATTATCGCGCGTTGCACTCGATACAGGCATTCCCGTCGCTTTTGGTGTATTGACTACTGACACCGTTGAACAGGCGGTTGAACGTGCGGCCATCAAGCCGGGCAATGACATGAAAAGCAACATGGAGAGCAACAAAGGTGCTGATGCTGCACTGGTTGCGCTGGAGATGGTTAATCTGTTTCATGACGAATTGTTCAACGCCGGGCCGGTCAACGACAAGACAAGCAAAGGAAGGCAGCGGTGAACAAGCCCGTCTCTGTATCCGGCGTTGCCGTGGACAACCCTGCCGGCAAACGCAGGAATCTGTCACGCGCACGTTCGCAGGCACGACGCTGTGCCATGCAATCGTTGTATCAATGGCAACTGACGCAGCAAAGCTTCAGTGAAATTCTCGCGCAATTCGTCGAACGCGATGAATACAAGAGCGCAGATGGTGAATATTTCGCCGAGTTGCTGCGTGGCGCCATTGAGCAGCATCAGCAACTTGAATCACGTGTGGGTCAATACGCCGACCGTCCGTGGGTACAGCTTGATCTGATTGAACGCGCCATTCTGCTGTTATCCACGTATGAATTGATGAACCGGATGGACGTGCCTTATCGCGTCATCGTCAATGAAGGCGTGGAGCTGGCCAAGCAATTCGGTGCGACGGACAGTTACAAGTACATCAACGCATTGCTGGATCGTGCCGCGGCGGGATTGCGTGTTGCCGAGCGCAAGCATCGCGATGCGTAAGGGGATGATTCAATTCCGGTTGAACCGGCTTGCCTGAATTGAATCATCTGAATTGATTGTTTATATCGAGGCGTGCGCCTTGAACGAATTTCAACTGATTGCACGTTACTTTGCATCATCACCATGCAGCAATGATGTGCTGCTGGGCATTGGCGATGATGCCGCGGTTATTGCGGTGCCTTCCGGCTACAGACTGGTTGCCGCGGTGGATACCATTGTCGAAGGCATTCACTTTCCACATCACAGCGATGCCGCCGATATCGCTTATCGTGCACTGGCCGTTAACCTGAGTGACATGGCGGCGATGGGTGCAGTGCCGCGCTGGTTTACGTTGTCATTGTGCATTCCTGCCATTGATGAAACATGGATGGAACATTTTGCATCATCGTTGCAGGCGCTGGCCGGCCGGTTCGATGTGCAGCTTGTCGGCGGGGATACGGTAAAAGGTCCGCTCAATATTTCCATCCAGATACTTGGTCTGGTTGAGTCAGATAAATGGTTGACACGATCCGGTGCATCGCCGGGTGATCTGATTTTTGTCTCGGGTAATCCGGGTGAGGCCGCGGGTGGTTTGCAGTTGTTGTTGACTCCGCGGGGTGCGGGTTCGCGGGAGGAGCAACAATATTCGCAACATCTGATCCATAGATTCCTGCGGCCTGAGCCGCGTGTTGCACTTGGCCGCTTCCTGAGATTGCACGCCAGCGCTGCAATGGATGTATCAGATGGATTGCTTGGCGATCTGCGCAAACTGTGTGCTTCAAGCGGATGTGGTGCGCGCCTGCAACTGGAGCAGTTACCGGCATCTTCCGCATTGCAGGCCATGTTCGATGATCAGCAGCGCGAGCAATTGATATTGTCCGGCGGCGATGATTACGAATTGCTGTTTACGATTGCACCACAGCACGAAGCGGTTGTCGCGCGTGCGATGACGGCCTGTGATGTGGTCTGCACCCGTATTGGCGTGATGAGTGCGGGTCCGGAAGTGTCATGCTTTCGCGACAGTCAGACGGTGACTGTGGCCGATGCAGGATATGATCACTTTGCTTCATGATCATGCATTGACAGTTCAGTCAGTTTTGATGAAGTGCAACCCGCCGCAACAGAATTGTCTTCACAGTTTCTTTCTGTTCATTGGATAAACCATGCGTTACAGCGCTGATCCGAAAGTAATCCTGCGTCATCCAATCCACTTATTTGCGTTTGGCTTCGGTGCCGGTCTAAGCCCGCGTGCACCGGGGACGATAGGTACAGTGGTGGCGATGCCTATCACTTGGTGCTTGTTGCATCTGCCACTGGGTTACTACTTATGTTGTGTTGTTATGTTGAGTCTGTTCGGCATTTATGTCTGTGGTGAAAGTGCAAAACGGTTGGCAGTGCATGATCATCCCGGCATCGTGTGGGATGAAATTGTGGGCTACGCAATTACCATGATTGCGGTGCCGTGCACATGGCCATATTTTCTCGAAGGTTTTGTGTTGTTCCGTTTGCTGGACATCATCAAGCCCTGGCCGATCCGCGAGGCTGATCACAGACTATCCGGCGGTCTCGGAATTATGCTGGACGACGTGATGGCAGGACTTGTGGCATGTGCGTTGTTACATATCACACAGCGTTTTTTGTGATTTGACAAAGATGTTCGAGGATACGTGAAGCAGTCTTCTTTATTGCATTCGGTACGCGATCATGTTGAAGATGAAACGCTGACCAAAATCGGCAAGTATCTGGTCGTCAAGGAAGTAGGGCGCGGCAGTACTGGCGTTGTCTATTTGTCGCATGATCCTTATTACCGCCGCGATGTGGCCATCAAGGTCTATAACATTGATTCCAGCGATGATGATCGCGCCAAGGTGGCGCGCAAGATGTTCATGTCCGAGGCTCACATGGTGGGCATGCTGCAACATCCCAACATTCTTCCGATCTTCGATGCCGGTGAACAGGGCAGCCGTTGCTATGTGGTAACAGAGCACATCCATGGCGCGCGCACACTGGCGCTGTACTGCAAGCCGGACAATCTTCTGCCTGTGGATGATGTGGTGGAAATCATCTACAAGTGCGCCAAGGCATTGCACTATGCACACAATCGCGGTGTCATTCATCGCGACATCAAACCATCCAACATCATGCTTACGCAATCCAACGATGTACGCATCATCGACTTTGGCATTGCGCTGGTGGCGGACTCTGAAGTGTCGCGTATCGAAGGCATTGCCGGCAGTCCATCGTACATGTCTCCGGAACAGATTCAGTCCGAGGAAATTACCAACCGTTCCGATCTTTATTCACTGGGTGCAGTGATGTACGAACTGCTCACCGGTTTCCGTCCGTTCCGTGGTGGCAACCTGTCGAAGTTGTTGCACCAGATTGTGTATGCCACACCGCAACCCATTCATTCATTGCGGCCGGAAATTCCGGAAGTGATTGAAGAAGTGGTGGCCAAGGCATTGCAGAAAGATCCTGCCAAACGCTATCGCAACGGTCTTGAATTTGCTGCCGATCTGACACGCGTACATCAACGTCTGCGCGAAGGTTACTCAAAGCTGGATCGTCAGGAACAGTTTTCCATTCTGCGCACACTGAAATTTTTCCACGACTTTTCACATGCAGAGATCATGGAAGTGCTGCGCGCCAGTCAATGGCAGGATTATTCCGCGGGTGAAGAAATTGTCCGCGAAGGTGAAATGGACGATCGCTTTTACGTCATCGTCTCCGGCACGGCATCGGTGATGCGCGGCGGACACAGCGTTGGCCAGATTGAAGCGGGCGATTGCTTTGGTGAAACCAGTTATCTGCGCGGCGCGCGCCGTCTTGCCACCATTCAGGCGATGTCCGATCTGACGTTGATGAAGGTCAGTTCCACACTGATGGAACAGGCTTCGGCAGCGTGCCAGTTGCGATTTAATAAAGTGTTCTTGCGCAACCTCATTGGACGCTTGCAGAGTCCTGACAACAATAATTAATCAGCAACAACTGATCAGCCGCAGCTTAGCGGCTGATTTTCTCAAAAAGTAATGCAGGTTTGTCGCCGGGACGGAAGTACACGTACTTGCCGCTCATTTCGTCCAGTGCTTCATCGCGTTCTGCAGCGGTGGCATACCAGTGTTCGCGATGCCAATCCTTGCCCACCAGACTGGTGAAAGGGTCATTGCTGCGCGATTTGACACGGATGCCAAAACGCCTGTTGGTAACCATCGGTGAAACCAGATTGTGTTCTTGGCAGATATGCATGATTGTTGATGCTTGATAAGAACGAGCAGGCATTCTAGTCATGTCAGAATTTTTGGCAATACGCTCACTTCACGCCGGGATACTTGGCACAGTGCGTTGACTCTTTTGGAGAGCACGTTTCCAGTGCTTCGCACAATGTCTACGATTCGGATACGTCGGGATAAGTGAAGCACTGAGGCAACAGTGCAAGTCATTGTAGGTAGTGGCTCCCCGGGCCGGACTCGAACCAGCGACCAACGGATTAACAGTCCGTCGCTCTACCACTGAGCTACCGGGGAATACCTTGAAAACGAAGGCGCGCGATTGTGCGGAATGAGGCCGTGAGTGTCAAGAAAGCGCCACAAAAAAATTCGGTTGCATTTATCAAAAACCAGACGAAATTGCTTTCGTCTGGTTGATGCGGCTTCAGGTTATTTCGCGGCCTTTTTCAGCGCAGCGTCAATGCGCTTCAGCGCTTCCGTCAATGTTTCCATGCTGCATGCAAAAGACAAACGCATGTGACCCGGTGCGCCGAATCCGGAACCCGGCACCACGGCGACGCCGGCTTCATTCAGCAGGTAATCCGCAAAGGCGTTGTCGTCTGTCGCGCCGGTGGTTTTCATTGCGGCTTCGATGTTGGCAAAGGCGTAGAACGTGCCTGCTGCAGGCAGACAGCTGACGCCCGGCAACTTGTTCAGTCCGGCAACAATGAAGTCGTGACGCTGCTTGAAATGCTTGTTCATTTCACGCACGCATGATTGATCGCCGTTGAGCGCAGCAGTGGCTGCCTTTTGCGAGATGGATGAAGGATTGGATGTCGATTGACCCTGGATGGTGCCCATTGCCTTGACCAGTTCAGCGGGACCGCCGCAATAACCGATGCGCCAGCCGGTCATGGCATAGGCTTTGGATACGCCGTTCACGGTGACTACACGATCATACAATTCCGGACACACGGTCAGAAAACTGGCGAAAGGCTCAGGCGCCCAGAAAATGTGTTCATACATTTCATCGGTGCAGATGATGATCTGCGGATGTTTTTTGAGCACATCACCCAGAGCACGCAATTCTGCGCGGGTGTACGCCGCACCGGTGGGGTTGCTGGGACTGTTGAGAATGAACAGCTTGGTCCTGGGTGTGATGGCTGCTTCCAGTTGGGCGGCGGTCAGTTTGTAGCCCTGCGCCGCACCGGCAAACGGCATCACCGGCTTGCCGTCCGCAAGCTCCACCATGTCGGGATAGGAAACCCAGTAGGGCGCAGGAATCACCACTTCATCACCCGGATCGACCACCGACATGATCAGGTTGTAAATGGTCTGCTTTGCGCCGCTCGACACCAGAATCTGGTTGCGCTTGTATTCAATATGGTTGTCACGCTTGAACTTGGCAATGATGGCATCTTTCAAATCCGCCGTGCCTTCCACCGGAGTGTAGCGCGTGAAGCCCTTGCGAATGGCTTCCACGCCGGCATCGGCGATATGTACTGGTGTGTCAAAATCAGGTTCACCCGCACCCAGGCCGATGATGTCCTTGCCTTCGGCTTTGAGCTGCGCTACGCGGCTGGTGAGGGCAAGTGTCGGCGAGGGCTTGACGCGTTGAATACGTCGCGAAAGCGAAACAGTCGAAGTCACGATGAGCACCGTTAGTTGAAGACAAGGCAGGTTATTTTACGGTTACAGGGTGCAAATAACCATATTGAAACACAGGTGTTTGGCGGGATTCGCGAACTGACGCGGTTGATCTCTGGACAAAACCGGCAAGAACAAGGATGTGCAGTGGATTCACAACGGTTTTGGGGAGAGATCATCACAATTTGATGTGGAAAAACCTGGACTATTGCTCGCACAATTTTGCGATACTTCCACTCTATGCCACGCCCCATCCTTGACAAAAACACGGGCCTGTTTCACCTGCACGCCGAATTTCCGCCGGCAGGCGATCAGCCGCGCGCGATTGAGCAACTGGTGGAAGGGTTGCAGTCCGGTCTTTCGCATCAAACGCTGCTGGGTGTAACCGGATCGGGAAAGACCTTCACCATTGCGAATGTCATTCAGCGCGTGCAACGCCCGGCGATGGTCATTGCCCACAACAAGACACTGGCGGCACAGTTGTATGGCGAGTTCCGCGAGTTCTTTCCCGACAACGCGGTGGAGTACTTCGTGTCGTACTACGACTACTACCAGCCCGAAGCCTATGTGCCTTCATCGGATACCTATATCGAGAAAGATGCGTCGATCAATGAACACATCGAGCAGATGCGCTTATCTGCAACCAAAGCATTGCTGGAACGCCCTGATGCCATCATTGTGGCGACGGTGTCATCCATCTATGGCCTGGGCGATCCTGAATCCTACATGTCGATGATGTTGCATCTGGTAAAGGGTGAACCGCTGGATCAACGCAAGATGCTGCGTCGTTTGACTGACATGCAGTACAAGCGCAATGAAATCGAATTGTCGCAAGGTACCTATCGCGTGCGTGGTGACTTGATCGATATATTTCCGGCCGAATCCGAACGTCAGGCACTGCGGGTTGAGTTGTTCGATGATTCAATTGAAACCCTGCAATGGTTTGATCCACTGACCGGTGAAGTGATTCGCAAAGTACAACGTGCCACCGTATATCCTTCAAGCCACTATGTGACGCCGAAGGAACGTGTGGTAAATGCGGTGGACCAGATTCGTGATGAACTGGGCGTGCGTCTGCGTGAATTACAGGCGGCGGGCAAACTCGTGGAGGCGCAACGGCTAGAGCAACGTACACGCTTCGATCTGGAAATGCTGAATGAAATGGGATACTGCAACGGCATCGAAAACTACTCGCGTTACCTTTCGGGCCGTTCACCGGGTGAGCCGCCACCATGTCTGTACGACTATCTACCCGCAGATGCGTTGTTAATCGTGGACGAAAGCCATCAAACCATTCCGCAATTGGGCGCGATGTATAAGGGTGATCGCTCACGTAAGGAAACACTGGTGGAATATGGTTTTCGCCTGCCTTCGGCGCTGGACAATCGTCCATTGAAATTTGAAGAATGGGAACGTCTCGCGCCGCAAATGATCTTTGTATCGGCAACACCAGGTCCTTATGAGAATTCACATGCAGGGCAGGTGGTTGAGCAGGTGGTGCGTCCCACTGGTCTGGTCGATCCTGAAGTGGAAATTCGTCCGGTGCGTACACAGGTGGACGATGTGTTGTCGGAAATCAACTTGCGTGTTGAGCGCAATGAGCGCGTGCTGGTGACCACGTTGACCAAGCGCATGGCCGAAGATCTGACTGAGTATCTGGATGAACATGGCGTGAAAGTGCGCTACCTGCATTCCGACATTGAAACCGTAGAACGCACTGAGATTATTCGCGATTTGCGCTTGGGAAAATTTCATGTACTGGTTGGAATTAATCTCCTGAGAGAAGGCCTGGACATGCCGGAAGTATCGCTGGTTGCAATTCTGGATGCGGACAAGGAAGGGTTTCTGCGTTCGGAGAATTCATTGATCCAGACCATTGGCCGCGCCGCGAGAAATCTGCATGGCAGAGCCATTCTGTATGCAGACCGGATCACCGGATCAATTGAACGCGCGCTTGCTGAGACCACGCGTCGCCGCAACAAGCAGATTGAATACAACAAAGAACACGGCATCACGCCGCGCGGCATTCAGAAAGCCGTGGCGGATATCATGGAAGGCGCGCGTGCCGCACCGGCAAGAGCAGAGAAGCAGGCTGCGCACAGGGATAAATGGTCGAAGGTTGCAGAGTCCTCGATTGAATACAGTGCGATCACGCCGCAAGATGCGGTCAAACGCATCAAGAAGCTGGAACAGCAAATGCATCAACACGCGCGCAATTTGGAGTTTGAGCAGGCAGCTAAATTGCGTGATGAGATTGAAGTGTTGCGAAAGATTGAGTTGGGATTAAGTGCGTGAGCAGCGTTTGAAGTGCCCGTCGAATAATTGTTATCTCGTCCAAAACCGCTGTGAATCCATTACACTTCGCACTCTATGCTACGCGCAAGCCCGGTGTATACATCCTTGTATACCCGCTCAGCGGAACAAAGCAGTGCTTTGTTGTAAACGCCGCTTCGCCCATGGAAGCTCCGGCAAAACGTCCATGTATTCGACAGTTTTGTCCAGAGATAACAACCATTCTCTTGGCGCAAAAGATAATGCATATCGTAAAAATGAACATTGTCCCTCTGCTCCCCTCGCCCCTTGAGGGAGAGGGGTTGGGGGTGAGGGGTGGTCTTTAAACAGTTTCAAAGTGAGTAAGATGAATTCCAAACCCGAAGCGCTGGTACTCGTTCCCGGACTAATGAGCGACGCCGGATTGTGGCAGGCGCAGATCAATGCATTGCAATCACGCATTCCAGTTACGGTGATTGATCATGGCGAACTGGATTCACTTTCCGACATGGCTGGCAATGTGCTGGAACATGCACCGGCAAAGTTTGCACTTGCCGGTCACTCCATGGGTGGCCGAGTAGTGCTGGAAGTGATGCGGCAGGATGCATCGCGAGTCACACATCTGGCATTGCTTGATACTGCGTGTCATGCCATTACTGATCCCGTTGCGATGACCAAAGAACGCGAAACACGTTTGGGCTTTCTGAAAATCGCACGAGAACAGGGACTTGATCGCATGGCGCGCATCTGGGTACAGAACATGGTGCATCCGGATCGCTTGCAGGATGAGGCACTGTTAGACAGCATTGCCCGCATGTTTGCACGGCAATCTGTCGCCAAGTATGCCGCACAAATCAATGCACTGTTGAATCGTACTGAGTTGTTTCCGGCGCTGAAGACAATCACATGTCCAACCCTGGTGCTATGCGGCCGTGAAGATGCCAGCACGACTCTGGCGGTTCACGAAGAAATGATGTCGGCGCTGCCCAATGCATCGCTGGTAGTCGTCGAGCATTGCGGACATATGTCCATGCTGGAACAGCCCGACACAGTGACGGCCGCAATGCAGCGCTGGCTGGAAAAATAATCTTGCGACGTGTTCACTGCGGGCTGGTATAGTTCGCGCCCTTCATGACGACCAGTTTATGGTGACTCGTGTCGGCTTCTCCGCGACGACTAGCCGCCAACCCCGCCAGGCCCGGAAGGGAGCAACGGTAACGGTGATGTTGGGTGCCGGAGGTCAGCCGGCACGGGCCACCTCCCTCTAAAATCATTTTTTAACCTGCTGCGCTCGACATATTGCACGACTGCGGTACTCCCCGATCTTGTTAAAATGGCCTCATGTATCAAGACATACATTCCGGTTTCTGCGTTCCGGCGTCGTGCAATCTGCCATCGCTCGCGACGGTTAGAAAATGATTTTGCTTTCTCTGGCCACTGTCTCGGAGAAGGCTTCGCTTAATAGACCATGGTCGTGTAAAGTCAACCATTCATGTAGTGTCAACACCGATCTATGAGCTATCTCGTTCTTGCACGCAAATGGCGGCCAAAAAAATTCGATGAGCTTGCGGGACAGGAGCACGTAGTGCGCGCGCTGGTCAACGCACTGAATTCCGGCCGTGTGCATCATGCTTTTCTGTTCACCGGCACGCGTGGTGTGGGCAAGACGACGATTGCACGCATCTTCGCAAAATCACTGAACTGCGAGACTGGTACCGGCGCCAATCCCTGTGGTGTGTGTGCCACGTGCAGGGAAATTGATGAAGGCCGTTTCGTTGACCTGCTGGAAGTTGATGCGGCATCGCGCACCAAGGTGGATGATACGCGTGAGTTGCTGGATAACGTTCAATATGCACCGGCACGTGGCCGCTACAAGGTGTATCTCATCGACGAAGTGCACATGCTGTCCACGCATTCCTTCAATGCCTTGCTGAAAACACTGGAAGAGCCGCCGCCGCATGTAAAATTCCTGCTGGCTACGACCGATCCGCAGAAACTGCCGATCACCGTATTGTCGCGTTGCATGCAGTTCAACCTGAAGCGTTTGCCGCAAACCTTGATCAACAAACGCATGAGCGAAATTTTGCAGGCAGAGAACATTGCCTTCGAGCCTGATGCATTGCGGCTGATTGCACGCGCCGCCGAAGGCAGCATGCGTGATGCATTGAGCTTGCTCGATCAGGCGATTGCCTTTGGCAATGGCGGGCTGACGGCAAGCGATACACGCTCAATGCTCGGTACCATTGATCATCGTCAGGTAAACGCCATCGCTTTTGCGCTTGCTCAACAGCAGCCGCGCGAGTTGCTCAGGCTGGTTGCGGAAATGGACGAACACGCGCCGGATTATCGTGATGTGCTGGCGGAACTTGCGGCGTTGCTGCAACGTGTTGCGCTGTTGCAGGCAGTTCCTGATCTGGATGTTGATGAAGGTGAAGATCGCGATGTACTGCAGCAATTGGCACAGGCATTCTCACCGGAAGAGGTGCAGCTTTGCTATCAGATTGCCATCACCGGCCGTCGCGATCTGGACCTTGCACCTGAAGCGCGTGGCGGATTTGAAATGGTGTTGTTGCGCATGGTGGCATTTCGCAATGTCAGTGATGCGCCTTCATCATCCGGTGCGCCTTCAGTAACGCCGCGAACAGCAGCCCGGCCTTCATCCTCCTTTGCGCAACCGGCAAGTGCTTCATCGGCCATCGCAGTCAATGTTCCCGCCGCTGCCAGGTCAAGCGCCGCAAGCCAGGCTGACAACGATGACAATGAATGGCTGTCGCTGGTCAAGCGACTGGATATCAGTGGTCCGACTGCACAACTGGCAGCGCATTGCACCTTGCAAAAGCGCGAGCCTGGAAAATTGTTTTTATTGCTGGATGCTGACGCGGAACATCTGCGCCGTCCGGCGCTGGAGGAAAAGTTGCGTACTGCCGTCAGTGCAGCATTGAATGAAGAAATAAAATTCGAATTCGTTGCGGCGGACCATGATGCGGCACTTGATACACCCGCCCGGCGTCAACAGATGGCAGCAGCAGACAAGCTCGCCAGCGCAGCACAGGCCATTTACGATGATCCCACCGTAAGACAGATGGTGGATATGTTTGGTGCAACGGTCAAACCCGATTCCATCAAACCCATCAACTGAATGATCAACTGGAATACTTGCAGAGATTTTTTCGAGGGCTCTTTATGAAAGGCGGAATCGGCAACATGATGAAGCAGGCGCAGATGCTGCAAACCAACATGCAGAAGGCGCAGGCGGAAATTGCAAAACTGGAATGCACTGGCGAAGCGGGCGGCGGCATGGCGAAAGTCACCATGAATGGCCGTCATGAAGTCAGTCGTGTACAGCTTGATCCGGCCTTGCTGGGTGATGACAAGGACATGCTGGAAGACCTCATCGCTGCGGCCATCAACGATGCAGTACACAAGGTGGAAAAGGCGACGCAGGATAAAATGCAGATGGCCATGGCGGGAATGCAGTTGCCGCCGGGAATGAAGCTGCCATTTTGAATGGGTGATGACTGATGGCGTCTTGAAACTGTTTACAAAGCTCCTTCGTGCAATTCCATCAATCTGTCGCAACGTCATTCCCGCGAAAGCGGGAATCCAGTAATTAAACTATCTTTTTCGATACGATGCTCTATCCGCCGTCCTTATTGCGTTTGATCGAAGCTCTGCGAATCCTTCCCGGTGTAGGGCCGAAGTCCGCGCAGCGCATGGCGTTCTATCTGCTTGAACGCAATCGTGCCGGCGCAAAAGCACTGGCGAATGCGCTGGAAACCGCCAGCAAAGAAGTGGGACATTGCCAGCGTTGCCGCATGTTCGCAGAGCAGTCGTTGTGCCCGGTGTGCGCATCCACTTCACGCGATCGCAGTTTGCTGTGTGTGGTTGAATCACCTGCCGATGTGGTTGCTGTTGAGCAAAGCGGTTCATACAGAGGCACTTACTTTGTGTTGATGGGACATCTGTCGCCGCTGGATGGTGTGGGTCCCGACGAACTCGGCATTCCATCGCTGGAAACCTTGTTGCGAGAAGGTGAAGTAAAGGAAGTGATCCTGGCCACCAATCCTACTGTCGAAGGCGAAGCAACAGCGCACTTCATCTCCGAGCTGGCATCACGTCAGCAGATCAAGTGTAGCCGCATTGCGCATGGTGTGCCGGTTGGCGGAGAGCTTGAATACGTCGATGGCGGAACGCTGGCGCATGCCCTGGCAGGAAGGCATCTTATTAAATGATGAATCAATGAGCGATTCATTGCTTTTGTCATTTCCGGTATGACATCTTTCCTGGAGCAGATCAAACAAGTCACATTTCAAGTCACTGGTTTTGCGGCTACAATTGCTGCCCGGCATTGCATTGGGCGTCCGTAGAGCCACCGGATATGCATCCAAACAGAGACAGTGAACGCGGATGTATTCTGATGGATAAGCTTGAAGCAGGTCGTTGCATTTAACACTCTTGATATTTTGGATGCACTTATGAAATTCCAGCAAGTCTTTTTGAGTTGCAACCGATGGCTTGCATTTGTGGTGATTGCCGGGACGATGACGGCCTGTTCAGGAAATTCCACCGCAGAAACCAATCAGTCCATTTCTTCCAGCAGCAGTATCAGCATTTCATCGGCCAGTCGGTCGTCATCCAGCAGCGCGAGTTCTGCCGCAAGTTCATCCTCATCAAGATCAAGTGTCAGCTCCATGAGTTCAAGCAGTGCTGCAAGCTCAAGTTCCAGCATCATGATGAGTTCGAGCAGCAGCAGTAGTGCATCGACGTCAAGTGTATCAACATCAAGCACCTCTTCTGCAAGCTCGATGAGCAGTGCTGCATCCAGCAGCGGATCGTTGAATCATGTCAGCTTTACGGTGTTGCCGGCATTGACTGGCAACACTTCCGAGGGCACGGAATGGGTCAATGGAGAATCACGGCTGGTAAAAGACAATCATGGCTCAGGAGAAATTTTTGGCTTCCGCTGGAGTCAGTCGTCTTCCACGCAAGTGTATCTGGTGGCCAGCGGAGATAATGGTCAATCCTGGCGGCTGGTTTCAGCCGGTGCTGCAAGCACTTCAGGCTGTATCGGTAAGTGTTCGCTCTTTCCGGGAAAGATCATGTCCATTGCACAGGATTCAACCGGCAAGGTTCATGCGCTGATGGGCGCCAACGACTATTCCCTCAGCGGCGGCAGATACCTTGAATACTATGTCCGTTTCAAATTGAACTATGATGCCAGTAAGCGATTGTCGGGCTTCAATCTCGAAGCAGTGATTCCGTTGCCGGATCACAGACGCATCAGTAATGTGTTGAGCGATCTGCGAGGGGAAATCAGGGTAATAAGCTATTCAGGCAGTGAGTCCCTGATGTATGTTGTCAACGTCACCACAGTGTCCGGGTCATCTACGCAGGACATCAAAGTGTTTGTTGGCCGTGCTTCCACGCTGAGTCCAGCCAGCACATCCGATTTTGTGGATCTCGCCGGCGCAACGGGCGACAGCAAGGTGCTGGACTCGTGCACTTACAACATGCCCAGTGGCGGTTCGTACTGTACGGCTTCGCCTGCTTTCTTTTCGACTCATAATGTCACTTCAACCTTTGCGCAAAACAGGTCGACCAATGATATCTATGTGTTCATTGGTCCGATTGAAGCAGATTATGGTGTTGCGAATGATCCTTCCGGTCAGCCGGAGTCTGCCCGTTTGCGATACATCCGCCTGGTCTGGAATGGCTCAGCCTGGATCGCGGCAACGCCGGTGGTTATTGCCACAGACAATGGTTCATATCTACCGCTGCTCTTCAATGCACAGAGCGGCGCCAACTATGCATGGTTGATGTATTTGCACCCCGACAATGGAATTGTGTTTGGACGTGTGGATGCAAACGGCTATTCCACGGTAACCACACCATTGAATGCAAAGAATCACAATGGCTGGGGCGCATTTACAGTCGCGCCGGATGATTCAAAGTTGTGGGCAATATGGAATATTTCAGTAATTAATGGTGCCAATCCGCAAACTGCTGAAGCTTACTGGGATGGTAAAAGCTGGAACGTGTACAGCGATACGGGTGTAACCACGGGTGACAATAGCGGCATCGGTGGTGTCGCAGGCTGGAACAATGGTGTAGCCGCCATTCTGTTTCGCGGAACATTGCTACGTTCCAATCCACCAATACCCGAAGCAGCAGCGATTTGGGGTCAATAACCTTCCATCAAGTCCGGGCATGTGTGACTGCGATGTTATCTTCTCTCATACGAAGGCAACAACTGTCGCATGAGATTGATCAGTCGCTTGTAACTTTCGTAGCGGCGTGAGCTGATTTCATTCCCTGCAACAGCGGCGATGATTGCGCAACCCGGCTCACGCAGGTGCAGACAATTGTTGAACTTGCATTGTCCTGCGTAGCGGCGAAATTCGCGCCATGCAAATGCCACTTGCAGATCATTCACTGGCGGCGGGGCATAGTCACGCACACCGGGTGAATCAATCAATGCGCCACCGGATGGCAATGCAGTCATCACTGACGACACCGTGGTGTGCCGGCCTTCGCCGGTGGCATCAGACAATTCGCGGGTAAGTTGATGCTCGCGGCCGAGCAGGGCATTGGTCAATGTGGATTTGCCAACGCCCGATTCGCCGGCGAGCATGGAAGTTTCATCCTTGAGTGCGCGGCGCAACTGATCAAGATGACCGCCTGCGGTCTCATGTCCCGCAGCAACATCAAACACCTCGTACCCCGCATTACGATACTCATCCAGCATGGACAGGAATTCCGTACTGCGCCCCAGATCCGCTTTGGTGGCGACGACAACGGCCTTGATGTCACCCAGTTCAGCACCGGCAAGATAACGATCGACAATGAATGGATCGGCTTTGGGTTGTTCACTGATCAACACCACCAGTTGGGTGATGTTGGCCGCCAGCACTTCCGCCTGCCCGCGGCTGTCGGTGCGTGATAAATGCGTGCGTCGCGGTAATACTTCCATGACTTGCAACGTGTGGGTTGCCGGATGATGCTCGGCACGCACTTCGTCGCCACACACCACTTTCAATCGTTTGCCGAATACTTCCGCCTGTGCATGAGAATGATCCGGCAATTCCAGCACGACGCGCCGTCCGAAGCATTCAACAACACGTGGATGTGCGGCGGGCATGGTTACGTAGTGACTGTCTTGTGGAGCAGTTGCTGCAGAAAGCCGATGCGTTGCAACGCCGGTGGATGTGAATCGTAGAAACGCGAGTGCAGCTGATCAGGCGTCAAGGTGGTGGCGTTGTCGCGATACAGTTTGATCAGACCGGAAATCAGTTCATCGGCACTGGCATGTTGTGATGCGAATTCATCGGCCTCGAATTCGTGCTTGCGTGACCATGCAGAGCCGAGTGGTGTGATGAAGAACAGGAATGGTCCGCTGCACAACATGAACAACAACAGCGCCGCATGCATGGAAGGTGTGCTGACTCCCAGCGCTGCATAGAAACCGTGCCAGCGCGCGAGTATGCCGAGCACCGCAAAGGCAACGAAACCCAGCACCATGCTCAGCAGCAGGCGCTTACGAATATGATGCAGACTGTAATGCCCCAGTTCGTGGGCAAGCACGGCCTCGATCTCGCCCGGTGTCAGGCGTTCAATCAGCGTGTCAAAGAATACAATGCGCTTGTTGCGGCCAAAGCCGGTGAAATAAGCGTTGCCATGTGTGGAACGTGCCGAGCCATCCATGACAAACACACCGGCAGATTTGAAATTGCAGCGTGACAACAATGCAGCAATGCGTGCAGCCAGGGTTTCATCCTTGAGAGCGGTGAACTTGTTGAACAAGGGTGCAATAAATTTCGGCCATGCCCAGGTGAGCAACAAGCTGAATGTCACCCACACCAGCCACGCATACAGCCACCATCTGCTGCCGGCGATTTGCGTCAGCTTGAGAATCAGCCACAATAAAGGAATGCCCAACACAGCAGCAACGGTGATGCCCTTGATCAAATCAAGAACAAAGGTGGCGGCCGTGGTGCGATTGAAACCAAATTTCGACTCGATGCGAAAAGTACGAATCCATGACAACGGCAAATCAATTGCGCCCATCAACAGCATCAGGCTGGCAATGACGGCCATGCCATGCCAGGGTTCAGGCCAGTCCAGGTGCGACAGATGTTGATCCAGCCAGTTGATACCGCCGCCCAGCGTTACTGCGAGCAACACGACGGCACTCAATACCGTATCGAATTGTGAAAGCGGTGCACGTGCCAGTGTGTAGTCAGCCGCCTTCTGGTGATCATTGAGTTCGATGCTGTTGATAAACGGCGCGGGTACTTCACTGCGATGCGCACGAACGGCATGGATTTGACGTCGTGTCAGCCATAGACGAACGACGGTGCTTGCAATAACGGCAAGGATGAAAACGTAACTGAGTAACGGCATGGTGATCATTCGTGGACAATTTGGGTGCGCAATCATAACCAGATCAAGGCATAATTACATGATCATGCCCGAGCAACACCGTGATGGAGGATTGCGTGCCTGCCATTGATAACAGCCGCCTGATCTGGATCGACCTGGAAATGACCGGTCTGGACACGACTAACGATCATATTATTGAAATCGCCACGGTCGTTACCGACAAGGATCTGAATGTGCTGGCGGAAGGCCCCGCGCTTGCCATTCACCAGCCGCAGCACGTCATGAACAGCATGGATGAATGGAACCGCAGGCAGCATGGCGGCAGCGGATTGACAGCACGTGTGCTGGACAGCACATTAAATGCCAGCGATGCTGAACAACAGACATTGACTTTTCTGTCACAATGGATTGAAAAAGGGCAGTCGCCAATGTGTGGCAACAGCATCTGCCAAGATCGCCGCTTTCTCGCCCGCGAAATGCCGCAGCTCGAACGGTTCTTTCACTATCGCAATCTCGATGTCAGCACAGTAAAAGAGCTGGCGCGCCGCTGGGCGCCAAGTGTGCTCGATGGTCTCAAGAAAAGCGGCACTCATCTTGCACTGGATGACATTCACGAATCCATCGCGGAGCTGCGGCATTACCGGCAGCATTTCATTCGCGCCTGATGATGTCATGGACCGGCGGGTGCATACACGATTTGCGCCTGCCTGCTGATCCTTCGTGATGGGCTTCGCATGTTGTTTGCGCGAAACGCAGTGTCGCAGGACATTGCATACCTCTGTGATATATTCAAGCCATGATTTCAACGGATACCCGTGATGCCTTGCTGCCTGTTTCCTGGCGTTCACGCCCGGGAGACTTTGTCAGCTTGATGACGCTGTATGAGAGCAACTACGTGCGTCTCAATGACTGGTTGCCGCAACTCGCATTCATGCAGGGTGAATACCTGTCGCAGCTTGAGGATGATTGTCCGCTGCATTTCCGTCTGGAAGAACACGGACGTTACACCACGACGTTTACCTTGACCTACCGTTTTGAAACCGTGGCGGGCAGCATTGCCGATCCTGATTTGCAGGTGCGTGCCTATCACGACGCACATCTTGCCGAAGTGCTCAGTTGTGCCCGCTGGCACCAGCATGGTGTGCTGGCGTCCATCAAGTCATCACTGCGCGCACAACTCAATGATCGCTGGCTGCGCAACATGATGCTCAATAAATGGCTTGAATACTGCGTTGAACGCGGGCACCGGTTTCAGGTGTGATTCCGCTGCATTGATCCGAAGGACATCATGGGCTTCAAGTCAAACATCGAAGGATTGCGCAAGCGCATGCGCAGAACGCCCAGGAAAGAGGAAGATGAGCGGCTGATGAAGCTGTATCTCAACCGCGTCGAACTCAAGAAGGAGTTTTCGCGATTGCAGGACGAGAACTATCGCTTGCAGCAGCAACTCAAGAAAAGCGAAGCGTTGCACGGTCAGGCACTGGGACGTCACAAACAACTGGAAGAATTTTTCGGTGATCCCGGCAACGCCGGTACCGGACTGATTTTTTACCAGCTTCAGATGATCTGGAATAAGGCAACCGCGCGTGTCATCGAGCTGGCGCAGGAACTGAATGTGCAGCAGCTTGAACGTGAGCGGCGTCTGCAATTGATGGAATTCAACCAGAAACGCCAGCGCCGTTTGGCGGAGCTGGAGCGGCAGATTCTGGATGCGCAATCGAATGTGGATGCCATGGATGCAAAGCTGCTGTTACTGCAACGCAAACTGCAATCCCTGAACCGGTTCTGGCATTACTTCAAGCGCCGCGAAGTGCTCACCACCGTGGCGCCGGTGCAGGCTGAGTACGATGCGGCACGCATGCAACTGGATGAATTGCATGCTGTACATGAACGGCTTGCACAGGAGCCTGATCCGCCTGCGGTTGGACTCAGCGTATCAGGCAAGCGATTGGTGAATACGGCGGTGCTGGCATATGCACAGCAATTGGTGGAACGTCTGGGTGCGGAAGGCATTGCACCGCTGGCAAAGGAAACCATCAACAAGCGCGTGCAGGATGCAAGTTATGGCAACACGGCGGCGGCGAAACAGTTACTGGAGAAGCTGCCTGCTGCATTGAAGATGCTGCGCGACAACTCGCGTGATTTGCAGAAACTGAAATCGTATACGACCAAACTGCGCGCCAATGCCAGCTATCGCACGGATGACGATACGGTGCCCATGCCTGAATCCATCGGTACCACAACGGTGCGCATTCTGGGCAATGATCTTTCCCAGCAGAAGGCGGAATTTGAAGAGGTCAATGTGCTGCTGGACAACTACTGGGATTTGTACTCAACACTGATACACTGAACGACGGTGCCATCGTTGCAAGTGAGTCATGATGAATGAATGGTTGAGTGTCAGGATTAGCCGCAAACAAACAGAAGCCGCGGATATTGTTTCCTTTAAGCTGGTGAGCGCAGATGGCAGCGCACTGCCGCCATTTACCGCTGGATCGCATATTGATGTTGAAGTGCGGCCGGATCTGGTTCGCCAGTATTCATTGTGCAATGCCTCCGGCGATGATCATTATCTGATTGCCGTGTTGAAAGAGCCCAGCTCACGCGGCGGATCGAGTGGCATGCATGAACTTGCGGAAGGCGCAGTCATTCGCATCAGCGCGCCAAGAAATCAGTTTCCACTGGTTGCGACAGCAGCAAAATCGCTGTTGTTTGCCGGCGGCATCGGCATCACGCCGTTGTTCTCCATGGCGGAGACATTGTCACTTGCCCATTCGCCATTCATCCTGCATTACTGCGCGCAATCTCCAGAACGCATGGCGTTCATGCAGTATCTGCAGCAGGCATCTTATCGTGATAATGTGTTCATGCATTTTGACAATGGCGCATTCACTCAGCGTCTTGCGCCTGAGCGTGTGCTGGCAACCGTCGAGTCAGGCACACACATTTATGCATGCGGCCCCGCAGGTTTTATTGACTGGATTGTTGCAACGGCTCGCTATGCAGGCTGGCCGGATGCACAGATACACCTTGAATACTTTTCTGCGCAGACGTCGCCGGATGCCGATGCAATGCAATCGTTCGAAGTGCAGGTCGCGAGCACCGGCGCTGTGTTCATCGTCGAACCGGGGCAAAGCATTACCGATGTGTTGCGCGCCAATGGCATGTATGTACCCACCTCGTGTGAACAGGGCATCTGTGGCACCTGTCTCACTACGGTTATCGACGGCATTCCGGATCATCGTGACAATTTTCTTACCGAAGATGAACGCAACAGCAACACATTGATCATGCCGTGCTGTTCGCGAGCAAAAAGTCACAGGCTGGTACTCGATTTGTAAGGAAAACCTCCCGGTGCCGCAAGGTCATTTTGGATTGGCATGCAGCGATGTTATGATCGGCCAATGCAAACAGAATTCAAGCGACTGAAACGTCGGCCATTTCTGGTGCCGTTGATCCTGCCGCTGCTGTTGGTGGCGCTGCTTGCGGTGATGGCCATCTGGCTGTTTGATGCACGGGCAACTTCAATCATCATTGTTGTTCCGAATGCCGAAACCGAAGTGACACAAACGGCCAATGCCAATCCCGGCCTGAGCGAAGCCGGACAATTGCGCGCCAGACATTTGCAGCAATTTCTCGACAAGGCAAAACCCAATCGCGGTGTGGATGTCATCTACGTATCGGAAGGACTGGCCACACAACAGACTGCAGCGCCGGTGGCGGCCAGCATGGGACTGGCGGTGAACGTCATTCCCAACGCGATGTGGCCGCGATTGCAGCACATCATCACGCGCGATCATCTGGGCGAAGTGATACTGGTGGTCGCGACTGCCGACAAGATCAAGACGTATCTGGCGCAGGCCGGTGTGGGCGAAGTGGACATTGCACCGGATGATAATTCGTCCGTGTTCGTGATTGCGCGTTCGCGGCTCAGCAAGAAGGCCGTGGTTCGATTGCGCTACGACTGATGCCGCTTGCGTGTGTTGTTTGCAGTGATACACTCGCGCACCTGACTGGGGCCGTAGCTCAGCTGGGAGAGCGTCTCGTTCGCAATGAGAAGGTCAGGGGTTCGATCCCCCTCGGCTCCACCAATCTTTCTTTTTGTTTTACTTTTTCTTTGGATTTGCAAAGGAAAAGTAAATAGAGTCAGGGGGCGAGCATGGCGAGCGCCGACCCGGATTTCTTTTTGTTTTGCTTTTTCTTTTGATTCGAAAAGAAAAGCAAATAGAGTGAGGGAGGTTGCGCAGCAACCGCCAACGCTCTTTCGATATGGGGTCTCCCATCTTTTTTATTACTCGCTATAACAAAATGAATTTGGTTTGAAAGGCTGAACTTTCTCAATCCGTTCCAAGCTGCAATTGCATCATGCCCCGGTAGCTCAGTGGATAGAGCGACCGCCTCCTAAGCGGTAGGTCGCAGGTTCAACTCCTGCCCGGGGCGCCATCCATATTTGTTTTGGCATCAATGTGGTGCTCATTTATCAGGTGGCGCACCGCTTGTGCTGTTTTTTTACAATGATGTGTGACGAAATGGGGCAAAAGTGCATTCAAGCTCACCATTTCGCAAAGAAATTCTCCGTGTTTTTGTCAATCATCGGGTCATTCGGCTAAACTACGCGGCCTTGTATGCCGATCCATAATGTCCGGATTTCCCCATTGTCACTAGGACTTACGCACGAATGAGCGAGTCATTGCAAGCGCTGCTTGAAAATAGCGCTTTGGGTGCTGATCAAGCCGCCTACCTTGAATCCCTGTATGAACAATACCTGAACAATCCCGAGTCGCTGGAGCCACGGTGGCGCAACTATTTTGCGACGCTGCGCAAAGGGGCGGCGGCCGAGGTTGCGCATGGCGCCATTCGTGATGCGCTGGCGGCGCGTGCCAGAGAGCATCGTACTCATGTTGTCACCGCAAATGGCGCCACCGACGAGATGGTGGAAAAGCAGGGCGCGGTATCGCGATTGATGCAGGTGTATGCCAATCGCGGGCATCTGGTCGCTGATCTTGATCCGCTTGGGCTGTGGGTACGTCCCGAACCCGATGTGCTGAAGCTCAGTTACTTCGGCCTGACCGAAACCGATCTCGACTCCGAATTCCATACTTCAGGTCCCTTCAACCCCGGCATCAAGTCGGGGACCATGAAGTTGCGCGACATCATTGCCGGTGTAAAGAAAGTCTATTGCGGCAACATCGGCGCCGAGTTTGCGCATGTGTCGAATACGGCGGAGCGTTTGTGGTTGCAGCAGCGCTTTCTTGATGGCCGCCTCAATCATCGTTTCAACAACGATGAACGCAAAAGCATTCTGTGGCAATTGACTGCAGCGGAAGGACTGGAACGTTATCTGGCCACGCGCTATCCCGCGCAAAAGCGCTTTTCGCTGGAAGGCGGCGACAGCCTGATTCCATTGATGGATGACTTGATCCAGCAAGGTGGTGTGTGTGGTGTGGAAGAAATCATCATCGGCATGGCGCATCGTGGCCGGCTGAATGTGCTGGTGAATGTACTGGGCAAGTCGCCGCAGGAACTGTTCTCCGAATTCGAAGGCAATTACGACCTGAATCATATGCAGGGTTCAGGTGATGTGAAGTATCACAAAGGCTTTTCGGTGGACATTCGCACCAAGGGCGGCAATGTGCATGTCGCGCTGGCCTTCAATCCTTCGCATCTCGAAGTGGTGGATCCAGTGGTGGAAGGGTCGGTGCGTGCGCGCCAGCAACGCCGCAATGACACGGCTGGTGACAAAGTAGTGCCCATTCTGTTGCACGGTGACTCTGCGTTCTCCGGTCAGGGCGTGATCATGGAAACACTGCAACTGTCACAGGCACGCGGCTTTTATACCGGTGGCACCGTGCATGTGATCATCAACAATCAGGTGGGTTTCACCACGCACGATCCGCGCGATACGCGTTCAACAGTGTATTGCAGCGATCCGGCGAAAATGATTGAGGCGCCGGTGTTTCATGTGAATGGCGATGATCCTGAAGCAGTGGTGTTTGTCACGCGGCTGGCACTGGACTATCGCATGACCTTTCACAAGGATGTGGTCATTGATCTGGTCTGTTATCGCCGCCTTGGCCACAACGAAGCGGATGAACCTGCGGCCACACAGCCGGTGATGTATCAGGTAATTCGCAACAAGCCCACCACCCGGCAGATCTATGCCGAACGTCTTGTCAGTGATGGTGTGTTGAAGATGACCGAGGCCGATGAAATGGCCGAGCGTTATCGCAGTGAAATGGATGCAGGCAAGTCACAGGCGCCGCAGGCGCTGGGCATGATTGGCAACAAGCACACCGTGGACTGGAGCAAGTACATCGGCGCATCGTGGGACGAAGTAGTGCCCACCGGCGCGAAGATGGATGTATTGCGCGATCTCGGCGCCAGGCTGACCAGTGTGCCTGCGAACATCACGCTGCATCGACAGGTCACTCGCATCGTGCAGGATCGCGAAAAGATGCTGGCTGGACAAATGCCGCTCGACTGGGGTTGTGCAGAAACGCTGGCGTACGCAACGCTGCTCAATGAAGGATTTGAAGTCCGCATCACCGGACAGGACAGCGGACGCGGCACGTTCTTTCATCGTCATGCGGTGTGGCACGACCAGAGCACCGGCAGTTGCTACATACCGTTGCAGAACCTTGCACCTTCACAACCGCGATTTACAGTGATTGATTCGCTGTTGTCCGAAGAAGCCGTGATGGGTTTTGAATATGGATTCTCCACCACCGAGCCCAATTGCCTGACGATCTGGGAAGGCCAGTTCGGTGACTTTGCCAATGGTGCACAGGTCATCATTGATCAATTCATCAGTTCCGGTGAAGCCAAGTGGGGACGCCTGTGCGGACTCACTCTGTTCCTGCCGCATGGTTATGAAGGGCAGGGGCCGGAACATTCTTCCGCGCGACTCGAACGTTTTCTGCAATTGAGTGCCGAGAACAACATGCAGGTCTGTGTGCCTTCAACACCGGCACAGATGTTCCACATGTTGCGCAGACAGATGATCCGCAAGCTGCGCAAGCCGCTGATCGTGATGACACCCAAGAGTCTGTTGCGTCACAAGTTGTCGGTCTCTTCGCTGGAAGAACTGACGAAAGGCACCTTCCGCAATGTGATTGACGAAATTGATGACATCAATCCCGCGGAGGTGAAGCGGGTGGTGTTCTGTGCCGGCAAGGTGTATTTCGACCTGCTGGAATCACGCCGTGCCGATGGCATTCGTGATATTGCGCTGGTTCGCATCGAACAACTGTATCCCTTCCCCACACAGGAATATGCCGCCGTCATCAACAAGTACAGCAATGCACGCGAGATTGTGTGGTGCCAGGAAGAACCGCAGAACCAGGGAAGCTGGTACCAGATACGTCATCGTCTGCAGGAACCGTTAAGTGCCAGAGACCAGTTGTTGTATGCAGGCCGTGCGCCCGCTGCGGCGCCTGCGACAGGCATCATGAAGTTGCATACCGCACAGTTGCATGAACTGGTCGATGCCGCGTTACGGTCCACCAGTGCGGAAGAATCCATGCGCCAGACCATGCGATTGCGTGCACCGGCGCGCTGAAGGTTTTAACAGGCTTGATCCACAATCATTTGCACCGCTGAATTTTCAGATTTACAGAGAAGTCACAATGAGCATTGAAGTCAAAGTTCCACAGTTGCCGGAGTCGGTCAGTGATGCGCTGCTTGCCAAATGGCACAAGAAAGCCGGTGATGCAGTCACGCGCGATGAAAACCTGATTGATCTGGAAACCGACAAGGTGATGCTCGAAGTACCCGCACCGGCAACGGGAGTGTTGAAGGAAATCAGAATGCAGAACGGCGCCACCGTCACCAGCGGTCAGGTACTGGCGATTATTGAAGCGGGCGCGACCGCAACGGCAAGTGCAACGCCTGCTGCTTCGACCAGTCAGAAAGCTGAAGTGAAGCCGGCAGAAAAAACCGCTGCAGAAAAGTCCGGACCTGCAGCGCGTCACATGATGGAACAGAATAAAGTGAATCCCGCCGAGATTGCTGCAACGGGCAAAGACGGTCGCGTCACCAAGGGCGATGTGATCCAGTATTTATCGCAACCGGCGAAACAGGCTGCGCCGGTATCACTGCCTGCTGCAGGCGCACGCACTGAACAGCGCGTGCCCATGACACGCTTGCGTGCACGCATTGCTGAACGTCTGGTACAGGCGCAATCCACTGCGGCGATGTTGACCACCTTTAACGAAGTGGATTTGACTGCCGTTAACGACATTCGTGCCCGTTACAAGGACAAGTTTGAGAAAACGCACGGCGTCAAGCTGGGCTTCTCGTCGTTTTTCATCAAGGCTTCTATCGAAGCACTGCGCAAGTTTCCTGCTGTCAATGCCTCCATTGATGGCAACGACATTGTCTATCACGAGTACTATGACATGGGCGTTGCAGTATCGACGGATCGTGGTCTGATGGTGCCGGTGATTCGCAATGCGGAGAACTTGAGTTTTGCAGAACTGGAAGCCGCGGTGGGCAACTATGCCAAGCGCGCACGCGAAGGTTCCATTTCTCTTGAAGAACTGACCGGCGGCACCTTCACCATTACTAATGGTGGCGTGTTCGGTTCATTGTTGTCCACGCCGATTCTGAACATGCCGCAAGTGGCGATTCTCGGCATGCACAAGATTCAGGAACGGCCGGTGGTGGTCGATGGGCAGATCGTGATTCGTCCGATGATGTATCTCGCACTGACATATGATCATCGTATTGTGGATGGCCGCGACTCCGTGCAATTCCTGGTTGCCATCAAGGAAGCGCTGGAAGATCCGGCGCGATTGTTGTTGCAGTTGTGATCTCGTTGACGTTGTTACATGTCACTCTTTGCCATTGCAAAAACGCCGTAAATACTTCCCTGTAGGCTCCGACAAAAACATCCGTGTTTTTGCGGTTTCGCACTGACAAAGAGTGACAAGCAACACGTCTTTTATTGAATTTCGATTAAAGAGCGTCCCATGTCTGAACCCACGTTAGAAAAATTTGATGTCATTGTAATTGGTGCGGGTCCTGCGGGTTATCCCGCTGCCATTCGTGCGGCACAGAACAAACTGAAAGTAGCCTGCATTGATGGCTGGAAAAATCATGATGGCAGTTATGCCTTTGGTGGTACCTGTTTGAATGCAGGCTGTATTCCTTCCAAGGCATTGCTTGAGTCATCGGAACTGTATCATCGTGCGCAGCATGAGTTCGCCGTACACGGCATCAACATCAGTGGCGTGAAGTTGGACATTGCTGCCATGCAGGCTCGTAAGAACAAGATCGTCAAGACATCGACGCAGGGCATTACAGGTTTGTTCAAGTCCGCGGGTGTGACTGCATTCGTCGGTCACGGCAAGTTGTTGAAGAGCGCGGGCGACAGACATCAGGTGGAATTCACTGACAAGGATGGTAAGCAGCAGATTCTTGAAGCACGTCATGTCGTTTTGGCTTCAGGTTCAACGCCCGCCGAATTGAAGAGCTTGCCGTTCGATGGCAAGGACATCGTTGATTCATGGGGTGCGCTTGAATTTGATGCCGTGCCAAAACGGCTGGGTGTGATCGGCGCTGGCGTCATTGGTCTTGAGCTGGGCAGCGTATGGAAACGATTGGGTGCAGAAGTCACTGTGCTCGAAGCACTGGATACATTTCTGCCCATGGCAGATCAAGCGGTCGCTGCTGAAGCGCTGAAGCAATTCAAGAAGCAGGGGCTGGATATCAAGCTGGGTGCAAAAGTTTCTGCGGCAACCAGGGACAAGAAAGGTGTGACGCTGCACTATGCCGATTCCAGTGGCGAACAATCACTGACAGTGGACAAAGTCGTGGTTGCCATTGGCCGTCGTCCTTACACTGCCAATCTGCTTGCAGAGGGCACGGGTGTTGAACTGGATGAACGCGGCTTTGTGAAAGTCGATGCGGAATGTCGTACGGCCGTTGCAAACGTGTGGGCCATTGGTGATCTGGTACGTGGTCCGATGCTGGCACACAAAGGCAAGGAAGAAGGTGTGGTGGTTGCCGATTTGATTGCCGGCAAGCATGGCGAAGTCAACTACAAGGTGATTCCATCGGTGATTTATACCGCACCCGAAATTGCATGGGTGGGACAAACTGAGCAACAGGTGAAAGCCAGTGGCCGCGCTTACAAGATTGGCACATTTCCCTTCATGGCCAGTGGCCGTGCACGTGCAATGGAAGCAGCCGCTGGATTTTGCAAAATGATTTCAGCTACCAATGACGATGAAGTGCTGGGTGTTCACATCATTGGCCCGATGGCTGGAGAATTGATTGCCGAAGCGGTGCTGGCGATGGAGTATTCTGCAAGCACTGAAGACTTTCAGCGAACCATTCATGCACATCCCACATTGTCGGAAGCGGTGCATGAAGCCGCACTGGCCGCGGACAAGATGGCGATTGATTTTCCGAACAAGTGAGTTAGAAATATCGTTGTAATGTCTGATCGACGCGGTGTTACGAAGTTGTCCATGCCTCTTTTGTACGCCTGTGCTCTTGCTGCTGTTTTGATCGGCGCCGGTATTCGTGCGTTTACATCCCGCGGTCTTGGCTTGACGCGCTAGCGATCCTTGCACGGCTTTCATTCGCGCATCGCTGGTGGCGGACTCATTGTTGCCGGCTTGGGCTTAATTGTGTATTTGGCAACCCACCCCGAGACTTCAATGTGGTTGCATCATGGACGGACGCCGTGAAATTGGCTTGCTGCAAACTTACTGCGCTTTCTTTATCGCACTGAAATTACATTGCTCGTCTTCAATGTCTGTGCCCAAGGTGCGCCGATAGTAGCGCGTGAATTTCCACGGCTTGCTCAAAGACTCCGGATCATTGATGGTGATGTCGTTTTTCAGGTGCCATTCGTTGATCGCACTGATTCTTTCAATGATCTCCACCTGCGCGCTCAGTTTGGCGCCGGTGCTGTCAATCCACAAGTCAGGTTGGGTGGACACCGTGCTGATCACCAGTGTCTGTCCTTCCCAGTGACCAATGGACATGCCCCAGGCATTGGGCCACAACTCATCCACCGGCGGATGATCCCTGCCATCGGTGTAGATATGGCGCACTTCGCGATGTGCATAGTGAATCAGCACTTCTTCCGGCGTGATCACGAAGACGAAGGGATACTGACTGCCAAGCAGACGTGGCACACCGGCCACACAGGTGCGTTCCAGTGAGTCCTGTTTTGACCAGTGCTTTTCTTTTCGCTGCGCGACGTATTTCTTGCGCCACTCGTCGTTGTAAGGCGGCGGTTTGCCGGAAGGATCGAGCGTTTTATGTGTGCCTGTGGCAATCCATACACCACTCCAGTCAGGCAGTTTGCTCATCGCCTGCACGCGCGCGGCGCTGTTGGTTTCGGCGGCAAGTGGCGAGGTGATGCATGCGGTCAACGCCATGCAGATCGCTGTCATGAAGAATCTGGTCTTGAATGCCATCATCACTTTGGTAAACGAGTTAAACTGGATCAAGCTGTGCCAAACATCGCGTGGATGCAACACATGTCATGAATCATGGAAGGCGCCGCCATGATCTTCGTCGAAGCATTGTTGCTGCGACAGGCGGTTGTTGTCATCGTCACGCTGAAAGCGCCGCGTGAACACAAATGGCCTGGCCAGTGCCGCTGGATCAATAATCGTGGCATCCACTTTCAGATGATCATTGTCCGTCTGTGTCCAGCGTTCCTGCAAAGTGGCTTTGGAACTCAGCGTTGCGCCCTTGCGATTGATCCATAGTCCGGATTCCATGCCGGTGGTATCGATTACCAGTGTTTGTCCTTCCCAGTGACCAATGGAATAACCCGTATTGGCATCGGTGAGATGCAATGGATGCTTGCGGCCATCGGTCCATACATGACGAAACTCATTGATGTCGTAACTGAAGAAGGTTTGTTCCGGCGTCACGATGACTTCAAACTCATGATTCGTATTCAGCAGTCGCGGCATTCCCCATACGCAGCGTGATGCGGCGTTGTCTGTGGCGGATGCTGTCTTCGGGTTGTGATGCTTGTTGATCCACGACGCAGTAAAAGCGGGCTCAGGCGATGATCCATTGGCGGCAACCGGCGTCCAGATGCCGGTCCAGTTCGGCTGCTTTGCAAAGATGGCCATGCGTTCTGCCGCAGAATGTGCGGCAAGCGCGCTCTGCGCAGGCAATGTCATACAGCCAAGCAGGATGAATGACAAATAGGTTGTACGCATCAATGGCATGGGTGCTTGAATTATTCTGGGCCAGTCTGGGGCCGCGCAATGATACGTAGGTCAGTGCCAATGCAACAGTGGGAAATGACAAAAATATGTCCGAATCGGAAAAATTGTAACGATTCCGGGTCGATTCGCCCCTCGCGTATTCCTGCTGCACTGCCCGCATGTTTGATAACGCTGGCAGTATATGACAGGTGTCTTCAGCATTTCACTGCGAGTGATCAGCGTTGCCGGCGCACGCTGATCACATTGGCCTGTCCTTGAATCTTGCCAATGATGTGTGACAGCTCCTGCAGGTTGTGAATCGCCACACGCAGTTGCATGTCCACCATGCCATCTTTTTGCGTCACGGTATTCATTGATTGAATGCTGACCTTGGCATCAGCCAGCACGGCGCTGACATCACGCACCAGTCCGCGGCGATCATAGGCAGTGACAACAATGTCCACGGGATACACTTGATCCGCATCATGTCCCCAGTCAACTTCAATCACACGTTCGGGATGCTTGTCCTGCAGGCGCAGAAAGTTGCTGCAATTGCGGCGATGAATACTGATACCGCGGCCCTGCGTGATGTAACCGCCAATGATTTCCGGCGGTACGGGCCGGCAGCAGCGTGCATAGGTGGACATCAGTTCACCGACGCCCTGCACACGTATTCCCTCGGCGGGCTTTTCGGCGTCGATCTTGTTGATGACCGGTGCAATCAGTTCCTGTTGCTTGTTGCGCCGTTGTATGGCGCCGGTAATCTGTGGAATGGTGAGTTCACCGGCGCCAAGTGCCAGATACAATTGATCCGCATTTTCAAAATGAAAATCAGCAATCAGTTCCGGCAGCGTCACCGAGTGAATGGCCAGACGATGCAATTCACGCTCAAGCAATTGTTTGCCCTGCGCGCGGTTCTGTTCTTCATCCTGTTTGCGAAACCAGGCGCGCACCTTGGCGCGGCTGCGTGGTGATGCAAGATATCCCAGTGAAGGAATCAGCCAGTCGCGGCTGGGATTGGCGTGCTTGCCGGTGATGATCTCCACCTTGTCGCCATTGTTGATCACGGCGGTGAGACTGACGATCTGGTCGTTCAGCTTTGCACCACGGCAGCGATGACCCAGTTCGGTGTGCACGTGATAGGCATAGTCCAGCGGCGTCGCGCCTTTCGGCAGGTCAACGACTTCACCGCGCGGTGACAATGCATACACGCGATCTTCAAACAATTCTTCGCGCATGCGATCCAGAAAATCCGTTTCGGATTCGCCGCCGTGTTCGGCGGGCTCCAGTATCTGGCGCAGCCACGCAATCTTCTGTTCATAGGCGGGATCGCTGCGGCCGCCTTCTTTGTAGCGCCAGTGTGCGGCCACACCCAGTTCGGCGTGCGCATGCATTTCATGTGTGCGGATCTGTACTTCCAATGGCAACTTGCCGGGGCCAATGACTGCGGTGTGCAGCGAGCGATACAGATTGTCCTTGGGTGTGGCGATGTAGTCATCAAACTCGCCGGGAATGTATGGCCACAATCCATGCACAATGCCCAGCGCTGCATAACATTCGGTGATGGTATCGACAAGAATGCGCACCGCGCGCACATCGTAGATTTGATCGAAGGACAAACCCTTGCGCTGCATCTTTCGCCAGATGCTGTAGATGTGTTTTGGCCGTCCGGCGATTTCCGCCTTGATGCCCGCTTTTTCAAGTGCCGCATGCAACTCCTGTTGCACCTGTTGCAGATACTGTTCGCGATCCACCCGTTTGGATGCCAGCCAGCCGGCAATGCGCTTGTAGGCATCGGGATCGAGATAACGGAAACTGAGATCCTCCAGTTCCCACTTCAATTGCCAGATGCCCAACCGGTTGGCAAGCGGTGCATAGATTTCCCGCGTTTCACGGGCCAGCCGTTCACGTTCCGTTTCATCCGCCTGCTTGGCATTGCGCAATTGGTACAACTGTTCGGCAAGGCGAATGAACACCAGCCGCGCATCAGAAGCGATGGCCAGCAACATCTTGCGCAATGTTTCTGCCTGCCCGGCGGACAACGATTTGCCGGCAACCCGGCCGGCTGCACCGAAGGTCAGTAATTGCACACAATCTCTGGCGATGTGCGCCGCGGTGTTGCCCACGAGATGCGCGGCCCGATCAACATCAATCAATCCTGCTGCGAGCAGCGGAAAGAGCAGGGCGCCAACGACAATGTCATCGTCCACACCCAGGGGCTGCACAATGGCCGCCACCGCGTCGGCATGTTGCCATGCATCTTCGTGTCCCGGCACGGCTTGCACAAGCGCATCGCGCGCGGTCTTCAGCGCGGAGGCATGCGGCAGTGTTGCAGACAGTGTGGGCAAGAGGTCACCAAGAATTCAGCAGAGAGGCAGTGAGATGACTTATGATACGGCACATCAATCATTCCCCAAATAATGCCCGCCTGTTTGTTCATGCCGCGTTTTCATGTACGTCATGTCTAAGTTCAGCACCCGACCTGTACGGCGTTCGCGCGGCCGCATCCAGAGCATTGATGAATTACGGCCCAAAGCCCTGCCGCCGGTGGCATTGCAGGCCCGCATACTGGGGCTTGATCCCGGATCGCTGGTCACCGGTTATGCCGTGCTGGATTGCGATGGCAATGCGGTGCGCCATGTGGATTGCGGCTGCATTCGTGCGACTGCAGACGATTTCACCACGCGCATCCAGCAGATTTTTTCAGGCATAGATGCAGTGGTGAAACAGCAGCGTCCCACTGAAGTGGCCATCGAGCGCGTGTTCGTCCATCGCAATGCCGACAGTGCGCTCAAGCTGGGACAGGCGCGCGGCGCGGCGCTATGCGCTGTGTTTACAAGCGACGCGCAAATATTTGAATATGCGCCGCGGCAAATCAAGCAGGCGGTGGTGGGCACCGGTGCTGCTGAAAAATCGCAAGTACAAATGATGGTCAAGCGGCTGTTGAAATTGAATGATGCGGTGATGAAACAGATGAGCAGTGATGCCGCTGATGCCATTGCGGTTGCGCTGTGTCATGCCCATTCGCGGCGTTTATCGGCGCTGCTGCAACCGCACCGTGTCCGGGTCAATGTCCGGGTCAACGCAGGAACGATGACATGATCGGCTTTTTACGCGGCAAACTGGTCAGCAAGCAACCGCCGCAACTGGTGCTGGATGTCAGTGGTGTGGGTTATGAACTCGATGCACCCATGTCCACGTTTTACAACCTGCCCGCCACGGGTGCTGACATATCATTGTTCACGCATCTGGTGGTGCGCGAAGATGCACACATTCTGTTTGGCTTTGCCACCGATCGCGAGCGCCGCATGTTTCGCGAACTGCTTAAAGTGAGTGGTGTCGGTCCCAAACTCGCGCTGTCATTGCTGTCCGGCATCAATGTGGATGAGTTGCTGGTCTGCGTTGCCAGCAGTGATGTGGATTCGCTGGTGCGCATTCCGGGTGTGGGACGAAAAACAGCAGAGCGCCTGCTGGTTGAAATGCGCGATCGCATCAAGAGCTTTGGTGAAGCGTTGCCGGTGAATCACGCCGTCAATGGCAGCGCAGCGCAATCCGTTCAGAACGAAGCCTTCGACGCGCTGGTGGCGCTGGGATATAAACCTGCGGAAGTAACACGGTTGTTGAAGGCCGTCGATCCTGCTGTTCAGAGTGTTGAGGAAATCATTCGGCATGCACTCAAGTCGGCGGTGCAGAAACAATGACCATGATTGACAGTGAGCGCATCATCTCGGCGGGCACACAGGGCGAGGATGAAACCTATGATCGTGCCGTGCGCCCGAAAAAACTCGCGGACTATGTGGGGCAATCCGCCGTACGTACACAGATGGAAATTTTCATCAGCGCAGCACGCAAACGCAATGAAGCGCTGGATCATGTGTTGATCTTCGGACCACCTGGACTGGGCAAGACCACACTGGCCAACATCATTGCCAATGAACTGGGTGTCAATCTAAAGCAGACATCGGGACCGGTGATTGAACGTCCCGGCGACCTTGCCGCATTGCTCACCAATCTGCAGGCCAACGATGTGTTGTTCGTTGACGAGATTCATCGGCTCAGTCCGGTGGTGGAAGAAATTCTGTATCCGGCGATGGAAGACTACCAGCTCGATATCATGATCGGCGAAGGCCCGGCAGCGCGCTCCATCAAGCTGGATTTGCCGCCGTTTACGCTGGTCGGCGCCACCACTCGCGCGGGTCTGCTGACGTCGCCGTTGCGCGATCGCTTTGGCATTGTGCAGCGGCTGGAGTTTTATAGTGTCGAAGATTTAACGCGCATCATTCAGCGTTCCGCTTCAATATTGGGAGTGCCAATGGATGCACCAGGTGCAGAGCAGATTGCAACGCGATCCCGTGGCACACCGCGCATTGCCAATCGCCTGTTGCGCCGGGTGCGTGATTATGCCGATGTAAGAGGCGATGGCCGTGTCACAAGTGCGTTGGCCGAAGCGGCATTGAATTTGCTGGATGTCGATCCCAGAGGCTTTGACATGATGGATCGCAAACTGCTGCTTGCCATCATTGAAAAATTTGATGGCGGTCCCGTGGGCGTGGAAAGCCTTGCTGCCATGCTGGGTGAAGAACGCGGCACGATTGAAGATGTCATCGAGCCCTTTCTCATTCAACAGGGTTTCATGATGCGCACGGCGCGTGGCCGCATGGCAACACGTAGTGCGTATCTGCACTTTGGGCTGAAAATGCCGGAACGGACAATGACGCCGGACTTGTTCAACGAGGGATCGGCGTGAGCAGGGAGTTTGTGTTTCCGTGCCGGGTGTACTGGGAAGATACCGATGCCGGTGGTGTGGTGTACTACGCCAACTATCTCAAGTTCATGGAACGCGCGCGCACTGAATGGCTGCGCGCCATGGGCATTGAGCAAACGCCATTGCGTGAACAGTACGGCATCTTGCTGGTGGTAGCGAAGGTCGAAGCCGGTTACAAGCGGCCGGCCCGTTACGGTGACTTGTTGCAGGTGAGCTGCCGCATCGTCGAACAGGGCAGGGCGAGTTTGAGTTTTGCGCAGAACATTTATCGGGGTGAATCGCATTCCGCCGCAAACAGCGAATTGTTGCTGGAAGGCATCACCAGAGTCGGCTGCATTGATGCGGAGAGTTTCAGGCCAAGGTCATTGCCGCCGGTGATTGTGCAGGCATTGAATGATTTTCAACAACAGAATTGATGATGCTGGAGCCGGAATCTAAATGAATGAATTTTTGTCAGTGCAACGGATCGTGAACGATCCCAGTGTGATTGTTCAGTTACTGGTCATGGCTTTGTTGCTGCTTGCCTCCATCACATCGTGGGCGATCATCTTGCGCAAGCATGCCGAAATCAAGAAAACCCGGCAGCAGGCCGACAAGTTTGAAGAAGAGTTCTGGGCCAGCGGCGATCTCACGGCGATGTACCGCAAGCTGGAAGCAAACAAGAATGTGGTCCATGGTGTGGCGGTGATTTTTGAATCCGGCTTCCGCGAGTTTGCACGCCTGCGTCAGCATGCCGTCGTCAGTGTGGAACAGGTGATTGAAGGCAGCCGCCGTTCAATGCGTGCAGCGTTGCTGAAAGAAACTGATCGTCTGGAAGGCAGCTTGTCGATGCTGGCCACCATCGGCTCTACCAGTCCCTATGTCGGATTGTTCGGCACGGTGTGGGGTATCATGGTGGCATTTCACGGGCTGGGTGATGCAACGCAAGCCACGTTGTCGCAAGTTGCGCCCGGCATTTCCGAAGCGCTGGTGGCCACTGCAATGGGATTGTTCGCTGCCATTCCCGCCGTCATTTTTTACAATCGTTATGCAGATCAGGTTAGCCGTCTGGAGTTGCGCTACGACACTTTCGTTGAAGAACTGTCCACCATTCTGCAACGTCATGCGGCAATGCATGCGCCGACGCGAACCGCGCCTGCACCTCAGGCTGCGCAGCCTGCGCCGGTTGTAACCACAACAGCGAAGGGTTGAGTGAAGATGTCATTCGATGAATGCATGAATGAACTAACCTGTTGTTGCCAGTGTGCCCTCGCTGCTGTCAATCCTTTCATGGATGCCCCCGGCAAGTACCTCCTTCTGGTGATAAGTTTGACAATGGACAAGTCATGACAACCGGTTTTCAAGAGATTTACTGCAGAACTATCTGATCATGGCTACGCGTCGCCGCAGAAAATTGATGGGTGAAATCAACGTCGTTCCCTACATCGACGTGATGCTGGTGTTGCTGATCATTTTCATGATTACTGCGCCATTGATGACGCATGGCGTAAAAGTGGAATTGCCCAAGGCCAGCGCCAAGCCAATGCCGGTGGATCCGCATGAACATCCGCCATTGGTGCTGAGTGTAGATCGTTACGGCCGTTATTATCTTTCGGTTGGCAGCAACAAGGATTCAGCCATTGATGCCGATACGGTGATGCAACGTGTTGCCGCCGTGTTGCGCCGTGAACCAGCGACATCGGTGCTGGTCAAAGCCGATACTTCAGTGCCGTATGGCAGAGTGGTGCAGGGCATGGTGTTACTGCAACGAGCCGGCGCCACGCAGATCGGGTTTGTCACCGATCCTGTGACGGCCGCTGAAGCACGCAAGAAAGTCAATTGATTCATCGTTGAAGATGGCAGCAACTGCACAAAGCAATGTCCGGTATGTTGGTGGCGCGTTATTCCTTCACGCTGCGGCCATTGGCCTGATTGTGCTGGTGTCGATGTATTCACCTCGCATTGTAGTGCCGCAATTGGGTATCAAGGCATCGCTGGTGAGCAGCAACACGCTGTATCCGCCCAAGCCGCAACCGCCCGCGCAGGATCAAAGCAAAATCCTCGAGCAGCAGAAAGAACAGCAGCAGGAACAACTCGCACAGCAAAAGCAGAAGGAACAGGAAGAGCAACTGCGTATCGAACAGGAAAAGCAAAAGCAGGCCGAACAGCAGCGTATTGCCGAAGCACAGCAGCAAGCCAAACGTCAGCAACAGATTGCAGAACAAAAGCGTGTTGAAGCGATCAAGCAGAAGCAGCGCGAGATTGAACAGCGATTGGAGGCACAAGCCGACGCCAGAGCGCAAGCCAAGCGTGAGGCGGATTTGAAAGCGCAGTTGGCGGAAGAAGAGGGGCGTGACGAAGCCATCAGTTCAGGTTTGCAGAATCAATATGCTGCGCTGATCAGGCAACGTGTTGAACGCAACTGGATCAAGCCGCCTTCGGCACAGAGCGGCATCAAGTGTGAAGTGCAGGTCACGCAGGCGATGGGCGGCATGGTGCTGTCGGTTTCTTTTGGCAAGTGCAATGGTGATGCGGCCGTGCGCCAGTCAATCGAAAACGCAGTGATGCGTTCGTCGCCACTGCCACCACCCAGCGATCCACGTTTGTTCGATCGTCATCTCAGTTTCATCTTCAATCCAACGGAGTAGTAATGCAACGAATTTTATGTTTTTTTACTGCGTTGTTGCTTGGCATGTTCAGTGTGTCCGGTGCACATGCCGAACTGGTTATCGAGATCACACGAGGACTGAACGATGCCGTGCCCATTGCAGTGGTGCCATTTGGCGC
>DASZSV010000012.1:0-15660 GCA_035548495.1 Steroidobacteraceae bacterium
GATGGTGCCGCTGGTTCTTGGCGATTGTCTGACACTGATGTACTGCCAGAACGTCGAGGTACCCACAATGGAAGGCTGGTTTACCTGCTGATGCTTATAGATGTTGTAGGTGGCTCCATCAGAGGTATACGACCCCATGTACGTGCCCTGATTGAGTCCGTTGGCCTGTTCTGCAATGTAGTACTCGACCAATGGATTGGTGGTCCAGCCATAGATGGCCAGTGAGCCGCCGCCACTGTTCTGATACACACCGGCGTTATAGCTGATGGTGTGGCCTGATCCGGTGCTCCAGCCTTTGCCCGCAGTGAAATCACCAATGTTGCTCCAGTTGACACTGTAGTTGCCGGCGGAACCCAGGGTCATGGAAACATACCCCTGACCGTTGGACCATAGTGAATAATAGAAGCCGTTATTGGTACCCGTCTGATTGTTGGAGAAAGTTTGTGCATCAACATGTGATGCAAACAGTAACGCGCCGGCAATGCTCAATAAAAACCCCGTGCGCCACTTTCTGGTGGTGAAGTTATACATACAGAGACCTCTCTTTATCGAATGATGATTATTTATTGCAAATACCTTTTTATTCCCTGATTGCCCCGCTAAAAGTGCAAATGTAGTCATGCATGACATCCAATTGTTACCGATAACAATTTACAACGAAAATTTAATTTTGCAACCTTCGGAAAACACGACCAGAACATGCGGCGGCGAGACGTCATTCAAGATTCTGTTGTGCTGATAAATTGCTGCACGTGCAATATCTGCTGCAACTGTCTGAATATATCGAATATATTGGTTGCAATTTAACGTGCAGTACATTGTTGTACGCACCGCAGAATCATCATGATCATCGTCATCAACATGCGTGACATGCAGAAAAAGTAATTGATTGATAAACTTTTCTGTATGAAAAATTCATGCTGAAATGTTCAACCCATGGATGATTTGCGCGTTTGATTACACCATCTGTCAACGAGGTGATAGCCATGAAAAGGTATCTCGCATCCATTGTATGCATCACGGCATTGCTGGCCGGATGCGCCAGCACCATTGCGCGATTAAAAGGTCCGGACGCCGATCTCAAATACTCCGACTATGCGGGCAAGCCCATCACTTCATTCTGGATGAGTTCATTCGATGGCTGGACACCGGTGGAAAAGGATCAACTTGCGGTGCGCACTGGTATCAATAAGGTGTATCTGATAACGGTTGCACCTTACTGCCCCGATCTGCGATTCGCGCAGGGTATCGGCATTACATCAATGGGTGATTATGTGGACAGGTTCGACAAGATCATCGTCGAACACATACGCTGCCTGATCAAGCAGATTCAGCCGGTTGACATGAAAAAGATGGAAGCCGATCGCAAGGCGCTTAAAGACCGTCCAGGCGTAACGCCGCCAGCCTCACCTGCTCCGCAGTCCAACAAGACCTGAGAGCAGAATTGAAGATGAAACTGGTTGGCTAGCGCCGCTCGCGACGCTTGCCTGAAGGCCGGTCTTTGCGTTCACGCGAGCGCGTGTCACGGTCGCGCGTAGTGCGTGGCGATGCTTCATCACCATGATGCCGTGTCTTTTTCTTGCTCACGTCATCAGCGCCCTCACCGGATGATGAACCGCGCTTTTCATTGCGTGGATGCTGCAACGAGATGCGTAACTCCTGTCCTGCAACCCACACTTTCTTGAGATGCTGCAACACTTCAACAGGCATGCCTTCAGGCAAATCCACCAGTGAATGATTGTCAAATATCTGGATGCGTCCAATGTACTTGCTGTCGATGCCCGCTTCATTCGCAATCGCACCAACAATGTTGCCCGGCTTGACCTGATGCTCATGGCCGACAGCAACACGATAGGTTTCCATCTTGACATCATCCGCGTTGCGCGACTGATGCCGCGATTCGCGCTGCTCGATGAAGCGCGTTTCACGGCGCTCTTCCTGTGCAGTAAAACGTTCGGCGCGTTCACGCTGCTTTTCCTTGCGGCCGGACTCAGCGTTATGTTCTTTTTTATATTGATGCCGCGACACTGCTTCACCGGCAGAACCATGTTCAGAAAATTGTCCGGGAGCGCGTGATCTTTCTTCGCGATCAAGGCGCCGTTCACTACCCGGTTCACGCACAGACGGCTTGAGAAACAAGGGCGTTCTGCCCTGCGCCATCTTCGCCAGTGCCGCGGCAATTTCCACCGCGGGAATGTTGTGTTCCTGTTCGTATTGCTCAATCACATCGCGGAACACTTCCAGCTCGCCACCTTCCAGCGCTTCAGTAATGCGTGACTTGAACTTCACCACACGCTGGGTGTTCACCGCTTCCACCGTTGGCAATTCCATGCGTTCAATCGGCTGACGTGTTGCACGTTCGATGGATGCCAGCATGCGGCGTTCGCGTGGCGCAACAAACAGAATGGCCTCGCCATTGCGTCCGGCACGTCCGGTACGGCCAATGCGATGCACATAGGATTCAATGTCCAGCGGAATATCATAGTTGACCACATGCGTGATGCGCTCCACATTCAGGCCGCGTGCAGCAACATCGGTGGCGACAAGAATGTCGAGCTGGCTGTCGCGCAACCGCTGCACCGTGCGTTCACGCTGCTGTTGCGGCATGTCGCCGTTCAATGGCGCGGCACGAAAACCACGCGCTTCGAGTTTCGCAGCAAGCTCCTCGGTACTGATCTTGGTGCGTGCAAATATGATCATGCCGTCGAAGGTTTCCACTTCAAGCAGGCGCGTCAGCGCGTCCAGTTTGTGCAAACCGCTCACCTGCCAGTAACGCTGGCGAATATTGGTCGCAGTGGTGGTCTTGCTTCTGATCAGCACTTCAACCGGATCATGCAGGTAAGTCTGTGCAATGCGCTTGATCTGCTGCGGCATGGTGGCGGAAAACAATGCCACCTGACGTTGTTCCGGCATTTGCTGAAGAATCCATTCCACATCTTCAAGAAAACCCATGTTGAGCATTTCATCCGCTTCGTCGAGCACCACAAATCGCACGGCACTCAAATCCAGCGTGCCGCGCTTGAGATGATCCATGACGCGCCCCGGCGTACCCACGACCACATGCACACCACGCTTCAAGCCGTTCAACTGCGGCTGGTAGCTTTGTCCGCCATAAATCGGCAACACATGAAAACCCGGCAGATGCGCAGCATATTTCTGGAATGCTTCGGCCACTTGTATCGCGAGTTCGCGCGTGGGCGCCAGTATCAGCGATTGCACGGCACGGCTTTTCAGCTCAATGGTGGAAAGCACCGGCAAGGCAAATGCCGCTGTCTTGCCAGTGCCGGTTTGCGCCTGACCGAGCACATCGCGTCCTTGCAGCAAGGCAGGAATGGTTTGCGCCTGAATGGGCGACGGGCTTTCATACCCGACATCGCGCAAGGCACGCAGCAGCGGCTCCGTCAGCGCCAGTTCATCAAAGGTAATCGTGGAAGAAGTATCAGATTCGGACATAAATGGAGCGGAAGCCGCGGCGCAAAAGGGGAACAGCTTTTACGCGAGTCACCGGCAAAAGTCACCCTTTTATTGACATTAACCGTGATTCGCCGGGATTTTCAGCCTTTCAGCAACATCACCAGCAGGTCAGTCCACATTGCCAGCAGAATCAGCGCGCTGAACAAAAACACCAGAAATCGCTGTACGACATTGTTGCTGGTCAGGTGCACATAACTGTGCATGTAACGGCTCAGCACATATGCCCACGCATAACCCACCATCCATGCAGTGACATGCTGCGTCACATAGGCAATCATCACTGCCACATAAAACAGCACCGGCATTTCAAACAGATTGCTGTAATGGCGTGACACAACCCTGTTGTATTCCGGTTCGCCGTCACCACTGTAATCACGATAGTACCTGATGCTCACTTTGCGGCTGCGAATGGCATGGTTGCGCAGGCTCCACAGCAACGTGACGACAATGCTCACCAGCAACATCATGGCAAACAGCGGATACAGAATCAGCGTCGGTGACATCGCGCACTCCGATTGGTTGACATCATGTTGTGCAAGCATACCATGCAGGCACGGGACCCCAACTTCCCTCGGCACGAGCATGTACCATGAACGACGAACAACAAATCCGGCAACTGGTTGATGTATGGATGACCGCAAGCAAACGCGGCGATATCCACACGGTGCTTTCATTGATGACCGACGATGCGTTATTCATGATGGCAGGCCAGCCGGTAATGAACAAACAGCAATTCGCAGCCGCCATGCAGGCGCAATCCGGTCACGCCGCGCCCAGCGTTGATGGCGAAAGCAATATCCTGGAAATTCAGGTAACCGGCGAGTGGGCTTATATGCGCAGCTCGCTGCGCGTGATCATCACCATGCCGGATGGACACACCATCACGCGTGCCGGACACACGTTGTCGATATTGCGCAAACAGGACGACCGATGGTTGCTGGCGCGCGATGCCAACATGCTGACGACGATTTAACGCCTCTTGGTCTTTGCAATCAGCCAATCCACTTGCGCGCATTGCGGAACATGCGCATCCAGCCGCTGTATTCCTGCGTGCGATCGGGATGCCATGAGTTCTGCACCACACGGAACACGCGTTCCGGATGCGGCATCATGATGGTGACACGACCATCCAGTGAAGTTACCGCGGTAATGCCCAGCGGCGACCCATTGGGATTGGCTGGATACTGCTCCGCCACATGGCCATCGTTGTCAATGAATCGCAATGCCACTTGCGGCATGCACTGTTGCTGCTGATCCACATGCAAAAATTCCGCACGTCCCTCACCATGCGATATCGCTATCGGCAGGCGTGAACCCTGCATGCCGTCAAAGAATAATGAACGGGTATTCAGCACTTCCACCATGCTGAAGCGTGCTTCAAACTGTTCCGAACGATTGCGCACAAAGCGCGGCCAGTGTTGCGCGCCAGGAATAATCGACTTCAATGCCGACATCATCTGGCAACCATTGCATACTCCCAATGCAAAAGTATCAGTGCGCGCAAAGAATGCCGCAAATTGATCGCGGGTCAATGAATGAAACAGGATGGATTTTGCCCATCCTTCACCAGCACCGAGCACATCACCGTACGAGAATCCGCCGCAGGCCACAAAGCCATTGAATTCTTCGAGCTTGCGGCGGCCGCTGATCAAATCAGTCATGTGCACATCAATGGCCGTGAATCCGGCGCGGGCAAATACCGCAGCCATTTCCGCCTGGCTGTTCACACCCTGTTCACGCAGGATGGCGACACGGGGCCTGATGCCTCTGGCAATGAAAGGTGCGGCAATATCTTCATTCGCGTCGAAAGCAAGCTTCACTGATAAACCCGGATCGCGACTGTCCAGCACTGAATCAAACTGTTCCTGCGCGCATTCAGGATCGTCACGCAATGCCTGCATGCGATAACTGGTTTCCGACCATGCACGACGCAGATCGGTGATGGATTCGTCGAGCACATTTTTGTCATTGACCTTGATGACAACGCGTTGCTGCGCAACGGGCTTGCCAATGACCACCGCATTGATGCCATGTTGTGCAAAGGTTGCCAATATTGCAGCAACATCCTGTTGGCGCACTTGAATCACCGCACCCAACTCTTCATTGAACAACCATTCAGCAGCACTGCCGGCGTGATCCGATTCGATCTGCAAACCGCAATGTCCTGCAAATGCCATCTCAACAAGAGCGACAAACACACCACCATCGGAACGATCATGATAGGCCAGCACCCGCTCCCTGCGTTTGAGTTCGGTCATCACTGCAAAGAAATCTGCGAGCAGGGATGGCGATTCGCAATCCGGCGTTACATTGCCGATCTTGCCATACACTTGAGCAAGACAGGAACCGCCAAGCCGCTGCTGATTGTTCGACAGATCAATCAGCAACAATGCCGTATCGCCAGTATTCAACTGCAGTTGCGGCGTCAAGGTATTACGCACATCGCGCACCGGCGCAAACGCCGAAATGATCAATGACAGCGGCGCCACCATTTTGTGGTGCGCATTGTCCTGCTGCCATGCACTCTTCATCGACAATGAATCCTTGCCGACAGGAATCGCAATACCCAGCGCCGGACAAAACTCTTCACCAACGGTTTTGACCGCTGCATACAAGTCAGCATCTTCGCCGGGTTCGCCGCAAGCCGCCATCCAGTTGGCCGATAAGCGCACCTCTTTGATTGAATCGATATCCGCAGCAACAATATTGGTGATGGCTTCGGCCACCGACATGCGCGCGGCGGCAGCGGCATTCAGCAATGCACTGGGTGTGCGTTCACCCATCGACATGGCCTCGCCTGAGTTACCAAAATAATCACTGACAGTGACTGCCACATCGCTCACCGGCACTTGCCAGGGACCCACGAATTGATCGCGACTGACCAGTCCGCCTACGGTGCGATCACCAATGGTGATCAGAAACGTCTTGTCGGCAATCGCGGGTAATCTCAATAAACGGTAAGCGGCTTCGCGCACATTGATGCTGGAAATATCAAAGTCATCATGTGGATTAGGCAGTGTTTGCACATTGCGCGTCATACGCGGCGGTTTGCCAAGAATGACATCCAGCGGCACATCCACGGGATGATTATTGAACTGCGGATCACTGACACGCAGCACTCCGTCATCGGTCAACTCACCGACCATTGCGAACGGACAACGCTCACGCGCACACAACGCAGTGAATTGTTCAACCTGGTCACCGGCAATGATCAGCACATAACGTTCCTGCGCCTCATTGCACCAGATCTCCAGTGGTGACATGCCGGGTTCATCCGATGGCACCTTGCGCAAATCAATGCGCCCGCCGCGATGACTGTGTGCAATGGATTCGGGAATGGCGTTTGACAATCCACCTGCTCCCACATCGTGTATCAACAAGATGGGATTGCGATCCCCCATGGCGCAGCATTGATCAATCACTTCCTGCGCGCGGCGTTGCATTTCCGGATTGCCACGCTGTACGGATGCAAAATCCAGCTCGGCACTGCTGGCGCCACTGCCGACCGACGAAGCGGCACCACCACCGAGACCAATGAGCATGGCCGGTCCGCCGAGAACAACAATTTTTCCATTGACAGGCACTTCGCCCTTGATGATGTGTTCGCGGCGGATGTTGCCCAGTCCGCCTGCAATCATGATGGGTTTGTGATAACCACGTAATGCGGCGCGGCCTTGTGCATTGTGCAACTGCATCTCGTAACTGCGAAAGTAACCAAGAATGTTGGGACGGCCGAATTCATTGTTGAATGCTGCGGCACCCAATGGTCCATCGATCATGATCTGCAAGGCGGATGCAATATGTTGCGGCTTGCCCACGGACTTTTCCCATGGTTGTTCAAAACCGGGAATGCGCAGATTGGATACCGAAAATCCCGCCAGTCCCGCTTTGGGTTTGCTGCCCGTACCGGTGGCGCCTTCATCACGAATTTCGCCGCCGGAACCCGTCGATGCACCGGCAAAGGGAGAAATAGCTGTGGGATGATTGTGTGTTTCGACTTTCATCAGAATGTCGATGGCTTCATCATGCGCCGCATATTCATGCGTGTGCGGCGATGCAAACCAGCGCTTGCCGCGCCAGCCCTGCATCACGGCCGCATTGTCCTTGTACGCGGACAACACGCCCGCGGAGTTTTCTTCATGCGTATTGCGGATCATCGCAAACAGCGACTTGTGTTGCGGCTGACCATCAATGATCCAGCTGGCATTGAAAATCTTGTGACGGCAATGTTCGGAATTAGCCTGTGCGAACATCATCAATTCCACATCGGTGGGATTGCGTTTGAGGCGGGAGAAATTCTCGACAAGATAGTCGATCTCATCACCGGACAAGGCCAGCCCCAGCGATTGATTGGCGGCAACCAGTGCATCGCGCCCGCCAGTGAGCACATCAACATGTGCCAGCGGTCTGGCAGCATGATGCGCAAACAGTTGCGCACAGGAATCAAAATCAAGCACCACCGACTCCGTCATGCGATCATGCAAATGACGCGCGATGTCTTGCAATGTTGCTGCGTCCAGTGATGCGGTGGCCTTGATACGGTAAGCAATGCCGCGTTCAAGACGATGAATGGAATTCAAACCGCATACATGAGCAATGTCTGTCGCCTTGCTGGCCCAGGGCGAAATGGTGCCGAAACGCGGCACCACCACGACGAGCTGCCCCAGTGTGGCGTCATCGGTGGTGGCAGCACGTGGACCATAGGTTAGCAAGGCATTCAACACTTGTGTGTGCGCATCATTCAGTGGTGATGCAACATCAACAAAATGAATGTAGTGCGCGGCAAGCTGCTGAATTTCAGGGTGCCCGGCGCGGATGATGGCTAGCAGTCGTTGTAGGCGGAAGTCGGATAATGCAGGCGAGCCGGGAAGTAACAGCATGGATTGCGAGGTGCCGTCATGAACTTGAAGGCCGCGCATCATACCGCAATTCAGGCGCTGCCAGCCGTCGATTGTACGAAAGCAGCATAAACTGGCAAAATTCCACACTTGACGACAATTGACTGGAGCAAGCAATGAGCATTTCGGGCGCGCTATTTATTGGCTCAGAACGTGTAAGCACCGCTGAAACTTTCAGTGCCAGCAACCCGGCCACGGGTGCCGCCTTGCAACCGGCCTTCAGCAGTGCGGGCCAGAATGAAATCAACCGGGCATGTTCGCTGGCCGCCAGTGCATTCGGCCTGTATCGCAATCTCGACAGCGAAACCCGCGCGCGTTTTCTCGAAAGCATTGCCGAACACATCATGGCGCTGGGCGACGAATTGCTGGAACGCGCGCATGCGGAAACCGGCCTGCCTTTGGCAAGACTGACGGGTGAACGCGGCCGTACTGTCGGTCAGTTGCGATTGTTTGCTGATGAGTTGCGCAAGGAAGGCTGGCAAGGCATTCGCATTGATCCCGCATTGCCGGAGCGCAAACCATTGCCACGCGTTGATCTGCGCATGCGCAAAATTGCCCTCGGTCCTGTCGTCGTATTCGGGGCCAGTAATTTTCCATTGGCGTTTTCAGTTGCCGGTGGCGATACGGCATCCGCATTGGCCGCCGGTTGCCCCGTCATCGTCAAAGGTCATCCTGCGCATCCCGGCACCAGCGAACTGGTGGCACAGTCCATTATCAAGGCAGCACAGACATGTCATATGCCTGAAGGCGTATTTTCATTGCTGAATGGCACATCGCATCAGCTCGGCAATGCACTGGTTGCACATCCTGCAGTCAAAGCGGTGGGTTTTACCGGCTCGCGCGCCGGTGGACTGGCGCTGCTCAATACTGCCAATGCAAGACCCGAACCCATTCCCGTATATGCAGAAATGAGCAGCATCAATCCGGTGATTCTGTTGCCCGCTGCTCTGACACAACGCGCAGAAAAGATTGCAACCGACTTTGCCACTTCACTCACCATGGGCGTTGGACAATTCTGCACCAATCCCGGTTTCCTGATTGCGATTGACAGTCCCTCACTTGAACAATTCATTGCTGCAGCAAGCAAGGCAGTTGCCGCTGCCGCGCCTGCCGTGATGCTCACTGCCGGCATTCATCAGGCCTATGAAAAAGGCGTATCACAACTACAGAACCAGAGTGGTGTCAGCGTGCTGGCACGCGGTGCAGAAACCAGTGGCGTGAATTGCGGGCGCGCGGCTTTCTTTGCAGTGAAAGCCGATGAAGTATTGAAGAATGAAGCGCTCACGCATGAAGTGTTTGGTGCATCGTCCATTCTGGTTCGTTGCAGTAACGAATCACAGTTGCTTGCAGTGCTGGAAAAACTTGAAGGACAGTTGACGGCAACATTGCATCTCGAAACGGAAGACCATGCGCTTGCGCAGAAATTATTGCCGACGCTGGAACGCAAGGCCGGACGCATCATTGCCAATGGCTGGCCCACTGGCGTGGAAGTGTGTCATGCAATGGTGCACGGCGGCCCCTTCCCTGCCACTTCAGATGGACGCAGTACTTCGGTGGGCACATTGGCCATCGAACGTTTTTTGCGGCCGGTGTGTTATCAGGACATGCCCGCTGCCTTGCTTCCTGCGCTATTGAAGACAGATACAGTGCCAGCGCCACACCGGTTCGATGGTGAGTATCGCAACGGAAAGTAAACGACTGAAAAAGAATGAACTGCCTGCTGCGCCTCTCATTAACCTCCTGCAATAACACCAGTCTTAACGCGAACTGGAAGAACCTTTGAAAAATCCGTCGTGAGCAAAGACAGCTTGCATATGAACGGGGCGCAGCAACAGGCGTTGATTCGGAACGGTAATGAAATCTTATCGATAACTTGAGAGCAGTCACGTGCTCCGGGCCGTGCGCAAAGGCGCTACAGTTTCTTCAACGAATCAACCGGCTCAACAAGGCTCGCAATTGTGCCTGCTCTTCATCAGACAAGGCATTGAACATGCCGCTTAAGCTGTTGCGCACTTCTTCGCGCCATTTTGGATAGTCATTGGTACCGGAAGCGGTAAGACGAATGTTCACCACACGCCGGTCGTCCGGTGATCGTTCACGGCAGATCACGCCTTTTTCTTCGAGCCGATCCAGCATGCGCGTCATTGAGCCGGTGTCATACTGCAACAGGCGGCACAGATCGGCGGCCGTATGTGCAGAGTTTTCCGCAATACGTCTGAGAATGGTGAACTGCGCGCCGGTCAACCCATGCGGGTGCAAAACATTGTCCATGTCCTGCAACATGCGTGTACGCACAGTGGTCAGAAGATACCCGATGGACAAATCGGGATCGGGAACGCAGGGCACGGTGCCGGGCGGCAAGGGAGTGTCATTCTGGTTCATGAGGCTCATGGGCTAACTCGAGGCTGACTCATGGAATTGACTCTTGTATACGTTGGCAACAGCGTGATCGTCATCGACTGGCATCACGTGCATGCCTTTTTCATCTCACCACATCATCCGTATGTCATCCATGCGCAATGGATGGAGGCTAGGGTCGGAATCGAACCGGCGTCCACGGCTTTGCAGGCCGCTGCATGACCACTCTGCCACCTAGCCATTCGAGGACGAGTGTCGCATTCCCGTACCCCATAAGCACCAAACCCCGGCAAGCCGGGGCTTATCAATCAGCATCAGAGGCCACTGCGCGCTCCCGGGCTCTATTAACTTTTTTCTATTTAAAACAAAAAAACAGTTTATGAACCGGCGCACACCAAGCTCGCTCCCTGATACTACTTGCTTTTCTTTTCCAATCAAAAGAAAAGTAACAAAAGAAGCAATCATGAGTCGGCGCTCGCCAGGCTCGCTCCCTGATGTTACTTACTTTTCTTTTCCAATCAAAAGAAAAGTAACAAAAGAAAGATTGGAGCGGGAAACGAGGCTCGAACTCGCGACCTCAACCTTGGCAAGGTTGCGCTCTACCAACTGAGCTATTCCCGCATTCATCCCAAAGTGGGCGCGTATTGTAAGGTGTCTGATCAAAGTGTCAACCACGAAAAGTGCTGGCAAATGTCCATTTTTACACAGCCTTGTTCTCACCCGCCGGAATAACTCTGGTGCAAACCACCATGCTTGCAGACACTTTCATCACCACAAGTGCCTTTATGAAATTCAGGCGGATTGATGTTTCACCAGTTCCGGCCATGCTGCACGCAAATAGGCCAGCATCGACCACAAGGTCAGTGCCGCAGCGGCAATCAGACAGATTACACCCACCTCAAACACCGGCATGCTGAACAGATCGTGCTGAAACAGCATCATCGACAAACCTGTCATCTGGAAAATGGTTTTCACCTTGCCCAATGCCGACACGGCCACTTTGCCACGCGCACCCATTTCAGCCATCCATTCGCGCAAGGCGGAAATGGTGATTTCACGTCCGACAATCACCGCAGCGGTGATTGTGATGACAATATGCGGATTGAAATGGAACGGCCGCAAATACACCGGTTCATCGCTGACCAGCAGAATCAGCGCTGTGGACACCATCAACTTGTCAGCCACCGGATCAAGAAATGCGCCCAGCGCGGACGTCTGTTGCAGTTTGCGGGCAAGATAGCCGTCCAGTGAATCGGTGATGGCAGCGAGAATGAACACCGATGCCGATACCGGATGTGCCCAGCCAACAGGAAAATAAAACACCACCACCACGAGCGGAATCATCACAATGCGTGCGACAGTCAATGCGTTGGCAATCGGAAATTTCACACAAACCCTGAAATAACGGCACAAGATACTGGTTTAACCTGCCGCATTCGATCATGCCTTTACTCAGGATGCAAGGTGGAAAAAATAACATCGGCCAGTGCCGGACTGATGCCTTTGACCGTTTGCAGGTCTTCACTGCTGGCGCGTTTCACGCCCTGCATGCCGCCAAAATGTTGCAACAGTTGCCGGCGCCGTCTTGGCCCCAGTCCCGGAATGCTTTCCAGCAGCGATTGTTGCCGCGCCTTGCCGCGGCGTTGCCGGTGACCGGTGATCGCAAAACGATGTGCTTCATCACGAATGCGTTGAATCAGATGCAGCGCCGCTGAATCCGGCGGCAAGGTGGTCGCAACTTCAGTGCGTTCGAGATACTCACGATCATTGTCATGACGATTGTTGGCAATGAACAATCGCTCCTGCCCGGCACGGCGATCTGCACCCTTGGCCACGCCCACCAGCCTGATGTCATTGATATGCAGTTCGTTCAAGACATCTACCGCAACGGCCAGTTGATTCTCGCCGCCGTCAATGAACAGCACATCGGGCAATGGCACCTCACCCCGTTTGATGCGTGCATATCGCCGGGTGATTGCCTGACGCAAGGCACCGTAGTCGTCACCGGGCGTCAATCCTTCAATGTTGAAACGGCGATAGTCAGATTTGAGCGGGCCTTCTGCATTGAACACCACGCATGAAGCCACCGTCGCCTCACCCATGGTATGACTGATGTCAAAACATTCCAGTCGCCGTGGCGGCTGCGGCAATTGCAGAACAACGGCCAGTTCCTGCAATTGTGTTGTCATGGTGGTTTCGCTGCTTTGACGCATGCGCAATCCCAGTTCTGCATTACCGCGCGCCATCTCCAGCCAGCGTGCCCGCTGGCCGCGCACCTTGTGACGCAAAGTGATTTGATGATGCACATGCTGCGAAATGGTGGACGCGATCAATCCGGCATCATCCAGTGCAGTATCGACAATGATTTCTCCCGGCGCTTCATGTTCCAGATAATGCTGTGTAACAAAACTCGCGAGCACTTCTTCTTTTTCAGCAATACCCGCTTTGGGGAAAAAATTGGCGCTGCCAAGATTTCTGCCGCCGCGCACATACACGATGCCAATGCAGAATTGGCCGTTGACTTCAACGCACGCCACCGCATCCACATCATCCGCACCACGACTGTTCATTGACTGGTTTGATTGAATGTTCTTGATGGCCTGAATGCGATCACGCAACCGCGCTGCACGTTCAAACTCCAGTTGCGTGGCAGCTTGTTCCATGCGCTTTGCCAGTTCAGCAACCAGTTCTTCATTGCGTCCTTCCAGTACCTGCACTGCCTGCTTCACATCTTCCGCGTAGGATTCTCTTGATATCTCGCCGACACAGGGCGCCGAACAACGCTTGATCTGAAATTGCAGGCAAGGACGGCTGCGGTTGGCAAAAAAGATGTCGGTGCAGGGACGAATGCCAAACAGCTTCTGTACTTCCAGCAAGGTTTCACGCACTGCACCTGCATTGGGATATGGTCCGAACAACTTGCCTGGTATTTTTTTTGAACCGCGATAGAAACTCAGGCGTGGAAATTCATGGGTCGATAGATGAATGTACGGAAAACTCTTGTCATCGCGCAACATCACGTTGTAACGCGGACGATGACGCTTGATCAAATTGCATTCCAGCAGCAATGCCTCGATTTCCGAAGTTGTTGCCGTGACTTCGACACTGGCCACCTGCGCCAGCATCGCCATGGTCTTTGCGGTGTGTGGCTGTGCAGAAAAATAACTGGACACCCGCGCCTTGAGATTGCGTGCCTTGCCCACGTAAATCACTTTGCCGGTGGCATCAAGCATGCGATACACGCCCGGCTGACGCGTCAACGTGGCAAGAAAAGCCCTGGCATCAAACTCTGTCATGACAGTACGCGCAGATGCCGGGTGACTTGTCCGAACACATCATGAAACATGGCTTCGGTGAGGCGGCCTGTGTTGGTGTTGTAGCGGCTGCAATGATAGCTATCAATCAACATGTGCGGCGGCAGTGCGTGTTCAGCAGCATGTGCAAACTTGTAATCTGACAGTTTCAGATCAAACGCTCTCAGCACGGCATTGTGTGCAATGGTACCCAGCGCCAGCAATACACTGGGCTTGTCCAATGCGGTCAATTCATTTTTCAGGTAGTGATTGCAGGTTTGAATCTCTGCTGGCAACGGCTTGTTCTGCGGCGGCACGCACTTCACGGCATTGGTGATGCGCGCATTGATCAATCGCAGGCCATCATCACGCGATACCGACTGCGCCGCGCTGGCAAAGCCAAAGCGATGCAAGGTGTCATACAGCAAAATTCCTGCATAGTCACCGGTGAATGGACGCCCAGTCGCATTGGCGCCGTGCAGTCCCGGTGCAAGACCAACAATAATCAATCGCGCATGCGGATCACCAAAAGGCGCGACTGGCGCACAGTGATATTCCGGGAACGCCTGTTTGCTTTCATGAAGAAACCTGGCGAGCCGCGGACAATGCGTGCATGCAGGATCGAATGCGAGTTGGGAGGTACCGGACATATTACAACCATCATAATATGACGCGTCGAATGACACCAACCATGAACAATATCGACAAGCGCTTGCTGCCTTGTTAACCTGAAATAAATGCGGGACGAGGTCTGTTAACACACATGACCGCGATGGCTGCCGCATCGGACAATGAACAACTCAAATGACTGACTGGATTTCAAGATGAACAGCGTTGATGAGTCGGAACAGGCACGCAATGCAAAGATCGAATCCCTGTTGAATCAAGCCGCACAATTGCCTGCGAGTGAGCGGGATGTGTTTCTGAGCCGGGAATGCGGGTCGGATACGGCATTGCGTCAGGCAGTGTATGCGCGATTGTTGGCCGACTCGCGCGGGGTAAAGACCAAGGTGGCGGGCAAACCCGGTCCGGTCACCAGTGCGGTGAAACAGGCCCTCGAAGGATCGGCCCATGACCGGCGGGTGGAGCTGCTGGGCAAGGTGATTGGCGATTACCGGCTGGTGGCCATTGTCGGCATTGGCGGCGCCGGCACGGTGTATCTCGGTGAACGGGCGGATCGCGCCTACTCGGCGCAAGTGGCCATCAAGGTGGTGGCCAACACCCAGTTGTCTCATGAGATTCAGCGCCGCTTCTTTGCCGAACGGCAGATTCTCGCCAATCTCAATCATCCCTACATTGGCCGGCTGCTGGATGCCGGTGAAACCTTCTTCGATGAACCGTATCTCGTCATGGAATACGTGCATGGCGAACCCATTGACCGCTACTGTGACAATCAACGTCTGGGTGTGGAAGAACGGATTCGGTTGTTCCTGAAGATCTGCGAAGCGGTGCAGTACGCCCATCGCAATCTGATCGTGCACCGGGACTTGAAGCCAGGGAACATTCTGGTCAGCAAGGATGGCATTCCCAAGCTGCTGGACTTCGGCATTGCCAAGCTGCTGGATGAAAGCGCCCAGGCCATTCTGCAAGACGGCGCCATTGCCCATACGCGCGTGCATGATCGACTGTTGACGCCG
>DASZSV010000013.1:0-8815 GCA_035548495.1 Steroidobacteraceae bacterium
CCCCTCCCCCACAAGTGGGGAGGGGAGACAAGATTAAAATGGCTCTTAACATTTCCTCCCGCACGAGGTGGGGAGGGAAGTAGAAAACAAGAAGCAGTAAAGAAATTACCTGCCACATGGTGCGTTAGGGGTGAAATGAAAAACTTTCTTAAAGTTCCCTCCCCCTTGATGGGGGAGGGTTAGGGAGAGGGTGATCCGTTCTTTCGCGTCGGCCTAAATTTGCGTTTCGCAAGTTTGATATATCAAGAAGCGCTCTTCCAGTTAAACACATACGCATGTGTGATCCATTTGATTCCAAGCGCCAATGTCGCACCAAGTGCAAATACGAAACGATGCCCGTACAAGTTTTGAACGACGAAGGCAAAGAAGGAAGCCACTGCCATACAAAAAATTGCGGCTCTATCGACAAGCAAAACTTCGCGTGTTGGAGTTGCGACAGTGAAAAGCAACAGAATGCAACTCACGACTGCGTAAATCATCGATACAACGCCAAAATAACCCCAGTTGTTACCTGCAAAAATGAATGAGCCGCCAACGATGAAAATCGGAAATGAAACAGCAACATTGGCGATCAGAATGAATATCAACTTTACTGTTTCCGATTTCATCCTGATCTCCCATGTCGGTTGCGCGTGAAGTAGTAGTACGCTGTTCCTGTGTCTCAAATCGGAGCAGCATGTCTCCCATCTACCCTGCCATATCAATGTTCAACAAAAACCGCGTATAGATTTCCGGCAGGCGGGCAAGAATTTGTTGTTTGCCTTCAATGTCAGTGTTCTCCAGCACTCGACGCAAGTTGGCAAGACTGAGTGCTTCCAGCGCGGGCATGGAAACAGGTGCATAACTCAGATGCCAGGGTTCGGGCATGACGCCGCCGCGATCAGAACGATAAGGACGAAAGAAACCAAAGCGCTTGATGTTGTTATCAAGCCATGCATTGAGCTTGGCAAACACGCCATCTTCTGCATATTCGGCAGGCACCAGTTGCACTTTGTACCCGGATGGAATTGCGGCTTCGTCAATCACATCTATGTCCGAACCCCAGTGATGGCGGCTGCCGCCGGGCAGAGCCGACCAGCTCAGGATGGCGTCAAGCAATTCGTCTGGAGTCAGTGATGCATGATTCAACACGCTGCCGTCGCGTGCATGCAACACGCGTTCACCGCGCCATTTGCGATTCCAGATGCTCAGTTGTGTATCAAAATCGCGGAAGCCGGAACGAATGCCCAGTTGAATGCCCGCTTCTGCAGCGGCGTCATGCATGGCCATGACGGAGGTTGCGGCAGCGTAGTGAACCACGCATTGCGGATGATCCAGTGTCACCACATGTGTATTGGCGCGGCCGCTGAGTTCTAATTCATTCATTGGTGTTGCTTTATCGAAACAGTGACGCCACGTGTCTGACTGGGTGTGGGTGCATCAGCTACCATAATATTCAGGGTTTGCGAATTTGAATATTACTTGATTGCGGGTGTGTACACCCTCTATGCTTCCTGAAGTTTTGCAATAACACTGTATGACAACCAGTCAGGCGAGACTTTTGGAAGATTTACGGGAAATTGAATGCGGCAATGAGTTCCTCGGACACAAAAAGCGGCGTGCGTAATCTGACAGGTGGCGTTCTCCTGGTACTGGGAGTGGCGATCATTTGCCTGACGGTCGCGCTGTTGCTCGATGCCAAGATCAATCGCCAGCTTGATTTGGAGGTGCTGCTGCTCGGTGGCAGCGGCTTGCTGCTGACGGTGGCTGCGGCATTGATGTCCTGGCGCAAGGCGCGGCGTTTGATTCGTCCCATTTCTGATTTGATCGACAGCGCGGAGCGCATTGGTAACGGTAACTACACTCATCCGCTGGAAGTGACTGGCCGGCATGAACTGGCGCCGCTGGAAGAAGCACTGGAACAAATGCGTCAAAAGCTGCGCCAGACCACCATCAATACCAATTATCTGAGCACGGTGCTGAACAGCATGAACGACACTGTGCTGGTCACTTCACCCGAAGGCGAGATTCGCAAGATCAATGCCGCTGCCGAGCGTCTGCTGGGCTACAAGGAAGAAGAACTGCGCGGCAAGATGCTCACCGACTTGTTGTTGCCGGGAAACACGCCGGACCCGGTTGATCATGCGCCGCGCACCATTGATTTGCAGGAAACCGTCATTCGTACCGCCAGTGGCCAGACCATTCCTGTTTCCATTTCGGGATCGCAAATTGCAGCGGCTGATCCGGCCTTTCAGGGCACCATCTATGTGTTGCGTGACATCACCGAACGCAAACGCGCCGAACGCCGCATCCGTTATCTTGCCCGCTTCGATTCACTGACCAAGTTGCCCAATCGCATGCAGTTTCAGCACATGCTGCAACAGGCCATTGCGCGTGCCCGGCGTGCTGATCGCGGCGTGGCGCTGTTGTATCTCGATCTGGATCGTTACAAGGAAATCAACGATACCTTCGGTCATGAAGCGGGCGATCGTGTGCTGGAAATATTGAGTGAGCGCCTGACGCGTGCATTGCCCAAAGAAGCAGTGCTGGGCCGGTTGGCGGGTGATGAATTTGCGGTATTCATTGAAGGACTGGATCCGCAGGAAGACGAGCGCACCACCACTGCAGCACTGGCGCGTATCGTACTGGCTGAAATCAGCAAAACTTTTTACGTGGAACATCACGAGTTGTATCTCACTGCCAGTATCGGCATTGCCTTCTGTCCGCGTGATGCAGAAAACGTGATTGATCTCATCCGTCATGCCGATGCGGCCATGTATCACTCCAAGCAGGCCAGCGGCAATACCTTTGCGTTCTACGCACCTGAAATGGACGCAGCAGCCGTTGAACGCCTGATGCTCAAATCCAAATTGCGTCGTGCGCTGGAACGCGACGAGCTGGTAATGCTGTACCAGCCCAAGGTGGATTTGCGCACCGGCATGGTAGTGGGCGGTGAAGCGCTGTTGCGCTGGCGCCTGCCTGGTCATGGCGATATTTCGCCATCGCAATTCATACCGCTTGCCGAAGAAACCAGTTTGATTCTCAGCATCGGCGACTGGGTGATGAATCGCGTGTGCGATGATTACAAACGCTGGCTGAAACATCTCAGCAATCCGGGCCGCATATCCATCAATCTGTCGTTGAAGCAATTGCGTCAGAACAGTTTCGTCACACGCTGCCGCGCGATTTTCCTTCAACATCAACTGTCGCCCACTTCATTCGAACTGGAAATCACCGAAACCACCTTGATGCAGGATCCGAAACGCACCATCAAGTTGCTGGACGATTTGTTTGCGATGGGCCTGACGTTATCCATTGATGATTTCGGTACGGGTTATTCATCACTCAGTTCGTTGCAACAATTCCCGATCAGCACCCTGAAGATAGATCAGTCGTTTGTGAAAGGCATTGTGGATGATCGTGACGATGCCACCATCGTGCGCACCATCATCGACATGGGCAAGAGCATGGAGATGGAAGTGGTTGCAGAAGGCGTGGAAACCAAAGCGCAGCTGGACTATCTGAAATCACATGACTGCCACTACGCGCAGGGCCGCTTGTTTGGCGATGCCATCAGCGCCGAAGAGTTTCTGTCATTGATGATTGCGCAATCGCGCGGCCAGGTAAAACTCGCCAGTCTGTTCGGGTGAGTTCACGGCGGCGTTGAACCATATGTGAAATTTGCGGATCGGCTCCGCTTTGCCAGTCGCCTCTCGATATCCGATAGGGTAATATGACGCCGTGATAAGGACTTTTCGTTGCGAGGACACAAGGACTCTGTTTGAAACTGGGAGAAGCCGTCGTTTTGCGACAATCGCTCACATTGCAATGCGTAAACTTGCACAGCTTGATGCTGCTGAAACGCTGGAATTCTTGCGTTCCCCGCCAGGAAACCGTCTTGAGAAGCTCAAAGGTGACCGAACGGGCAGTTACAGTATTCGCATCAATGATCAATGGCGGCTTTGTTTCAGATGGGAAAAAGGCGCGGTTGAAGAGGTGGAAATTGTTGATTATCACTAGAGACCGGATATGACTTTCAAGAATGGCATGCGACCGGTTCATCCCGGTGAAGTGTTGAAGGAAGACTTTATTGTTCCATTGGGTCTGAGCATCAATGCGCTGGCTCAGGCACTGGATATGACGACAACCCGTTTAAGCGAGGTAGTAAAGGGTCGTCGTGGTGTAACTCCCGATACAGCATTGCGTCTGGCGCGATATTTTGGCGGTGATGCCCGTTCCTGGCTCAATTTGCAAACAGCGTATGATCTGCGTGTGGCCGAAATTGAACTGGCAAAGAAAATCAGCAAGACGATCAAACCAATGAAGCGTTCAAAAGCTGCCTGATCACACATACGCATCGCAAAATCCTGCTCCCGTTCTCAACGCCGACTTCCATTCATGCTCAACTTTTCCAACATCGCCATCCGGCGCGGCACACGTCTGCTTTTTGAAAAGGCCACGTTCAATCTGTTTCGCGGCGAGAAAATCGGCATCACCGGTGAAAACGGTTGCGGCAAATCCACCTTGCTGGCGTTGGTGCGTGGACTGATCACACCGGATACGGGCAGCTTCGATATGCCCGGCAATCTTGCGATGGCGCATGTTTCGCAGGAGTTGAGCGAAACTGATGATGCCGCGATTGAGTTTGTTCTGGACGGTGATGCAGAACTGCGCGAGATCGAAAAGCAAATCGCTGCAGCAGAAGCAGCGGACGATGGCATGAAGCTGGCGGAATTGTATGGTCACTATGCGAACATCGGTGGCTACGAAGCACGCAGCCGCGCCGCGACCTTGTTGCATGGCCTGGGTTTCAGCACCGCAGATGAAACACGGCCGGTGCGTGAATTCTCTGGCGGCTGGCGTGTGCGATTGAATGTGGCCAAGGCATTGATGTGCCGTTCCGATCTGTTGTTGCTCGACGAACCGACTAACCACCTTGATCTGGATGCCGTGCTGTGGCTGGAGCAATGGCTGAAAGATTATCGCGGTACGTTACTGCTTATCGCGCATGATCGCGATTTTCTCGATGCCATCTGCAATCGCATTGTAAATATTGAGAAAGGCGTGGTCACGGCCTATCGCGGCAACTACTCCGACTTTGAAGTCACGCGGGCTGCCAAGCTGGCGCAGGATCAGGCGTTGTTCGTGCGGCAGCAACGCGAAATAAAGCACATCGAATCATTCATCAATCGTTTCAAAGCACAGGCCAGCAAGGCACGACAGGCGCAAAGTCGTATCAAGGCGCTGGAACGCATGCAGCGTATTGCACCGGCACATGTTGATACCGAGTTTACGTTTACCTTTCTTGAGCCGTACAAGTTGCCGCGTCCGGTTCTGGTTGTTGAAGATCAGGCCGCTGGTTACGGTGATCGCGTGATGGTCAGCGATATCAACTTCTCGCTTTCTCCCGGTGATCGTGTTGCCTTGCTCGGTCACAACGGTGCCGGCAAATCAACGGTCATGAAAATGCTGGCAGGTGAATTGCCCGCGCTTGCCGGCAAGCGCATTGAAGCGAAAGACTTGCGCATGGGTTATTTCGCGCAACATCAACTTGAGCAACTGAAAACCACCGAGTCGCCGTTGCAACATCTATTGCGTCTTGGCGGACCTGCCGCCGAAAAAGCCACGGAGCAGGAGCTGCGTGATTATCTGGCGACTTTTGGTTTTCGTGGTGATCGTGTCTTCGATGCCATTTGTCCTTTTTCCGGCGGTGAAAAAGCACGACTGGTGCTGGCATTGATATCGTATCTGCGTCCCAACCTGCTGTTACTGGATGAACCCACCAATCACCTTGATCTGGAAATGCGTCAGGCATTGGCGCTGGCATTACAGGAATATGAAGGCGCGGTGCTGATGGTATCGCATGACCGTCACCTGTTACGCACGGTGATCAATGAGTTCTACATTGTTGCCGACGGCTATGCCAAACCCTTCGACGGCGATATCGAAGACTACGCGAAATGGAGTGCCGAACATCCCAAGGCCGATGTGAATCCCGTGGAAGCGCCGAAGAAATCCGCAGACCGAGAACAGCGCAAACGCGATGAAGCCGAGAAGCGAAAGAACATCGCACCGTTGAAAGCAGAAGTGGAGAAGCTTGAAAAGAAACTTGCCACGGCGCAACAAAAACTCAAGCAGGTCGAAGAAGAGTTGTTGTTGCCCGATATCTATTCACCAACAAAAAAATTGCGCCTGAATGAACTGCTGGAAAATCAGACGAAACTGAAACGCGAAATTGACCAGACAGAGCAGCAATGGATCAACAAGCTGGAAGAATATGAGCAGGCGATGAAGTAGCGGAGGGGAATGTTTGGGGGCGCGGTCGCAATTTCAGATCAAGTCGGAACTTCTACAGTTAATGTCTGAGTCGCTTCGCAGCTCCAGATTCATTTGTGCGGAGATCTTTTGTTGAATATTCTTAAGTTTGTGTTTGTCCTTATGGTCCGGCCACCCAATTACATTTGCGTGACGTCTATGCGGCTTTCCATCGGCGTCAAAGTTTAACGCTTCAGAAAAATAGACCGATGCCGTGCAATTGGCTCTTGCCTTTGCAAAACGGCTATTATTTTGGTTGTCGACAAAATCTTTGCAGATAGCCCATACCTCCGATTTTGGCAAATCAGTAACGCGATACACCGAAAACTCGTTTCGTCCATTAATGTTATTGGGGCTTATTGCGGCCGGCTTGACTCGGCCACTCGTCGTAAAGTGATTTGATTGAAAGATGAAACGTGTAATTGTTTCATCGGAGCCAACCTTCTCAACTTGAGCGGAGTAGTTTTTTGATATCGTTGAGAATATCTTCCGAAATTTTGCCATCAAATGCTTCAACACCGTGCCGCTCCTTGTCTGGGCCGAATAAACCGGAAAAATGCAAAGGACCTTTTGCTCCAATGCTCACTGAATAAATTCTATTCGGGGCTAAGTACCACTCTATTGCAATGTCACCGTCAGATTCTGGCACAACATCAGGCGCTTCCATCCAAATGGGTAAGTCATTCAAAAATTCTATTGTTCTATTAATTGTTTCTTTTGAAATCGCTTTTGCCGCATACCCATCCCACGCCGGTTGCGAGCAATCACTGGCTATGGATGCAAGTTTTGTAAAAGACTGAGACTGTAGTGGCGTAGCTGCTTCAAGAATTTCGTGGCGCACCTGCTTTAGCAAACGGGTGACAGCGACCGATTCCTGGCTAAATCCAGGTGACGTTCTTGATTTGCCGACAAATTGCCAAGCAGAATTTATAGCAACGGATGTCATTCGAATAACTCCACAGTTCTCTCCGTAACATGCGAGAAAAATATCTCGTTTTTAAACTTTCTTAGTTGGTTGAGAGTATTCCACAAATTTGCGTGCTCAGGGGGGGTGTCTACATTCTTGTACACGTCAATGTCCAGCATAACTGGCACATGATCGGTAGCCATTACGCCGTCTTGTAGTAACTGCACTACGTTGGCTTGTATGCCAAGTTCTGCATTAACTATTACCATTCGTTGCATAAATCCAAGAACTGTTTGTGGTAGCTCCTCGGGTACATCTGGTGGTTTCGTTAGAAAGGATTGGAATTGATCCCCATTTTTCATTGGCAACTTTAGGTTGTTGATAAAACGGGTAGCGATTCTGGTGACACTTGTAACACCAGCGCTTGCGACAAAGGCTTTCCACAAGCGTGTTGTCTCGTCGAGCAAATTCCCCCAAGATTCATACGGAGACAGTCGGCTTAAAGTAAATCCATCTAGGCGGACCTGCAAAACAAATTTTTCATCAGCAGAAATGAGGCGCACACCAAACTCTCTTTCGGTAACTTCGGTAACTTCGGTATGAGGCGTTGCTTCGTTGTTTAACGACAAATTTGTCCAAACTTGAAAAATGGGCCCTTGCTGTTTGTATTGACATTCGGTCAGCTTACTAACTACATGTTTTAGTGAATTCAAGTCCGGCATGCTTCCTGACTGAAATTGGAAATCTATCAGTGCCTCCACGATTGGCGCATTCTTGAGATTAGGTCTAATTTTTGCCATGTCGCAATGCTATTCAATATCCTATTGAGGGTACATTACCAATGTATCATGTTTTTGTTCGGGATCAATTAATAATCGATTCTCCTAATTGGGAGCGCGCAAAAAGGAATTGGACGAGCGGTAAAAGTCTTACTGACAGCGTCTTGTGCGGCGTACAGAGACCTGTGGTGATAAAATGATCCAACCTCGATTCCCAACAAACCGCACTCAACCAGCTTCCATCACTTCCTTCCATATCTCCACCACTTGTTTCCGCTCAGTAACAAATTCGTCGTCATCAATCACGTTGTCGCCGCCCGCCAGTGATAGATGATGAATGCGTTCGCGATACTTGCGATAAATGGAGGTGAGTGTGTCCACGGTGGATTGCGGAACGATGTTGCCCGAGGCGAGGCTCTCCAGTTGTCGAATGTTGTCCGTGAATAAAATGATCGGCGGATAGTCATCCGCCCATTTCAACATCCAGTATTGAACAAGGAATTCAATATCGGCAATGCCGCCTGCGTCCTGCTTCAGATCAAATTGACCAGCTTTGGCTTTGGATAATTCATCACGCATGCGTTGGCGCATGTTGCGCACTTCATCGCGCAAGTTGTCACGCTTGACTGCCTGACGCAGAATATTGATGCGTATCTGTTCGAACTCCGCAATCACCGCGGCATCACCGGCAACGCCGCGTGCGCGGATCAAGGCCTGATGTTCCCAGGTCCAGGCTTCCTTGCGTTGGTATTCATCAAAGCGTTGCAGGCTCTGCACCAGCAGGCCGCCCTTGCCGCTGGGACGCAGGCGAATGTCCACTTCATATAGACGGCCA
>DASZSV010000014.1:0-93313 GCA_035548495.1 Steroidobacteraceae bacterium
GCGGCGAGGTTATAGGTTGTGGCGTCTGTAGAACTGGTGCCGTTCTTGTTGAGGATCGTATTGATGGCTGCTTTGTCCGTAGCACTCAGTGTCAAAGTGAAGCTGGTGCCGGAAGTAATTTCGACATTAGCCGTATCCGTCAACGTGTAAGTAAAGCCGCCTTCACCGGTGAAGGTGAATTTGTTGGCGACGACGTCATTGGTTGCGCCGTTCAACGACAGGAATCCCGTGCCCGTGACAACCAGTGCACCGGTGCTTTCATCATAGGTGGCACTGGTGATTGTGGGTGCCGGGACATTGCTGACGGTGATGCCATTGCCAGTGGTATCTGCAATCACCACAGCGGCATCGGCACCTGCATTCCAGTCTTCAGCGGCAGCGAGGTTATAGGTCGTGGCGTTTGTAGAACTGGTGCCATTCTTGTTGATGATGCTACTAACCCCGGCTTTGTCCGTGGCACTCAGTGTCAAGGTGAAGCTGGTGCCAGAGGTTATCTCGACATTGGATGTATCGGTCAGGGTATAAGTCGATCCACCTTCGCCAGTCAGCGTGAATTTGTTGGCGACGATGTCGTTGCTTGCGCCGCTCAACGACAGGAATCCCGTACCTGTGACAACCAGAGTACCAGTGCTCTTATCATAGGTGGCACTGGTGATTGTGGGTACCGGGACATTGCTGACGGTGATGCCGTTACCGGTTGTATCTGCAATCACCACAGCGGCATCGGCACCAGCATTCCAGTCTTCAGCCGCGGCGAGGTTATAGGTCGTGGCGTCTGTAGAACTGGTGCCATTCTTGTTGATGATGCTACTAACCCCCGCCTTGTCAGTGGCGCTCAAGTTGAGCGTGAAGCTGGTGCGAGAGGTGAGATCAACGTTCGATGTATCCGTCAGTGTGTAAGTGGAACCGCCTTCACCGGTGAAGGTAAATTTGTTGGCGACGATGTCATTGGTAGCGCCGTTCAACGACAGGAATCCCGTGCCTGTGACAACCAGAGTACCAGTGCTTTCATCAAAGGTGGCGCTGGTGATTGTGGGTGCCGGGACATTGCTGACGGTGATGCCGTTGCCGGTTGTATCTGCAATCACTACAGCAGCATCGGCACCTGCATTCCAGTCTTCAGCGGCTGCAAGATTGTACGTGGTACCGCTGGTGGAGCTTGTGCCATTCTTGTTAATGATGCTACTAACCCCCGCCTTGTCAGTGGCGCTCAAGTTGAGCGTGAAGCTGGTGCCAGAGGTTATCTCGACATTGGATGTATCGGTCAGGGTATAAGTCGATCCACCTTCGCCGGTCAGCGTGAATTTGTTGGCGACGATGTCATTGGTAGCGCCGTTCAACGACAGGAGTCCCGTGCCTGTGACAACCAGTGCACCGGTGCTTTCATCATAAGTTGCACTGGTGATCGTCGGCACAGGAATATTGCTGACGGTGACACCATTGCCGGTGAGGTCGGCAATCACCACAGGGGCATCCGCGCCTGCATTCCAGTCTTCCGCTGCGGCGAGATTGTAAGTTGTACCGCCTGTTGAGCTGGTGCCATTTTTATTGAATATGGCCTTGATGCCCGCTTTGTCGGTTGCACTCAGGGTCAGTGTGAAGCTGGTACCTGAAGTGATATCGACATTGCTGGTATCAGTGAGTGAGTAAGTCGCTCCGCCTTCACCTGTCAGCGTCAGCTTGTTGGCGACAATGTCGTTGTTACTACCGGATCGGGTCAAAAAACCCGTTCCGGTGACGACCAGTGTGCCGGTCGAATCGTCGTAGGTGCTGCTGGTAATTGTCGGCACAGCGACATTGCTGACGGTGACACCGTTGCCAGTGGTATCAGCGATCACCACAGCGGAATCTGCACCGGCATTCCAGTCTTCAGCGGCAGCGAGGTTGTAAGTTGTGCCACTGGTGGATGACGTTCCGTTCTTGTTCAGTATCTGGTTGAGAGCGGCCTTGTCGGCGCCGTTCAGCGTGATGGTGAAGCTGTTGCCACTGGTGATGTCCACATTGCTGCTAGTCAGCGTATACGTGCTGCCGCCTTCGCCGGTGAGAGTGAGCTTGCTGGCAACGATGTCATTGCTGGCGCCGCTGGCAGAGAGCAGTCCGGTACCCGTGACAACCAGTGCACCGGTTGATTCGTTGTAGGTGGCACTGGTAATGGTTGGAACGGAAACGTTGCTTACCGTGACGCCGTTACCAGTCGTGTCGGCAATCACCACCGCCGCATCAGCACCGGCGTTCCAGTCTTCCGCTGCTGCCAGATTATAAGTTGTTGCACCAGTCGAGCTGGTGCCGTTCTTGTTGATGATCTGATTAATTGCTGCTTCGTCTGTTGCACTCAGTGTCAGCGTGAATGCAGTGCTGGAGGTAATTTCGACGTTGGCCGTATTTGTCAACGTATAGGTAGTGCCACCTTCACCAGTGAAGGTGAACTTGTTGGCGACGATGTCGTTGGTTGCGCCTGACAAGTGTGTAAGTCCGGTGCCTGTTACAACCAGCGCACCCGTACTTGCATCGTAAGTTGCACTGGTAATCGTTGGTGCCGGTACATTGCTGACGGTAATGCCATTGGTGGTGTCGGCGCTGGCGCTGGCTGTAGAGTCCCAGTTCGCCGCGCCCGACAGGTTATAAGTAGTGCCACCTGTCGATGATGTTCCATTCTTGTTGAGGAATAAATCAACATTGGCTTGATCCGTTGAATTCAGCGTGACGGTGAAACTGGTACTGGATGAAGCAGTGACATTGGCTGACGTCAATGTGTAACTCGAACCGCCTTCGCCAGAGAGTGAGAGTTTGTTGACCGCAATCGTGTCACCGGTGGTCATGTTGGCGCCGGTGACAACAAGTGCGCCGGTGCTGACGTCGTAGGTGGCGCTGGTGATGGAGGCCGGAACCACCGGCGCCCAAGCTGAATCGACGGTACCGCCTGAGTTAATGAGGTCCGTTGTCCCTGTACCTGACGCTGCGACGACAGGGCTGCTCAAACCGTTGCCACCGGTACCACCACCACCACCAGCTGCGGCGTTGCTGCTGAATGTCGTCGTGGAGTTCTGATAGTGCAGGGTTCCTTTGACTTGGATAGCGCCGATACCGTCTCCGCCCACCCCTCCCGAACCATTCGGGGTAAATGAAAAACCACCATAGCTGAAGTTGGCGTAGGCAGTACCGCCACCGCCGCCGCCAGCGCCCGCGTTGTTCGATAGGGTGGTAGATGCCATGTAGACGGTTCCGCCAGCCTTGATATAGACCCCCGCTACTGCAGTACCGCCCTTACCACCTGCACTTGCGCCATAGCCCATACCACCACCGCCACCGCCAATACTCCCCGCAGCACCACCCGCGCCACCCGGGCCGAAAGGCGTGCCGTAATGCCCACCGGCACCACCGGTGGTAGAACCGCCTTGACCGACTATATTGCCGCCAGCCGCCGTATGAGCTCCCACTCCACCTTTGCCGCCCACTCCACCGCTGGCACTGGCTCCAGAATAGGTCCGCATACCGCCGCCATAATAAAAATACGTTGCGCCGCCTTGACCGCCTCCCTTGCCGGAGTAGCCGCCGCCGCCGCCGCCGCCATATCCGATGCCATCATACCCGGCGGATCCACCACCGCCGCCGGATGCGCGATTGCCAGTAATGACATCGTGCGTCATCGTCACCGTCGCGGCGCCGATATAGACACCTGCCCCAAGCGCACTGGCACCGGCTTGGCCAGGTTGCGTCGCTGGCTTAACACCCGCGTAACCCGCATTCCCACCACTTCCTGACACCAAACCGTGCTGGATCGTCAATCCATCCAGCGTAACGGTGCCCCCGGTAATGTTCAGTACCCGGCTGTTGTAGTTCGCGTCAATCGTGACGTCGGGCGTGAAATCACCGTTAAGATCGCCTTCGATAGTGAGATTTTTGTTGATAGTGAGCTGGCCAGTGGTCAACGTAATCGTCATGCCGGCATTAAAAGTGATGATGTCACCGCTGATCGCGGACGAAATTGCATTGCGCAGTGTTCCTGCACCGCTATCGGCATTACTGGTTACAGTGATGGTAGAGAGATCGTATTTATAAGCTGCTTCAGAAGCTGAAGAGAGAACTGGCGCGGTATTGATATCACCGGTGGTGACTTCGAGAGTCCAGTTGCCGCCAGCACCTGTGCGATCACTGGATGCGGCGACGTTGTGACCAGTTAGCGATGATAGAGAAGTAACGAATGACAGGCCTTTGTCACCTGCAGCGGTGTTGCACGCATAAATCAGAATGTCGCCACCGGCTTCTATTTCGTTGCCGATTGTTGCTAACTGACTTGCATGAGTGCCTATATTGTCATTCGACAGATACGTACTGCCCAGCCATAAATCACCGCTTTCACCATGTGCAATGATTTGCACAGAGCTTGCGTCTGGATGTGCTGCAAGATAATCAGACATCTGTTGCAAACCATCTTCACCCTGACGCAAGTAAACGACTTGCGTGCCGGGTGTAACGTTTTGCAATAACTGCGTTGCATCTTGAACGCGCGCATCAACAAAGACCACGGCGTGATTATCGGCAGTGGAAGAGGGCGCTGCTTCCAGCAACGGTTTGATGATCGCCGCAGGTTCATGATTGCTGAGCGCAGTTGATTTGTCAGCGCTGACCGCATGCGTATCAGTGGTTGCATGAACCGCATCGGCGGCAGTGACTACCAGTGCGCCATCGAACATCAGGCGCTGTTCCAGTGGCATCATCAGCGTCGCGCGCGGTATGGCCGTGGAGGTGGTGGATTGAACAACCGGCTTGCTGCGCTTCAACCATTTCATTGGATGCTCTCCAATTATGCGTGGAATCAATGACGGGATAATTACTGTATCGACGTTGCGGAAGATTGCAGTGGTTTGGCGCGAATCACATTTGCCGCGCTGTTGCTGCCGTTTTCCCAGAAAGACAAAGCCGAGTATTGTTCAAATAGATCCGGTGGCAGCACGGTGCGCCGCGTTTCCACTTGTACCTTGGGTCTTACACGATGCAGACCAGCCAGCCCCAATGCCTGATCGAACTCCGGTGCATCGTAATGAACATTGTCGAAGTCATGCTCAAACCATGATTCACCAATGAAGTCGTACACCAGCCGCAGACATTTTTCCGGCGCTTGTGTCAGCAAGTCGTAATCCACCAGTAACAATGACTTGGCGTGCTCACCGTAATAGGCTTCTTTCAAGCTGGACCATGCGAAGCCCACCAGCCGGTTGCGCTGTGCCAGTGTTTCAACACGGCTGTACACCGTGTTGCGTTCGTTGTCATCATTGAACAGCTTGGTGTTTTCATACGGATTGGCGCGATACAGCCGTTCAATACTGTCCATCACCCATGCCACATTGCGCACACAGGCAATGACTTTGGTTTCAGGGAAAAGATCAATCAGTGCTGGGAGTTTGGCGCACCACATGCGATTGGTATCGAAGATCACTTTCTTGTCTTGCTGTTCTGCGTAGTACGCATCGAAGACACTGCGCAACAACCGGCGTCGCATGGGTTGATCAATGACCGGGCCGAATTCACTGCCAGCGCTGAACTGGTTGAGCATGCTGGAAAACAAGGTACCCACGGGGCTGGTCATTCCTGCATGAAAACGCGGGTTTTGCAGCAGCAACGCCGCAAGCAAGGTGGAGCCCGAGCGCGGCAATCCCGAAACAAAATGAAATGTTGCTGACAAGGCTGTTCCCTGTGTGTTGGTTGTAATGATGTCTCTGGAATGATTCGGCAATGTAACAGTACTTACAACGTTTATACATGAGCGCGAGAATGAAGAAAGAGATTCCAGTCACTTTCTTCATTCATTGCATGCATTCTCCTGAGTTTAGCTGCGCGACGGGAAAATACCCGTCAGTGCGATGATGAAGTTGGTGCCAATGTAGGGATTGCGAATGGCTAACGGCTGACTGCCGCCTGCGTTGCCAATCTGCGTGGGAATCAATCCAACGGGATTGGTGAGTGCGGTTGACCATATGGAGGCGCTGCCGGGTCCGCCGCCCGATGCGCCAAGCACGTTGTTGGTGGACGATGGTGTGGCAGTGGGTTGAGTGGCCGTGCCCGCAACATTCATCATGTGCGTGTGCATTGGCATTTGCGTTTGTAGAATGGTTGTACTTTCAACGCCTGCCATTTCACCTTGTTCGATGGTGGACAGCCCGAGTCCTGTGCCCATGCCTACCGGTGAGCGGCTACGTAAATCCGGCAGGCCGAAATTGGTGGTGCCATTACCGCCGAATGTTGTACCAAGAAGGGAAAACAGCGCGGTGTATTGTGATATGGACAGGAGTTGCCCATTGCACAAAGCCCAGCCAGTGGGGGCAAAATTGAAACCCACCATGCGTATCTCGCCCAGAAATTGATCGCCCATCGTGTTCTCCGGTTAGTTGTGAAGGATTCTTTGCAGATGCCTGGATAAAAAGGCTTGAGTCTTTTGACTGATGTTGTATTAAAGTAAGGATGTTTGACGTGCAGGCGCACAGTGTAAGCCTTGTGGCTGACAAGGAGATTGTGATTTACCGAGATACGCAGTGAACACGGAATGTGAGAAAGGAGAGCGTCTCTGTGCATGTCACTCATATGTAGTGACCTGAATGCATGCAGGCATTGTGCTTCATGAGCAGTTTGCAATGTGTCAGGTTGTGGATGGGCACTTGCCATTGATGATCATCATCAATGGTCCATCAGTGTTTGATGCAGTAAAGAGGTTTCCATGATTACGCTCAATATCAACGGCAAAGAACTCAATGTTGATGTTGATCCCGGTACGCCGCTGTTATGGACGCTGCGTGATCATCTTCATCTTACCGGCAGCAAGTATGGTTGCGGCAAGGCGCTATGCGGTGCGTGTACGGTTCATGTCAACGGTACGGCCACACGCAGTTGTGTGCTGCCGGTATCGGCAGTTGCCGATGCAAAGATCACCACCATTGAGTCGATGCAGGATCATGATATCGGCAAGGCCGTGCAGGATGCATGGATTGCCGAGAATGTGCCGCAATGCGGTTATTGCCAGTCGGGGCAGATCATGAGTGCCGTTGCCTTGTTGAGCGGCAACAAACATCCCAGTGATGATGACATCAACAATGCCATGTCCGGCAACATCTGCCGCTGCGCGAGTTATGTGCGCATTCGCAAGGCCATCAAACGTGCAGCCAGCGCATTGGCATGAGGAGATCAATCATGTATCACCTGAATGATCATGCCAGTGGACAGAGAGATGATGGGATGGACCGCACATCGCCACCTGCAACGTCACGCCGCGAACTGCTGAAAGCAGGAAGTGCATTGACCGTGGCATTCTTGCTGCCATGGTCATCGGATGCAGCGGAAAAAATCCGCAATCGGGCTGTTGATCCGCATCAGTTTGCGCCCAATGCCTTCATTCGCATCACCGAGGACAATATCGTCACGGTGATATCGAAACATCTTGAAATGGGGCAGGGCACATATACAGGACTTGCCACGATAGTTGCCGAAGAACTGGATGCAGACTGGAGTCAGGTTCGCGTGGAAGGCGCGCCCGCAAATGCCAAGTTGTATGCCAATCTGCAATGGGGTGGATCGCAGGGCACCGGCGGCAGCAGTTCCATTGCCAATTCATTTACGCAATTGCAGCAGGCAGGTGCTACTGCGCGTGCACTGCTTGTCAACGCGGCGGCGAAGAAATGGAATGTATCGGCCAGCGATATCAGCATTCGCGATGGTGTGTTGAGTCATGCGGCATCCGGAAAAACAGCACGCTTTGGTGAACTGGTTTCACTGGCATCACAGTTGCCGCAGCCCACGCAGGTGCAACCCAAAAAAGCTGCCGACTATCGCTTGATCGGCAAACCCATTCAGCGCATTGATGCGCGTGACAAATCCACCGGACATGCTGTGTACACCCAGGACATGCAGTTGCCCGGCATGCTGGTGGCTGTTGCTGCACATCCGCCGCGGTTCGGCGCCGTGTTCAAGCATGTTGATGACACCAGGGCAAAAGCAATGAAAGGAGTGCATGCCGTCGTGCCGTTTAATACCACGATGCGTTCCGGTGTGGCGGTGATTGCCAATGATTTCTGGACGGCAAAGCAGGCGCGCGATGCCTTGCAGATTGAATGGGATGAAACGCATGCATTCAATCGCAGTTCGGATGATTTGTTCAGTGAATATCGCGCATTGTCACTCAAGCCCGGACAATCGGTGCGCAATGATGGCAATGTGGAACAGGCATTGAAGTCGGCAGCGACGGCGCTGGAAGCCATCTATGAATTTCCATATCTCGCTCATGCGTCCATGGAGCCGCTTAACTGCGTGGTGCGTGTGGGCGAAGATGAGTGCGAGGTATGGAATGGCGAACAGTTCCAGACCAATGATCAGGGCGCCATATCTGACTTTCTGGATATTCCTGCCAGCAAGGTGAAGATTCATCAATTGTATGCGGGTGGCAGTTTTGGCCGCCGTGCCAATGCGTTTTCCGATTACGTGATTGAAACCGTGGCCATTGCCAGGGCGGCCAATCTCAAATCGCCGTTGAAACTGGTGTGGACGCGGGAACAGGACATGCAGGCCGGATTTTATCGTCCGATGTTTGTGCACCGCGTTCATGCCGCACTGGATGCGCAGCACAACATCACAGCGTGGCAACATCGCGTGGTGGGTCAATCCACTTTGCAGGGCACCAACTGGTTAAAGAAGGGCGAAGTAGATTCGGAATCCGTGGTGGGTATCAAGACTTTGCCTTATCACATCCCCAACTTGAGTGTGGATGCGCACACACCGGAGTTTCAAGTGCCCGTGCAATGGTGGCGTTCGGTGGGTTCAACACACACTGCATTCGCGGTTGAATGTTTCATGAATGACATCGCACGTGAAACCAGGCAGGATCCATTTGAGTTGCGGCGCAAACTGCTGGCGGGTCATGCGCGGCATCTGGCCGTATTGAATCTGCTCGAAGAAAAATCAGACTGGAAAAGTCCGCGCGCCGAAAATGAAGCACTGGGTGTGGCACTGCATGAATCATTCAACACTGTGGTTGGCGAAGTTGTCAGGATCAAGCGCATCAATGACAAGATCAAAATCGAACATGTGACTTGCGTGGTCGACTGTGGTCTGGCCATCAATCCCAATGTGGTTGCCATGCAGATGGAATCGGGTATTGGTTATGGTCTGGCAGCTATCTTGAACGGCGAGATCACGTTCAGGAATGGTTACGTTCAGCAGGATAACTTCGACAGTTATCCCGTGTTGCGCATGAATCAGATGCCGGACATTGATGTGCACATTGTTCCATCAAGCAACAAGCCCACTGGCGTCGGTGAACCCGGCACGCCGGTGATTGGACCTGCATTGGTCAACGCCATTACAATGCTGACCGGAAAAGTGATTCGCAAGTTGCCATTGAAAGGGCAAGTGGAGTTTGTGTAATGCCTGTACCCGCAAATCATGTTTCCCTGACGACAACACTTGCAATCGGTGCGCTGGTAATGTGGCGCGCATATCGACGCATCGGCCGGTTGATCAGCAGACAGCGTTTTCATCCCACACGTTCGTGGTTCTCGGTGATTTTCTTTCCCTTGCTTGCCATTGCATTGCTGGCGGGCTCATATGCCTATCCATTGAGCATGGGTGCTGAACTTGCCGGCATTGCTGTCGGCATTGGACTGGCTGTTTATGGATTGCGCCTTACCCGGTTTGAAAGTCAGTCCGATGGTTTGTACTACACGCCAAACGCACACATCGGTATCGCATTGTCATTGCTGTTCGCGGGCCGGGTGGTGTATCGCATGACACAACTCTATGGATCGTCCGGCGGCTTCACTCAGTCACCGCCAACATATGTGAGCAGTCCGGTGACCTTGCTGATCATCGGCACATTGGTGGGTTACTACGCGTGGTACGGCATGGGCCTGATTCGCAAGCATCGTGCAACGATTGTGCAGGATTCAGTCACTGCAGCGTGAAGAAAATTTCCCGTCTTGATGTGCCCGTGTGGCAACCTTGATTGCTGGTGTCTGTCATTTACCCAAACCCTGTGGCCGTTTACCCTGAGCTCGTCGAAGGGTTCATTTGAACACTATATTGGTTTGCTCCTTCGTCAGGCGCAAGTTCACCGCGAATGGAACCAGATGCCTTTGAGCACTGCGTCAGTACGCTACGTCAACCTGTTGAAGCTCGATGTTTCAACAGGCTGTACGGCATCATCGCATTGACGGATGGGTGATGCTTCATTCGTTGTTGCGTCAATCAATAGTGACTTGCTGCTTCAGGCGAATGTCACTGCTGGACGCGCCCAATTGGATTTCATAATTACCTTTGTCAACTGCGTATGACTTTAACGTCGCATCGTAGTAAGTCATGTCGCGATCCGGCTTGATGGCAAACGACACTTGCTTCGACTCGCCGGGTTGCAGCGTGATGCGATCGACGCCGCGCAAGTCCTTGATGGCATATTGATGTGCAGTGCCAAGGTCATGCACATACAGTTGCACCACTTCGTCACCAGCAACTGAACCCGTGTTCTTTACAATCAGTGTGGCAGTGATGGTGTCGCCGGGCTTTGCCGTGTTGCGATCCAGCTTCAGATCCGAATATTCAAAAGTGGTGTACGACAGGCCGTAACCGAAAGGATACAGTGCATCGCCATGAAAGTAGCGGTACGTCCGGCGTTGCATGTTGTAGTCATCGAAGGCGGGCAGCTTCTCGCCTGCCTTGTAGAACGTGATGGGCAGACGGCCTGCGGGATCGCTGTCACCAAACAACACATCAGCAACGGCGTTGCCGCCACGTTGACCGGGATACCAGGCAACCAGAATGGCAGGAATGTTTTGCTTGGCCCAGTCAATGGCCAGCGCCGAACCGGTGGTCAACACCATGACAACGGGTTTGCCCGTGGCTTTCAACTTTTCCAGCAATGCCTGTTGTGATGCAGGCAAACGCAAGTCGGTACGATCACCGCCGGCAAAGCCGGGATAGCTGACTTTCATTTCTTCGCCTTCCACATCGCCGGTCAGTCCGCCAACATAGACAATGACATCGGCCTGACGCGCAGCCTGCAATGCTGCTTCAAGTGGTGGTTTTGCATTGGGCAAACGCCATGCAAGACGCACCTCGGCATCGCGTTCTGCTTCGAAGTATTCAAGCCGGATGGCGTATGCCCTGCCTGCTTTCAATTTGATGAAGGTGCTTTTGCTGGTGAGGCGTGGATGAACATCCCATTCGTTAATGACCAGGTGATCGTCAATATAGAGCCGGGCGCCATCATCCGCAGAAACTTCAATTTCATACTTGCCAGTGACCGGTGGCAGCAATACACCACTCCAGCGCACACTGAAGTTGTCATTGGGCAGTGCGTGACCTGCGGGCAGTTCACCACGCAACATCAAGTCATCAGTGGGTGAGGCGCGGTCCCAGCGGAATGCAATGTGTGAATCCAGACGTGTCATTGCGGGCATGCCGGAGAGCGTGCGATTGGTAAAGTATTCTCCTTTCAGTCCCTGCGATTCGTTGTTGACATCGGGATGCAGGTACTTTGCATCGATCACGGTTGCCGCACGCGGATCTTCGCGTCCTTCCACCAGATCGGCGCCACGCGCATAAATCACCCTGGTGTTTTCACCGGCGGCTTCGCGAATGCCTTGCAGAATGGTGGCCGGTTGGTATGGCGTGCCATAGTAATTGCCCAGCAGCGACATGATTTCATCGGCTGTGGGGCCGATAACGGCGATGGTCTTCAGGTTCTTTGACAACGGCAGCAACGGTTTGTTGTTGACCTTGTCATTCTTCAACAACACGATGGATTCCTGTGCCACCTTGCGCGCCAGTTGATCGTGTTCCGGTGACTGATTGACGCTGTAGGGAATCTGCGCCCACTTCACGCGCGATGGCGGATCAAACATGCCGAGCTGAAAACGCGCCAGCATCAATTGACGCAGTGAGGCATCAATATCGCTTTCCTTGATCAATCCCTGCTTAACGGCATTGACCAGGTTGTCATAGGTTTTGCCGCAGTCCAGGTTGCAGCCGTTCAGTACACCCAGTGCGGCGGCTTTTTCCGCACTGTCCACAATCTTGTGATGACGGAAGATATCGTCAATCGCGTCGCAGTCGGAAACCACATAACCATTGAAGCCCCAGTCCCTGCGCAGGATGTCTTCCAGCATTCTTGGACTTGCAGAAGCAGCTTCGCCATTGATGCGATTGTATGCGCCCATCACCGCGGCCACATGGCCTTCAGTCACCAGCGCATGAAAGGCAGGCAAGTAGGTTTCATACAGATCACGTTCGGAAGGATGTACATCGAAATGATGGCGTTCGGATTCCGGTCCGCTGTGCACTGCAAAGTGTTTGGCGGTGGCATCCACCTTGCGATACACCGGATCATCGCCCTGCATGCCGGTGACGAATGCCACACCCATGCGTGATGTCAGGAAAGGATCTTCACCATAGGTTTCCTGTCCGCGGCCCCAGCGCGGATCGCGAAAGATATTGATGTTGGGTGACCAGAAGGTGAGGCCGGTATACCGGTCACTTACGCCATGTTTCAATGCTTCGTTGTGTTTGGCGCGCGCTTCGTCGCTGATGACACCACCCACTTCATTGATGAGTTTGGGGTCAAACGTTGCCGCCATGCCAATGGCCTGTGGAAATACCGTGGCTGCGCCCGCACGCGCGACGCCGTGAAGTGCTTCATTCCACCAATCGTAGGCGGGCACGCCAAGACGCGGAATGGCGGGCGCAACATTACCCATCTGCGATACTTTTTCTTCGAGCGTCATGCGGCTGACCAGGTCGGCAGCGCGTTCCCGGAAACTGCGATTGAGATCGAGATAGATGGGCGTGTCACTGGCAAGTGCGGAGGCGGCCAGCAATGAACCGAGAACAATACAGATGATTTTCTGTAACCACGCGTTCCGGCCTGCATGCTTGTGAGAATGCAACATGATCTGCTCCAGTTATTTGTCTGAGAATATAAAATGTAACCGCGTCGCGATCAATTCCTTGTTGCGGTGTCATTGCTGACATGTATTCGCGCCATCTTTACCACATTGTCGGCAATCTGCATGATCTCCACTGCATAATGTCCCAGCCGCAATGCGGTGCCGGGTTCCGGAATGGTTTCAAGATATTCGAGTATCAGGCCATTCAAGGTACGTGGACCATCGGTGGGCAGGTTCCATCCCAGTGTGCGATTCAATGTGCGAATGCTGATGCTGCCGCTGACAACATAGTTGCCATCGGGTTCTGCATGAATTTCACGATGCAATGCCGAAGGATCGGTGGTGAACTCGCCGACAATTTCTTCCAGCAGGTCTTCCAGCGTGACCAGTCCCTGCACATCGCCATATTCGCTGACCACCAGTGCAATGCGGCGGCGGTTGCGCTGGAAGTTCTGCAGTTGAATGTTCAATGAAGTGCCTTCTGGTACAAAGAACGGCTCGCGCGATCTGGCCAGTGCAATCAGTTTTTCCTTGTTGAGTTCGCCATGTGCCAGCGCCTGCGCGACGGTTTTGAGATGCAGGAAGCCAATGACATTGTCGAGCGATTCTTCATACACGGGCAACCGGGTGTGCGGGCTGTTGCGTAGTTGTTCAAGAATGTCATCCCATTCATCCGCAGCATTGACGGCGGCAATTTCATTGCGCGGAATCATGATGTCTTCGACGGTGATTTTTTCCAGATCGAGAATGCTGACCAGCATGCGCTGGTGACGGCTGGGGATGATGCTGTTGGCTTCTGCAACCAGTGTGCGCAGTTCATCACTGCTGAGTGAATGCGATGCGGATTGCCTTGCAGAAACACCGAACACGCGTAATACGGAATTGGCTGCGAGATTGGCGCACCAGATAACCGGATACAGCACCCAGTTCAGAACTACATATACCCAGGTGGAAGGCAGTGCGAGGCGTTCCGGATACAGCGCGCCATAAGTTTTTGGCGCGAGGTCACCGATGATGAACATCACGATGGACGCAATCAATGTGGCAATGGCAAAGCCGGGCTCACCGTAAAGACGATAACCCACACTGCCAACCAGTGAGGCTGCGGCAAAGTTGGCGATGGTATTGCCGAGCAGGATCACGCCAATCAAACGGTCGGGTTTTGCCAGCAGTTTTTCCGCGAGCTTTGCACCACGATGACCGGACTGTGCCTTGTGCCGCAGCCGGTAACGATTGAGACTCATCAATGCAGTTTCGGTGCTGGCAAAAAATGCCGCCACGAAAATCATCAGGAACACGATGAACAACAACTGTCCGATGGATAAGTCGTTCAATGCAGGATCAGCCCTGTAACCACTGGAATTTCAATAGTCGCATCCACTTGTGCTTCTTACAAGCCGCAGGTTTTTCAACCCCAGTGCCGGCCCAGCACCTGTTCCAGGATGATCTTGGAACCGAAATAGGCCAGCACCAGCGAGATATAACCGCTGATGGCCCATTTGGCTGCGAGTTGGCCGCGCCAGCCGGATCGCCAGCGGCCGAAGAACAGGATGGCGAGAATCAGCCAGGCAACGCATGAAAATACCACCTTGTGTGCGAGATGCTGTTCAAGAAGATTCTTTACAAACACGAAGCCGCTGAACAGCGCAAAGGTCAACAACACAAATCCCACCGCCAGTGCCTGGAACATGCCCGACTCCAGCGCTTCGACTGAAGGCAGTGATGACAACAATCCCAGTGACTTGTGTGAACGAAGACGCCGGTCAAGCAGTGACAATGCAACGGCAAGCACCGCGCCGATGGTCAGCAACGCATAAGCGAAGATGGACAGCACCACATGTGTGGTCAGTTCCCAGCCATGATCACTGCGTGCGAACTCACGCGCGCTGTCATTGGTGATGGCGGCAGTAATGCCCGCGGCAATCAGCAAGCAACCGCTGATCAAATCAAACCGGGTGCGGCGGAATGCCATGCCAATGGCAAGGGTGGCCACGGTCCAGCCGATGATTGAGGCAGAGTCCGTGATGCTGAGTGCCAGTGCCGGGCCGCGAAAGACTGACTCACACAAGGTGTAGCCATGTGCAAACCAACCGGCGACGGCCAGCGCCAATCCGGCGATATGCTTGCCGTGTGACGCTGTATTTTTGTTGATGGCGCCCAACAACAGCCAGACACCGGCGCCCAGATACATGATGAGTACGATAAATGCCAGCACGGTCGTAAGTGTTCACAGAGTGAAAGCCGGTGCCGATGATGTCATATTTTTATGCTTTCGCGCACCACAACACGCTAACATTGTGCCTGTTTGCAAAAATTCCGGGTGAATTGTGTTTGACAAGCTGAGTGAACGTCTGCAAGGCATCATCGACGGATTGCAGGGACGCGGCCGTCTGACTGAAGACAACATCGCTGATACTTTGCGTCAGGTGCGCATGGCATTGCTCGAAGCCGATGTGGCATTGCCGGTAGTGAAAACATTGATGGACGCCATCAGAGCGCGCGTGGTCGGCACCGAGTTCGACAAGAGCTTTACACCGGGTCAGGTGCTGGTACGCACGATTCATGATGAACTGGTGAAAATTCTGGGTGAGGGCACGCGCCCCATCAATTTGCGTGCACAACCCCCGGTGGTCATTCTGCTTGCCGGTTTGCAGGGCGCGGGCAAAACCACGACCGCAGGCAAACTTGCGAAATGGCTGAAAGACAACGAACGCAAGAAAGTGCTGCTGGTGAGTACCGACGTCTATCGTCCCGCGGCCATCCTGCAACTGGAGCGTCTCGCTGCGCAATTGCAGGTGGGATACCTGCCCTCCGATCCGGAAGAATCGCCGGTAACATTGGCGAAGAATGCATTGCGTGAAGCGCGCGAGTCGCTGTACGACGTGCTCATCATTGATACCGCAGGGCGATTGCATGTCGATGCGGAGATGATGAGCGAAGTGCAGCAGATCGCAGATGCAGTATCGCCGCTCGAAACCCTGTTCATTGTTGACAGCATGGCCGGACAGGATGCCGTCAATGCCGCTAAAGCATTCGGTGCGACATTGAATCTCACCGGCGTGATTCTCACCAAGGCGGATGGCGATGCGCGCGGTGGTGTTGCGTTGTCGGTACGGCAGGTCACCGGCAAACCGATTCTGTATCTGGGTACCGGAGAAAAATCCGAAGCGCTGGAAGTGTTTCATCCTGAACGCATTGCGTCGCGCATTCTCGGCATGGGCGATGTGCTGTCACTGATGGAGGATGTGTCGCGCAAGGTGGATCGCGAGCAGGCGGAAAAACTTGCGAACAAGTTGCAGAAAGGCAAGGAATTCGATTTCAATGATCTGCATGATCAATTGCAGCAATTGCAGAACATGGGCGGCTTGTCATCGTTGATGGAAAAGCTGCCAACGAAACTGGCGGGCAGGGCCATGCAGGGCAACATGCCTGATGACCGACAGATCAAACATCAGCTCGCCATCATTCGTTCAATGACTGCAAAGGAGCGCCGTTATCCCAAATTGCTGGATGCCTCACGCAAGCGCCGCATCGCTGCGGGTTCCGGTATGCCGGTGTCCGAGATCAACAAGCTGTTCAAGAATTACCAGGAAATGCAGAAGATGATGAAGATGATGTCCAAAGGCGGCATGCACAAGTTGATGCGCGCGTTTGGCGGCAAGTTGCCCGGGTTGTGATGCCCCGGGTTGTGATGAATTGATCAGGAATTCCTCAGCGTTGCTTGAATTCATCCGGACTCAATGCATGACGTGCCAGCAGTTTGTAGAAATCAGTGCGATTGCGTTTTGCCAGACGCGCGGCCTGACTGACATTGCCTTGAGTGATCTGCAGAATCTGTGAAAGATAATTGCGCGTGAATTCATCGCGTGCTTCATCGAATGAAGGCAGGCGCGCGGGACCAACGCCCAGTGCAGCCTGTACCAGTTCCACGCTGATGATGGGACTGGTGGCCAGCGCGACATTCTGCCGGACCACATTTTCAAGCTGACGCACATTGCCGGGCCAATCTGCACCCACCAGCAACTCCACCGCTTCGGGTGCATAGATATGACGTTGCAATCCGGACTCTCTGGCGATCTTGTCGAGGAAGTGCGCCACCAGCAATGGAATGTCTTCGCGGCGGCGGTTCAATGATGGAATGTCAATGTGAACCACATTCAAACGGTAGTACAAGTCTTCACGGAATTGTCCCGAAGCAATCAATTGCTTCAGATCGCGATGCGATGTGGAGATGAGACGCACGTTGACGGGAATGGCATCGTTGCTGCCCAGCGGACGAATCTGCGCATCCTGCAATACGCGCAACAATTTCACTTGCAGGCGCATGGGCAGTTCGCCCACTTCTTCAATCAACAGCGTGCCGCCATCAGCCGCAGCGAAGGCACCTTGCTCGTCGCGCATGGCTTCGGGGAATGCGCCTTTGACATGACCGAACAGTTCACTGTCGAGCACACTTTCTGCGGTGGAGCCGCAATTGATCGCAACAAAAGGTCTGCTGCGCCGTGCGCTGGCTTTATGAATGGCGCGCGCCAGCAACTCCTTGCCAGTGCCGCTTTCGCCCACAATCATCACGCGTGCATCCGTGCCGGCCACCATGTGTACCTGAGAAAGCTTTTCTTCCATCACCGAACTGCGGGTGATGATGTCGGCACGCCAGTCTTCGGTGCTGTCGGCAAAGCCGGAAACCTTCAATGCTTTCTGTACCTGATCCAGCAATTCCTGTTTGTCGACCGGTTTGGTAAGAAAAGCAAATGCACCGCTTTGTGTAGCCTGCACGGCATCAGGAATGGTGCCATGCGCAGTGAGAATGATGACGCGCAAACCCGGTGCGCGACTCTGTATTTCCTTGAGCAAGCCAATGCCATCCATCTGATCCATACGCAGGTCGGTGATCACCAGATCAGGACGAACACGTGCCAGTGCCGCCAACGCAGCAAGGCCGTTTTCGACGGCTTCAACGTCGTAATTTTCCGCACGCAGGCGGATTGTAAGTAAGCGAAGCAACCCGGGGTCGTCGTCAACGACCAGCAGGCGCGGTTTGCGTTTGGCTTGCGGGGTCACGGCTATTGGAGTCACGAGTCCCAAGGGACGAAGGGCTGCGTTCACTGATGGATCTCTCAATGTCTTTAATCGCATCCAGCTTTTGCTGGGCCGCGTCGAGTGCCCGGCGCAGTCTGGCGATCTCTTCAGCCTGCATCTGCATTCGACGCTCCGAGTTTGCTTGCGCATGGACTTTATCGTCGACTGTCGCAGCCAGACGACGGTTGTCAGCATCAATTTTCAGCCATTGATCCGAGACATTCAACATGGTTCTGGCAATGGCCAATTCAGCAGAACTCATGCGTTCCGGGGTGGCCAGCAATTGCTCCAGCAGTTTCTTGGCCTGTTGCGGATTGCTGGCAGGATGGCCGGGAACGGCAAGTGCGATGGCATAGCGCAGCGTGTTCAGCGTTGTCGGTGCCTGTGTGTAGTTTTTTTCCACGTCGTACATTACATCGCTTTGATGTGCGGGATCGGTACCGGACAATTCCGACATCAACGACACATAAGGGTCTGCGCCACCGGCGCTGGACGCCGCAGGCAGCGATGCATCCGGTGATTTGGCATGCGACGCCATGCTTGTCACGGTGGCAAGCAACAACATGCTGAACACGGTGCCGAAGGAGAAGTACGGCTTCATGCTGCGGCCGCCTCCGGTGTCAGCGGCAGTCGCACACGAAAGTGCGCGCCAGGGAATTCACCATCAATGATATCGATGCTGCCGCTGTGAGCCTGCACGAATTCCAGCACGACGGACAAGCCGATGCCGGTGCCTTTCAAATGCCCCGATACCGGCGCACGGCCGGAATAGAACGCATCGAACACCGCAGCGCGTTCGGCTTTGGAAATTCCGGGACCGGTATCGGCAATATCCATGATGAGTTGTTTCTGCTTGTTGCTTGCGCGGATGAAAATGGTGCCGCCCCGCGGCGTGTACTTGAGTGCATTCGATAACAGATTATCCAGTATCAGCTTCAGTTTGGCACGGTCCGCATTCAGTTCAACATCTTCCACATTCAATTCAAGATGAATTCGCTGTGCCAGCAATGTCAGTTGATGGGTTTCCAGCGCCGATTTGATCAAGGGCCGTATTCTGAAGCGGCTGAGTTCCAGACCGGAATGACGTGACTGCCATGCACTGAACGACAACAGGTTCTCAATCAGTTGTTGCAGCTTGATGCTGTTGTCACGCAGGATTTCGGATACTTCGCGCTGGCCGCTGCTCAGTTCGCCGACCACACCGTCCATCAACAGTTCGGTGCCTTCGCGGATATTGGCCAGTGGTGTTTTCAGTTCATGCGACATGTGACGCAGGAAACGATTGCGTTCCTGTGCCAGATCCACCAGACGATTGCGCAGCCACTCAAGCTGCTGTCCCAGTGCCCGCAAGTCCGAAGGTCCGCGCACCACCACCGGTTTGCCGAATGTGCCCTGACCGAGCTGGCTGATGGCACGATCAATCTGGCGGATGGGCCGCATGATGAGGATGGTGAAGATGCCCACCAGAATGGCCGTCATCACGATCACGCCGATCGCCTGCCACAACAAGTAGCTCTGTGTTTCCGTTGTTGACGATTGAATGTGCGACAGACCATGCTCAATCTGCTGACCGGCGAGATTTGACAGGACGTTGACTGCATCGGCAAGCCGTGCAAAGTTTTCATTGATCTGTGTATTGCGGCTGGCGTCATTGCCGTTGTCACGGCTGTGCAGCAGTTCGGACAACAGACTGTCAATGCCGCGCAGTTGTTCCACCTGATGGCGGATCTGATTGTTGGTGTCCGTCATGGATTGCACGCCATCCAGTGTTTCCGCAAAGCGCAGGCGTGCCGTGTCATACACGCCAAGATAGGATTCATCCTTGAGCACCTGGAACAACCGTGCGTTGCGTTCCATGGTGGTGATGTTCTGATAGAGCTGCTGGCTCAAATGCGTGGATTGCACCCCGGTGCGCACCAGCGCCGCGCTTTCATCGGCAAGGCCGCGTACCTTGGTTGCGGAAACAATCACGGCAAACAGCAAGGGCACGGCCACCAGCGCAAAGCCGATAAGCATCAAGTCAGTCAGCGAACGTGGGTGCCAGAGACGCATGGTTCATCATTGTATGGCAGGCGTGGATCAAGCACAGCAAAGAAGGTGTTTATATGACGGGAGTGTTAACGCCTTCGCAATGTACCGGCTTGCGTGATGTCAACGCCAGCCGGCGCCACGGGCAACCATGCTTATTTCTTCAGCAATTCAGGATGCTGTTGCAGATGCCGTTCCCAGGCAAGCTGGGTGGCGGCAATGACTTCAAGGTTGTCGAACCGTGGCTTCCAGCCCAGCACGGATCGCACGCGATCGGCTTTCGCTACCAGTGTTGCCGGATCACCGGCGCGGCGGGGTTCTTCAACGATGTTCAATGTCTGGCCGCTGATCCTGCCAACGGTGGACAACACATCGCGCACGCTGAAACCACGGCCATAGCCTACATTCAATGTGGTGGATTCACCGTTATTGCGCAGGTAACGCAGTGCATCCAGATGTGCAGCGGCGAGGTCTTCAACATGAATGTAATCACGCACGCCAGTGCCGTCAGGAGTGTCGTAGTCGGTGCCGAAGATTTTGATATCAGGCCGCAAGCCCACAACGTGTTGACAGGCAACTTTGGTGAGCAACGTGGCCGCGGGTGCGGAATGGCCAATCTTGCCATCGGGATTGCTGCCGCCCACATTGAAGTATCGCAGGATGACATGTTTCATCGGTGTCACCGCACACAGATCGCGCAGCATGGTTTCCGTCATCAGCTTGGATGCACCGTAGGGATTGATCGGCGCGGTGGGTGAGTCTTCACTGGCAATGCCGCTGGCAGGCAAACCATACACAGCCGCAGTGGACGAAAATACAAAATGCCTGACACCAGCGTCGTGGCAGCATTGCAGCAAGTTGCGGGTCGCACAGGTGTTGTTGCGATAGTATTTCAGCGGATCGGCCACCGATTCCGGCACAATGGTATGCGCAGCGAAGTGCATCACCGTGGTCACTTGATGTTCGCGCAACAATCTGGATACCAGCGCAGTGTCGCCGGTATCGCCGATCACCAATTGTCCATGCAGCACCGCACTGGGATAACCGGTGCACAGGTTGTCGAGTATCACTACGTGTTCCCTGTTTTCACCCAATTGCCGCACTACATGACTGCCAATGTAGCCTGCACCGCCTGTTACCAGAATTGTCATCAATTTGCCTGTGGATGAATAAATAAAGGTTTGCATTTATATTGGTGAAACATGAACAGGTCAATGCAAACCAGTGACAATCGCGCAATGCGCGCGCATCCATTCAGCCGGCTGACACCGGATTTCATCACTCAGGCAGTTGAATCATTGGGCTATGCCGCTGATGGACGTTTGCTGGCATTGAACAGTTACGAGAACCGCGTGTATCAGGTTGGCATTGATGATGCCGCGCCGGTGATTGCCAAGTTCTATCGTCCCGGCCGCTGGACGCGCGACGCCATCCAGGAAGAACACGATTTTGTGGTTGAGCTCGCGAGTGCGGACATCCCGGTGGTGGCGCCGCTTGAGTGCAATGGACAAACCTTGCATGACGCAGCGCCATTTCATTTTGCAGTGTATCCACGTCAAGGGGGGCGCTGGCCGGAACTGCAAACAGCAGATGATCGCCGCTGGATGGGTCGTTTCATCGGCCGCATTCATGCAGTGGGCAGGCGCCGCCGGTTTCAGCACCGGCTTGGCATCAACATCAGGCACTGGGCGCGTGAGTCACGCCAATACCTGCTGAGCCAGCACTGGATTCCTGATCATCTGCTGATGGCTTACGAGTCGGTGACCGATGAACTGCTGCAACGCATGGAACAGCAATGGTCATTGCGAACAGCGCGAACCATGCGGCTGCATGGTGACTGTCATCTCGGCAATGTATTGTGGACCGATGCTGGCCCGCACTTTGTTGATTTTGATGATTGCATGACGGGACCCGCCGTGCAGGACATATGGATGTTACTGTCCGGGCCGCGAATGGAACGGGCGGCGCAGTTGCATGAAATACTCGACGGGTACACACAATTCACCGAGTTTGACCGTGGCGAGCTTGCATTGATTGAAATCCTGCGTACGCTGCGCCTGATGCACTACGCGGCATGGCTGGCGCGCCGCTGGCAAGATCCGGCATTTCCGCCGGCCTTTCCATGGTTTGGTGAAAACAAGTTCTGGGAACAGCATGTGCTGGATCTGCGCGAGCAACTTGCGGCGCTGGACGAAGATCCTTTAAGCGCTTGATGATTGTTGATCACGGTTGAATGGTTGGGCAACTCAAACATTGCGATTTACAACAGATTCACAACATGAAAAAAATTTCCTCCATGACCAGAGTATTTGCGTTGACGACGTTTGCGCTGATGGTGATGGTGTTGACGGGATGCGGATCGTCGGATGAACAGCAGGCCGCAGCACAACAGTTGAAAGTGAAAAAAGTGGTCAAGCAGGTCAAGCCTGCCGATCCGCTCGCCGGCTTGAACAGCGCAGTCACCGGCAGCAGCGGCACCTTGCCGGTGGATCTGCGTTTTCAATTGCTGGATCGTCCACAACCGGGCAAGCCGGCAAAGATTCGCCTGGTGTTTGTACCTGCCATTGACCTGTATGCGATACATGCCGTCATCAAACCCGGCGCAGGCATGGCGATGGCCGATGGCGCCGACCTCAAATTCGACGCGCCGAAGAAGGATGAACTCAAGGATTATCAGTTTGCAGTAACGCCTTCCAGTACCGGCATTTATCTGGTGAATGTGGATGTCACCGTGACCCGCGATACCGGCGACACCGTGTTCAATTTTTCCGTGCCGGTGCCGGTCCCCGATGCTCCTGATGTAAATTCTGCTCCGTCCGCACAATCGCCGGTGGCCAGCGCGTCGTCATCCGCCAAATAAAAACACAAATACCGTACTGAATGCCCGGCGAGGCCGTATAATCCGCGGCCTTTTTTCGCCGGATGCCCGTTTGTGAGTACTGCAAAGCTTCGTAATATCGCCATCATTGCGCACGTTGATCACGGTAAAACCACGCTGGTCGATCAATTGCTCAAGCAATCGGGCACGCTGGATGCGCGCAAGGCCTTGCCTGATCGCGTCATGGATTCCAATGATCTGGAACGCGAACGTGGTATCACCATTCTCGCCAAGAACACGGCGATTACCTGGCGTGACTATCGCATCAATATCGTGGATACGCCGGGACATGCGGACTTCGGCGGAGAAGTGGAGCGCGTGCTGTCGATGGTGGATTGCGTGCTGTTGCTGGTGGATGCGGTGGATGGACCCATGCCGCAAACGCGCTTTGTTACACAAAAAGCGTTTTCGCACGGATTGCGTCCGATCGTCGTCATCAACAAGATTGATCGCGATGAAGCACGTCCGGATTGGGTGCTGGGACAAACCTTCGACTTGTTCGATCAACTGGGTGCCACCGAGGAACAGCTGGACTTTCCCGTGGTATATGCATCGGCGTTGCGCGGTTTCGCAGGCAACGATCCCAAACAGCTTGCCAGCGACATGACGCCGCTGTTCGAAGCTATCATCAAACATTGTCCGCCGCCTGATGTAGATGTCGATGGTCCATTGCAGTTGCAAATCTCGCAACTTGACTATTCCAGTTATGTGGGTGCGATCGGCATTGGCCGCATCAAGCGCGGCCAGTTGAAGCGCAACAGTCCGGTTGTCGTGGTCAGCGGTGATGGCAAGACACGCAACGAACGCATCATTCAGGTGCTGGGCTTTCTTGGACTGGAACGTGTTGAAGTGGAAAGCGCCAGCGCCGGCGACATCGTCGCCTTCGCCGGCATTGAACAACCGAAAATTTCCGACACCATCTGCGATCCTGCAAAACCGGAAGCATTGCCGGCACTGGTCGTCGATGAACCGACCATCAGCATGACCTTTGAAGTCAATACTTCACCGTTCTGCGGACGTGAGGGCAAGTACGTCACCAGCCGCCAGATTCGCGAACGGTTGACGCGAGAGACATTGCACAACGTGGCATTGCGGGTTGAAGATACGGAGAATCCCGACAAGTTCATGGTGTATGGTCGCGGTGAATTGCACCTGGGTGTATTGCTGGAAAACATGCGACGCGAAGGTTATGAACTTGCCGTGTCGCGTCCGCGTGCAGTGGTGAAAGAAATTGACGGCAAGCAATGCGAACCGTATGAAAGTGTGGCCGTTGACCTTGATGAAAACAATCAGGGTGCGGTGATGCAGGCATTGGGTGAACGCGGCGGTCAGCTCACCAACATGCAGGCCGATGGCAAAGGCCGTGTGCGACTGGATTACATGATTCCTTCACGCGGTTTGATCGGCTTTCAAACCGATTTCCGCACCATGACATCGGGCACGGGGTTGCTGCATCACATCTTTGATCACTTCGGTCCGGTGCTTGACAAGCAGATTGGCCAACGCCAGAACGGCGTGATGATTTCCAACGGGCAGGGCAAGGCCCTGACGTATGCCTTGTTCAGTCTGCAGGAGCGTGGCCGTCTGATGATTGGTCACGGCGATGAAGTGTACGAAGGTCAGATCGTTGGCATTCACAGTCGCGATAACGATCTGGTTGTGAATCCGCTGAAGGCCAAGAAGCTCACCAACATGCGGGCCGCAGGCAAGGATGAAAACCTGATTCTGAGCAATCCCATACGCTTCACGCTGGAACAGGCGATGGAATTCATCGACGATGATGAACTGGTTGAAGTAACGCCGGCGCAGATTCGCCTGCGCAAGCGTGCACTCAAGGAACACGAACGCAAGCGTGCCGGACGCGGTGCTGAAGAAAGTGATGATTGATTGTCTCGGGTAGTGAGGCATGTATGGATGTGATGCACAAATCAGTGGATGAGGCGTGATGAAAAAAGAAATTGGCAAACTGATATTCAATGTCATCGTATGTGTAACCATACTGATGACACTCATGTGGATTGCAACCTGGAAGCGGGTGTCATTCGATGATGCACAGATCATCTATCCCTCTGGTGCGCATCAGGCGGTCAAGCTGCCATTTTCGGCCGCGTACACCGGCAAATTCAGCGTTCGCTTGACGGTCACAAGCGTGGATTCGGCGGGATACACGTTGCGGATCTTTCCCGATGATGAACTGATCGCGATGCGGCTGAACGGTCGCAGTATCTCGCTGCAACAACTGACGCTGGAACAGCGGCGTGCTTATGATCAGGGCTTCAAGTTTTACGTCGGCGGATTCCGGGTGCACGCCGCGAATGTACTCGAATTTGATCTGGTGAATACCAGCAATCCCGCCGGTTTCAATGTTGAGCCTGTATACCGTCTGAACAGCAGTCAGACCTGCGCGATCATTGTTGTGCTTGGCATTTTCGGCGTGTTTCTCAGTCGCCGCTTGCGTATCGACACGGTACAGAAGCTGTGCTTCGCGGCAGGCATCGTTCTCTGTGTGCTGTATTTGTCCAAAACAGATTCGCACCTGAGAACCTTCGATGTATATGAAGGTGGTGGACACCGTGACTATATTGAATACCTGATAGCGCATCACGAGTTTCCGCGTCCTGGTGATGGCTGGGAATATCATCAACCGCCGTTTTACTACCTGGTTGCGGCGGTAGTAAAAGTTACTGCACACATACCGGCGGCTTCCGGCGAGTTGTGGGCGCAGGTGCTCGCACTGTATTTCTGGACGATTTTTCTCGTTGCCGGGCTCGCTGCATTGCGAATGTCTTTCAGTGAACATCGCACATCATTGTTCTTGAGCAGCCTTGCTTTTGTGTGGTGGCCGACGGGCATCATCCATTCCATACGCATCGGCAACGACACGCCGTTGTATGCATTTTACGCGCTGGCATTCTGTTTTGTATTGCGCTGGTGGAAACAGCGCAAAACGAATGATCTGTGGTGGGCCTGCATCTGGATGTGCATCGCCGTGATCACCAAATCCAGTGGACTGGCGATTGCTGCAACGATCTGTGTGCTGTGGTTGCTGCGCGTTGCCCTGTCGCTGCGCGATGAGCGGCATTGTCATCGCGACAAGCGCCGCTTGTTCACTGAAGGATTGATGATCTCTGCAATGCTGGTTGTTGCAGTTGCAATCAGTTTTGGCGCAAATGTGTATTTCTATTTCCGCGGCGTCACGCACGACTGGCTGCTGTCCAACGTGGGACAGACGATTAATTCAGGCTTGCGTGTACAGAATGGCGTCAGTAATTTTCTGATCTTTGATACCGCAACCTATCTGCAGCATCCTTTCATCAGCACCTGGCATGACGAAGAGGGCCGGCAATATTTCTGGAACTTCTTTTTGCGATCCAGTCTGTCATCGGAATTTTCCTTCAATGGAACGACGATGTACTGGTGGGGCATCAGCAATGGCATTTTTCTCCTGTGCCTGATCGCGTCAATGATGGTGTATGCGTTGCAGCGGCCAGTGCAGATTGGCATGAAGAAATTTGTTGCAGCAATGCATGGTGTTTTGCCATGGTTGCTCAGTGCGTTGTTTTCATGTGCATTGCTGGTGGCGTTCAGAATCAAGGCGCCGTATTCCTGCAATGCAGATTTTCGCTACGTCTATCCAGTGCTGCTGACGTGGGTCTGGGCGGCGGGCTACGCAATAAAGCAGCGTGGCGTTTTGCCAATTCCGGCATGGCTTGCCGGCGCTGCCTGCTTGATTGGCCTGAATACCATCGTATGGTTTGTGATGTTATGACGCGACACCTTGCATGGATTATGTCGTGACACCGGCAACATTTCGGTTTGTCCCTTAAGCCAACATCCATAAAACGCGATTTGATTCACAACGTGGGCATCAGGCAATTTCTTACGATGCCGTCCCGCTAAAGTGCCGTTCAGGGACGGGGGGCTTCCAACAATGATCACAACCCACTTGGATATTCCAACGAGCTGATGCATGAACACCCTGCTGGAACAGCAGCTGCGTGAAGCAACCTCACCTGATGGTCAGATCGATCTGACGCATCTGGTTGCCAGCATTGAACGCACCTACGAACAACACGCGGAAGAACGCCGCGGGGTGGTGCGCGCCATGCAGTTGATGTCGCAGGAAGCACAGCAACTGGTCAATGATACCGGCGAAAATCTCAAGATCGAGTCCGAATCTGCATTGCGCGAAAGCGAAGCACGTTATCGCACGCTGGTTGAGCATGCGCCGGAAATCATTGTGGTCCTGGATGTGGACAAGCAGCGATTTGTGGATGTCAATGACAACGCCGTGCGATTCTTCAAGATGCCGCGTGAAACACTGCTGAACATCGTTCCTGATGAATTGAGCGCGGTGCGGCAATCCGACAACAGGGTGGTGACAGCGGCGCAGAAAGATTATCTGCGTCGTGCGCTGGCAGGCGAATCCCCGGTTTATGAATGGAGTTTTCGTGACAGTGAAGGCAACAGCATTCCGTGCGAGGTACGGCTGGTGCGATTGCCTTCATCCACTGATCGCCTGATTCGCGGCAGCATCACCGACATTACTGAACGCAAGCGCAGCGAGACTCTCACAGCCGGTGAGCGTCGTGTATTCGAACGTCTGGCAGCCAATGTGGATTTGCCGTCAACGTTGTTTACCATTGTGGACATGGCTGAAAGCGCGTGTTACGACGGCATGTGCGTTATCCGTTTGCTGGATGAACGCAAGTCACGTCTGCAATTGATGGTGGCGCCTTCATTGCCGCAACACTATGCAAGCCGCACCGCCAGCATCAGCATCGGGTTGCACAATGGGTCGTGCGCGGCAGCAATCTATCTCAGCCGTCAGGTGATCGTTACCGATATTGCCAGTGATGTATTGTGGAAGGATGCGCGTGAAGCAGCGTTGCAGGAAGGCTTGCGTGCCTGCTGGTCCACATTGATCTACGCATCCAATGGCCGAGTGCTGGGTACCATTGCGTTGTATTTCAAGTCGCAGCGCCAGCCGCTGCGTCATGATTTCGACTTGCTGGCGCGTGTTGCCCAGCTTGCAGGTATTGCAGTTGAACGCCGTCGTGCGGAGGACGCCTTGCGCGAGAGCGAGTTGCGTTATCGCCGTCTGTTCGACAATGTGGTTGAAGGCGTGTACATGGCGTCCATTGACGGACGTTTTCTTTCGGTCAATCCTGCGCTGGTGCGCATGGTGGGGCTGGAAACAGAAGCACAGTTGCTGGCGTTGCCCACCGAACGCATTTATGTGGATCCGCTGGTGCGGCTGGAAATCATCGCCGCCATTTCACGCGATAACGAAGTGCGCGACGCCGAATTCCAGTTGCGCCGTGTCGATGGCAGCAGTCTTACCGTGATAGAAAATGCGCGCGCAGTGCGCGACAGCAGCGGACGGTTGATTGGTTTCGAAGGTACAATTTCAGATATCAGTGAGCGCAAGCGAGCAGAGCTCGCCGTGCTTGCCGAGAAAGACAAGGCGCAGGTCACATTGCAGTCCATTGGCGATGCGGTGATTACCACCGATGCCAATGGCCTGGTGGAATACATCAATCCGGTGGCAGAAGAATTGACCGGCTGGCAAAGCGCAGAGATATGCGGCCGTCATATCGGCGCGGCAATCAGTATTGTCAGTGAAGCAACACGCGCCGCCGTGGAAAATCCGGTGGTGGTGTGCCTGCGTGAAGGCCGGGTGGTTGATGCGGAGGGCGCTGGCATTCTCATCAATCGCCGCGGTCAGGAAATTGCCATCGAGGATTCCGCAGCGCCGATACGCGATCGCAATGGCAACACCATTGGTGTGGTGATGGTGTTTCATGATGTCAGCAAGGAACGCCGCTTGCGACGTGCGCTGGCCTATCAGGCCTATCATGATGCATTGACAGGACTGATCAATCGCCGCGAATTTGAAAATCGTCTGACGCAGGCGCTGCATTCTGCACTTCAGGATGAGCAGGTAAGTCATGTGCTGATGTATCTTGATCTCGACCAGTTCAAGGTGATCAACGACACCTGCGGTCATCAGGCCGGTGACCAGTTGCTCAAACAGATTGCGGGTTTGCTGCAGGCACGAGTGCGTACCAGGGACATCATTGCGCGTCTCGGTGGTGACGAGTTCGGTGTGTTACTGGAGAACTGCAATTCGCAACAGGCGTTGCCCATTGCGGAAACATTGCGCAAGGCGATTCACGAATTCCGTTTTGTGTGGAATGGCCAGACCTTGCATGTTGGTGTCAGCATCGGCTACGTGGAGATCAACAGCAACAGCGGCAGCATCGTCAACCTGCTCAGCGCCGCCGACGTCGCCTGCTATGCAGCGAAGGATTCCGGACGCAATCGCGTGCATGTTTATCAGCACGACGAAATTCCGCAGCGTCATCGCGAAATGCAATGGGTATCGCGCATCAGCCGTGCTTGCGATGAAAAACGTCTTGAACTGTTTTTCCAGCCCATTGTGCCCATCGGCCAGACGCAGGACCCGCGCGCGCACTACGAATTGCTGTTGCGCATGCGTGCCGAAGATGGCGCGCTGGTGCCGCCGGGAGAATTCATTCCTGCCGCAGAACGCTACAATGTGATGCCCATGATTGATCGCTGGGTGGTCCGGCAGGCGTTGTCCACGCTGGCACAGGGCCGCTCCGGTTTGTCTTCTGATATTCCATACACGCTGTCCATCAATCTGTCGGGCACATCGCTGAATGACGAGAGCTTTCTTGAGTTCCTCATCAACGAATTGCAAACCAGCGATTTGAGAACGGGCGCCGTGTGTTTTGAAATCACCGAAACTGCTGCCATTGCCAACCTCGCCAAGGTAGTGCACTTCATGCAGGAACTGAAATTGCGTGGCTGTCTGTTCTCGCTGGATGATTTTGGCAGCGGACTGTCGTCATTCATGTATCTGAAAAATCTGCCGGTGGACTTCCTCAAGATTGACGGCCAGTTCATCCAGAATGTCACCGCTGACATCATTGACCGCAGCATGGTGGTGGCGATTACGCAGATCGGCCAGGCAATGGGCATCAAGACCATTGCCGAGCGCGTTGAATCCGTGCATGTGCTGCAAACACTGGCGGCCATTGGTGTTGAATACGCGCAGGGCTTTCTGATTGCCGAGCCCCGTTCGGTGCAGTCGCTGAGTCTGTTGCCGCGCTCCGATGCGGCTGATCTATTACGTTCGGCATGAACACGGACGATTGATTTGCTTATCACATAACATTGACGACGAAGCCGGCAACTCGGCTGCATGCCGTGCAGCGCATCCGTTACAATGTGGCAATCATCTGCTCAATGATCTGCAAACGTGAGTGACAAGGCTGGTTTGAATCCTGAATTATCGCTGTTGAACCGGCGCATCTCCGTCGCACCGATGATGGATTACACGGACCGTCATTGCCGTTATTTCATGCGGCTGCTGTCGCCCACTGCATTGTTGTACACCGAAATGATTACGGCGAAGGCATTGATGCACGGCGATGTGTCACGCCTGCTGGATTTTGATGTGGCAGAACAGCCCGTGGCGTTGCAGTTGGGTGGCAGCGAGCCGGATGAACTGGCCGCCGCTGCGCGTATGGGTGAACAATGGGGTTATCGCGAAATCAATCTGAATTGCGGCTGTCCCAGTGATCGCGTGAAGAGCGGCCGCTTTGGCGCGTGCCTGATGGGCGAAGCACAGCGGGTGCGTGATTGTGTGAGTGCCATGCGTTCGCAGGTATCCATTCCGGTGACCGTGAAGTGCCGCATTGGCATTGAACCCGGCATGAACGGGCACAGTGATGACGAGTTCCTGCAGCAGTTCATCGGCACGGTCAGTGAAGCGGGATGTCAAGTCTTCATCATTCATGCACGACGCGCGGTGTTGAACGGCCTGAGCCCCAGGGAAAACCGCGAAATTCCGCCGCTGCGTTACGATGTGGCACAACGCATGCGCGTGCTGTTTCCACAGCTTGCTTTTGTCATCAATGGCGGTATTCGCACGGTGCAGGAGGTGGCTGCGCAGTTGCCGCAATTTGATGGTGTGATGATTGGACGCGAGGCCTACCACAATCCATACTTGCTGGCCGAGTTGCATCAGTACCTTGAATGTCCGCATGAGCCATTGCCTGAACGTCATGCCATTGTTCTTGCCTATGCGCGCTATGTGTCCAGTCAGTGCATGCGCGGTGAGCGGCCGGCCAGCATGATCAAGCATGTGCTGGGTTTGTATAACGGCCTGCCCGGCGCGCGATCATGGCGGCGTTTCCTGAGCGAGAACACACATCGCATCGACGCAACCGCACGCTTGCTGGAAGAATCGTTGCGCATTGTCGAACCACAGGCAGCATAACTCCGTACAGCACTGTAGCTATTCGCCGTTAAACTCTGCTACTCTCGCAACGTCATAACATTATGTATAGAATCGCGGCGTGGGTAAGGATATAGAACTGGCCATCCTGTTTGCCGACGTAGTCGGAAGCACACACATCTATGAAGTGATGGGTGACGCGCGCGCACGCGACATGATTTTAATGTGCGTGGACATCATGCGTTCCGCCACCGAGCTGCATGAAGGAACCGTCATCAAGACCATTGGTGACGAGATCATGGCCACCTTTCCCACCGCCGACGAAGCCTTGAATGCGGCCAGCCAGATGCAGCACGAGATTCGCGCCCACGCGGAACTGAAAGTGGAAGACCAGCCCATTGCCATTCGCATTGGCTGTCACTTCGGGCCGGTGGTGCTGGAGAATCGCGATATCTTCGGTGCCGCCGTGCATACTGCCAATCGCATGACCAGTCAGGCCAAGGCCGGACAGATCATGATATCGGGTGCGATGGCGCAGCGGCTGGCGCCGGAATGGCGCTCTTCGGTGCGACAGATCGATGTCACCATGCTCAAGGGCAAGAGCAATGAAGAAGAACTGTATGAAGTGCTGTGGCAGAAGGAGGATGCCACCAGCATGCTGCCATCGCTGGCATTGGGCAGCATGCGCGACAAACAGAAATCAAGGTTGCGTCTGCAATATCAGGGAATGGAATTGCTGCTGACCGACGGACGTCCGGGTATCAACATCGGCCGCGCCGAAGAGAACGATGTGGTCATCAAGGGCAACCTGATTTCACGCCTGCATGCGCGCATCGAATGCAACCGCAACAAGTTTGTGCTGATTGATCAAAGCACCAACGGCACCTTCGTGCTGTCGCAGTCCGGTGAGGAATCCTTCGTGCGTCGCGACAGCCTGCAACTCAAGGGTGAAGGAATGATCGGTTTTGGCAAATCACCCGATGCCAGCTCGCCACAGCATCTGCGTTTCATTTGCGAAGAATAGTGCGTCATGTCGCGCTGTCGCGATGTTGAATTCCAGGCGATGAGGAATGACCGGATATTTTCCGCTTGGCCTTTCGTGCTTGTGCTGGCGGCATTGCTGTGTTCAGTGAATGGACTGGCGGATGAACCCGCTCCGCTGCACATCACCCTGATTCCCGAATTGCGTGTGGTCGATGGTCAGGGCAGTGAAGCCCGCTATCACTACATTCCCGCGCGGGAAGTGGCCGCAGGACAGGAAATCTACTACACCGTGCGCATCGTCAACATCACTGAAGAAAAGATCAAGCATGCGGAAGTGGTGGCGCCGGTGCCGGCCAATACACATCTGGTGAAGCAATCAGTGACGGGAGCGGGTGCCATCATCAGCTATTCAACCGATGGTGGTCATACATTTGCCAGTGCGCAGGATGTGTATGACATTGCCGGTGCATATCAGAAAAAGCCCGTCAGAGTGACGCACATTCGCTGGCAGTTCCGTCATCCGCTTGCATCGCATGTGGTGGTGCTGGCGCGCTTTCGCGTGGTGTTTGATTGATGCAGCCGGTGACCTCCAGTCTTGAAGAAGTCTTCGGTGAACACGGCAGGCTTGCTGAATCATTGCCGGACTTCACTGTCAGGCTGGAGCAGTTGCGCATGGCGCAATGTGTTTCACATGCCATGGCCCAAGGCGAACATCTGATTGTAGAAGCAGGCACGGGCGTTGGAAAAACCTTTGCTTATCTGGTGCCGGTATTGCTGGCCGGCAAGCGCGTGATCATATCCACCGGCACACGCAGTTTGCAGGATCAACTGTTCAGCCGCGATTTGCCAATGATCACCAGGGCATTGGGCCGGCCGGTGCGCATTGCCCTGCTCAAGGGGCGCAGCAACTATCTGTGCCTGCATCGTTTGCGGCAATCCTATGAGCAGGCGACTGTACGTGGTTTTTCGCGCGAGCTGGCGCGCAGCATTCAACTGGTGGAACGCTGGTCATCGCAAACAAAGCGTGGTGATATCGGTGAATTGAGTGTGCTTGCGGAAGATGATCCGGTATGGCCCTACGTTACTTCAACGCGTGACAATTGCATCGGCACTGAATGCGCCCTGTTTGACCGCTGCATGGTCATGAATGCGCGCCGCGAAGCGCAGGCTGCCGATGTCGTGGTGGTCAATCATCACTTGCTGATGGCTGATCTGTTGCTGAAGGAGGGCGGGTTTGGTGAGTTGCTGCCCGGTGCAGAGGCGGTGATTGTCGATGAAGCACATCAATTGCCGGACGTGGCCACACAGGCGTTTGGCACCACGCTCAGCGCCAGACAACTGCGGGAACTTGCCAGTGATGTCATGCGCTCGCAACGCGTCATTGCAGGCATCGGTCATGAAGAACTCAAGTTGATGCAACAACTGGAACAACAGGTTCAGCAGATTGGACAAATGATTCCTGTCAGCGGTGATTTGCTGGATCACGCGCGCTGGGCGGATATTGTCATTGACACACTGCATGACAATGTCAGAACACTTGCAGAGTTTGCCGCGCGTACTGCGGCAGCGGCCGAAGATCAGCCTGAGCTGAAAGCATTGCGCGAACGTGCGGTGGAGTTTGCATCGCGATGCGATTTGTTTGCCGCCGCGCAGGAAAAATCCACTGCGGTGCGCTGGGCCAGTGCAAACAAGTCAGGTTATGTGCTGCATCATGCGCTGGTGGATGTTGCTGCGCCACTGGGTAATCTGATCCGCAGTCATGGCGGTGCATGGATATTCACATCGGCGACGTTATCGGTGGGCAACGATCTCGATTACTTTGCGCAGCGCATTGGCTTGTCCGGCGCGCATGCCGAATTGTTCGGTAGTCCGTTTGACTTCACGAAGCAGGCGTTGCTGTACTTGCCTGAAAAACTCGACATGCCATCATCACCGCATCACACACAGCAGGTGGTGGAAGCGGCGTTGCCCATCATTGAATGCAGCGAGGGCGGCGTGTTCATGTTGTTCACCAGTCATCGTGCTCTGCGCAGGGCAGCGCAATTGCTGCGTGAACAATGGGGATCATCTGCGCCTTATCCCTTGCTGGTACAGGGCGAGGCGCCGCGTGCACAATTGCTGCGGCAATTTCGCGAACACGGCAATGCCGTGTTGCTCGGCACACAGAGTTTCTGGGAAGGCGTGGATGTCAAAGGCCGCGCCCTGTGTGTGGTGATCATTGACAAACTGCCATTCGCAGTGCCCGACGAACCCTTGACCAGGGCGCGTCAAGCAGCCATTGAACAACGCGGTGGCAATCCATTCATGGAAGAACAGGTGCCCGAAGCCGTGGTCACATTGAAGCAGGGCGTGGGACGATTGATTCGCGATCAACATGATTTTGGTGTCATCATGCTGTGCGACCGGCGGCTGGTCACGCGCAGCTATGGAAAATTGTTTCTGGCCAGTCTGCCGCCCATGTCACGCACTGAATCGCTGAGTGAAGCGCAACATTTCCTGCGCCAGCACCTGCATGCATTTACGGAGTCCCGGATTGAAACTGCTCGCCATTGATACCGCCACTGAACAATGCTCGGTTGCATTGTTGCTTGATACGCACTGCATCACGCGTTGCGTGCGCACGCCGCGTGCCCATGCGGAGTTGATCCTGCCGATGATTCAGGAAGTGCTGATGGAAGCGGGCATGGTCATGACGCAACTCGATGTCATTGGCTTTGGCCGCGGCCCCGGTGCCTTCACCGGTGTGCGCATTGCCATCGGTGTGGTGCAGGGGCTAGCCTTCGCCTGTGATCTTCCCGTGGTGGGCGTGTCCAATCTCGCCGCCGTTGCGCAACAGCTTGCGCCTGTCGAAGGTGAGGTTCTGGTATGCATGGACGCACGCATGAATGAAGTGTATTGGGGTTTGTTCAAGTGCGCGGCGGAGGGGCTGGTGGTGTCATCGTCAATTGAACAAGTAACAGCACCTGAACGTGTCATCCAGTTCGTTGACGGGGAACAACGCATGCCGGCATATGTGATTGGCACCGGTGTGGATGCGTATCCGGTGTTGCGTGAACATTTTTCACAGGTGCACATTCATGGTGATGCGCTGCCGCGTGCCGCGGAAATTGCCGCACTTGCCGCACGTGATTTTTATCAGGGACTGGCCGTGACGGCGGCAGAAGCGCAGCCGGTGTATCTGCGCGATCAGGTGACGCATGTGAATCCGCGAACATGAGTGTCATAAGATTGCAATATCATGGACGCATGACGCTATTTTTACGCCCTGTCACGGTTTTGTAATAAATTGCTGCTGATATGACTGTCACGTTACATTCATTCCGATCCACTACATTGTCATGGCCGTACATATACTGGTTGTTGAAGACGAAAAACCGATTCGCGAAATGATCTGTTTTGGCCTGCGGCGAAGTGGATATGAAGTCAGCGAAGCCGAGGATGTGGGCATGGCGCGTTCCTGTGTCGCCAATCGTCGCCCCGATCTTATTGTGCTGGACTGGATGCTGCCCGACATGAGCGGACTGGAGTTCACTCGCTTGCTTAAACGCGACAAAGATACACGCGATCTGCCGGTGATCATGCTGACAGCACGTGCTGATGAACATGACAAGGTGGCGGGGCTGGACAGTGGCGCGGATGATTACATCACCAAACCCTTTTCACCGCGTGAATTGCTGGCGCGTATTTCAGCCGTGTTGCGTCGTGCAGCGCCATCAACCGCAGAAGATGTCATCGACATTCATGGACTCAAGCTGGATTCCAGCAGTCATCGCGTGACCGTGGGTGATCAGACCGTGACGCTTGGGCCCACCGAGTATCGCCTGCTGGAATTTTTCATGACACATCCGGAACGCGTGTATAGTCGCGGTCAATTGCTGGACCGTGTATGGGGTGGCAATGTCTATGTGGAAGAGCGAACAGTGGATGTGCACATCCGCCGTTTGCGCAAGGCGCTGGAAGACTTTGGTGTTGATCAACTGGTGCAAACCGTGCGTGGTGCCGGATACCGTTTTTCTGCCAAACCCGAGTAAACTCAAAGCGGTCATTTGATCTGATATACATCCCTGCATGAAATTCATTGCACCGCGCATTTCCGAAACTGCCTGGCAAATCATTGTGCGGTTGGGCGTGCTCGTGGTTGTTGCATTGCTGATTGGCCTGATCATTGATCACGTTGCGGCGACGCTGGCAGTGGCATTCGCCGCTTATCTGTTCGTGCAATTGCGCAACCTGCTGATACTGGAACACTGGTTGCGTTTTCGCAGCGTCTTGCCGCCGCCGGACATGGGTGAACCATGGGGCGATCTGCTGGCAGTCATCGCACGCATCTACCGGCGCAAGCAGTATCACAAGCAACGCGTGGTCAGTTTGTTGCGCGAGTTTCGCCGCCTTACCGGCGGCATGCCCGATGGTGCTGTGCTGCTGGGCGAGAACAATGAATTGCTGTGGTTCAACTACAAGGCGGAACGCTGGCTGAATTTGCGGCGCAAGCGTGACTTTGGTTTGCGTATAGAAAACCTGGTGCGCTATCCCGCCTTTGTGCAGTATCTCGAACGCGGTGATTATTCGCAGTCAGTGACGGTGCAGATGAGCGGTGAACAGGAACAATGGTTGTCGTTTCACATGGTGCGTGCCGAAGGTTCCTTCCAGCGATTGCTGATCGTGCGTGACATCACGCGCGAAATGCGCATGGAAGCCATGCGCAAGGACTTTGTCGCCAATGCATCGCATGAGTTGCGTTCACCATTGACGGTGATCTCCGGTTATCTCGATGCATTGGCGGATGATGCCGCGCTGGATCAGGTGTGGCAGGAGCCATTGCAGGAGATGCGCAGGCAATCCGAACGCATGCGCACGCTGGTGGATGAGCTGTTGCAGTTGTCACAACTGGAAACGGTTCGCGGACCGCACGAAGAACAACGTGTCGATGTGCCGGGACTGCTGGCGCTGTTGCGCAAGGACGTGATGGCGATGGAACATCATCCGGACATCCGCCTGCATCTCGACAGTAACGCATGTTTGATTGGCTCCGAAACCGAATTGCAGTCGGTGTTTTCCAATCTGGTTTCCAATGCAGTGAAGTACACACCGGAATCGGGCAGTGTGGATATTCGCTGGTGGCAGGACGAACAGGGCGCACATCTGTCGGTCATCGACACCGGCATTGGCATTGCGCCGGAACATTTGCCGCGGCTGACGGAACGGTTCTATCGCGTGGATCAGGGGCGATCACGCAAGCTGGGTGGATTTGGTCTCGGCTTGTCCATCGTCAAACACGCGTTGCAGCGTCATGGCGCAACGTTGACCATTACCAGTGAAGAAGGAAAGGGCAGTAACTTCACCTGTCATTTTCCGCTATCGCGACTGGTGAAAGATTCATCGCATGAATTGCGTCGCGAGACAGTTAGCAGTCGTCAGTGAAATGTGCGTTGTTTGAAATAGGGCGCCATTCGTTGATTCAAAATTTTTCCGGCGCTGAGTTCTGCGCACTATTCCATTAATCGAAACCAGTCTTAAGCGTTAATCTGAGCTAGGCCACCTCGTCGCCTGCAAAATGTGAGCAGTGTGCGATTGGACCTCGTAGGAGATTCAAGCCGCACATTATCTTCGTAAACGCCTTCTCATTGTTGAAGGTATTGCTAATGGTCTGTCAATTCGCTCGGACGAGTTCTTCCGGCTCTCCAAATGTTGTGTAATCGATTTCGCGTGTTGAACGAATGGTCATTTATTAAGGGACTGGGTACCGCAAGTGTCCTTGCGCGTCATCTTGACTCCCGGCGCTTAATAACACGTTGTGGATATTTACCACGATGCAATGCAGCACAAGTAGGGGTTGGCGCCACTAAGTGGCCGGCAAATTTTTTCGTTTGCATGTCCGCGCGTGCATCGCAGTAGCGCATAGTAGGGCATGAAGAACTCAATCATCTTGGCTAACTTGCCTCAAGGAATCAGGCAGGTCAGTAAACTGCCCGCCCGGCGGGCGCTTGACGCCGGGCTTGTGACTGAGACGGATTTGTTGCGTCTCAAAGCAATCGCACGTTTGCACGCGCGAGGTTTGCCCTCAGTTATTAGTTGGTCGGATTTGTTGCAAGAGGCCTTCACCCGTGTGCTTGAGGGATCACGGCAACAACCAGTCGGCGTGCCAATGGTGGCATTCCTTGCAGGAGTGATGCGCAGCATTAAAGAACAGTACTGGCGACAGTATCGCAAAGGAGCGGGGCAGCAGCCGAAATCACTTGCTCACGTTGGAGATATAAAACTTCAAGAAGAAGAACTTACTGATCCGGCACCAGGTGTTGAACGGCAGCTCATCGCAGTTGAAGCAATGGCAGCAATCAATGAGCTATTCAAGGACGATTTGCCTGCCAGACAAATCATTGCTGCTCTGTATGAAGGATTGACAGCGGAAGAAACCTGTTCCACCTATGCCATGTCAACAACGGATTACGACTCCACACGTAAACGCATACGGCGCGCGCTGATACGCGCGGGCCTGAGGTTTGAACCATTATGAACACACGACCCGATCTCGGATTCGAGCGGCTACTGTCAGCAATTACCCAGGACATTATCGATGCATCCGACGAAGAGATTCTGGTAACCGTAAACGAACTTGGGCTGAGACCAGAGATGCAGGGTTCGGTGGCACTCTTTGGCGTAACGTTCGTGATGCGGCGGAGTAATCGGCGCGAACAACTGGTTGTGAAAGCCACGAAATCATCTACCGATACAAATGCGACGCGCCGTCGGCGACCGAAAGGGGATACGCCGTCTTAGCGCAGCATAAGCCGATGGCTATTGCCTGCTGTCGCATAGTTATTGATCCGCACACTGATACGTGAAACAAAAAAAATCGCCGGAAGCATTTACTGCCGGCGATTTTTGTTACTCGAATTTTTCGATTAACTGACTTCAGAGAAGTCAGCAAAGCAAATTGCTTTTCTCTTTGAAGATCACTCGATTAAATACCCAGGTTCTTTTTCCAGTAAGCCTTGATGGCCTTGATGGTGCTGGACGGCAGCGGACCAAAGTCAATTGACTTGGCCATGTCCTGGCCGTGTTCAAAGCCCCATGTAAAGAAGTCGATGACTTGCTTGTTGGCAGCCTTGTCGGCATTCACGCGCAGGATCTGCCATGTGCAACCCGAAATCGGCCAGCTTTCATCGCCGGGCTGATTGGTCAGAATCACATAGAAGTCTTCAGCCTTGGTGAAATCAACATTGGCAGCAGCAGCCTGGAATCCTTTCAGAGAAGGACTGACTGTCTTGCCTGCGCTGTTGATCATGCGTGCATAGGCCATCTTGTTTTCGAGAATGTATGCGTATTCAACATAGCCAATGGAGCCGGCGAGATGTTGTACATAGGATGCAACACCTTCGTTGCCTTTGCCGCCGACGCCAACGGGCCATTCCACAGAGGTGTCCACGCCAACTTTCTGCAACCACTCGGGGCTGACTTTGGAAAGATAGTTGACAAAGGTGAAGGTGGTGCCAGAACCGTCTGAACGGTGAACCACTGCGATACTCATGTCAGGCAGCGCAAGATGCGGGTTGAGTTGCTTGATCGCGGCATCATTCCACTTCGTGACCTTGCCAAGAAAAATGTCAGCAACCAGCGGACCGCTCAGTACCAGTTCGCCGGGTTTGATGCCGGGAATGTTGTACACCAGATCTTCGCCCGCGATGGCGGTGGGAAACTGGATCAGGTTGCTGGCTCGCAATTCATCGGGTTTGAGAGGCTTGTCGCTGGCGCCGAAAGCGACGGTGCCTGCCTTGATCTGCGCGATGCCGCCACCAGAGCCGATGGATTGATAGTTGACTTGCACGCCTGTGGCCTTGTTATAAGCAGCGGACCACTTTGCCACCAGCGGGTATACCCAGGTGCTGCCTGCTCCGGTGATTGATGTTGCCGCAAATGCACTCACGCTGAGTGCAGAAGCGACGGCGATTAAACCCAGTCGCGTTTTGATTGACGTAAACACTTGAACCTCCACATAGTTAATGGCTGAAGAGCCAGCTTGCTCTCTTCATTCAATCATTGTCATATTACAGAAATGTGACAATGCGGCAGAATGACACTTTGATGACAATGCAGTTGCCAATGTCTATTGAATGCCAGTTGCATGCGGCTTGCGATCGCAGAAAAAAAACTGTCTGACCATGTACGAATACGCATCAGGACTTTGCTATTATCGTTGAAATGACGCTCACCCCTGTATCCGGTTAACTGTAAAAATCATGGCAACCACTCCTGCATATCTGGTGCAACTGCGGCGCGATGCGCACGTTGAAGGCCTGTTCAAGCGCATTACCTCGCTGTCGGCGTGGATGGTGTTGTTGCTGCTGGCCGGTGTGATCGTCACTCTGGTGTATGGCAGCATGCCCGCACTCAAGGCCTTCAAGTGGGATTTTCTCACGAGTACCAAGTGGAATCCTGTCGAAAACCAGTTTGGCGCGCTGGCGCCGCTGTACGGTACTGTTGTAACGTCGATTATTGCCATGATTATTGCAGTGCCGCTGAGTTTTGGCATTGCCGTGTTTCTTACTGAGACTTGTCCGCGCTGGTTGCGTGGTCCCATCTCGACCGCCATTGAATTGCTGGCATCCATTCCCAGCATTGTATTCGGCATCTGGGGTTTGTTTGTGCTTGCACCCGTATTGCAGGAAACATTGCAGCCGTGGTTGATTGATCATCTTGGCAAGTTGCCGTTCATCGGCTTCTTGTTCCAGGGCGCGCCGTATGGCATCGGCATTCTTACCGCCAGCATGGTGCTGGCCATCATGGTGTTGCCGTTCATCACCGCAGTGATGCGTGAAGTGTTCAGCATGGCGCCGCGTTCACTCAAGGAAGCGGCCTATGGCATGGGCGCTACACAATGGAATGTGGTGTGGGACGTGGTTGTGCCGTGGTCACGTGCTGGCATGATTGGCGGCATCATGCTGGGGTTGGGTCGTGCTCTGGGCGAAACCATGGCGGTGACATTCGTGATTGGTAACGCGAATCGCATCAGCACCTCCATTCTTGCACCGGGCACTACCATTTCTGCATCCATCGCCAATGAATTCACCGAAGCCACCACGCCCTTGTACACTTCATCATTGATCGCGCTGGGCTTGCTGCTGTTTGTAATTACCTTTGTAGTGATTGCCGGTGCGCGTCTGATGCTGAGACGCCTTGAGCGCGGCAGCGTGAAGCGCGCCTAGTTGCGTAAATATCGCACCGGTATGAGTAGATCAACTGCAACCCATCGCAATCACCACCATGATTAACAATCTGCGCAAACGTCAAATTGGAAATTTCGCAGCCTTCGCCTGCTCGACGATCGCAACGCTGATCGGCCTGTCGGTGCTGTGCCTGATTCTTTGGACATTGATTTCCAAAGGACTGCATGGTTTGTCGTGGCAGGTGTTTTCACAAATGACGCCACCGCCGGGCAGCGATGGCGGCCTGGCCAATGCCATTTTTGGCAGCATTCTGATGACCGGACTGGGCGTCGTGATTGGTGCGCCGGTAGGCATGATGGCGGGTACGTACCTCGCGGAGTATGGACGACGCAATACATTGAGTGTGGTGGTGCGTTTCATCAATGATGTGCTATTGAGTGCACCATCCATTGTCATCGGCTTGTTCGTGTACACCATGGTGGTGATGACGATGGGACACTTCTCTGCCATCGCTGGCGCCATTTCGCTGGGTATCATCGCCATGCCGGTGATGGTGCGCACCACGGAAGACATGCTGAATCTGGTGCCAAGCGGCATTCGCGATGGATCTGCGGGCCTGGGCGCGCATCCCTGGCGTACCATTGTCAGCATTGTGTATCCCGCTGCACGCAAGGGACTGGTTACCGGGCTGCTGCTGGCCATCGCACGTATCAGCGGTGAAACGGCGCCATTACTGTTCACGGCGTTGAATAACCAGTACTGGAGTACGGATCTGGGACATCCGATGGCCAACTTGCCGACGGTCATTTTTACATTCGCCATGAGTCCCTATGATGACTGGCACAATCTTGCATGGACTGGCGCGCTGCTGATTACCGCCTTCGTCCTGTTTTTAAGTATCCTCGCGCGTGGCTTTGCCGGATTGTTCGGGCAAACAGGTTCGGGTGAATAATGGTTGGTAACAATGCCAACGTAATCGATATTGCCGTCGTCTGTGCAATCAGACGCTGGTGGAGTTAACGCATCATGGAAAAAGCTGATCTGTCACATCATATTTCAAGCCGCTTCAATTCCGATCTGGAACGGCTGCGTACCAACGTATTGCAAATGGGCGGACTGGTTGAGGAACAACTGGCCCAATCCGTGAGTGCGCTGGTCATGGGTGACAGTGCGGCAGCGGAAAAAGTGGCGCGCAATGATCATCGTGTGAATGCAATGGAAGTATCCATTGATGAGGATTGCAATCGCATTCTTGCCACGCGCGCGCCGACAGCCGGTGACTTGCGGTTGATTGTCACCGTCATCAAGGTGATTACCGATCTGGAACGCATCGGCGATGAGGCGGAAAAAATCGGTTACATCGGTTCACGTCTCGCAACCATGGAACGGCCCGCCGACCGCTATCGCGAAATCAAGCATCTTGGCCGCATTGTCGAAGAGATGGTGCACGATGCGCTGGATTCACTGGCACGCCTTGATGCTGAAGCGGCCATTGGCGTGGCCAAGCGCGACCGGCTGGTGGACGAAGAATACGAAGCCATTCAGCGTCAATGCATCACTTTCATGATGGAAGATCCGCGCGCCATTCGCCGTGCGCTGGATGTGTTGTGGGTGGCGCGCGCCATTGAACGCATTGGTGATCATGCCAAGAACATCTGTGAATACGTCATCTATCTGGTGTATGGCAAGGATGTGCGCCATGTGAAACTGGAAGATGTGGAAAAGCAGTTGAAGGAACGCATGAGCCGCGAAGCCAAATCTGAATAAGGTGCGATTACCGCAAAATTAATCGCGCCGCTGAATGTCCGTCTGGCAGGCACAAGCGCATTGCGTATACTTGCGTCGTTGCTGCAGCAACGATGACCGTTGCGCCAATCAAAGACTTTCATCAGGCAGACCATGTCCGTGATCAATATCATTTTCAAACAGCGCCGTGCAGGTAATGTCATTGGCTTTGTGCTGTGTGCGGCATTGATTGCCTATGCCCTGTACGCGCAGTACGGATTGGGTTTTGAACCGTGTCCGTTGTGCATTTTTCAGCGTATCGCAGTGATCGTCACCGGCATTTTTTTTCTGCTGGCCGCGTTGCATCATCCCGGCAGGCGTGGAGCAATTGTCTATGGTGTGATAACCAGCATGTCGGCGCTTGCCGGAATACTGGTGGCTGCAAGACATGTATGGATTCAGGCGCAACCGCCGGGAAGCGTTCCTGCCTGCGGTGCCACACTGGACTACATGATGAAGTACATGCCGGTCACCAAGGTGATTACCAAGGTGCTGAGCGGTTCCGGGGAATGTGCAGAAATCAACTGGCAGATGGCTGGCCTTGCCATGCCGTGGTGGGTGCTATTTGCCTGCGCTGGTTTGTTGCTGTGGGCGCTGTGGGTGAATGTCATTGCGCCCCGCGCATTCAGGCCAGCAACAATTCCATAATTCGTTCATACATTAACGCCAGCGTGTCGATGTCTGCAATGCGCACGCTCTCGTTCACCTTGTGAATGGTGGCATTGATCACGCCCAGTTCAACAACACTCGCTCCAGTGGGTGCAATGAAACGTCCATCGGAAGTGCCTCCGGTAGTGGAAAGCTCAGCGGTCAAACCTGTAAATTCCTTGATCGCAGTTTGTACTGCATCAGACAACGGTCCGGGTGCGGTAAAGAAGGGCAGGCCGGAGACAAACCATTCCAGTGTGTAGTTGACTTTGTGACGGTCCAGAATTTCGGTGATGGTGGCTTGCAGCTTTTCCACGGTTTGTTCGGTTGAGAAACGGATGTTGAAGCGCGCTTTCAATTCTCCCGGAATCACATTCGGTGCGCCGGTGCCGGCACTCAGGTTGGACACCTGAAAGGTCGTGGGCTGGAAGTATTGATTGCCCTTGTCCCATTCGCGGGACGCCAGTTCAGCCAGTGCCGGCGCGAGCATGTGCACGGGATTGTCAGCAAGATGCGGATAGGCAACGTGACCTTGCACGCCATGCACCGTGAGCTTGCCTGAGAGTGAACCGCGGCGGCCGATCTTGATGACATCACCCAGTTTGTCACTGCTGGTGGGTTCGCCGACCACACACCAGTCGATTTTTTCCGGACGTGCTTCCAGCACCTGCATCACACGGCGTGTGCCATCGACGGAAGGACCTTCTTCGTCACTGGTCAGCAGAAAAGCCAGCGTGCCTTTGTGGCCCGGATGTTTTTTGATGAAACGTTCAGTGGCGATGGTCATCGCAGCCAGGCTGCTTTTCATGTCGGCGGTGCCACGGCCGTACATCACACCATCACGAATCACCGGTTCAAAGGGATCGGTCTGCCATTCTTCGCGCGGGCCGGTGGGCACCACATCGGTATGCCCTGCAAAACACAGCAACGGACGTCCATGACCATGTTTGGCCCAGAGATTCGATACGGGCGGAAAATCAATCCGCTCATTGTCAAATCCAAGATTCGCAAAACGTTCACCAATGATGTCCAGACAACCCTTGTCCTCGGGACTGACAGAAGGGCGGCGGATCAATTCAGCGGTCAGTGTGACGGCGGCAGACAGCGTGGTCGTATCGGCGGACATGGTGAAATGAAATACGTGAAGCGGGCGCGTCTTATAGCGAAGAGAGTTCGAGTCGGCAAGCGAAAATCTTGCTTCAATAACCGTTCGCCTGTATTCTGCGCGCCCTTCGTTCAGGACGGGCCTGGACGAGTTACTCCTTACTGCACCGCTTTGCGGGCAGTTTTATCCACGGGGAGCATGAAAATGCGTCACTATGAAATCGTGTTTCTGGTCCATCCTGACCAGAGCGAACAGGTTCCAGCCATGCTGGAACGTTACAAGGGCATGATCACCGCGGGCGGTGGTGCTGTGCATCGTCTTGAAGACTGGGGCCGTCGTCAACTGGCATTTCCCATCAACAAGATCCACAAGGCTCATTACATTCTGCTCAACATCGAGTGCGATCAGAAAACGCTGGCTGAACTGACGGGTTCATTCCGTTTCAGCGATGCAGTGATCCGCCATCTGGTCATCAAGATGGATGCTGCAGTGACCGAGCCGTCACCGATGGCCAAGGGCGAAGAAAATGCCCGCGAAATCAGTTTTGACGATGACGACGACATGGGCATGGGGCTGTAAAGCTTCACCCGCGCGTTGCATAACTCATCAGGAGAATTTTCATGTCACGTTTTTTCCGTCGCCGTAAATATTGCCGCTTCACTGCCGAAGGCATTGAGCACATCGATTACAAGGATCTGCCGATTCTGAAGGCATACATCACCGAAACCGGCAAGATTGTTCCCAGCCGCATCACCGGCACCAAGACTCATTACCAGCGTCAGTTGGCCACTGCTGTCAAGCGCGCCCGGTATCTGGCATTGCTGCCTTATACCGATCAACACTAAACGCTGTCGTTCACGCAATTCATAGGTGTCAAGATGGAAATCATTTTGCTGCAAAAGGTCACCAACCTCGGCAACATTGGTGATCGTGTAAACGTAAAGTCCGGCTATGGCCGCAACTATCTTTTGCCCATGGGCAAAGCCACGCTGGCCACGGCGGATAACGTGGCCAAGTTTGAAGCACGCCGTGCCGAGCTGGAAAAACATGCACAGCAGGAACTCGCTGCCGCACAGGCGCGTGCTGTGAAGCTCGAGGGCTTCAAGCTGGCGCTGGTTGCCAAGGCCGGTAGCGAAGGCAAGTTGTTCGGATCAATCGGCAATACCGATATCGTTGAGTCACTGACCAAGGCAGGACATCCGGTAACCCGCGCCGAAGTGCGTCTGGGTGCGGGACCACTGCGTCATGTTGGCGATCACGTTGTGCAATTGCAGTTGCATGCCGACGTGCTGGTCAACCTGCCGGTGACCATCACTGCAGAAGAATAACAATCATGGCCCATCAACTTGCTGCATCAAGTTGATGGGCCTTGCTGACACACGTGGCTGGCACACCAAAAAAAATCCGTGAACGCCCGCTAGTCACTCAGGTGGCCGATGGAATTCGTGTGCCACCCCATTCAGTTGAAGCAGAACAGGCCGTGTTGGGCGGCCTGATGCTGGACAACAGCACGTGGGATGCGGTCGCCGACCGTTTGACTGAACAGGATTTCTATCGTCACGATCACCAGTTGATTTTTGCAGCCATCGCCGAACTGGCGAGCCGCAGTGAACCGCTGGATGCGGTAACGGTTGCCGAGCAGCTGGAACGCATGGATCAGCTTGAAGCTGGTGGTGGTCTTGACTATCTGGCCATGTTGTCACGCGAGACACCCAGCGCTGCCAATATTCGTGCGTATGCCGACATCGTGCGCGAGCGTGCGCAATTGCGCCGCCTGATCACCGTCGGCGGCGAGATCACCTCCAACGCCTTCAATACCGAAGGGCGATCCATCAGCGAATTGATTGATGACGCTGAACGTCGTGTGTTTGAAATTGCAGAAGCCGGCCGCAAGGCGGGTTCAGGTTTCATGCCATTGCGTGACTTGCTGGGCGACATGATTGATCGTCTCGACATGCTGCATCAGAACCAGGGAAAGCTGACGGGTGTCAGTTCCGGCTTTACTGAACTGGATCGCATGACAGCCGGCCTGCAGGCGGGCGATTTGATTGTGGTCGCAGGCCGTCCTTCCATGGGTAAAACCAGTTTCGCACTCAACATCGGCGAGAATGCGGCATTGGGACGCAATCCCGTGCCTGTCGCGGTGTTCAGTATGGAAATGTCGCGTGAACAGCTGGGGTTGCGCATGGTGTCATCTCTGGGACGCATCAATCAGGGCAATTTGCGCACCGGCAATTTTGGCGATGAAGAATGGTCGCGCATCAACGGCGCCATCAACATGATGAAAACCGCGCCCATTTATATTGACGATACCGGTGCGCTTACGCCGACTGAAGTGCGTGCCCGCGCGCGCCGCCTCAAGCGTGAACATGGACTGGGATTGATCATCGTCGACTACTTGCAGTTGATGCAGGTGCCGGGTAATCGTGAAAATCGTGCCACGGAAATTTCCGAGATATCGCGCTCGTTGAAAGCATTGGCAAAAGAACTTGCCGTACCGGTGATTGCCCTGTCGCAGTTGAATCGTTCGGTTGAACAACGCACCGACAAGAAACCGGTGATGTCCGATCTGCGTGAGTCAGGCGCGATTGAACAGGACGCGGACCTGATCATGATGATCTATCGTGAAGAAGTGTATGACCAGAACACCACGCGAAAAGGCATCGCTGACATCATCATCACCAAGCAACGCAACGGTCCCACCGGTGAAGTGCAACTGACCTTCCTTGGCGAATACACCAAGTTCGAAAACCTGGTGTCCGAGTCCTATGGTGAAGGCGTCTTCAGATAAGAGACCGCTGTGACCGTTGATCTCAATCTCAGTGGCGGACCTTTTGCAGCGGTGGATCGCGCCGCGTTGCGACACAATCTGCAAGTAGTGCGTAACATCGCGCCGCAATCCAGAGTGCTGGCGGTAGTAAAAGCCAATGCCTATGGTCATGGTCTGGTGCCGGTGGCGCAAGCATTGATTGCAGCGGATGGTTTTGGTGTTGCGCGTCTGCGCGAAGCAGTTGCCTTGCGCGAGGCCGGTATTGGACAGACCATTGTGTTGCTGGAGGGTGTGTTTTCCCATGCCGAGTTCGACGCTGCTGCACGATTGAATTTTGAACTGGTGGTGCATTCCTTCGAACAGATTGACGCGCTGGAGACCTGGCATGGTTCGCGTCCCTTATCGGTATGGTGCAAGATTGATACGGGCATGAACCGGCTTGGATTTCGTGCTGAAGATTTTCCGGCGGCGTGGTCGCGTCTTGTTGCCTGCCGCAATGTGCAATCGAAACTGCGTGTGATGACCCATCTTGCGGACGCGGATGAACATCAGGATGCACGTACACCACAACAGATCGCGCAGTTCAACTCACTGGTGAAGGACCTGAATGTCGAGCGCAGCATCGGCAATTCCGCCGGTACACTGGCATGGCCTGAAAGCCGCGTGGAATGGGTTCGTCCCGGACTGATGTTGTATGGCATGTCGCCGTTTGATGATTCGGTGGCAAACGATCTGGGGTTGCAGCCTGCGATGACCTTGACCACGCCATTGATTTCGGTGCGCGATGTGAAAGCGGGCGAGAAAGTGGGTTATGGCGGCACATGGCAGGCGGCGCAGGATTCGCGTATCGGCATTGCCGCGGTTGGTTATGGTGATGGTTATCCGCGGCACGTGCGTTCCGGTGCGCCGGTGTTGATTCGCGGACAGTCCGCGCAGATTGCAGGACGTGTATCCATGGACATGATCGCGATTGACTTGAGCACAATGCCGCGTGCGTCGGCAGCCGCCATCATGCCCGGAGATACGGTCGTGTTGTGGGGCAAGGGCTTGCCTGCGGAAAGAGTTGCCCGGCATGCCGATACCATTCCTTACGAATTGGTATGCGGCATCAGTCAGCGCGTCGCCATGGGCTATCGGTAGCAGGCGATTGAACATCGCATTTCTGACTGATTGCAGAACATCTGATGCCAGCTTCTTGATAGCCGCGAGCCCAACCAGTATTCTCGATTGATCATTCGTTGACAGTCTATTAACAGCAATGCCCATCATCACTTTACCTGACGGTTCCAAACGCGAATATCCTCATCCAGTTACAGTGGCGGAGGTGGCTGCGAGTATTGGTGCGGGGTTGGCGAAGGCAACCGTAGCCGGCAAGGTGGATGGCAAGCTGGTCGATGCCTGCGATGTCATCAATAACGATGCAACGCTGCAGATCATTACCCCGAAGGATCCGGAAGGAGTGGAGATCATCCGTCATTCCTTCGCGCATCTGCTGGGTCATGCGTTAAAGCAGTTGTATCCGGCCGCGAAAATGGTGATCGGCCCGGTGATTGAAGACGGCTTTTACTATGACATCGCCTACGAGCGGCCGTTTACGCCGGCAGACATGGAAGCCATAGAAACGCGCATGCGTGAACTGGTGGCCAAGGACTATGACGTTATCAAGAAGATGACGCCGCGCGAGGAAGTGATCCAGATTTTCAAGTCGCGCGGTGAAGACTACAAGTTGCGTCTCGTCGATGACATGCCCGATGAGAAGGCGATGGGCATGTATCACCACGAAGAGTACGTGGACATGTGCCGCGGTCCGCATGTGCCGAACACGCGTTTTCTGCGCGCGTTCAAATTGACCAAACTGGCCGGCGCTTATTGGCGCGGCGACTCACGCAACGAAATGCTTCAGCGCATTTATGGCACCGCATGGGCGGACGAGAAAAGTCTTAAAGCCTATCTCACTCGCATGGAAGAAGCCGAGAAACGGGATCATCGCAAGGTGGGCAAGGCGCTCGATCTGTTCCATATGCAGGAAGAAGCGCCCGGCATGGTGTTCTGGCATGAACGCGGCTGGCGTGTGTATCAGGTGATTACCCAGTACATGAGTGATATATGGCGTAACAACGGTTATCGCGAGATTCGCACGCCGCAACTGGTGGATCGTTCGCTATGGGAAAAGTCAGGTCATTGGGCGAATTTTCACGCCGATATGTTCGTCACTGAATCCGAGAAGCGGTTGTTTGCGGTGAAACCGATGAACTGTCCCTGCCACATTCAGGTGTACAACCAGGGCGTAAAGAGTTATCGCGATCTGCCATACCGGCTCGCTGAGTTTGGTTCCTGTCACCGTAATGAAGCGTCGGGTGCATTGCATGGATTGATGCGAGTGCGCGGCTTCGTGCAGGACGACGCGCATATTTTTTGTACCGAAGACCAGATTCAGGACGAAGCAATCGCATTTATTGATTTGCTGCACAAAGTGTATGACGACTTTGGCTTTAAGGAAGTCATCTACAAGCTGGCGACGCGCCCGAAGGATCGCATTGGTTCCGATGAGGTGTGGGACAAGGCCGAAAGTGCGCTGGCAAAGGCGCTGGATCATCGCAATCTGCCGTGGAGTGAAAAGCCCGGCGAAGGTGCGTTCTACGGGCCGAAAATCGAGTTTACGTTAAAAGACTCCATTGGCCGGTTCTGGCAATGCGGCACTATTCAAGTCGATTTCTCCATGCCGGGACGATTGGGTGCGGAGTATGTGGCCAGCGACGGCAGCAAGCAGGTGCCGGTGATGTTACATCGAGCCATCTTCGGTTCATTGGAGCGTTTTCTGGGTATTTTGATTGAAGAACATGCTGGCGCATTCCCCGTCTGGCTGGCGCCAGTGCAGGCGGTACTGATGAGTATTACCGATGCGCAGGCCGAATACGTCACCAAAGCGGCCGAAATACTGAGAAATCAGGGGCTTCGAGTTGAAACAGACTTGCGCAATGAAAAAGTGGGCTTTAAGATTCGCGAACACACACTGCAACGCGTCCCGTACTTGCTTGTAGCAGGCGAACGCGAGGCAGGATCAAACTCTCTGGCCGTGCGCACGCGCAGTGGCAAAGATTTTGGGGCAATGCCGGTCGAGGTGATTGCTCAAAAACTTGCCGACGAAGTCGCGAGCCGCGGCCGGATTGTTTTGGGTCAACCTAAATTAGAGGATTAGACGCATCGCTGCTCCAACTACCAAACGCGTAAGACGCAATGAGGAAATCAATGCGCCACGGTTACGCATCATTGACGCGGAAGGCAACCAGGCTGGTGTTTTAAGTCGGTTCGAGGCCATGAAGATGGCCGAAGAAGCAGGGCTGGACTTGGTGGAGATTTCTCCAACCGCAGATCCGCCGGTGTGCCGCATCATGGATTTCGGCAAGTTCTTGTTTGAAGCAAACAAGAAGGCGCATGCAGCGAAGCGCAAGCAAAAGCAGATTCAAATCAAGGAAATCAAGTTTCGTCCCGGTACGGAGGAAGGCGATTATCAGATCAAACTGAAAAGTCTGATTCGCTTTTTGACGGAGGGGGACAAGGCCAAGGTAGTGTTACGCTTCCGCGGCCGCGAAATGGCGCACCAGGAGATTGGTCGAGAGCTTCTTGAACGGGTACAGCAAGACTTGTCGCAGATCGGTACAGTCGAGCAGTTCCCGGTGATGGAAGGTCGTCAACTGGTCATGCTGGTCGGGCCAAAAAAGAAGTGAGCACTGGCAAGCACGTTCGCGTGTGAGCAGGTGTCCCGCCTTACGACCCTTGTCTTGAAAGACAGGGGATTTAACAGGCTAAACAAGTTGAGGAAATGTAATGCCCAAGTTGAAAACCAACCGGGCAGCGGCGAAGCGTTTTCGCGCCACTGCCAACGGGTTCAAGCGAGCCCAGTCCCATCGTCGTCATATCCTGACGAAGAAACCCAGCAAGCGTAAGCGTCAACTGCGCAGCCCCAGCATGGTGGCCAAGCAGGACGTTCATCGTCTCGATCAATTAATGCCACACGTATAAGCCGGAGGTAACACATGGCTCGCGTTAAACGTGGCGTGATTGCTCGCGCCAGACACAACAAGGTTCTCAAGAAAGCAAAGGGTTACTACAACGCCCGTCGCAAGGTTTTCCGTGCTGCCAAGCAGGCAGTTATCAAGGCGGGTCAGTATGCCTATCGTGACCGCCGTGCAAAGAAGCGTGATTTCCGCGCGTTGTGGATTACACGCATCAATGCAGCAGCTCGTGTCTATGGCTTGTCTTACAGCAAGCTGATGGCAGGTGTTGCTGCTGCGGGTATCGAAATTGACCGCAAGGCACTGGCTGACTTGGCGATTCATGACACCGCTGCGTTTGCTGCGGTGGTTGAAAAGGCCAAGGCTGCATTGCCTGCCGTCAAAGCAGCAGCCTGATCTTAGGTTGCCCGGTATCGTAAAAATGGCCGCGTCATTGTCATCGATGACGCGGCTTTTTTGATTAACTACGGTCGCGTTGGAATAGTTATCTAACAATTCAAAAACGCCGTGAATATGTCCCTATAGGCTCCGGCAAGAACATTCATGTTTTTGACGGTTTTTCATTGTTAGATAACCACTCCAAAGCTGATTACTTCAACGTGATTCGCGCTACATGACTGATACACCAATGGACATTGAATCTTTTACTGCAGCGGCATTGCAAGACATTGCACTATGCAACGCGCTTGCAGATCTGGAGCAGATTCGCGTGCGGTTGCTCGGCAAGAAAGGTGAGCTGACCAATCAATTGAAGAACCTGGGATCAATGGATCCCGATGCACGCCGGGCGGCGGGTGCCATTATCAACGCTGCGAAGGATCAATTGACCAATGCACTCGATGCACGTCGCGATGCATTGCAGACTATTGAACTGGAACGGCAACTTGCGGCAGAAACCGTGGACGTCACGTTGCCGGGACGCGGACAAAGTATCGGTGGATTCCATCCGGTGACGCGTTCACGCATGCGCATCGAAGCCTTGTTCCGCAATGCGGGCTTCGACATTGTCGATGGTCCCGAAATCGAAGATGACTGGCACAACTTTGCTGCGCTGAATATTCCTGACAACCATCCGGCGCGTGCCATGCATGACACCTTTTATTTCGCAGATGGACGTTTACTGCGCACACATACATCGCCAGTGCAGGTGCGCGCCATGCGCGAAATGCGCGCGCCGTTGCGGGTCATCGCGCCGGGCCGTGTTTATCGTTGCGATTCCGACATGACGCATACACCGATGTTTCATCAAGTGGAAGGTCTGGTGGTGGATGAAAACATCAGCTTTGCCAATCTCAAAGCGGTGTTGCACGACTTCATGAAGTCATTCTTTGAAGCTGATGTCAGCATGCGTCTGCGGCCTTCGTATTTTCCGTTCACCGAACCCTCTGCTGAAGTGGACATTTCCTGCGTTGCTTGCAGTGGCAGGGGATGCCGTGTGTGCAAGCAGACAGGTTGGCTGGAAGTGGCGGGTTGCGGCATGGTGCATCCGAATGTGTTGAAGGCGGTGGATATTGATCCGGAGAAGTTCACCGGTTATGCGTTTGGCATGGGTGTCGAACGCTTGACCATGCTGCGCTACAAGGTTAATGACATTCGTCTGTATTTCGAGAACGACCTCAACTTTCTGAGGCAGTTCAACTGAATTTGATGACATGAAAATCAGTTTGCAATGGTTGTCCGAATGGGTGGACGTTGGCAGTGATGTCAACGCACTGTCACATGCCCTGACAATGGCGGGGCTCGAGATTGAAGGCATTTCTTCTGCTGCACCGGCAATGCAGGGAATTGTTGTCGCGGAAGTGCTTGAAACACACAGGCATCCCGATGCGGAAAAACTCTCGGTATGTCGCGTGAATGATGGTCAACAGGAATTGCAGATCGTCTGTGGTGCTGCCAATGTGCGTGCCGGCATTAAAGTGCCATTGGCAACTGTCGGCGCCATCATGCCCAGTGGCATGGAGATCAAAAAGGCCAAACTGCGCGGTGTTGAATCGTTCGGCATGTTGTGCTCTGCGAAGGAGCTGGGACTGGCTGAAGAAAGCAATGGACTTCTCGAATTGCCGGCTTCCTTGACTGCGGGCCAGAATTTGATCGACGCCTTGAAACTCAACGACACCATTTTTGAAATCAATCTCACACCCAATCGTGGTGATTGCATGAGTGTGCTGGGTGTGGCGCGTGAGGTGGCCGCACTCAATGGCAGGGCGCTTGAGATGCCTGTGCAGAATGCAGTTGCACCAACCATTCAAGATATCTTTCCAGTCCGTATCGAATCATCCGGTTGCCGCAAGTTTGTCAGCCGGGTGATTCGCGGTATCAACCCCGGTGCGCGTTCACCAGAATGGTTGCGCGAACGATTGCGCCGTTCAGGTGTGCGTTCCATCAGCGCCGTGGTAGATGTCACCAACTATGTATTGCTTGAATTAGGTCAGCCCATGCATGCATACGACCTCAGTCGTTTGCAAGGCGGGATCGTTGTGCGGCAGGCGCGCGATCAGGAACAAACCACGCTGCTCGACGGCAAGCGCATCAAGCTGACTTCCGATGTACTTGTCATTGCAGATGACAATGCAGCGCACGGCATGGCTGGAGTGATGGGCGGTCTTGACAGCGCGATCAACGACGACACCATCGACTTGTTGCTGGAAGTAGCATTCTTTGAACCTGATGCCGTTGCCGGACGTGGCCGTCGTTATGGACTGGTTACCGATGCGTCGCAACGCTTTGAACGTGGTGTGGATTTCAACTTGCAGGAACGTGCAATGGAACGTGCTACGCAATTGATTCTTGAGGCAGCCGGAGGCAGGGCCGGCCCGATGCAAGTCACACGCACCAGCGTTGGCCAACGCGATCCCATTGTCATGCGGCATCAACGTTTGCAAAAAGTACTGGGTCAAGTTATTCCAGCGGCAAAGGTTGAAGAGATACTGAGGTCGTTGGGCATGATGGTTTCGTCAAGTGATGGTCGAAGTGATCACTGGCAAGTGACTCCCCCAAGCTGGCGATTTGATATCAACATCGAAGCAGACCTGATTGAAGAAGTCGCACGCATCTATGGCTACGACAACATTGCCACAACGCCTGCGCCGATGGTGCAGCGGTTGCGTCCGGTAACCGAACGTCGTATTCCTGCTGAACGCATGAAAAATATCCTGATTGATCGCGGCTATCAGGAAGCCATTACTTACAGCTTCACCGATCCCGTCGTCCAGCAGATTTTATTTCCGGATCAAGGGGGGCTGGCTTTGGCCAATCCCATTTCGTCTGAGCTTGGCGTGATGCGATTGTCGCTGTGGCCGGGCCTGGTTCAGGCGTTGTCTTTCAATCAGCGCCGTCAGCAACCGCGGGTGAGGTTGTTTGAATTGGGGCGCAAATTTTCGGGTGATGGTCAGTGCGAGATGGATGTGCTGGCGGGCATTGCCGGGGGAACGCTGTTGCCCAAGCAATGGGGCGAAACGGCGCGTGCGGTAGACTTTTTCGATGTGAAAGCGGATGTGCAAGCGCTTCTTGATATCACCGGCTGTGTGGGCCGCTTTGCGTTTGAACCAGCCCGCATGGCCGCATTGCATCCCGGACAGGCTGCGCGGATTGTTCGTGATGGTCAGCCGGTTGGCTGGATCGGATTGCTGAATCCCCGCATCGTGAATGCACTGGATTTGAGTTATCCGGCATATGTTTTCGAATTGGAGATTTCTTCTACCTTTGTATCTCAATCTCCTGAATATAAAGAGATTTCAAAGTTTCCTGCGGTACATCGCGACCTGGCATTCTGGGTTGCCAATGACGTCACCGTAGAGGCTATTGCCCGCAATGTCAGGGAAGCCGTTGGATCCTGGCTGCAGGAACTGACGGTATTTGATGTTTATCATGGAAAAAATGAAGATAAAGGTAAGAAAAGCATAGCGTTAGGGCTTAATTTACAGGATACTTCGCGAACACTGACTGATGCCGACGTCGATGCCGCGATGGCGCGAGTGATCGAGAGATTGGCGCAACACGTGAACGCACAACTCAGAGACAAATAACAATGCCGGCACTGACAAAGGCTGAAATTGCAGAAGCGCTGTTCGACCAGTTGGGGCTGAACAAACGGGAGGCCGGGGAACTGGTCGACCTGTTTTTTGAAGAACTGCGTACGGCGCTGTCGAATGGTGAACAGGTGAAATTGTCAGGGTTTGGCAATTTTGACTTGAGAGATAAAAATCAAAGACCTGGAAGAAATCCCAAAACCGGCGAGGAGATTCCCATCAGTGCCCGCAGGGTCGTGACATTTCGTCCGGGTCAAAAACTGAAAGCCAGGGTGGAAGCCTATGCTGGAACCAGCGAACAACAATGAACTGCCTCCAATTCCGGGAAAGCGCTATTTCACCATCGGTGAGGTCAGCGAGCTGTGCAACGTAAAGCCGCATGTGCTGCGCTACTGGGAGCAGGAGTTCGAGCAACTCAGCCCAGTCAAGCGGCGCGGTAATCGCCGCTATTACCAGCGGCAGGATGTACTGGTGATCCGGCAGATTCGCAGTCTGCTGTACGATCAGGGCTTTACCATCGGTGGCGCGCGTGGCCGTCTGGATGGTGAGGAAGCGCGTGAGGATGTGTCGCAATCACAGCAGTTGATCAAGCAGTTACGTACTGAACTTGAAGATATTCTGAAAATATTACGGCGTTAAATTTTTCTTTGAGCGGCGCACTGCATCCGTTATGATGCGCGCCCTTCGCAACCCGTTCGCCGGTTGTGCAATCAATTTGTCGGGACGTGGCGCAGCCTGGTAGCGCACTTGCATGGGGTGCAAGGGGTCGGAGGTTCAAATCCTCTCGTCCCGACCAATCTTTCTTTCTTGCTACTTCTTTCTTTGGATTCGCAAAGAAAGAAGTAGATAAGCAGCATGACCGTCAGGTCATTCTTACCCTGATCAACCTCGCAAAGAAAAAGTGTCAGTAAAGAAGCTGGCTGAGTAACGCTTGTCGTGGTCACTGCAACACTTCGAAGCCGTATTTTCTGAAGATGGTTAAAGCGATGGTGCTGCGCAGATAGGCCATGAATTCGCGTGCGCCGGGCTTTGCAGATACCGTCAGTGAAACTGGATAGACGATATCGGGATAAGAGCCTGCGGGAAAACGATCAACGATATGCACCTTGTTGTCGATCAACGCATCCGTTTGATAAACAATACCCAGTGGCGCTTCGGCGCGATCCACATAAGCAAGCGCTGCGCGCACATTTTCGGCGCGTACCAGTTTGCCGGAAACTTCATTCCATACACCCAGTGAGGTCAACGCGGCGCGCGCGTATTTGCCTGCGGGTACGGAATCGGTATCAGCAACAGCCAGCCGGTCATTGCCCAAAGCAGCAGCCAATGCGAAGCCGTGAGTGATATTTAGCTTTATTGTGCTGTTGGCCGGTGCAATCAATACCAGCATATTACCCAGCAGATTCTGGCGAGTAGTTGCGTCAATCAGATGATGTTGTTGCAAGTAGTCCATCCATTCTGTATCCGCAGAAAAAAAGACATCTGCCTGTGCGCCTGCTTCAATCTGTCTTGCCAGTGTGGAACTGGCACCGAAAGAGAATTTGACTGCATGTTTTGATTCGTTCATGTAGGCATTGCCAATGTCATTCAGCGCGTTGGTCAATGAAGCGGCGGCATATATCACCGGCGGAGCTGGATGCGATGCAATTGCAAGAGCCGGGACGCATGCTCCGGTGACCAGCAACGCAAGAAGCAACAAGTGATTCTTCATGAAATAACACCCGGTACAATTTGCTGTGTTGACAAAACTTCGTGCTGCAGGCATCGCATTACCGGCTATTTCCCTTTGTTATCGGGAAGACGTGTCCGCGCAGTGTTACCGCCTTGACCAGTACCCACACATTCATCCCAGTCTGTACATGAAGTTCTTCACATGCGGCAGTGGTAATGCGTGCCATGATCTGCACGCCGCCGATATCAATGTGCAACAGCACCGAATGTTGATCATCCGGTTCAAGTTTTACAACGATGCCGTGCAATCTGTTGCGGATGCTCAACCGCTGCGGGTTGTCCAGTGAAATGATCAGATCACGTGCGAGCAATTGCAATCTGACCGGTTGCTTCAACACAAGCTGTTGCGCGTCCGTGAGCAGAAAATTTTTGCCGACGGCGATATGCGCAAGGCCGGTGTGATCGTCGATGCTGTGAACGATGCCATCAACGATTGCGCCAATGGCTTCTGCACCAATCAGGCTTCGCAGTTCAGCACACAGGCTGATGGTGGGCAAATCACCCTGGGCGATGCAGCGGCCGTGATTCATCAGTACAACGTGTGTGGCAAGCTGCAACACTTCATCAAACTGATGACTGATGTAGACAATCGGAATGCGTAGAACGTCGCGTAGCCGCTCAAGATAGGGCAACACTTCGTTGCGTCTTGCCACATCCAGTGATGCCAGTGGTTCATCCAGTAACAACAAGGCGGGTTGTGACAACAAGGCGCGGCCAATGGCAACACGCTGTTGTTCTCCACCGGAAAGCTGGTTGGGATGCCGTTGCAACATGGATTGCAGGTCCAGCAGATGAACAACGCTGTCGAAGTCAATGAAATGCGCAGAACGGCTGCGTTTCAACCCGAAGCGCAGATTGGCTGCAACATTGAAATGAGGAAACAGGCGCGGTTGCTGGAACACATAGCCGATGCTGCGTTGTTCGGCGTGAATACTGGTTTTAGTCGCAGCATCAAACAGCACCTCATCATTGACTCTGATGTGACCGTCCAGCGGTGTTAGCAGTCCCGCCAGAAGATTTGCGGTGGTGGATTTGCCGCAACCTGAGGGTCCGAACAATGCAACGATGCTGCCGGCAGGCGCGGCGAATTGCAGGTCCAGTGCAAAACTGCCGCGCGAGAATTTAAGCGACACATCCAGCATGTCAGTTCGCATGAATGAGATGTTTTCGGGACAGGCGCGTCAGCCATTCAGCAAGCAGCAAGCCCGCGACAGCCAGCGACATGGAGATTGCAACAAGATGCAGTGCCAGCGTTTCGCTATCAGGTTGTTGCAACACTGAATACAAGGCCAGCGCCAATGTCTGTGTTTCACCGGGGATATTGCCGGCAAAAGTGATGACCGCACCAAATTCACCAAGGCTGGCAGCGAATGCAGTGATCAATCCTGCAATGATGCCGGGCGTGATCAAGGGCAGGGTGATGGTGATAAAGCGGTCGGTTCTGCCTGCGCCCAGCGTACGTGCCGCATCCAGCAGCGAATGATCAATGCCTTCCAGTGAAAGACGGATTGAACGCACCATCAATGGAAATGACATGACCGCAGTGGCCAATGCCGCACCATTGCGCGTGAAGGCCAGACGAATATCCAAGTGTTGCAGCAGCCACTGGCCAATCGCTCCATGCGTACCGAACAACAATAACAATACGTAGCCAGTCACCACCGGTGGCAACACCAGAGGCAAATGCACCAGCGTGTTGACAATCAATTTTCCGTTGAAGTGTTGCGTAAGCAACCATGCCATGCCAATGGCGAAGGGCAGGCTGAATATCACGCTGCGCCACGCAACGCTCAAACTCAGTTGCAAAGCCTGGAGTTCGAGGTCATTCATGCGTCAGCATTTTACATCCTGGATTCAATTGTGAGTCACTCAAGTGATTTCAGAAACGCTGTGAATCCATTGCACTTCGCACTCCATGCTACGTGCAAGCCCGGGGCATACGTCCTTGCATGCCTGCTCAGCGGAACAAAGCAATGCTTTGTTGGAAGCACCGCGTCGCTCATATACACCTCGCAGAAACGTCCATGTTTTTGACGGTTCTTTCATCACCTGGATGCTTCTCAAGTTCAAGATCAGGCTTATCAAGTGTAGCTGGCTGACCTGCAATTTAATGCAGCACCAATTACTTCTTCTTGCCTTCCGTCTGGCGCGCTACTGCTTCCGCGGCGGCCTTGATGGCTTCCGGATCACCAAGGAAACGGCGCGGTGCTCTGGGTCGCAGTGCATCATCCAGCTCGTAGTAAATGGGAACGCCCGTGGGAATGTTGAATTCAACGATGTCTGCATCCGACATGCCGTCAAGCATCTTGACCAGTGCACGCAGACTGTTGCCGTGAGCGACAACCAGTACGTTGCGGTCACGCTTCAGGTCTGGTGCAATCTTGTCAGCCCAGAAAGGCAGCACACGCGCGAGCGTTTCTTTCAATGATTCAGTGGCAGGCAGTACATCCGGCGGCAACGTGGCATAACGCGTGTCGAATTGTGGATGACGTTTGTCACTGCTTTCCAGCGCAGGCGGTGGAATGTCATAGCTGCGGCGCCATATCTTCACTTGTTCGGCGCCATGTTTTTCAACGGTCTGTGCCTTGTCCAGGCCTTGCAACGCGCCGTAATGACGTTCATTCAATCGCCAGCTGCGTTCCACCGGCAGCCACATCAGATCCATTTCATCGAGCACGGTCCACAATGTGCGAATCGCACGCTTCAACACCGATGTATAGGCCACATCGAATTGAAAACCTTCCGATTTGAGCAGACGGCCCGCATCTCGCGCTTCGGTGCGGCCTTTGTCGGTCAGGTCCACATCGGTCCAGCCCGTAAAAAGATTCGCAACATTCCACTCGCTCTCGCCATGACGTACCAGTACTAATTTGCCAGCCACTTGAACACCTTTGAAGGAAACGGGAAAAAAGAGGCGCTTTTATACCAAACTGCGTGCCATAACCAAAGCGGATTGGCGGGTTTTAATATCCCGCGATGGTGATTGCGCACTGACTGTGCAGCCGTGCTGTCCGGTTAAACCGCAATGATCGTTATTGTCGCAGCAATCGTGCTGTGAACGTTGTCATTCAAGCCATGCTTTTTTCAGCCAATGCTTCAGGCTTGCAGTGTGGCAATGTCGTCCTGATCGTCGGAGCTGGCCAGCAATTGTTGCAGGCAGATTTCCAGACGTGCGCGTTCAATGGGTTTGGTCAGATAATCATCCATGCCAGCCTCCTTGCATTCGATCTCGGCGCCTTTCATGGCGTTGGCGGTCAATGCCACAATGGGAATATGCGCGCCGCCTTTTTCCAGTTGCCTGATCTCACGTGTGGCGCTGTAACCATCCATGATGGGCATCTGGCAGTCCATCAGGATCAGGTCATAGTTGCCGGTGCGCCATGCGGCAATGGCTTCGCGGCCGTTGTTGACTACATCCACTTGATAGTTCAATGCCTGTAACATGCGTCGCGCAACTTTCTGGTTGACCATGTCATCATCGGCAACCAGCACATGCTTGTGATGGTTGTGTTCACGCGCGCGGCGTTCACGCAGCTCATGTCGTGTGACAATGGCATTTTGCTGTCGCGTTTTGCCATTGTTCAATACCAGCATCAGACAGTCGATGAGATCGCGCTGGCTCACCGGCTTGAGCAAGTAACCGGCAAATCCCATGTCCGCAAACTGGGCGCTGTCGCCCAATGATCCGGATGACGTCAGCATCACCAACTGCGTCGCACGCAATTGTGGATCGGACTTGATCATCATGCCCAGTTCTGCGCCGGTGCATCCCGGCATGTCATGATCCAGCAGTGCCACTTCAAACGGTGTTCCGCTTGCCGCTGCCTCGTGCAACATGCGCAATCCTTCTGCAGCATCAGCGGCAAAGGTGGCGCTGGTGCCGCAGTTGCCCAGTTGTCGTGCCAGCACTTTGCGATTGGTGGCATTGTCATCCACTGCAAGAATGCGCCGGTTGTTCAACGCCACTGGCATGATGCGTTGTGTGATGATGGTGTTTTCTTCCGCAGGATCGAATTGCACCGTGAACCAGAAGCGCGAGCCTTTGCCTTCTTCGCTGTCGCCACCTGCATCACCGCCCATCAACTCGGCGAGACGACGGCTGATGGACAAGCCCAGGCCGGTGCCGCCGTAACGGCGTGTTACCGATGAATCTGCCTGCGAGAATGGTGTGAACAACAACTTGAGACGATCGGGCGCGATGCCAATGCCGGTGTCGATGACTTCGCAACGCACTTGAAATCCCTTGCTGCTTTGTTCTGTCAGCGTGACATTGATGCTGATTTCGCCGCGCTCGGTGAATTTCACCGCATTGCCCGCGAGGTTGAGCAGCACCTGCCGGAAGCGTCCGGGATCGCCACGCACCCAGTCGGGCAATGCAGGATCGATGTTGACAATCAGTTCCAGTCCCTTGTGATGCGCCTGTACAGCGATCACACGTGCGGCGTCTTCCACCGTGGTGCGCAAGTCCATGTCCAGCTTTTCAATCTCAAGCTTGCCTGCTTCGATCTTGGAGAAGTCCAGTATGTCGTTGATGACGGTGAGCAAGGCCTTGGCGCTATTCAATATGGTGCGGGTGCAATCGCGCTGATTGGCATCGAGATCAGTATCCATCAGGATTTCCGTCATGCCCAGCACGCCATTCATGGGTGTGCGAATCTCATGGCTCATGTTGGCAAGAAATTCGCTCTTGGCCTTGTTTGCCGATTCCGCAGCACGCAATGCTTCCGCCGCTGCTTCTTCGGCACGTACCCGCTCAGTAATATCACGGCCAATGCCGGCCAGGCCGATCACGCGGCCATTGGCATCGCGCAACGGCGTTTTGCTGGTGAGAATGACGAAGTCTTTACCGTCGGCACTGCGTCCGGGTTCCTGCCGGTGCACGATTTCTCCAGACCTGATGACGCTCTGATCATCAGCAAAAAAAAGTTCTGCCAGTTCTTTCGGGTAATAGTCGAAATCGGTTTTGCCTATCAGCTCTTCCGGTGTCGCGCCCATTTGCTTGGCAGTGTACACATTGGCCAATGTGAAGCGGCCCGACGTGTCCTTGGCATAAATGAAATCAGGAATGTTGTTGATCAGTGAAGTCAGCGCGCTGCGTTCATAAGCGAGACGGTCTTCGTGATGACGGTTCTCGGTGAGCAGTTGTTTGAAGATGGCAACCAGCCCCAGTACAAATGCCGTCATGATCATCATCATTACCATCAGCGACAGCCAGATGACTTGATGCGCACTCAGCAAATTGCCGGCAATCTGCGGGGTGATGTAAAAAGACAGAAACGACAACGCAATGGCCAGCAGCCAGATCGCAGCGGTGGTGCGATACGGCCACTTGATGATCAATTCCAGAAATGCCTTGCGTTTGCTCAAAACACCACTCGCTGAAGTGCAACAAGAAAGCCTCCCTGACCGGGAGAGCATCTGCCGCTACATCGGCAGCAGTGGTCATATTCCTAAGGGCAAATAGCGTCTATTTAGAGCGGATTGATGTTATGTATAGCAGCGCCGCCATCAAACTGTGCGTATGGTCACTGAATACACCAGGGTCATTCAGGCAATTCAAGGTCCTTGATCACGGTGGCAAGGAAGCGGCAGGCTTCGCCGCCGGTAATGCAGCGGTGATCAAACGTGAGCGACAGCGGAATGCGTGGATGAACTTCGATGCCGCCTGATTCTGTGGCCACCACATCGCGATGTACTTTGCCTGTGCCGAGAATGGCCACCATCGGCGGCACGATCAACGGCGTGGCATAGCGTCCTGCCAGTGTGCCGAAATTGGTGATGGTGATGGTGGGATCGCGCATGTCATCCATGCTCAGGGTGCGATCCTTGCTGGCCTGTTTGAAACGATTCAATTCATCGCGCAATTCAAGCAGCGATTTTTTTTCTGCATCGCGGATGACGGGCACCAGCAGTTTGTCGCCGACATCAATGGCAATGCCCACATCAACATGTTTCAGCACACGGCGTGCTGGACCATCAGGATCAAAGATGGCATTCAACGATGGTTCGGCGGCAATGCCGCGGCACAGGGCGCGAATGATGCGTGCAGTCATGTCCACACGACCTGGCCAGTTGTGTACGTCGGCATCATCGAACACCGTGACCATCGCGATCTCATCGCGAGAGAGTGTCATGGATTGGGCCATGACGCGGCGCGGGCCATGCAAGGGTTCAAATTCACCGGCCAGACGTTCGCCCAGTGCAGGCAGTTGATATGCATTGGCAGACTGGCGTGTCAGTTTGCCTGCGTGCAGTACATCATCAATGGTGATGATGCCGTCGCGTCCCGAACCACTGACACGATCCAGATCCACTGACAGGCGCTTTGCAAGAATGCGTGCTGCAGGCGCAGCGCGCAAACGCGTACGCTGAATGTGGCGATGGCTGCCGCCAGCCACGGCACGTTCCACCAGTTCGTGATCGCTGACATTCATGCGGCCCACGACGGTCATTGAACTCGGTGTGGCACCGGCCGATGACGTAGGCGCTTTCGCAGGCGTCGCCGAACTTGCAGCAGCCTGTTTGTCATTCAATTCAAATTCAACAATGGCCTGGTGTGTGGCAACCACATCGCCGGCCTTGGCGAGCAGGCGTGCAATTTTACCGCTGTAAGGACTGGGTACTTCGACCACGGCCTTCGCCGTTTCCACCGACACCATCAATTGATCAACGCGCACGTCATCGCCTTCCTTGACATGCCAGGAAACAATCTCGGCTTCTTGCAGGCCTTCACCCAGATCAGGCAGGTGGAATGTGGTCACTCTTGGTCCTCAAACTAGTTCTTTGTTGATCGCAACGATCATGTCAATCATTGCATCATACTGTGAATACACCGGGCATCACTTGCCTCTTGCGAAAAAACGACGTGAATACATCCGTGTAGTCTCCGGCAGAAGCTTCCTGTTTTGCCGGTTTTGCCAAAAGGCAAGCAGTACCTGGTGTTCAGTCAATTTGTCGTTATCAACTCAACTCAGTGTTGCCTGCACTGCATCGACGATGCGGGTAACACTGGGCACGTAATCATGTTCCAGCCTCGCCAGCGGCACCACGGTATCGTAACCAGTGACGCGTTGAATCGGCGCTTCCAGATCATACAGGCCGCGCTCGGCAACAATAGCGGCAATTTCAGCGCCCACACCCACGTTGCGTGCCGCTTCATGCACAATCACCAGACGCCCGGTTTTTGCCACCGATTCGAGGATGGTGTCTGCGTCAACGGGACTGATGGTGGCGAGATCAATCACTTCAACGCTGATGTTCTGCGCCTGCAATTCTGTGGCGGCTTTCAGGCATTCTACTGTCATTGCACCCCATGTCACGATGGTGCAATCACTGCCTTCGCGCAGCGTGTAACAAACATCAAGCGGCAATGCCTCGCCATTGTCTTCGACTTCCTGCTTTGCATAGCGATAAATGCGCACCGGCTCCAGAAACAGCACTGGATCAGGATCGCGAATGGCGGCCAGCAGCAAGCCATAGGCGCGTGCCGGAGAGGAAGGACATACAACGCGCAGGCCTGGCATGTGGCAGAACATGGATTCCACCGATTCCGAATGATGCTCGGGTGAATGAATGCCGCCACCATGCGGCGTGCGAATCACAACCGGGCAGGTGAGGCGTCCGCGTGTACGATTGCGCAGACGTGTCATGTGATTCACGATCTGGTCAATCGCCGGATAAATGAAACCCATGAATTGAATTTCCGCTACCGGCTTCAGCCCCTGTGCAGCCATGCCGACACACAAGCCGGCGATCATGCCTTCAGCCAGTGGCGTATCAATCACGCGATGTGCGCCGAATTTCTCCTGCAAGCCCAGCGTGGCGCGAAACACGCCGCCGTTCTTGCCCACGTCTTCGCCCAGTGCAACAACACTGTGATCGTGCGACATCTCCCACGCATGCGCCATGGTAATGGCTTCGACCAAGGTGACCTTAGCCATGATGCGCAGCTCCATGCGATGTTGTGCGCAATGCATTGTAGTGAACCGCTTCTTCGCGTTGTTCAACGATGCGCTTGGGCATGTTGGCAAACAGATTGTCGAACATGGCTGTCACTGGCGCCGCGGGCGTGTCGAAATAGTCTTTCACCGCAGCTTCAACCTGTGCGGCGCATTCTTCTTTAAGGCGCTGTTCCTGCACATCATCCCAGGCCTTCATGTTTACAAGATACGCGCGCAGGCGTTTCATCGGTTCCAGATGCCAGTGTTGTTTTACTTCGTCGGCATTGCGATAACGGCTGGCATCATCGGCCGTGGTGTGATCACTCAAACGATAGGTAAGTGCTTCAACTACCGTTGGACCTTGTCCGCTGCGCGCGCGCTGCAAGGCGTCTTCCATCACCTTGCGTACGGCAATGATGTCATTGCCATCCACCTGAATTCCCGGGATGCCGGCAGCGATGGCTTTCTGCGCCAGTGTTTGCGCTGCTGTTTGCTGTTCCAGCGGAACGGAGATCGCCCAGCGATTGTTGATCACATAAAAAATTGCAGGCAGCTTCTGCACGCCGGCCACATTCAAAGCTTCATAGAACGCGCCTTCCGATGTGCCACCGTCACCGATGTAAGCCAGCGCACAACGTGGTTCATTGCGAATCTTGAACGCAAAGGCCGCTCCGGCGGCATGCAGTGTCTGTGTGGCAATGGGTACGCACCACGGAAAGTCATGACGTGTGTTGACGAAGTCATTCCCTGATTCGTCGCCGCCCCAGTAGCGCAGGATTTCCACCATGCGCACACCGCGCCAGATTTGCGTGCCGATTTCGCGATACACCGGTGCGATGACATCTTCCGGTCTTAGCGCCGCCGCAGCACCGATTTGTGCTGCTTCATGTCCCAATGCCGGTGGATAGGTACCCAGTTTGCCAGTGCGTTGCAGATTGACGGCCTTGGTGTCAAAGGTGCGCACCAGCACCATCATGCGGTACATCCTGACCAGCTCTTGCGGATCGCGGGCGAAAGCGGGCAGCGAGCGTGCATTCACTTCCGGCAGTAATTCGCCATCCGGGTCAAGGTATTGGCAGTACTGGATGTTGAACTCGGCCGCTGTAGTCAAGAATCCTCTCCGCAAGGTTGTGCCCGACAAAAAAACAGCGCGCATTATAACCAAGTCAAATTGGAATGCGTTGTTAAAGTACGGGTTGACAAGTAGCCGGAATTGCTTACTACTTTCCGGTATTTGCGGTCTTCCACAAGTATCATGAAAGCCGATACCCTGACCAATCATCCGCCGGTTGTGACGGTTGCGAGTGACAACCCGCCGCTGGTCGCGCCGGTTTATCAGTCCGTGAAATTCACGTTTGACTCGCTCGAACAAGCGCAGCGTCATGCGCGCGGCGAGCGCGAAGGCTTTGCTTACTCACGCATTGAAAATCCCACCTTGCAGCAACTGGAGCGCACGCTGGCACAGTTGCAGCGGCGAACGCATTGCGTGCTGACCTGTTCCGGCGTGTCTGCGGTGGGACTGGCGATGCAGGCGCTGAGCAAGCCGGATGATCATGTGATTGTTTTTGCAGAAGGGTATTTGCCAACACGCAATGTTGCGCGTCGTGTGCTTGCCCGTTTCGGTGTGAAGTTCAGTGTGCTGTCGATTGAAGATCATGCGGCGATTGAAAATACACTCAAACAGACCGCGACGCGCCTGATGGTGTTTGAAAGTCCCACCAATCCTGCGCTTAAAGTGGCTGACGTTGCAAAGCTGTGCGAACTGGCTGCGGCACACAACTGTTTGACGGTGATGGATAACACGCTGGCAGGCCTGCATGCACACGGCGAGTATCCGGTGGATGTCTTTGTACATTCATTGACCAAGTATGCCAATGGTCACGGTGATGTGACTGCCGGTGCGATCATCAGTGATGAACGATTGATGAAAACGCTGCGTGGTGAAGTGCTGACGTTGGGTGTGTCGCTCGATCCCCATGCCGCGTTCCTGATTCAGCGCGGCCTGAAAACCTATGGATTGCGGTTTGAACGTTCCTGTGAAAACGCGCTGGCCATAGCGCGCATGCTTGAACAACACCCGGCGGTTGAGCGTGTCTGCTATCCCGGACTGGCTTCCCATCCACAGCATGCCCTTGCCATGAAGCAAACCGGCAATGGCGGTGGTGTGATCACATTCAATGTGAAAGGCGATGAAGCGCTTGCGAACAAGATTGTCGCCGGACTCAAACTGTTCAAGCTGGCATCGAGCATGGGTTCTACGGAATCACTGGTGCTGCCGCCGTCGATGATTCAGGCACGTGATCTTGGTGGTGAACTGCGTGAATGGGCGGGAATCTCCATGAACAGCATTCGTCTTTCCATTGGTGTCGAAGACATTCAGGACTTGCTTGAGGATTTGAAACAGGCGTTGGCATGAGTGTTTGCAATGCAGCGTCAGCGGTGCTGACGCATCTCTTCTTGTCCAATCATGAGAAAGAAGAATATAGCCTGACGATGGCAGCGCCTGTATCGAAGCGAAGGAGGGCAAGTGCTTGATGCGCGAGCGCTCTGAATTCATTTACTTTTCTTTTCAAGTTAAAATTAAAAGAAAAGTAACAAAAGGAAGATCGGCTGGTGGCTGCTGCGCAGCCTCCCTGAATTCATTTACTTTTCTTTTCAAGTTAAAAGAAAAGTAACAAAAGAAAAACTGGCGGTGACCGGAGTCGAACCGGTACGGAGTTACCCGGCGGATTTTAAGTCCGCTGCGTCTACCAATTCCGCCACACCGCCGCCGAATGGTTAATTGTGATTAATCTTTAGCATTGTAGCCGGAATGCCACGTCTTTTGCGCACGACGTTCGGTGGCATGCGCTACATCTGGTAAGATGACACGTTGCTGCTGGCGCGAAACGATTATTCTAAACCAACTGCCGATCATTTGTACTTTGCATGTCTGACGCCGATGTCTCAACGCCTACACTGACTGCGAATGCACTGCATTTGTGGCGCGGCGAACATCATTTGTTGCGTGACATATCCTTTTCGCTTGCGGCTGGCGAGTTGTTGCAGGTGACCGGCCCCAATGGCGTGGGCAAGACCAGTTTGTTGCGTGTAGCGGCGGGATTGATGCCTGCCGAGTCCGGCGAAGTGCTGTGGCGGCGGATCAGTATTCATCGCGATCCGGCGCGTTATTACGATGAAGTGGCGTATCTGGGTCATGCCAATGCCCTGAAAACCGATTTGACGGCGCTGGAAAACGTGCAGTTTGCGGGCAGTTTGCGTCAGCAGGTCAATAAGCCAGATTGCTTGCAGGCATTGCATGCGCTGGGTGTCGCGCATTGCGCAGCCCTGCCGGTCAAAGTGCTCTCCGCAGGGCAGCGCCGCCGCGTTGCGCTCGCCAGAGTGTTGTTGTGTGATGCCGTTTTATGGATATTGGATGAGCCCATCACCAATCTCGATACAGCGGGGATTGAACTGGTCGAAGATTTAATGGCACAACATCTGGCACGTGGTGGCATGATTCTGACGGCGGCGCATCAGGCACTGCTGGTTTCTCATGCAGGCACGCGCAATCTGGATTTGCATTGATGATGCAGCCCGTACGCCACACGCCCGGTCCACTGCATCTTGCAGCCGTTGTATTGATGCGTGAATTGCGTTTGGCGCTGCGTCGCTGGGATCAAGTGTTGCAACCGTTGATATTCTTTGTCGTGGTGGTCACATTGTTTCCACTGGCCACCAATCCCGAGCTGTCGGCGTTGCGGCACATTGCGCCCGGTGTGCTGTGGGTGGCTGCGATGCTGGCATCGTTGCTCGCGGCGGATGCATTGTTCCGTCCTGATGTCGAGGATGGCACGATGGAACAATGGGTGTTATCGGGTCAGCCGTTGCCGTGGTTGCTGTTCAGTAAATCGCTCGCGCATTGGCTGTTGACCGGGTTGCCGCTGGTGCTGGTCACGCCTGTCGTTGCGGTATCTCTGGGTGTGGAACAGGGTTTTGGAACCATCATGATGGTGCTGGCATTGGGCACTGGCGTGTTGACGTTGCTGGGGGCGGTTGGTGCTGCACTGACAGTGGGATTGCGGCGCGGCAACATGCTGATGGCATTGCTGGTGTTGCCGCTGGAGATGCCGGTACTGATTTTTGGCGCACAGGCAGTGGAATCCGCCATGCGTAATGAACCGGCGCTAGGCATAATCAGTCTGCTGGCATCGGTATTGTTGCTGGCAATGATTCTGACGCCGTTTGCCATGGCGGCATCCATGCGCATCAGCATTGAATAGCACAACTGAATTAAACCGGGATTTGAACTCGCTGCCCTCACTTCAAGAGCCTTACATGAACTGGATCTGGTTTCACAAACTTGCATCTCCCCCGAGCGCATATGTGTTTGCAACGCGCTTACGCCCGTGGCTGTTCTGGGTGTCGGTGGTGATGATGTTGTGGGCTGCTTATCAAGGATTGTTTGTGGTACCGCTGGATTATCAGCAGAAGGATGCATTCCGAATTATCTATGTTCACGTACCTGTTGCATCGCTGTCATTGCTGGTTTACAGCATGATGGCTATCGCTGCAGCGATCGGCTTGATCTGGCGCATGAAGCTCGCGCATGCCGTGGCTGCGGCGTGTGCAATGCCTGGTGCCATTCTGACGACGCTGGCGCTGGCAACCGGGTCCATCTGGGGCAAGCCAATGTGGGGCGCATGGTGGGCATGGGATGCGCGCTTGACCTCCGAATTGATTTTGTTGTTTCTGTATCTTGGGTATATGGCGTTGCGTGCATCATTTGATGACATTGGCCGTGCTGATCGCGCTTCTGCGATTCTTGCCATTGTGGGCATAGTCAATGTTCCCATCGTCAAGTATTCAGTGGTGTGGTGGAACAGTTTGCATCAGGGTCAGACGCTGAGTTTGTTCGGCAAGTCGGAAATCGATCCCTCGATGGCGACGCCGCTGGTGGTGATGATTTTTGCATTCCTGTTGTTTTTTGGCGCCGTATTGTGTGATGGCCTGCGTGCAGAGATATTGCGCCGCGAACGCAATGCGAGCTGGTTGTCCGAATTGAAAGTTTAAGTCGAGAATAGTTTGTGACATTTGAAGCGTTGAAAATGGGTGACTATGGCGCGTACGTGTGGTCGTCGTATGCACTCGCATTGCTTGCGCTGATCGCGATGGCGGCCATTGCGCGTAACGCATGCAATCGCGAATTGAAAGCCGCACAGCGGCGCACGCAAGCCAATCGCAATGGACAACCGGCACCGACCTCGTCCACTTCCGCAGGAGCAGGTGCATGACACCGCGCCGACGTCGCATGATGTTTGTAATCTTGATTGTACTGGCGGTCGGTGCATCGGCCATGCTGCTGCTGACTGCGCTCAAGCAGAATCTGCAGTACAACATTGTTCCCAGCGATGTGTATGCAGGCAAGGCGCCGCTGGATCGCACTTTCCGATTGGGCGGCATGGTAGAAAAGGGCAGTGTCAAGCGCGATCCCGGCAGCATGCTGGTGCAGTTTGATGTCACCGACTTCAAGCATGAAGTGTCCGTCAAGTACACCGGCGTACTTCCCGATCTGTTTCGTGAGGGACAGGGCGTGGTTGTGCGCGGCAAGTTGCAACCGGTTGGCAATGGACAGCCGTTGCTGATTGCCGATGAAGTGCTGGCAAAACATGATGAAAAGTACATGCCGCCCGATGTCGCTGCGGCACTCAAGAAAGCACACGATGAACGTCGCGTTGCAGAAACAACTGCTGCAACGAATAACCCGGTAACGGCAAATCAGGCGATGGGCAATCACTAATTTACAATACAGGCTTTGTTTATGAGCGTTGAACTCGGACATTTTGCATTGATACTGGCGTTTGCGCTGGCCATTACGCAAGCCTTCTTCGGACTGGCGGGAGCGGCAACCCGGCGCGAACACTGGATGATGGCAGCACGATCTGCGGTCGCAGGACAACTGGTGTTTGTGCTGTTTTCCTTCGGCTGTCTGACAGCGGCGTTTTTGCGCAATGATTTTTCCGTGCTGTATGTGGCAGAAAATTCCAACACCGAACTGCCCACGTTTTATCGCATTGCGGCGGTATGGGGTGCGCATGAAGGTTCATTGCTGCTGTGGCTTTCCATACTTGTGGTCTGGTCTGCAGCAGTTTCGGTGTTTAATCGTGCCATGAACCCGGCGTTCATCAGCAAGGTACTGGGCGTACTGGGATTGGTCAGCGGCGGGTTTGCGTTGTTCATCATTGCAACCTCCAATCCATTTGAACGCCTGATTCCTTCTGTCGTACAGGGTCGCGATCTCAATCCACTGTTGCAAGACCCGGCGCTTGCGGCACATCCGCCGATGTTGTACACAGGTTATGTGGGACTTGCAGTGCCTTTTGCCTGCGCGGTGGCAGCACTGATTGAAGGCAAGCTGGATGCAACGTGGGCGCGCTGGACCAAGCCCTGGGCCATGGTGTCGTGGATATTTCTGACCTGCGGCATTGCACTGGGCAGTTTCTGGGCTTACTACGAACTGGGCTGGGGTGGCTGGTGGTTCTGGGATCCGGTGGAAAATGCTTCTTTCATGCCGTGGCTGATGAGCACTGCATTGATTCATTCGTTGTCGGTGACGGAGAAGCGCGGTTTGTTCAAGAGCTGGACAGCATTGCTGGCCATATTTGCATTCTCGTTGTCATTGCTTGGCACGTTTCTGGTGCGGTCGGGTGTGTTGGTATCGGTGCACGCCTTCGCCAGCGATCCATCGCGTGGTTTGTTCATTCTGGTGTTTCTGCTTGCCTGTATCGGCGGTGCGCTCACGCTGTTTGCGTGGCGTGCACCGGCACTTAAATCGTCAGCAGGTTTTCATGTCATCTCTCGCGAATCGTTTCTGCTGATGAATAACGTATTGCTGGTGGGTGCTGCCACCATTGTGCTGCTGGGGACATTGTCACCGTTGATCATTGATTTTCTCGGACTGGGCAAGATTTCCGTTGGCACGCCGTGGTTTGACCGTTTCTTCCTGTTTCCCATGTTGCCCATGTTGTTGCTGCTCGCCGTTGGCATGCATGCGAACTGGAAACAGGCGCAGCTTGCGAAGATGCGCAAGCCGTTGCTGATGATGTCGGGCATTGCACTGGCCTTTGCGTTGTTGATCACGCTGGTTGTTTACTCGCATGTTTCCATCCTCAACATTGTGGGTGAAACGATGGGCGCGCTGATCATTCTGTCGTCGTTGTACGAGCCATTCACTCGCTGGCGTGCCAAGCATCATCTGCCCCGCGCCATGTGGGGCATGTGTCTGGCGCATCTGGGGCTGGGTGTGTTTGTGCTGGGTGTGACTACCGTACGCAGCTACGAAATACAGAAAGATTTGAGTCTGGGCTCCGGCAAAATAGTGGAAGTCGGTGGTTATGATTTCAACTGGACGAATACCCGGCAGGTGAGAGGTCCCAACTACGACGCCACTGAAGCAGAAGTGCATATTCTGCGCGATGGCCGGGAGATCACGGTGCTTCATCCACAGAAGCGCATTTATCACACCCAGACCAATCCCATGACTGAAGCAGGCATTGATTCGCATCTGAATCGCGATTTGATGGTGTCGATGGGTGATGATCTGGGCAACGGCATGTGGAGCGTGCGATTGCAGTATCGTCCGCTGATCCGGTTCATCTGGCTGGGCGCATTGATCATGGCCATTGGCGGATTGATAGCGGTGCTGGATCGCCGTTATCGCGTCAAAGTGCCTGCGACTGAACTGGCGGCCAATGCCAGTACTGCGGCGGCGCGGAGTTGATCATGTGGCGATATCTTGTACCGGTGTTGATCTTTGGCGCGATTGCCGCGGTGCTGGCGGGTGGATTGCACCTGAAGCCCGGCTGTATTCCGTCACCGCTGATCGGAAAACCGGCGCCGGTCTTTACGTTGGTCAAAGTGGAAGACCCCACACAGCAAATCAGCAATCGGGATTTCATCGGACACAAGTATCTGATCAATGTGTGGGGTACGTGGTGCATTGCATGTCGTCAGGAACATGAAGCGTTGCTGCAAATCGCCAAACAGGCCGTCATACCCATCATCGGTATCGACACCAAGGACGACATGCCCTCGGCACAGCGCTGGTTATCGCAACTTGGCAATCCGTATGTCGCCACCGGATTTGATCCGGATGGACGTACAGGCATCGACTATGGTGTGTATGGCGCACCGGAAACCTTTCTTGTTGATGAACATGGCACGGTGATTTACAAGTATGTCGGCGAGATAACCGACACAGTATGGCGCGACTCGTTCCTGCCGCGTATCAACAACACCGGCAATATCAAGGACAGGGAGGGCACTACATGTTCATGAGCCTGATCAGGATTCTTTTGCTGAGTTTTCTGCTTTGCCGTGCTGCATGGGCAATTGACAGTGCACCGGCGTTCGACGATCCGCAATTGCAGGCTCGTTATGAAAATCTGACCCAGCAGTTGCGTTGTCCGCAGTGCCAGAACGACAGCATTGCTGATTCCAATGCGCCGCTCGCAGTTGACCTGCGTCGTGAGCTGCGCGATCAAATTGCCAGCGGCAAGAGCGATGCCGAAGTGCTGAAGTTTCTCACCGATCGCTATGGCGCCTTCATATTATTCAAACCGCCGTTCGAAGCGCGTACCATGTTTTTGTGGCTGGGTCCCGGCATTCTGTTGCTGGGCGGACTGGCCATTGCAGTGCGCATCATCTTGCAGCGCGCCAAACTTCCCATCGAACCTGACTCGAACCAAGAAACAGAAAGCGAGCACGCATGACGGAATTTGTACTGGCCTGCATCGGCATGGTGGCGGTTGCAGTTGTCCTGTTTGCCTGGCCACTGTTCAAATCAAAATCGTTGTCACTGCCCAGCGCCAATCGCTGGCTCAATGTGGTGCTGATTGCCGTGGCAATCAGCATCATCTCCGGCGGTGTCTATTCAGCGTATATCGTCAAGCATGGTGGTGAATGGCATGCAGACAATGTTCCCACTGCGGGTGCCAGTGTCAGTCCCGAACTGGCACAGGCCATCAGGCAATTGAACGACATGGTGAAACAACAGCCGGACAACATGGAAGCATGGCTGAAATTGGGTGCGGCCAATGTCATGGCACATCGTGCTGCCGATGCCGTCGATGCTTACCAGCGTGCATACGATCTCAATAAGGATAACGAAGTGGAACCGATAACCGGCCTGGCGGAAGCCTTGCTGATGATGCGTACGCAAACGGATTTCATGCGTGCTGCGAGCTTGCTGGACGATGCGTTGCGGTTGCAGCCCGACAATCCCAAGGCATTGTGGTACGGCGGCATGGTGGCTTTGCAAATGAACAACCTGAAGCTGGCGCGTGACCGGTTCCGCAGCATGCTTGCGTTGAATCCGCCGGAACAGGTGAGAGCCATGCTGGAACGCGAAGTGCAGGACCTCAATCAGCAACTCGGTGATACTTCAGCGGCAGGTCCATCTGCACCACAAAGTCAGCGTCGCATTACCGTGCATGCAAAACTGGATCCGAAACTGCAACAGCAGATCAAGACACCAATGACGATGTTTGTGCTGGCGCGTGATCTCAAACAGCCCGGACCACCATTGGCGGTGCAACGCCGCATGTCCAGCGAATTGCCATTGACCACTGATCTCACTGCGGCCAATGCCATGCTGCCTAGCCATTCCATTGCCACCGTGGATCAGGTTGAAGTGGTGGTGCGCCTGTCTCCCAATGGGGCGCCGATTCAGCAGGCAGGTGACTTTGAAGGCAGTGCGCAATATTCATTCAAGAAGCAGGGTGAGCAGGGCGTGGTGAATATCGAGATCAATCAGCAGGTGCGTTGATGACGGAGATGCAGCGATACAAGGGACTGCCAACTACGTTGTTGCAGTATGGACAGGCGGTATTCAGCCGCAAACCACTTCTCGCACCGGATGGTGCATTGATTCCCGATATTCATGTGACAGCGCAACGGGTACACGTCAATGCTGCGCACGTGAAGCGTTATTGCGATGTGTGCGGCATTGAACCCGGTGATCATCTGCCGGCAGCTTATCTGCACGTGCTGGCCATGCCCCTGCACATGCGTCTGTTCACGCATCCGCAATTTCCCGCCAGAGTGATGGGACTGGTGCATCTGCGCAACGTCATTCGTCAATGGCGGCCCATTGCAGTAAGCGGTGAGATTGAATTGCAGGTGCGATATAACAGTTTGCGTGAGACAGACAGTGGTCAGGAATATGATGTGATGACTACCGCGTTTGTCGATGACAAAACAGTGTGGGAAGAAGTCAGTACCATGCTGGCGCGTCGTCAGATCGCAGGCAAACGGCCGGTAATTGAACGCGCCAATCGTGATGAAGCACGTTTGCTATGCGAGCGCACAGTGGCGGCTGCCGCCAATACCGGACGCCGTTATGCACTGGTATCCGGTGATTACAATCCCATTCATCTGTTTGACCGTACTGCGCAGTGGTATTCGTTCAAGCAGGCCGTGGCGCATGGCATGTGGTCATTGTCGCGTTGTGTGGGTCTGGGTCAGCCGTACTTGCCTGCATATCCATCGCAGATTGATGCGCAATTCAAACTGCCCATTTATCTGCCCGGTGATTTTGTGTTTCGCGCGCAGCGTGATGAGGCTGGCATTGAACTGTCACTGACTACTGTCAAGGGCGACCGTTTGCACCTGAGTGTGCAGGCGCGTTCCATCACAGACACTTCATTGTGAGCGTGCCTGCTGCGATGCATTCAGGCGGGCAAGCGATTCTCGTATCTGCATACGTAGTGTTGCGAGTTGTCCCTGCGGATGATTGCTAGTATTCGTTGTACAAGTTGCAAATTGATTCAAACTGGTGACGCAGAGGTTCATATGTATCAGCGAATTCTTGTTCCTGTGGATGGCAGTGATGTGTCGGCCAATGGCCTGCGCGAAGCGATGCGTCTGGCGCGCGATCAGAATGCCAGGCTGCGATTGATTCATGTCGTCAATGAATTGATGATCGTTGCATCGTACGAAGGCACGATCTACTCGAATGAACTGATCCAGACATTGCGTGACAGCGGACAGAAAGTGCTAGATCGGGCAGCGGAAAAAGTCAAAGCAGCCGGTTTGCAGGTTGAAACCGCATTGCTGGAAGCCCATGGCGGACATGCAGGCGATGTAATTGTCAAGGATGCGCAGGAATGGCCTGCTGACGTTATCGTGCTGGGCACACATGGCCGCCGCGGCATGGCGCGGCTGGTGATGGGCAGCGATGCAGAACAGGTCGTGCGTCAGGCCACCATGCCGGTATTGCTGGTGAAGACACAGTTGAAAAGCTGAAGCAACATGAGCGGCGTCACGTCTGTTCATGAGTCGCATGTGACATCAACCGCTAATTTTTCTTGCCATCCACACTGAGTCTTTCGCAGCGCGGAGTTGCTCGCTGCTCTTGCATATCCATGTTGCTTGGCGCTTTTGCGGCAGAACTGTGATGCAGGACGAATGAAAAAGTGCAATGTCCCGTGCTTTGCTGTACAGTGCGCGGGCATTGCAAAATGCATTTTTCTTTTTTGCATCTGTCCGGTCTGCTTTTTCTCGCTGTCAACTTCGGGTTCTTCCCTGCGTTTGCTTCGACTTGATATCCATGCCTTACCGGGCCAGGGAATTTCCTTGCAGGCTGGTTGAGGTTTTCATTCATGATGTTCAATGAACTCGGGTTGTTGCCCGAGCTGTTGCGTGCCGTTACAGAACGCGGTTACATGCAGCCCACGCCTGTGCAGGCACGTGCCATTCCCGATATTCTTGCCGGCCGCGACATGCTGGCTGGCGCGCAGACTGGTACTGGAAAAACAGCCGGATTTACACTGCCACTGCTGCAACGTCTGCACACAGGTCAACGCGCTGGTCTTGCGCCGCGCGCATTGGTGCTGGTGCCCACGCGTGAGCTGGCCGCACAAGTTGCCGACAGCGTACGTGATTACGGCAAGCATTTGTCACTGCGTTGTGCGGTGATATTTGGTGGTGTGAATATCAATCCGCAGATCGCTGCGTTACGCCGTGGCACGGATATCCTCGTTGCCACGCCGGGGCGATTGCTCGATCACGTGCAACAACGCACGACTGATCTCAGCCAGATTGAATTATTTGTCCTTGATGAAGCAGATCGCATGCTGGACATGGGATTCATTCATGACATCAAGCGGGTGCTGAAACTGTTGCCCAGCAAGCGGCAGAATTTGATGTTTTCAGCCACGTATTCGCAGGATATTCGCAAGCTGGCTCAGGGGTTGCTGCGCAATCCGGTGGAAGTCGAAGTGGCGCGACGCAACACTGCGGTGGAATCGGTTTCGCAACTTGTTCACTGTGTTCCCAAAGACACCAAGCGTGCTTTGCTGTCGCATCTGATTCGTGCCAACGACTGGCCGCAGGCACTGGTGTTCACACGCACCAAGCATGGCGCCAACCGGCTGGTGGCGCAGTTGAGTGATGATTCCATTACGGCAGCAGCCATTCATGGCAACAAAAGCCAGTCTGCCCGTATCAATGCGTTGAAGAATTTCAAGAGCGGCGCATTGCGCGTGCTGGTTGCCACTGAAGTAGCTGCACGCGGATTGGACATCAAGGAGCTGCCCTATGTGGTCAATTATGAACTGCCGAATGTGCCCGAAGACTATGTGCATCGCATTGGCCGTACCGGTCGTGCGGGCGCAAGTGGAGTTGCCATCTCGCTGGTTGCACCGGATGAAACGGGATTGCTCAAGGACATTGAGCGCCTGATCGGCAAATCCATTGCGCGTCAACCGGTTCCGCAACTCAGTACACCACCGCGAACAGCAGGTGTTGTTTCTGCAACCGCTGTACCGCCGCCCACGCATCATCCTGCAAGAAATGGCGCAGCACGCGCTCATCGTGGCGCCACGCAGAGTGAGAGCAGGCGTGGTAAACCACCGGTCTGGCGCAGTGATCGATCGGGCCGCAGTGGCGCCCACGGTGATTCACGAGCAAGCCGCTGAGCGAACACTCAGCGTCGAATGACATCGCGGCATCCCTGTGGTGCCGCGTGTTCTGTTGAGGACGGATGCCACAAGAAATTCCAACTCATGGCAGAGAATGCGATAATGCAAAGGCAAATCCACTGACATAATCAACGCCGCATGTCCTTTGTTCATCTCCACCTGCACACTGAATATTCGCTGGTTGACAGCGTCATCCGTATCCAGAGTGAACGTGATGATGATGGCAAGGTGCAGGTGCTGGGATTGATGGATGCGGTCGCCGCAACCGGCATGCCGGCCGTGGCGTTGACTGATCAAAGCAACCTGTTTGCGATGGTCAAGTTCTACAAGGCGGCGCAGTCTGCGGGCATCAAGCCCATCATCGGTGTTGATTTGCTGATCAGGGAAGAAGGTGATCGTGTCGAGCCGTCACGCCTGGTGTTGTTATGCCAGAACGAAGCGGGTTACAAGAATGCGACTCGCTTGATCAGCGACAGTTATCTCAGGGGACAACACAAGGGCGTGCCGCTGGTGCATCGTGACTGGCTGACGCGCGACAGCCTGAATGGATTGATTGCACTCGCTGGACCGCACAGCGATCTTGGCCGATTGTTGATCAATGGCCGCGATGACGAAGCCGGTCAGGCGCTGGAATACTGGCAGCAATTATTTGCCGGCCGTTTTTATATCGAGTTGTTGCGTACCGGACGCGCCAACGAAGAACAGCATCTCGCTGCTGCCGTTGATCTCGCCATGCGCCGCGGATTGCCGGTGATTGCCAGCAACGATGTGCGTTTCATTGCTCAGGAAGATTTTGAATCGCATGAAGCACGTGTGTGCATCCATGACGGCACGCAGCTGGCGGATGCCAATCGAGTACGCCGTTACAGCGATCAGCAATATCTGAAAACACCGCAACAGATGGCAGAGTTGTTTGCCGATCTGCCGGAAGCATTGCAGAACACGGTTGAGCTGGCGAAGCGCTGCAATCTCGAAGTCAAGCTGGGCAAATCCGTGCTGCCTGCCTATCCGGTTCCCGCAGGCATGACCACCGAAGATTACTTGCGGCAGGAAGCAGTGAAGGGATTGCAAATGCGTCTTGAGTACATGGCCACTCATGCACCCTCCGGCGGACATCAGATTCCACAGGAACAATATCACGCACGTCTGCAAAGCGAACTGGATGTGATCTGCAAGATGGGATTCGCGGGATATTTTCTGATCGTGGCGGATTTCATTCAGTGGTCAAAGGACAACGACATCCCCGTTGGACCGGGCCGTGGTTCGGGCGCGGGTTCACTGGTCGCGTATTCCATCAAGATCACCGATATTGATCCATTGCAGTATGGATTGCTGTTTGAACGCTTCCTGAATCCTGAACGCGTTTCCATGCCTGACTTCGATATCGACTTCTGCATGGACAATCGTGATCGCGTCATTGAATACGTGGCACAAAAATATGGACGCGAGCGTGTATCGCAGATCATCACCTATGGTTCGATGGCCGCCAAAGCCGTAGTACGCGATGTTGCACGCGTGATGGGCCAGAGTTATGGCTTTGCCGATTCCATCGCCAAGCTCATTCCATTTGAACTGGGCATCACATTAAAAGGCGCGCTTGAAAAAGAAGAAGAACTGCGCCGCCGTTACAAGGAGGAAGAAGACACCAGGGCGGTGCTTGATCTTGCATTGTCACTGGAAGGTCTGGTGCGCAACGCCGGCATGCATGCCGGTGGCGTGGTGATTTCTCCCACATTACTCACCGACTTTGCACCGCTTTATTGTGATGAAGATGGACAGCATGTGGTCACGCAATTCGACAAGGACGATGTGGAAGCCGCGGGGCTGGTGAAGTTTGACTTTCTTGGTCTGCGTACACTGACCATCATTGATTGGGCAGTGAAAACCATCAATGCGGAAAAGGCGAGAGTGGGCGAAGCGCCGCTGGAGATTGACCGCATTCCACTTGATGACGCAATGACCTATGACAGGGTGTTCAAGGAAGCGCGCACCACTGCGATATTCCAGTTTGAATCCGGCGGCATGCAACGCATGCTCAAGGAAGCAAAGCCCGATCGCTTTGAAGACCTGATTGCACTGGGTGCGCTGTATCGTCCCGGGCCAATGGATCTGATTCCGAGTTTCGTGGCGCGCAAGCATGGACGCGAACCGGTGGAATATCCTGACCGGCGTGTTGAGCCGGTGCTGAAAGAAACCTACGGCATCATGGTGTATCAGGAACAGGTGATGCAGATGGCGCAGATCATCGGCGGCTACACACTGGGTGGCGCCGATCTGTTGCGACGTGCAATGGGCAAGAAAAAGCCCGAAGAAATGGTCAAGCATCGCGCGATCTTTCGTGAAGGCGCGGCAAAGAATGGCTGTTCTGCAGAACAGGCCGATGCAATATTCGATTTGATGGAAAAGTTTGCGGGCTATGGATTCAACAAGTCACATGCCGCAGCGTATGCGCTGGTGTCGTACCAGACGGCGTGGTTGAAAGCGCATTATCCCGAAGCCTTCATGGCGGCGGTGTTGTCATCGGATATGGACAACACCGACAAGGTGGCCATGCTGATTGACGAAGTGCGGCAAATGGGATTGAAGGTCGAGCCACCCGACGTCAATCAATCACACTACATGTTTACGGTGTCGGGCAAACATACCATTCGTTACGGACTGGGCGCCATCAAGGGCGTGGGTCAGGGACTGGTCGATACACTGGTGACGGAACGTGAAACACATGGCGCATTCAGAAGCCTGACTGATCTGTGTGAACGCAGCGATGCCGGGCGCATGAACAAGCGTGTGCTGGAAGCATTGATCAAATCCGGCGCGCTGGATTCACTCGGCGCCAATCGTGCAACGCTGATGCACTACCTGCAGGACGCCATGCAAATGGCCGATCAATCCATCAAGGCGCGTGCCGTGGGACAGAATGATTTGTTCGGACTGTCGGCAGCTGCATCGCATTCGCAACCTGCGGTGATGATGAAGATGATTGCCGAATGGCCGGAGCGCACACGGCTTGAAGGTGAACGCGAAACGCTGGGACTGTACCTCAGCGGGCATCCGTTCAACGAGTTTCGTGAGGAAATCAGCAACATCATCAGTGCGCCCATTGTTGATCTTACCGGCGAAAAGCCCATTGTGAATGAAGGCTTCCGTTCCAAGGGCAAGCCCGTCACCGTGGCCGGCATGATTTACGACGTTGGCAAACGCGGCAATCGTTTCATCTTCAAGCTGGATGATTGCAGTGCGCGTGTTGAGGCTACCTTGTTTGAAGAAGCCTACATGCAGTACAAGGATGTGCTGAACAAGGGTGAGGTGGTGCTGGTGGAAGGCAACATCCGTTATGATGAATTCATCGACGGCTGGCGCGTGTCAGTGAATCGCGTGCAGGACATTCAGCAGGTGCGCAGGCAGTATGCGCGTCACTTGCTTATCCGCTGGCCACAGGCCATGAACAATGGCGCAACACAGCGTCTGCAATCGGTGTTGCAGTCCTATCGCAGCGGCAATTGCAGCGTGGTCATTCACTATATCAATCGCCAGGCCAAGGCCGTGCTAACCTTGCCCGATGAATGGAAGGTGCAGCCCGAAGCGGAACTGCTGGAACAGTTGCGGCAATTGTGCGGCAGGGAGAATGTGCAACTGGCGTATGCACCGAGGCTGCATTCATGATTTCCTCCCTTGAAATAACCCCTCACCCCCAGCCCCTCTCCCTCAAGGGGCGAGGGGAGTAATACCTAGCGAAGCAGCAAGTAACAATGACAACTCCCTCTCCAGTCATCGCCTGCCACAATCTCGGCAAAACCTTCAGCGAAGGCAGCAATAGTCTGACCGTGCTGCGCGATGTGAACCTGAACGTACAAGCCGGTGAGCTGATTGCCATTGTCGGTGCATCAGGTTCCGGCAAAACCACTTTGTTGCAGTTATTGGGTGGACTTGATGTGCCGACCACTGGCAACGTCGAAATTGCCGGTGAAGATGTGGCCAGACTGTCCGAGACAGCGCGAGGGTTATTGCGTAATCGCATGCTGGGTTTCGTTTATCAGTTTCATCATTTGTTGCCGGAATTTTCCGCGCTGGAAAATGTGGCCATGCCATTGTTGATTCGCCGCACACCGGTGGAGCAGGCAAGGGATGAAGCAACGGTATTGCTCAAGCGCGTCGGACTTGGTGAACGTTTGTCGCATCGTCCGGGGCAATTGTCCGGTGGTGAACGTCAACGCGCTGCCATTGCGCGTGCATTGGTCACCAAGCCGAAGGTGGTGCTGGCTGACGAACCTACCGGCAATCTCGATGGTGGCAATGCGCAACAGGTGTTTGAATTGATGCTGGAGTTGAATCAGGAATTCAATACATCACTGGTAATCGTTACCCATGCAACGGAACTGGCGAAGCGCATGAAGCGGGTGTTGACGCTGGTGAATGGAGTGTTGAGTGGGGAATGATGTCGAATATCAAAAGTGCTTTTGTAGGCTGGCGATGATGCGAAGCGGAATCCCAGCTCTGATTTGACTGAAGTATGGCGCTGGGATAAATATCCCAGCCTACGTTACTCATTCAATCACAACTGTCACTAAGCAGGTCGGACTGAGCCGTCGCAGCCCAACAAGTTTTGATGAGCAGGATGTTCGGCTTCGAAATCTCAGCCCAACCTGCACGGCCACAAGATCATGTACAATCCCGCTTTAATTTCCTGTTGACGGAAGCATAAGAGAACCATCATGGGTCGCATATTCGAAGTCAGAAAACATGCCATGTTCGCGCGCTGGAACCGCATGGCCAAGCAGTTTGCGCGCATTGGCAAGGACATTACCATTGCGGTGCGAAATGGTGGAACCGATCCGCATTCCAATCCGGCGTTACGGCGTGTCATTCAGAATGCACGTGCTGTCAACATGCCCAAGGACAAGGTCGATGCGGCGATCAAGCGCGCATCAGGCAAGGATGCAACCAATTACGAAGTGCTGTACTACGAAGGCTATGCACCGCATGGCGTGGCAGTGATGGTGGAATGTGCTACGGACAATCCCACTCGCACCGTGGCAAGCATTCGCAACATCTTCAACAAGAATGGCGGCAATCTGGGTTCCACCGGCAGCGTGTCATTCATGTTCAAGCACATGGGCGTGTTTCGCTTGAATCCCGAAGGCATTGATCAGGACGATCTGGAGTTGTACCTGATCGACCATGGCCTGGAGGAAATGGGTGAGAGCACCGGTGAAAAGGACGAGCCGCAAATTGTTGTGCGTTGTCTGTTTGAAAATTTCGGTCAGGTGCAGAAGGCACTGGAAGATCGCAACATCACACCGGTTTCTGCTGAGTCGGAATATGTGTGTCAGGCACCCACCGAACTGGGTGAGCCGCAATCAACTGAAGCACTGGAGTTGATTGACAAGCTGGAACAGGACGAGGACGTGCAAAAGGTGTATCACACTCTGGCATAGTGTGCCGCGCTGAGCACCTGGTATACAAGGGCACACACGCAGCCACTTGCCGATCCGGCAATCAATTCCGCCAGCGTGTGACGCTGCAATATCAATCGCGACCAGTACACGGCTGCGGTGATGATGATGCCAATGCCCAGCGCAATCAGCGAAGGCCACAGGATTCCTGCGGCGATTGCTGCGAAGCAGGAATGCAATGACAGCTTCAGCCAGCGCGACAGCAGCAATGCGATGACAATGGCAGTGCCTGCAATCAACAATCCGTACGCCAGTTCCGGTTCGGGAAAATAGCGCCAGGCCAGCAGGCTGCTGAGCAGCATCAATACTGCAAGAAAGCCATTCAGCACCTTGCGTTCGTGCGGCTTGACTGCATCGACATGCTGCCAGCGGCCGGTGCGCACATGCCACGCAGAGAATGAAATGGCGATGAATCCCAGCACCGCGATGATCAATATCAATTCGTGTGTCAATGCCACCGAAGCATGATGATTGCTGGCGCTGAGCAGGGTGGCAATGGCGGAAAGAATGAACGGGTGGCTGACGACAGAGATGCTGCGCGCGATATGGGACGTGGTCACTGTGCGAAATTCAATTCAACGCCGTTTCCAGCAGGGTCCTTGAAGAATATCTGATAGCGCCGGGTCAATGGTACTGTTGATGTACGAAATGTGATGCCATGCGATTTGAGGTGCTGTTCAACGGCCTCACGATCTGCACAATCAAAGGCAACATGATCAAAAGTGGTGGCGGCATTCACCGTGCGCGCTTCTCCGGCGCGGGCTTCGGTCAAATGCAGCACGGCTTGTTCACCCGCATACAGCCAGTAGCCAAAGAAGTTGAACGGCGGGCGTTCGCCGATCTTCAGTCCCACCACATTGCAGTAGAATGTGCATAATTCATCAAGCAATGGCCGTGGCGCGCGCAGGTTGTAGTGACTGAAACCCAGAATCATGAATAGCCCTCAATCGCGTTCAGCACAGATGACATGCGCCTGAATTTTTTCATCAACGGTCCCGGAGACAAATTGTGTGATGAGCGCTGCGGCGCAGGCACGTGTCGCCAGTTCAGGTTTTGATGCATCACGCGCTTCGATTTCATTTCTCAGCGGCATTCCCTCGCAGCAGGCCATTGCAACAATGTCCGCCGATTCAACGCGGCTGCGCAAGGTTAGCCGTGTCAATAACAGTTTATCAATCGCCGCGATGCTCATGCCAGACCTGTCAGAGTTTCCAGTTGTGACCATCGTTCATAGGTCGCTTCAATTTCTGCGGTGAGTTCATTCATGCGATTTAATTGCGTTTGCACATGCGCATGAGGTTGAGAATAAAACTGCGGATCGCTCATGACCAGTTCCAGCGCTGATTTTTCATTCTCCAGCGCCTCCAGTTTCGCAGGCAGTGCATCGTATTCCCGTTGATCCTTGTAGGAAAGTTTTTTCGGTTTGCGTTCTGTTACTGCGCTGCTGGCGCTTTTCGCTTCAGCGGGCTTGGGTGCTTGTGTCTTTTGACTGGCCAGCAATACATCGCGGTGCGCCACATAGTCGCTGTAGCCGCCGACAAATTCCTGCACGTAACCGCTGCCGTCCAGTACCCACAGTTCAGTGACAACGTTATCGAGAAACGCACGGTCATGGCTGACCAGCAACAATGTGCCGGGAAAATCGCTGACAAACTCTTCCAGCAATTCCAGCGTGTCCATGTCAAGGTCGTTGGTGGGTTCGTCCATCACCAGTACATTGGCAGGCTTGGCAAACAATCTGGCCAGCAACAGGCGATTGCGTTCGCCTCCCGACAATGCGCGCGCGGGTGTTTTCAATTGTTCGGGCCGGAACAGAAAGTCACGCAGGTAACTGGATACATGGCGTGACTGGCCATTGATGGTGACGTGATCGCTGCGATCCACGACGTTGTCCATTACCGATTCATCCAGTTTCAGTTGATCACGTTGCTGATCAAAGTAGGCGATCTCCAGTCTGGTGCCGTGTTTGATGGTGCCGCTGTCCGGTTGCAGTTCACCAAGCAGCAGCTTGATCAACGTGCTTTTGCCGGCGCCATTCGGTCCCACGATGCCGATGCGATCGCCACGCATGATGCGCACGGAAAAGTCGCGAATGATGTGCTGATCGCCAAAACTCAGATTCACGTCTTCTGCTTCACATACCAGACGTCCCGATTCCTGCGTGACTTGTTGTTCAAGCTCGATGCGGCCCGTACGTTCGCGGCGTTGACGATGCTGTTCACGCAATGCGTATAGTGCGCGCACACGGCCTTCGTTGCGGGTGCGGCGTGCTTCGATGCCTTTGCGTATCCACACTTCTTCCTGTGCCAGCTTCTTGTCGAATAACGCATTTTGCTGTGCTTCGGCCTCCAGCAGCTGTGCTTTCTTCTTGATGAATGTCTCGTAATTGCCGTCGGTGATGAATAGCTTGCCGCGGTCCAGCTCCATAACCTTTGTCGCGAGACGATTGACGAACATGCGATCGTGACTGACAAACAGCAATGCGCCCTTGAAATCACGCATGGCTGCCTCGAGCCATTCAATGGCTTCGATGTCGAGATGATTGGTGGGTTCATCCAGCAGTAATAAATCGGGTTCGCATACCAGTGCACGCGCCAGCAATGCCCGGCGGCGCCAGCCGCCGGACAATGACGCAAAGGATGCAGCGCCATCCAGTTGCAATCTGGTCATGACGGTGTTGACGCGCTGTTCCAGCGCCCAGCCATTGGTTGCATCCAGTTGCGCCTGCAATTCATTCAACCGGCGTGTTTGTGATGCCGTCGGTGCGTGACCGATGCCATGCGCCAATTGATGATATTCCTTCAGCGCAGCGCCGGTTTCCGGCAAACCGCCAGCAACCACATCGGCTACGTGTTCATCATCCAGAGTGGTGATGTCCTGAACCAGATAAGCGATACGAATGCCGGGCTGAGTCCATACAATGCCTTCATCCGGCGGCAGTTCCCGGCGTGCCAGCTTGAGCAGCGATGATTTGCCTTCGCCATTGCGGCCCACCAGGCACACGCGTTCACCCGCCGAGATATGCATGGAGATGTGATCAAGCAAGGGTCTGGCGCCGAAGGCCAGTGATACATTTTCAAAACGCAGTAACAAGATATTTCCGATGATTTGGGCTGAAAGCAGAACGCGACAGTAAATCAGTCGTTAAATCATCGCAAGTTTACGGAAATCCCGTAGCGACTTGCTTATGCTACGGCTGTTTACTACGGACGGCGCTCACTACAGTAGAGATGTTTTCGTCAACCTCAATTGAATCTTTCCGGAGGGTGCTATGAACATTGTCAACTGGGAACCGTTTCGCGAGATGGAAAATCTCTTCAATCGTTATTCACGGCTGGTCCGGCGCAGTGATCTCAATGGTGATATGGATAGCTGGACGCCAAGCGCCGACATCACTGAAACCGACAAGGAGTATCTGATCAAGGCGAATCTGCCCGAAGTGAAAAAGGAAGATGTCAAGGTGACACTGGAAAGCGGTGCGTTGACCATCAGTGGCGAACGCAAGCAGGAGAAGCAGGAAAAGGGTGAAAACGAAATCCGTGTCGAAAGTCTTTACGGCAGTTTTTCGCGCAGCTTCATGCTGCCGGACAATGTTGATGCCGCCAATGTCCGCGCTGAATCCCGCGATGGCGTGCTCAAGATTCACATTCCCAAGAAAGAGGCAGCGAAGCCCAGGTCCATCACTGTTGATGTCAAATGACCTCAAGTGGTGTCAACTAACTGCAATCGTCAGCCGGTAACCTGCCGGCTGGCGAACACATCCGGAGATGCTTATGACTGCTTCACGCACCACCACACGATCCACTGCAAAAGGCGGCCGTGCCGTACTCCATGCCAGGAAGAATTCAACGGATGCAGTATCCGGGCAACCTGCATTGATCACCGACATGAGTCTGTCACGCACCGCGCGCGATTCCGATGAACGTCAATCCATGATCAGGGATCTGGCGTATCACTATGCCGAGTCGCGCGGCTTTTCGCCGGGGCACGAGCTGGATGACTGGCTGGCTGCAGAAGCGGCAGTCGATGCGCGCCTGATCAGCGAAGGCAGAGCTTATTGAATTGCGCAGGATGATTCATCCACGCGGAGAATGATCATGACAAACAAATTGAAACCGGTAATAGCCAGGTGGTATCAACGGCTGGACAACGGCGATGTATTTGAAGTTGTCGGCGTTGACGAAGATGACGGCTTTGTTGATGTGCAGAATTTCGATGGCGAGGTGTCGGAAATGACGCTGCAAACCTGGCGCGAGCTTGATCTTGCGCGCGTCAGTGCGCCGGAGTGGCACGACAACTATCGCAGTTACGAAAGTGATCGCAATATCGCCAGTCTCAACACGATATGGGATGGGTGGCAGAAGGAATTGCGGGTGATGCACTGAGTTATCGCGTAGCCTCTTTTCTATTGAAAAGCGCCTGCCATCCCGCAGTCACCACGATTGCAATTGCATTGATTGCCACCAGCAGGCCGAGTGTAGCAGGCGGTGGCGCGGCGAAATGAAACAGTTCTGCCGCCGCCGGAATATAGATGCTGATGGCCAGTGCACCGGTTGCAACCAGCACAATGATCCAGAACGCAGCATTCTTTCTGACCAGTGTTGACACAATGGTTTTCTGATTGGCGCGGCTGAACAGCATGATAGTGATATTGGTCAGCACCAGTGATGCAAAACACAATGCCCGTGCCTGGTATTCCGCGAGATGCGTCAGTGCCATGTCGTAGGCAAGCAATGCAATCAGTAAACTGGTCAGTCCCATGACAATGCTGCGCCACATGTTGTGAATTGAAAACAGCGATTCATTCACCGCGCGCGGTCTGCGATGCATGATGTCTGCGGATTCTGCGTCCGCTTCAAATACAAATGAACAGGCCGGATCAATGACAAATTCAAGAAACAGCACATGTACGGGATAGAACACCAGCGGCCAGCCAAGCAGCACGGGCAGCAATCCGATGCCGGCAAGCGGAATATGCACCGCTACAAGATAATGCATTGCATTGCGTATGTTGTCATAGATGCGCCGTCCCAGTCGCACGCCCGCCACCAGTGATGCAAAGTCATCATCCATCAATACCAGCGATGCAGCTTCGCGTGCGACATCGGTGCCACGGCTGCCCATCGCCACACCGACATGCGCGGCTTTCAATGCAGGCGCATCATTGACGCCATCGCCGGTCATCACCACCACTTCATGACTGGCCTTCAATGCCTGTACCAGCCGCAGCTTGTGCTGTGGTTTGGCGCGTGCATAAATGTCAGTATCAGCGACGTGTTTCCGCAACGTCTCGTTGTTCATGTCGTCCATGTCGCTGCAATTCAGCACCTTGTCCGACGCGCCAAACCCGGCCTGCCGCGCAATGGTGGCGGCAGTGCCTGCATGATCGCCGGTGATCATCACGACGCGAATGCCGGCCTGCTTGCATTCTTCCAGCGCAGCAGGAACGGTGGCGCGTACCGGATCGGCAAGGCATAACAAGCCCATGAAATGCAGCGTGAATTCGGCCGGTGTGCCGGGCAGTGCTTGTGAATCAGCAACGCCGCGTGCAACTCCCAGCACACGCAATCCCTGTGCTGCCAGTGCATTGACCTTGGTAAGCCATACCTTTCTATTGTCCTCGTCCAGCTTGCAAAGTTGCATCACGGTTTCCGGTGCGCCTTTGCATGCAACGTTGCAGGTTCTTGATTGACCATCGGACCATACATGTGTAACGGCGAGTAATTGCGGCGTGAGATCGTACTCACGAATCAATGACAGGGATTGCAGCCGTTGTGATTGCTCCATGATCAAGCGCTGCGCTGCTTCGTGAATGGCGCGTTCCATCGGATCGAATGCATCGCGTTCACTGGCGGCAACCGCGATGCCCAGTACTGCGCGGACGTCGTCATTCATCGCATCCGCTGCACGCAGATCGCAATGCTGTTGTAGCGTGACAATCATCGCAATGCGCATACGGTTTTCCGTCAAGGTGCCGGTCTTGTCCACGGCAAGTACCGTGGCCGCACCCAGTGATTCAATGGCGGGAATGCGTCGTGTCAGTACATTGCGCCGCGAAATGCGCCATGCGCCCATTGCAAGAAAAATGGTGAGTACCACCGGAAACTCTTCAGGAAGAATGCCCATGGCAACCGTAATGCCCGCCAGCATGCCGCTGAGCCAGGCATGCATGGTGAAGGCATACACAATCGCAACCACAATGCATACGATAATCGCCGCTGTGGCAATCACGCTTACCATGCGATGCACTTGCTGATACAGCGGCGTGATTTCCGGCTTCACCGAATGCAGGGCGGCGCCGATGTGACCGATCTGAGTGTTTGCGCCGGTGGCGGTCACTTCAGCGGTGCCATAACCGCTGACGACCATGCTGGCTGAATACACTGCACGCGTTGCGCCATTGTCTGCGGATTTGTCGACCGGCAATGATTCACCGGTGAGTATGGATTCATCCACACTCAGTGCAGTCGATTCAACCAATCGGGCATCGGCGGGAACGCGATCGCCTTCGCGCAGCAATACAATGTCGCCCACAACAACATCACGGCCGGCAATGCGTATGGCGTCGCCATCGCGAATGACCAATGCACGCGGGCTGGTAAGATCGCGCAATCTGGTCAAGGTGCTTTCGGTGCGTCGCTCCTGCAGTACCGTGATCACGATGATGATGACAATGGAGCTGCTCAATACCAGTGCTTCACGCGGATCGCCGAGCAACAGATAAATGCATGCCGCGCCGATCAACAACAGAAACATGGGCTCCTTGATCACATCAATCAGGATGCCCATCATGTGTCGTGGTCCATCTCCGGGAATTTCATTGGGGCCGTCCTGTGCCAGACGTTGTGCGGCTTGCGCTGCGCTGAGGCCGGAATATGTAGTGTTCATGTCATTGCAAACGTCAGAGTGCGGAATGTTACACAGCAGTGGCCGCATTCCTTGCAATAATACACTTAACAAGAAGGAGGATTGCCCGTGAAGTTGGTTACTTTTCTACGCGAAAACACGGTGTCAGTGGGTGTGCTTGCCAGCAATGCCGTGGTTGATGTGGCGGCCAGCGCCGAACGTGTCGGCGCCGTGGTCAATTTGTCATCCATGCTGGATGTCATTCGCAGTGGTGACGAAGCATTGACGGTGATCCGGGAAATTGCAAATCAACCACAACTATTTCCGATGACCACTTATACGTTGAAGCAAGTCACATTGCTTGCGCCCATTCCCAATCCGGCGCGCAACATCTTTTGTGTGGGTCGCAACTATCTTGATCACGTAAAGGAAGGATTTGATGCGCGACAGGCGGAAGTGAAGCTGCCAGAGGCGCCGCAGTTCTTCACCAAGGCGACACACGCCATCAATTCACCCACTGGTGAAATCATCGTTGATGAGAAAGTGACGCACTGGATGGATTATGAAGTTGAACTGGCGGTGATCATTGGCAAATCCGGACGTGATATCAGCAAGGACAATGCATTCGATCACGTGTTTGGCTATACCGTCGCCAATGACGTGACCGCAAGAGATTTGCAGAAACGTCATGATCAATGGTTCAAGGGCAAATCACTGGATGGTACATTGCCCATCGGGCCGTGCATTGTTACTCGTGATGCGGTAAGTGACGTTAAGGCGCTGGAGTTATCATGTCATGTCAACGGCGAGCGTCGTCAGCATGGTAACGTGTCGCAGATGATGTTTGATATTCCCGCCATCATTGAATCATTGTCGGCAGGCATGACGCTGGATGCAGGAGATATCATTTGTACCGGCACGCCTGCAGGTGTGGGCTTTGCGATGAAGCCGCCGCAGAAATTGAAAGATGGTGATATGGTCGTCGCGGCAATTAGCGGGATAGGGGAGTTGAGGAATAGGGTGGTGATTCTGGCGTAGACCTGCAGCCCATTCCGCGTTGATGGAAAAAGTGCGGTTCAAGGTGCTGACGCTGCTGCCGGTATGTCTGCAGAAAGCGATATCCATTCCACAATAAGCTGATTTATCGTCATGGCGCTTGATTTTAAAGTCTACATATGTAGACTATGTACATGCCCAGAATACCGAACACTTCTCCGCAAACATTGCGACTACTTGATGCGCTGCTTCAATCAAAAGACAGCTGGCGGCACGGGTACGATCTCGCGCAGGAAACGATGCTGAAGTCAGGGACACTCTATCCATTGTTAATGCGTCTTGCCGATCAGGGGTTTCTCAAGTCGCGCTGGGAAACGGAAGGTGACAATCGCCGCCCGCGACACGTCTATCGATTAACTGCCGCCGGCGTTACGTATGCGAAGGAACGTTTAAGTGTACAGCAGAGACATCTGCCGTTGCGGAGCGCAATCTCCACATGACTACAGGCAGCAGATTCTGTTCTCGAATCGCTTACGTGTTGCTGCGGCATGCGCAGGCTGTGATGCCTCGGCATCGCCGCGATTGGGTCCATGCGATGCATGCTGAATTGGAACATGTTGAACAGCATCATGCATTGCGATGGGTAATTGGCTGTGTCATTGCTTGTTATATTGAGAGATTAAAGATCATGAATCGTTCAAAATTCATCATTTCAAGATGGCTGCTTTCTGTGGAAATTCTCGTCTGTTTTCTACCGGCTACCATCCTGTGGATCTTTGCCATGCTAAACATGAGCAGCTTCATCGAGAAGCAAATCATGATTGTGTCGGCGTCGCTTATAATTATAGTGCCGATTAATCTATGGCTTGGCTTACGATTTGTAGTGATGCAACGCCCATTGCGCTACAAGGTACATGTGGTCTCGACATTGCTGCTGGCGGTATGTGCCGTATTGCAATCGTTCGGGATGCAGAATCCCGAGCGTGAAGCATTATTTTTTTGGTTTGAATTTGATTGGGGGTTGATATTTATGCTTCTGGTTCTTCCCGCATTGTGCTGCTGGCATCTGTCGTTTTTTGCGGTGGAGAAGCCTGTGGTTGTGCAATAACATTCGGTGAATTCCGGTGCGTTATGCCGGGACGAGCGTGACAGGTTGTATTGAGCGAAGCAAAATACACCATCTTAACTGCACAACGTTTCTTCACCCTCACCCTGGCCCTCTCCCATCAAGGGAGAGGGGAGTGAAGAGAACTACTTCAAAAACAACGCCGGATCAACCATCGCACGATTCAATGCAACTCCAAAATGCAAATGAGGTCCGGTGACACGGCCGGTGGCGCCAACCAATCCAATCACTTCGCCACGTTTGACGTGCTGACCGACTTTGACATTGATCTTGCTCATATGGCAGTACATGGTGGCAAGGCCATCGCCATGGTCGATGAAGATGGTGTTGCCATTAAAGAAGTACCGCCCGGTTTCAACCACGATGCCGTCGGCAGGTGCAATGATGGGTGCGCCAATCGGTGCGGGGATATCCATGCCGCTGTGTGGTTTGCGCGCCTCACCATTAAATACGCGTCGTGAACCAAAGCTGTCGCTGGGTGTGCCTTTGACCGGTTGCAGAAAATCGAAGTTGGGTTGCAATGATGTTGTGTAGTGCGTCAATGCCGCTTCGGTGCGTTTGCCTTCGCGGGCAATGCGCTGCAAATCC
>DASZSV010000015.1:0-3638 GCA_035548495.1 Steroidobacteraceae bacterium
TCCACTTTTACCGAAAGCGGTTTTGAGTCACGCAATATGGTCAGCACGACCTGATCCTTCTGCACTGCGTTTTCCACTTCGCGGAAACGCGTAACCGGTTTGCCATCAATGGCCAGCAACAAATCACCGGTGTACAGCAACTTCGATGCAGGCGACCCTGCCACCGTGCGCGCAATCACCAGCGCCTGACGACGTGCGGGATCATGCTTGACGAATTGCTGCACCCAGTCTTCAGACATGCCAAGATGTCTGGCATTGGCCAGTGACAGCGGCATCAATTCCACTTCAAGCGAACGCAATGTTTTTTCACCGCGTGCCAGCGATACCGTTTCTGCAACCAGGTCTGCAGGAATGCCACGCATCACCTGCTGGGCTTCACGGCCCTGTTCGTTGATGAAACTGGACCATGTGGCACGCACTTCACCATGCTTGTTGACCAGCACGCCATCAAAGTTGCCGGGCGGATTGACCAGACCGATCAACTCGATATTGGAATCGCGGAAACGCAGCGAACGCGACAGAGGAAACAATGCAGGCTCCACCTGCGATACCTGCGCCGTCTGTATCTTCACCTTGTCATCGGCAGTCAGGCCAACGGCCCATATGTTTTCGCCTGCTTTGACCGGCGATGTATCCAGTGTTGCCGAACGCACCGGGGTATTGCCGATCAACAGCGGATCATAGGCAACCACTGCGAGATTGTGATTGGGATGCAGATACACAATGCGTCCTGGTATTTCAACCGTGCCTGCAAAGGTGATGCGCACATCGCCGATGCCAACAGGCACGGTGTTGCGATCGACAACGACAAGGCCACGCAACGCATCCACGACAATGCCCGTGCCGTAGTAACTGACTTCACCACCGGTACCTGATACCGGATAAGGAATGTGGAAACTCACCATCACCAGCGACGGCTGCACGCGATTGACAATGGCATTGTCCGAAGCGGGAAATTGCGTTGTCATCGGCGCAGGCGGCGTTGCTTCGCCGTCACGCGCCCATTGCTTGCAATCCCACACTCCGTTTGCGTCATCACGTTTGCATTCATCAGCAGGAAACCATTTACGATCCATGTACATGAAGGCCACATGCGATGAGCGGCTGTCATCTGCGGTAACGAACCGTAATGTTATCTGTGCGCCATCGGGCAATGCGTGCACCATGTCAACGAAGTCATCAAGGCTGTGCATTGGCACACCATTCACCTCGGTGATCACCGCACCGCGCGGCACACCGGCACGCACAAACACATATCCCGGATCGGCAACATACACGCCGGATGCGGCGCGATTCATGTTGCGCGCCAGTTGCCATGACAAGGTATGCACCACTGCATCACCAAAACTGAGATAACGTGCGGGTGTGATTTCATAAAGATCCTGCACGCGCACTTCTTCATCCAGCGTCTGTTCGCCGCGGCGGATTTGCAGTTTGATTGACTGGTTGACACTGTCATCCAGCACTTCATTCAGCGGATCAAAGGTGGTCAACAAGCGGCCATTCATACGCAGCAGAATATCGCCGGGCTGCAAGGCATTCTCTGCCGTGGAGCCGGGCTGCACGGAATCCACCACCAGCATGCCTGTTTGTGATGGGAACGCCTTGCGCACTTCTGTTTCGGTTGCCGCGTCCAGACCCAGCCTTTCCAGTTCATCAAAAGGCGTGTAACTGAATACGGTTTGCAGCGTACCGCGCGTTACCGGTTTGTTTTCCTGAACAAGATGCAGCGCGCGCACCACGCGATCAAGCGGCAGATAAAAACTGGATGCTGCCGTGGTGCTGCCACCGGCATTCAACGCCAGCACGCGGCCGTCGATATCAATCACCGGCGATCCGGATGATCCGCCCGATGTGCCCGATGCTGCCTGATAATAAAAAGTATTGAAGTCGTTGTAATTGCCCGCGCCATAATTTGGCGCTTCGCGATCCAGGCGCGCCAGCGTGCCGGCAAGAATGGACAACTGCTCACCAGCATCATTGCCGACTACGCGAATCTCGCGGCCAATCACTGCACCTTCAGGATACAGCTGCAATTCAGCAGGTTTGATAAAACGCAGCTTGGAAGGATCGTAACGATAAAGACCAAAGTCGTGTACCGGATCGCGATACACCGGATACAACTGCACTTCTTCACGATCCTGAAACACGGCCTGCGCCGTGACCGGTCCGGGTGTTACTACATGACGATTGGTAAGAATCAATCCGCGTCTGGCATCAACAACAAATCCGGTGGCCTGACCTGACATGTTCTGTTCGGTGTCAAAGGAACGCGTCTGGTCGATCTGGATGGTCACAATGCCGGAAGTGATGCGTTCGATGGTGCGTGTCCAGTGCGCATCATTGCGGCCGTCTTCGTTTAATGCGGGATTTGCATGCGCCACACCACACAGGATGATGAGCAGCAGAACAGACAGTTTACGCATGTGATTCCTTGAAGGATGAATTACCCTGTTTAACGCCCGTACAACCTGGTCATGTCTGGACAAACGGGCCAAGCGCAAACCCTACCACAGAATCATTCCGCGGATGATCCTGCCTGCCACAAAGTTAATGACCAGTCACATTCAAGCGGAAGGTAACCGGCCGCATGGCTGTGGCTGCCGGTCTGCACTGTTTACCAGTTCAGCGGCTGCGAAAATGCCGCCTGATACTGCATTGCGAATTCATCGCGGGTAAAGCGATGATTCTGCGGACCATGTGATGCAATCTTGATGGCGCCCATTAACGACGCAATGCGGCCTGTCACCTGCCAGTCGAAATTATTCATCAATCCATAAATCAGACCCGCACGATAGGCATCACCACATCCGGTGGGATCGTTGATGGCCGCCGGTCTGGCTGCGGGAATATGAATTTTTTCACCGCGATGATGAATCAATGAGCCTTGCGAACCCTGCGTAACAATGAATGCCTCAACACGTTGCGCCAATGCTTCATGTGACAACCCGGTGCGTTCGGACAGCAACTGTCCCTCGTATTCATTGACGGTCACCCATGTGGCCTGATCCACAAACCTGAGCAACTCTTCACCATTGAACATGGGCAATCCCTGACCCGGATCAAAGATGAAGGGAATCTTCGCTGCAGCAAATTGAGCAGCATGTTGAATCATGCCGTCACGGCCATCGGGAGAAATCAGTCCCAATGTCACGCTGCCATCTGTTGGCACTGCCTGCACATGTGCATGATTCATCGCGCCGGGATGAAAAGCGGTAATCTGGTTGTCATCCAGATCGGTGGTAATGAATGCCTGCGCGGTAAATTCATCCGTAATGGTCCTGAGATGTTTCATCTCAATACTCTGCTGCTTTAACCAGGTGTGATAGGGCGCGAAGTCATGTCCCACGGTGGCCATCGGCGCGCCATCGCCACCGAGCAGTTTGAGATTGTAGGCAATATTACCGGCACATCCACCGAAGTTGCGCCGCATGCCCGGCACCAGGAAAGACACATTCAGCATGTGTATCTTGTCGGGAAGAATGTGTTCCTTGAACCTGCCGTTGAACACCATGATGGTGTCATACGCCATTGAACCGCAAATCAGTGCTGACATTGAATTATCTCTTTTCGAGTTGAGAAGAATCGCCTGACGACGTTGTAGGTTGGGCTGAGTCTGCGAAGCCCAACGCTCATAT
>DASZSV010000016.1:0-31090 GCA_035548495.1 Steroidobacteraceae bacterium
GTTGAAGCGCGGATGAATCTCACACAGATACTTCCACATCAGGGTCAACAGCGCGTAGCTGATCGCCAGTCCCATGAAGTAATGATACAGATACAGCACACGTTGCGAGATCATCCATAAATTGAGCGCCATGAAAGCAACATACAGCAGCGTGAATGCCTCGATCATGCTGTACGTGCGCATGCTGCCGCGTGGCAATACGGCAAAGATGCGATAGTTGATCACCAGGATCAACGCAAGAATCACCGAAGCGGTGCCGCAATACCATGCCAGTTGATTGCCCACCAGTTGCACATAGGCGGTTTTGCCATCCGCAGAATCCCAGCGATAGTTGATATTGCGATCATGGAAGGGCCAATGCCACGGATACGAACCATTCTCGCCCGGATTGTTCGGATTGAGTTTGGGAACACCTTCATGATCCTTGTACATGAAGTGAAAGTAGTCGCGGGCAATGATGTATACCATGACCGGCGTCAGTGCCTCGTGCTTGTCGATGTATTCCCTGTATCGCGGCGACATGTTGGCGATGTCCTGCTGGCCCGCAGGCGTGTTTGCATCGGGAGGATTGCGTGAAAACAATGCATGCACATAGAACACCATAAAAAACACGGCAAGCGCGGCGACCAGCGATGAACTGCCCTTGGTGAAGGCATCGGCCACCCAGTTGGTGCGCGAGTTTTTTGGATGCTGTTTTACGTCCTTGATGTACAGCATCGGGAACAGCACAACCAGAAATACGGCATTCACCTTGACCATCATGGCCAGCGCGCACCACACGGCCAGCAATGCATACTGCCACCATTTCAATACCTCGATGGATTTCCACAGGCGTGCGAAGTACCACAGTGAGCCAAGCGTGAAAAACATCTGGAAACTGTCAAGGTGTGTGGCACGAAAATGCACCACAAAGGCATTCTCGAACACATACAGTGAGGTGAACAGCAACGCATATAGCCGGTTTTCAAGCAACTCGTAGATGAGCGCAAAGAACAGCAATGCACCGAATGCGGCAAACAGGCTGGGCATCAGGCGCATGCCTGCAAATGAAAAATTTGCAGGCATGTCATCACCGTTGATTTCCTTGGTGCGCACCAGTGCGTGCATGTCCACGCCATCATTGGCATGCGAAAAATATTCGCCCACTGCAATCATCATCAATCCCAGTGGAGGATGCGGCTCGAACTGCATCATGCCTTCGAGATAACGTTCCGTTGAAGTGACATGATAGTTCTCATCCCAGAAAATATGCGGAGGATCGGCGCGATTGACGATGAAAACGCAGAACGCAACCGCAATGATCACGGCGCAGCACATGAGTGTGCGCATACCCGCCGGAACGGCAGCGACAAACTTGTCAGCCATCACCGCCAAGCGGGAATGGCCGGAACTGTTTTGTGGATTGCCTTCTGCGGCGGGTGCGTGGTTGCCTTTCATTTACATCTGGTTATTCGTGATGCGTTGGCGCTGAATCATTACCAGACCATGATGATTCAGGTGCTGGCGACGAGTGTGTTTCAACCGGTGGTGCTTGATGACTGCGTGCAGATTCAAATTGCGATGCCTGTCCGCCGGACGATTCACTGGAGTTATCGTGATGACGATAGTCCTGCTGCGTGCGGTTGTGACCATCCGTTGCCGGCGGTGTGAATGACGCTGCGGTGTGTTCTGCTGCAGACGACGTGGATGATGATTCACCACCGGCAGTTGCAGCATGTTGATCGCGATTCATACGATCATCGCCACCACGGCCACGGCCGCCGCGACGACGCCGGCTGCGACGGCTGCGTCCACTGCGTTCATGACGTTGTTCCTGCTGCATTCCGCCAGCTTGAACATTGTCAGAGACGGTTTCATTTCCAGGGGCGGGCTGTGCATGCGGTGTGTCGTGACTGCGATCACGACGTGATTCCTGCATGTCGCGTTTCTGCTTATGCTGATCTTTGCGCGGCGGCGCTTCTTCTGTTGCAGTATTGCGATGTTCGGCGCCGCTGCTGATGCCGCGATGACGGTTGCGGTCACCATCATTGCGTTCGTGCTTGCGTTCATGCTTGTCGCGTCCGTGCAGACCATGGCGGCCGCGGCGATCACGGTCACGATGCTTGTCGCGATGCCGCTCATGACGTTCGTTGCGTTTAACGCCGCCGGATTTCGGCTTGACGGCGACTTCACCGCCACCAAACAGGTAACGCCAGAAACGCAGGAAAATGCCGGGTGCTTTCGGCTTTTCAGCGATTGGGGGCGCCGGTGTGGTGGGAACGACATTGGTCACTGCGGGTTGCTGTATCACCACTTTCTGTTCCTGGCGATTAACCACGGCATCGACATCCAGCTTGGGCTGTTCGGCCAGCACATAACTGGAATTGCCTTCGACCTGTTCGGTTTCATCATCACGTATGCGGCGAATTTCGTATGCGGGTGTTTCCATGTACTTGTTGGGCACAAGAATGATTTCCGCCTTGTTCCTGGCTTCCACATCGTTCAGCCATTCACGCTTTTCATTGATGAGAAACGTCGCGACATCCACTGGCAACTGTGCGATCACTTTCGAGGTGCGTTCCTTGCGCGCTTCTTCACCGATCAGGCGCAGCAAGGTCAATGCCAGCGATTCAACGCTGCGAATCTTGCCCATGCCGGCGCAACGCGGACAGGTGTGATGCGTGGCTTCAGTAATCGAAGGACGCAGGCGTTGACGCGACAGTTCCAGCAAACCGAAACGCGAGATGCGTCCCAGTTGAATGCGCGCGCGATCCTGTTTCACTGCGTCACGCAAGCGGTCTTCCACTTCACGCTGATTCTTGGTGGATTCCATGTCGATGAAGTCGATGACGATCAGGCCGCCAATATCGCGCAGGCGCAATTGACGGGCAATTTCATCGGCGGCTTCCAGATTGGTGTTGGTGGCCGTCGTTTCGATGTCGCCGCCACGTGTGGCGCGTGCTGAGTTGATGTCGATCGACACCAGTGCTTCGGTGTGATCAATGACGATCGAACCGCCTGAAGGCAGGTCCACGGAATGTGCATGCGCAGATTCAATCTGGTTTTCAATTTGATAGCGCGTGAACAGCGGCACCTCATCCTGGTACAGCTTGAGCTTGCGCACGCTGGCAGGCATGAAGCGCTCCATGTATTCCTTGCCTTCATTGAATACCGAAGGACTATCCACCAGCACTTCACCAATGTCATCAGACAGGTAATCGCGCAGTGCGCGAATCACCGGTTTGGACTCCTGATAAATCAGGAATGGCGCAGGACGGTTTTCGGCGGCGCTTTGAATGGCCTGCCATACATCCTGCAGATTCTCCACATCCCATTGCAGTTCTTCGGCAGAGCGTCCCACACCTGCGGTGCGGATGATGGCGCCCATGCTGTCGGGAATATGGATGCTGTCCAGTGCCTCGCGCAGTTGTTCGCGGTCTTCGCCTTCAATGCGGCGTGATACGCCACCGGCGCGCGGATTGTTGGGCATCAACACCAGGAAGCGTCCGGCAAGACTGACGAAGGTGGTCAGCGCAGCGCCCTTGTTGCCGCGTTCTTCCTTTTCGACCTGGACGATCAGCTCCTGGCCTTCGCTGATCAGGTCGCGGATATTGCGTCCGTTCTGACCGAAGTGATGGAAGTAATCGCGCGAGATTTCCTTCAATGGCAGAAAGCCGTGGCGTTCTGCACCGTAATCGACAAAACAGGCTTCAAGGCTGGCTTCGACTCTGGTGATCCGGCCTTTGTAGATGTTGGCCTTCTTTTGTTCCTTGGAAGGAATCTCGATGGCGAGATCGTAAATGCGCTGTCCATCAACCAGTGCAACCCGCAACTCTTCTTCTTGAGTTGCATTAATCAACATTCTTTTCATGTGCCCCTCGTGAGCAAGGAGCCGTGGAAACGTGCCGGAACGGTCGCGGGAGAGCAGGAAGTTTTCAGGACGGGCACTCTGACAAACGGAGTTGTTGAGCGTCTGTATTGTAAACAACGGAAGAAGCGCGCGGATGTCGCGATGCTTCCTGCGTTGTCATAAAAATCCTGCCGAATCATGCGGCCCGTCTGGTGCGTTGTGCATCAACCCGGTCCGAATCGCGGAGTGCGGTATTGATGTTCCAATCGGCCAAACGATGGTTCTGAATGCTGGAGTTTTGTAGCCTGAGCGGACAGAACCAACTAAGATGCGGCGCCCTGAGACTGGCTTGCGTGCAGGCTTAAGTCAGAGGAATTGCCGCGTATGATCACCAGAACCTCGACGCTTCGGCGCTGGCCGTAAACTGTCGAAGCCGGTGAAGGCGCGTGGACTATAACAGTGCAACTACGCGTAATCAATGGCTTACGCCAACTTAACTTTCATCAATACTCGAATGACGCACAGTTTAACAACCGATGTGACTCATGAAGCGGTGATCCATGGCTGCCGCTGACATGCCTGCATCATCCGCCGGCGCATCGCAATCCGGTGTCCGTTACGTTGAAGCCAGCGAAGGCGATGCCGGACAGCGACTGGATAATTTTCTGCTGCGTGTCTTCAAGGCAGTGCCGAAAAGCCATGTGTATCGCGTGCTGCGCAAGGGAGAGGTGCGCGTCAACGGCAAACGCGCCAAACCTGAAACACGTCTGGTGCTGGGTGATCGTGTGCGTATTCCACCCATTCGCATCGATGCTGAGCCTTCGCAAGGCAAGCCTTCCGGTTCACTGCAAAGTTTCATCAGCGCCGCCATCATTCATGAAGATCGCGATCTGCTGATCATCAATAAACCCTCCGGTGTGGCAGTTCATGGCGGCAGCGGCCTTGCCTTTGGTGTCATTGAAGCATTGCGTGCTGCACGACCCGAATTGACGGAGCTTGAACTGGTACATCGCCTTGATCGTGATACCAGTGGTGTGCTGGTGCTCGCAAAACGCCGCGCTGCCTTGCGTGAAATGCATGCTGCCCTGCGTGAGCGCGAAATGACCAAACGATATCTGGCGCTGGTGTGCGGCAAGTGGACATTGGGCAAAAAGACACTGGAGTTGCCGTTGTTGACCAATCAGAAGCAGGGTGGTGAACGCATGGTGCGTGTGCATCCCGAAGGTCAGTCGGCACACAGTGTGTTCATGCCCAAACAACACTTTGGCAAGCTGGCAACATTGATGGATATTGAAATCGGCACCGGACGCACACACCAGATTCGCGTGCATGCCGCCTATGCGGGTCATCCGGTTGCAGGTGATGAAAAATACGGCGACAAGCAATGCAACGATTCACTGCGGCCCTTCGGCTTGAAGCGCATGTTTCTGCACGCACAGAGTTTGCAGTTTGTAAAACCCGGCACAACAGAAACATTCACCATCACTGCGCCGCTGAGCGATGAATTGCAGGAGGTGTTGAACAAACTGGAAGAAGCTGCGGGGAAAAAAAGCAGACGTTAGTTATTGCACGCGGCGCACGCTGCTGACTTTAACCGGATTAATGATCATCTGGTCTTTCATTGAGACATCACCGCCTCTGCTTGAACACGGCAGATCAAGAATGCGCTTGACCACATCCATGCCTTTTGTCACATGTCCGAATACCGCATAGCCTGCGTTGTCGCCTTTTGCATCAGGTTGTGCATCCAGGCTGGTGAGATCACCGACAACAATAAAGAATTCCGCTGTGGCGGTGCCCGGCGCAAGACGCGCCATTGAAATCGCACCGTTCACGTGACTCAGTCCAGTGACTGTAGTGGGTTCATGCGGTATGGGCTTGTAGAGTCTTTCCGGATGAAAGTGCAGACCGCCCTGAACCAGGCCATATTCGCCGGTAATACCCACTTTCACATCCCGATAAAACACCATGCCATCGAGACGTTTATGATCCACGTAACGCAGAAAATTCTTCGCGGTAATGGGCGCTCGTTCCACTTCAATGGCCAGTTCAATATCACCCAGCGCCGTATGCATGACCACGTTGACGGTTTTGGCTACATGTACTTCTGATGAAGCGGAAGAAGATGATGATAAAGATAATGATGATGAGCTGGAGCTTGCCGGAACATCCTGCGCAAATGCAGGTATGGCCAGTAACCCCAACGACAGGACCAACAAAATCCGGTGCCAAGTATTCATGTAACCGCTCGCGATGTTTTGAATTACACCAGAGCGTTGCAGTTTCTGATTGATATTGCAACCGGGTCTGTCATGTATTGCCTTGCCCGCGGCAGGCGCATCGCAATGATTACAACGCACACAAGACTGTCACGAGGCAATGATCTTGCGTGCTTCTCCTTCAGGATCGTCTGCCATGTGACAGTCGTTATCCCAGATCATGGTCCTGTTTGTTTGCGGATCGGTTGGTGTCCAGTGCAGACCAGGTATGCTGGGGTTTCCGGTTGCGGCGAAAGCCGCCCACGACGACGCCATCTTTTTCGCGAGTGCTTGTGCTTCTGGTGTATTGCCGGTGCCTTGTTCGCAACGCTTGGTGTTGTCGAAACAGAATTGCAAATCTGCCGTATGCCACGCACCCGGCAAGCCATCAAGAATCGGTGTTTGCCACGTGAAGTAATACGCGTAAGCGGGTGCGCCGCCGAGCTCATGTTTCAGTTTCGCCATTTTCACAACATTGTTGCGCATGAATAATCCATTCAAACCCGGTGTGCCACTGCAAATGTATGACAGCGTCTGAATTTTCTTGTGTGGATAGGCTTTCTTCAGCGCGGCGACGATGGCAGTTGCCTTGTCTTCTCCATAGCTTCTGGAAAGATTGGCATGCCACTCATCTTCTGTCGGCCGTTGCGACATGCGATTGCCTTCTTCGCTCACAGAGCCCACCAGCATCGGAACATGCCTGGAGATTTCCGGCGCTGCATCGAAGAACGAACGCATATTGATGATCTTGCCATCCACGCAAGGTGACCAGCCTGCACGTGGTGTGCCGGGTGCGCCGGGTCCCATCATGGGTGGTCCGGGAGGATTGATTTTGGCGGCAGCTGCATTGCCTGCTGCAAACAGCGTGGACCATTCCATTTTCTGCAACGAGTCAATGTCGTTGGCGGGCAAGCCGAGATCCTTCATCAGCACACGTGCCAGCTCACGCTGTTGTTCGCGGCTGGGTATGTTGCCGCCGCCGCCGGACTGCGCAGCGGCGCGATGAAACAACCCGGAAGCGGAGGGCATGCCCATCAACGTTGTGACTTTCGAGCCGCCACCGGATTGTCCATAGATCATCACGCGATCAGGATCGCCGCCAAAATTTTCAATGTTGTTGTGCACCCAGCGCAAGGCCGCGACCAGATCTGTCATGCCGACATTTGCCGAATCTTCATAAGCCGAGCCGCCGATATCTGAAACATCAAGAAAACCCAGAATATTCAAACGATGATTGACGGAGACCTGCACGACATCATGATGCCGCGCCATCTGTGCACCTTCATGTGATGGCAACTCATATGATGATCCAAAGCTGTAGCCGCCACCGTGGATGTACAGCATGACAGGACGCTTGCCGCTCAAACTTGATGTCCAGATATTCAGCTTGAGCATGTCTTCACTCTGCCAGCCGTCATCCCAGTCTTGAATGAATGTTTGTTCCACACTTGTCCACGGGTGCAGGTTCTGCGGGCAATTACCGCCATAAGCCAAAGCGGGATATTCATCAGTCCATGGTTTGGGTGGTTTGGCCGGCAGCCAGCGATTCACGCCAGCCGTGGTGTCACCATACGGTACGCCCTTGAAAGTGAAAACGCCGCCATCCAGAAATCCGCGCACGTTGCCGTATTGAGTCTTTGCGATGGCCGAACGTGGCGTGGAAAGATTGCCCGGCTCCTGATGCGCAGCAGTTTTGGTGCTGTCTGCCGCAACGGCGAAACCGCTGGCAATGCTCAGGCCCGCTGTCGATGAAAGTATCAATGCTTCGCGACGAGTGATGACTTTGCGTTCTGCGGAATCGGCCATGGCGATCTCCTTCGTTGAATATGTGCGTCGCAAGAACAATCAGACACGAAATTGTCGTATTCATTATTTGCTCAACAGATAGTGCCGCGTTGGTATTCACGGGTCAATGTGAGTGAGTGAATAAACCTGTAGAGATACATATTTTGAGATGCATGCTTCTGCTTCTTGTCATGTCAGCGGAGGCTTGATGTCTCCGTCACTGCGCTGCAACGATGTGTTGAAATGATACAGATTCAAACACGCTCAAATCGCGCGGTCATTAATTGACGTGAACGGCGTGTGTGACAGAGTGTCAAAACCGGCGTCAACCATTGAGCTATTTTTTCTTTGTCATGCGAGCCGGCGCAGTCCAGATCACTTCAACGGCAAAAATATATCGACTACCGCTTCATGCTCCGGGACATCGGGAAAGAATTTTACACGCTGCCAGTACAAGGGAAAGTCACGCAGTTCTTCACCGCTGTGGGGCAGCCATTCTGAATACAGATAGTGCACGCTTGAGCGCAACAGATCATCTGAACCAAGGTGACGCAACACGGCGCATCTGCCGCCGGGAATGATTTTATTGACGATGCCAATGGTGTTGCCAGTGATGTCCATGTTGGTTGCAACACACAGATCAAATTGATATTCACCAGCTTCCACGGTTTCAGGATCATGATAAGCGATGTTGAACGTTGCAAATTTGCCTGGCGGCAACTGATGCTGTTTGCGCCATGCAATGAACTTGCGAATGGAATGGTCCAGCATGTCCGGGTCGCCGCGATGTTCCAGTACTGCGACCTTGATGTCGCTGGTGGTGATGATGTTCACTTGTGGCGTTGTGCTGGCAATCATATGGTTCATCCTCAGTGCGCGCGCTGATTGATAGGTGTTGAACCAGGTATGCCACTGCGGCTGTACACGGAATTCGCTGGGTGTCTGTGCGGTATTCTTTTTGAACGCGCGTGAAAATGATTCAACATTTTCATAGCCGCAGCCCAGTGCAATCTCCGTAATCGCGAGATCGCGATAGGCCAGTTGATATGCGGCACGATTCAGGCGCGTCAATTGAATGAATTTACTGACGTTGATGCCAGAGAATTCCGAGAACTGCCGGTGGAAATGAAATTTCGAGAAGGCCGCGACGCTGCTGAGCCTGTCGACACTCAGCTCTTCATCAAGATGGGTATCAATGTACTCAAGCACCCTGCAAAGACGATGTTGATAGTGAGCGGCAGCAACTGAATTCACGAAATCTCTCCTGGTGCGGGGAGAGTACGGTTTGCTGCCGGGTAATGCCTGACTTGAATTGCGGAAGTGGATTGAACGTTATCGGCCGCGATAAACGATGCGGCCTTTGGTCAAGTCATACGGCGTCAGTTCAACGGTCACCTGATCGCCGGTGAGAATGCGGATGTAGTTCTTGCGCATCTTGCCGGAGATATGCGCAATGACCGTGTGCCCATTGCTGAGCTCCACGCGGAATGTGGTGTTGGGCAGCGTGTCAACCACGCGACCTTCCATTTGTATGGCATCTTCCTTCGACATGTATCTCGCTTTGTTGGGGTGAACGGTTGAAGAAAAGCGCGCGAATTGTGCATAACAATGCGCCGTATTGCAATTGAAGTCGCTACTTTGCGTGTTTTTCCAGCAATCCAGCGAACGTTTTGCGTGGAATCAGCTCGGCGCCCAGGCTGAGCAGGTGAGACGTGGCCATCTGGCAGTCGATCATCACTACACCCTGTTCAACCAGATGTTCACAAAGGCATTTCAGCGCAAATTTCGAGGCGTCGGTGACGCGGCTGAACATGGATTCGCCAAAAAATACCTGTCCCAGCCGGATGCCGTACAGGCCGCCGACGAGGGTGTTCTGGCGCCATGTTTCAAAGGAGTGCGCATAACCCAATTGATGCAGTGTGATGTACGCGCTGCGCATTTCATCCGTGATCCAGGTGCCGTCGCGGCGATACAGCGGATCGCCACAGGCGGTGATGACTGCGGCAAAGTCATGGTCCATGCGCGATTCAAATCCCTGTTTGCGGATGCTTTGCCGCAGGCTGCGGGACACTTTCATTTTTTCAGGGAACAGCACAGCTCGTGGATCCGGTGACCACCACAGGATCGGCTGACCTCGCGAGTACCAGGGAAAAATGCCACGGCGATACGCGGCAACCAGTCTTTCCGGTTGCAAATCGCCGCCCGCAGCCAGCAATCCATCGGGATTGCGCAGTGCAGTTTCCAGTGGCGGAAACACATCCGGTGCATCGTCAGTGTCTATCCAGTAAATGTTGGCGTGTTTGCGGGGCATGCGGCAATGTTGATGTTGATACGAACATCGTGCAAGTTCTTTCCCATGTTTCTGATTTCCAGAACCGCTGTAAATCCATCCATGGACGCTCCGGCAAAAACGTCCTGTTTTTGACGGTTCCTGAAATCAGAAACATGGGAAAGAATTTGCGCGGCTCGAGATGCAAACGCATCTGGATGTTTGAAGAAAGATCATTGGCCATCAGTGCGATGAAACGGCACATGTTCACGCATGGCGTGCGCATAACGATCAACGGCAGCGCGTTCGCGCTGCAGATAGGGTTTTAGCGCGGCACGAAATCGTTCATCTCGTACATAGTGCAGTGAATGAGTGAGCGTGGGTTCAAAGCCGCGCGCAATCTTGTGTTCGCCCTGTGTGCCGGGTTCAAACTTTTTCAATCCCTGTTCAATGCAGTATTCAATGCCCTGGTAATAACAGGTTTCAAAATGCAGGCTGTGAAAATTGGCGGCGCTGCCCCAGTAACGTCCATACAAGGTATCGTCACTGCGAAAGAAAATGGCGGCAGCTACCGGTTGGCCGTGATATTCAGCCAGCTTGATCATGATCTGCGATGGCAACGCTTGTGCAACCCGGAAAAAGAAATCCGCATTCAGATAATGTTCGTGTCCATGTTCATGAAATGTGTGTTCGGAAAAACTGAATACCACTTCGCACAGCTCGCGAGTCAGCTCCGCACCGTGCAGCGTCCTGAATGAAATGCCTTGCTCAACAACGCGGCGCCGTTCGCGTCTGGCCTTTTTGCGTTTGTCAGCGCGGAATGCTTCAAGAAAATCATCCATGCGGGTGTAGTCGCGATTGAACCAGTGAAAATCGCAACTGGTGCGCGGCAGCCATTGATCATCCTGCCGCGAAAACACGCAATCACGTGTCATGTCGTCCGCATATAACATGTGTGTGCTTGAGAGTTGATGATCATGAGTGAGATCAATCACGGCATGTATCAGTTGAGCCTTGCTTGCAGTGTCGGCATGTGGCGATGACAGAATGCGCGGGCCGGTTGCTGGTGTGAATGGAATGGCGCTGACCAGTTTTGGATAGTAGTTCAAACCCGCTTGCGCATAGGCTTCGGCCCAGCTGAAATCAAAAACGAATTCACCAAAGGAATGCGCCTTCACATACAGGGGCATGGCCGCGCAAAGGCGTGCGTTGTCATTCACAACAAGATGGTGCGGTGTCCAGCCCGTGGCGCTGCAAGCGCAGCCGGTGTCTTCGAGTGCCGCAAGAAATTCATGACGCAGAAAAGGTTGTCCGCGCATCTCCAGCGCATTCCAGTCACTTGCAGAGATATCGTGAATGGAATGCAGGATGCGAATGCGCATTGCCGGTTCAGGAGTGTTCAGCGTCGATCTGATCCAGGTACTTGTCGGCATCCAGTGCGGCCATGCAGCCGGTGCCGGCGGAGGTGATCGCCTGACGATACACGTGATCAGCTACATCGCCCGCTGCAAATACGCCCGGCACACTGGTGGCAGTGGCATTGCCATTGCTGCCGGACTTGACCACGATGTAACCATTGTTCAGTTCAAGCTGACCTGCAAACAACTGTGTGTTGGGTGCATGACCTACGGCAATGAATACACCGGTCAGATCCAGATCACGTCTGGATTTTTCATCAGCCGTTGATGCAACCCGCAATCCCGTTACACCTGAGTCATCACCCAGCACTTCATCCACCGCGTGATTCCACAGGATGCTCACCTTGCCTTCCTTTTCACGCGCGAACAGATGGTCCTGCAGAATCTTTTCGGAACGCAGCTTGTCACGGCGATGTACCAGTGTCACATGCGATGCAATGTTGGACAGATACAGCGCTTCTTCCACGGCGGTATTGCCGCCGCCAACCACGGCCACTTTCTGGTTCTTGAAAAAGAAGCCGTCGCAGGTGGCGCAGGCGGAAACACCGCGGCCGCGGAATTCCTGTTCCGATGGCAGGCCGAGATACTTGGCAGTGGCGCCGGTGGCGATGATCAATGCATCGCATGTGTAAGTGGCGCTGTCGCCTTCGAGTAAAAAGGGTCGCCTGGACAAATCCACCTTGTTAATGTGATCGTTGACGATCCGGGTATTGAATCGCTCGGCGTGTGCACGCATGCGCTCCATCAATCCCGGGCCGGTCAGTCCGTGCGGATCGCCGGGCCAGTTGTCGACTTCGGTGGTCGTCATCAACTGACCACCTGCTTCCAGACCGGTGATCAGCAACGGTTTGCGGTTGGCGCGCGCGGCGTACACCGCTGCGGCATAGCCAGCCGGGCCGGAACCCAGAATGATCAATCGTGAATGAGTGGGCGGGGAAGTGGTCATGTATACTCTCTAACTACCAACGATCTGCAAATCAATTCAGGCAGTTGCCATTGATTTGTCATCATCAGGGGCAAGCGTTGCCAGGTGATGTGCGATGGTATGCCAGCAGGCAGATTACGCCAAGCAGTGGCAATGCATTACATTAGGCCGAAATGTTATTGATCGAGCAGGTACATCGACGTTGAACAGAGTGGTTGCATCCAAGGGGACTGAACAAAGCCGTGGCATCAGTGCACTGGTGGCGCGTGCATTGCGCGAAAGTGCGTTGTTTGTCATGGGTGCGCTGGGGCTGATTCTGCTGGTGGCCTTGCTCAGTTTTGATCCCGCAGATCCATCGTTCTCAACGACAGGGGAACCCGGACCGGTCGCCAACTGGATCGGACCGCTGGGTGCGCATGTGGCGGGCTTGCTGGTGATGTTGTTTGGCCGTCCTGCTTATTTGTTTCCTGTGATGATTGCATTGACTGGCTGGGTGCTGTACCGGCCCGCCGGTGATGAAACATCACAAAGCAGGACATCCTTGTTGTTTCGCGGCGCAGGTTTTTTGTTGACACTGGTGACGAGCTGCGGACTGGCCACATTGCACTTCAGCGCTGGCGTGTATCCCAGCACGGCCGGCGGTGTGCTCGGTGACATTGTCGGTCATGGTCTGGTGTCGGGACTGGGCATGCTGGGCACCACGTTGCTGTTGCTGGCTTTGTGGCTTGCGGGGGTGGCGTTGTTTGCCGGTGTGTCATGGATTGCAGCGATGGATCGCATTGGACAATTTGTTCTGCGGCGCATCGATCAATTTCTTGAATATCAACAACAGGCGGAAGACATCAAGCTGGGCCGCGAAGTGAAAGAAGCACGCATGGAAGTGGTTCGCGAAGAACAGAAGCGTGTTGCCAGGCGTCCGCCACCCAAGATTGAAGCAACACCGCCCAAGGTGGAAAAAAGTGATCGCGTTGAGAAAGAGCGGCAGGTGTCGATGTTCGATACACCCAGTGATGCTGATCTGCCGCCGCTGTCATTACTGGATGACGCGCCACCAGCGACAACGCACTATTCCGAAGAAGCACTGGAAGCCATGTCGCGTCTGGTGGAACTCAAGCTGCGTGACTTTGGCATCGAAGTGGAAGTGGTTGCAGTTCATCCTGGTCCGGTCATCACACGTTTTGAATTGAAACTCGCACCCGGTGTGAAAGTGGCGCAGATCAGTTCGCTGGCGAAAGATCTGGCACGCGCATTGTCAGCGATCAGTGTGCGCATCGTTGAAGTGATCCCCGGTAAACCGACAGTGGGTCTGGAAATTCCCAATGAAAAGCGCGAGCTTGTTACATTGGGAGAGATCATCAAGTCAAAAGCCTATGATGACATGGCGTCGCCATTGGCGTTGGTGCTGGGCAAGGACATCAGCGGTGCACCGGTGGTGGCCGATCTGGCGCGCATGCCGCACTTGCTGGTGGGCGGCACCACGGGCTCAGGCAAATCCACCGCAGTGAATGCCATGGTGCTGTCGTTGCTGTACAAGGCCACGCCGCAGAATGTGCGCATGATCATGATTGATCCGAAGATGCTGGAGCTTTCAGTATATGAAGGCATCCCGCACTTGCTGGCGCCGGTGGTCACCGACATGAAGCAGGCGGCCAATGCATTGCGCTGGTGTGTGGCGGAGATGGAACGCCGTTATCAATTGATGGCTGCGCTGGGTGTACGCAATCTCGCCGGTTTCAATCGCAAGGTGAAAGATGCACAGGAAGCAAAACAACCCATTCGCGATCCGTTGTTGATGAAACGGTTGTCGCCGGAAGACAAACCCGACGCTGTTCCCTTTCTTGAACAGATGCCATGCATCGTGGTCATTGTTGATGAGCTTGCCGACATGATGATGATCGTCGGCAAGAAGGTCGAAGAACTGATTGCCCGCCTCGCACAGAAGGCGCGAGCTTCGGGCATTCACCTGATTCTTGCAACACAACGTCCTTCCGTTGATGTGATCACCGGTTTGATCAAGGCCAACATTCCCACACGCATCGCGTTTCAGGTGTCGGCGAAGGTGGATTCACGAACCATTCTTGATCAAATGGGCGCGGAACAATTGCTGGGTCACGGCGACATGCTGTTCCTGCAACCGGGCACATCCGTGCCAGTGCGTGTGCATGGTGCATTTGTATCTGATTCTGAAGTGCATCGAGTGGTCGGTGCATTGAAGACCAGCGGTGGACCTACTTATGTGGATGAAATTCTCGAAGGACCCAGTGCACCGATTCCCGGTATTTCCGGAGAAGATGATGAAGGTGGTGAAGGTGACGATCCGGAAAAAGATGCATTGTATGATGAGGCCGTAAAGATTGTGCTGGAAAGCCGCAAGCCTTCCATCTCTTACGTGCAACGCCGCCTGAAGATTGGTTACAACCGCGCTGCACGCATGCTTGAAGCCATGGAAGCTGCCGGACTCGTCAGTCAATTGCAGTCCAATGGTTCGCGAGAGGTATTGGTGCCGGGTAATGCGGAGAACTGATTTTCCCGGTTTCTTTACTTCGCCAACAGCAAGGATCTACGTAACTTTGGTACGACAACGATAAAACCTGATGAGTGCAGTGACCGTGTTGAGATCGTTTTCATGATGAAAAATTTTTTATTGACGTCACTAATCGTCGCGTTTTCAATGTGCGGTGCCGCTCATGCCGATGAATTGGCAACCACTGAACAAGGCTACGCCGCACTAGACCACTTCCTCAATGGTTTGCAATCGTTGCAATCGGATTTTGTGCAAACGGTTCAGGACAATCGTGATCAGGTGATTGAAAAGAGCACCGGCAAACTGGCGATCAGGCGTCCCGGCAAATTCCGTTGGGACTACGACAAGCCCAATGCACAAACCATTGTGTGCGACGGCAAGCGCATCTGGGTTTATGATCCTGAGTTGCAACAGGTGACCATTCGCAGTGTCGATGGCACCATCAGCGGCACGCCCGCGACGTTGTTATCCGGCAACGGCATGGCCGGCAGCGACTTGAAAAAGAATTTCAACGTGGTGCATGCAGAACATCATGAAGACATGCTGGTGATCAATCTCAGCCCGAGGCGTGATGACTCCGATTTCAAACTGGTGCAACTGGCATTGCATGGTGACGTGCTGGTAGCCATGTCACTTACCGACAAGCTGGACCAACGAACGCTGGTTGAATTCAGACAGTTCAAACGCAATGCATCCTTGCCGGATTCGGAGTTTGCTTTCACGCCGCCCAAGGATGTGGATGTCATAGACAATAGTCAGGCAACAACTTCAAAGGAAAAATGAAATGTCGATGTTACGTGATTTGCGTTTTGTCCGGTGGTGGTTGCTGGGCGGCTGGCTGGCGGTGATCGCGGCGATGGTAGTGTGTCTGGTGCCCGGCAAGTATGTCGAGACGCCCGGCCTGAATGACAAGGTCGAACACGCTACGGGCTTTGTTTTGTTGACGCTGTGGTTCTGCAGCATCTATCGGCCGCGTCGGTACTGGATGATCGCACTGTATTTTCTGTTGTTTGGCGTGTTCATTGAAGTGATGCAGGGTGCGATGCCGTTTGGCCGCGATTCTGACATTCATGATGTATATGCCGATGCCGCAGGCATTGTGATTGGTGTTGTGCTGGCGTTGACACCACTCAGCCGCTGGCCGCAATGGATTGAGGCAGTGCTGTCGAAAAAAAATGAGTGACATCACTGCTGATGCCCGGCCGCTGGCAGATCGTCTGCGGCCACAATCGCTGGATGAAGTGGTTGGGCAGGAACATTTGCTGGGTGCGGGTAAGCCCTTGCGACGCATGCTGGAAGGCAAATCACTGCATTCGATGATTCTGTGGGGACCGCCGGGCACGGGAAAGACCACATTGGCAAGATTGATCGCAAAGCAATGCGATGCGCAGTACATTGCGTTGTCTGCGGTGATGGCAGGTGTCAAGGATATCCGCGATGCGGTGGAACAGGCGCGGCAGACTAAACAGCAATCAGGAAAGCGCACATTGTTGTTTCTCGACGAAGTGCATCGCTTCAATAAATCGCAACAGGATGCGTTTCTGCCGTGGGTTGAAGATGGCACCTTTGTGTTCATTGGTGCGACCACCGAAAATCCTTCATTTGAACTGAACAATGCATTGCTGTCTCGCGCCCGCGTGTATGTGCTGCGCGCATTGACTGAAGCGCAATTGCTGCCATTGTTGAAACGGGCTGTTGCCCATGAACAATCACAGGATGGTCAGCTTGACGTGGATGAATCGGCATTGCAGTTGATTGCCAGAGCGGCGGATGGTGATGGCCGTCGTGCATTGAACATGCTGGAACTTGCGCTCAGTCTCGCGCAAGCGGAGTCGCCACCCAGGTTGAGCATTGATATTGCAACTGAAGTTGCAACAGGAACGTTGCGTCGTTTTGATAACAAAGGCGATGCATTTTACGACCAGATATCCGCGTTGCATAAATCCGTGCGTGGCAGCGATCCTGATGCGGCGTTGTACTGGCTGTGCCGCATGCTCGATGGCGGCTGCGATCCGCGTTACATTGCACGCCGTGTATTGCGCATGGCCAGTGAAGACATTGGCAATGCCGATCCGCGCGGACTCACATTGGCGCTGGAAGCCTGTGAAGTGTATGAGCGTCTCGGATCACCGGAAGGAGAATTAGCCATCGCACAGGCCGTGGTATTCCTCGCCTGTGCCGCAAAGAGCAATGCAGTGTATGTGGCTTTCAACGAAGCGATGGAAGATGCCAAGACCAGCGGTTCACTCGATGTGCCCATGCACTTGCGTAATGCGCCGACACGATTGATGAAGGAGCTGGGTCATGGTAAGGGATATCGTTATGCGCACGATGAGCCTGATGCAGTTGCCAAAGGCGAAGTGTACTTTCCCGATGGCATGGCGCCGAAACGGTATTACCAGCCGGTTTCACGCGGACTTGAAATTAAAATTGCCGAAGCGCTGGCGAAGTTGCGCTCGCGCGAATAACAGGCCATCGCCGTCATCTTTCAATGTGTGCATGTCATGCATGCAAAGAAGAAATGGTAGGGCGGGATAAATCCCGCCTGTTGAATACGGTGGGTTACGCAGGGGAACTGCTAACCCACCCTACTTGGTGGCGAAGTTGCGCTCAAAATAGAAAGGATCGTTTAATCACTGGATCCCCGTTTTCACGGGGATAACGCATTGGATTGAGTTAGTGACATCGAAGTCGATGGCACAACAGGAGACTCCAGCGTTTGATCAGGGGGATACGTCATTTCCGCGAAAGCGGAAATCCAGTAGAATAACTTTCATTATTCAAATGATCCTGTCAAAAACATCATGCTCGACCCCAAACTGCTTCGTACCGAACCTGAAAAAGTGGCTGCCAATCTCAAGCGCCGCGGCTTTGTTCTTGATGTGACGCAACTGCAATCATTTGAAGATCGCCGCAAGCAATGGCAGATTCGTGTGGATGAATTGCGCAACGAACGCAACACCAACGCCAAGTCGGTGGGTATGGCCAAGGCCAAGGGTCAGGATGTCGCGCCATTATTGAAACAGGTGGAAGATCTGGGCAAACAACTTGCCGAAGCGGAAGCGGAGTTGAACAAAGTTCAGGCCGAGCTTGAACAGGTAGTGATGCGTTTGCCCAACATGTTGCAAGACTCGGTACCTGATGGTGCCGACGAATCAGCGAATAAAGAAGTACGCCGCTGGGGTGAGCCGGTACAGTTTCCCTATACGCCGCTGGATCATGTCGCATTGGGCGAAGGCTTGAAGCAAATTGATTTTGCCAATGCCAGCAAGATTTCCGGTGCACGTTTTGTAGTTCTGCATGGTGAACTGGCGCGATTGCAACGTGCACTCACACAATTCATGCTGGACTTGCATACGCGTGAACACGGCTATAAGGAATTGTATGTGCCGTTCATTGTGAATGCAGCATCATTGACTGGTACGGGTCAGTTGCCCAAGTTTGCAGAGGACTTGTTTGCACTCAAGAAAAACAGCCCGGATGATGAACGTGATTTCTTTTTGATACCGACGGCAGAAGTGCCGGTCACCAACATGGTTCGTGACGCCATTATCGAGGCAGATCAATTGCCCCTGCGTTTTGTTGCGCATACGCCTTGCTTTCGTGCCGAAGCCGGTGCGGCGGGCAAAGATACGCGCGGCATGATTCGTCAGCATCAATTTGAAAAGGTGGAAGTGGTGCAGATCGTGCGTCCACAGGATTCAAACGAAGCGCACGAACAATTGACCTCACATGCCGAAGAAGTGTTGAAGCGTTTAAAGTTGCCGTATCGTGTTGTGTGTTTGTGCGCCGGTGACATCGGTTTTGGTTCGTCGAAGACTTACGACATTGAAGTATGGTTGCCGGGTCAGCAGAAATATCGCGAGATTTCTTCGTGTTCCAACTTCGAAGCCTTTCAAGCGCGTCGCATGCAGGCCCGCTGGCGCAACCCTGAAACTGGCAAACCCGAGCCATTACATACATTGAATGGATCTGGTGTGGCTGTTGGTCGTGCGCTCGTCGCAGTGATGGAAAACTATCAGCAGCCCGATGGCAGCATTGTTATTCCTGATGTGTTGAAGCCGTATATGGGTGGATTGGAGAGGATCAGGAAGGGGTAGTCTCTTTAACTTCCGGCGCGAATAGGGTCGTGGTTACATCCATTAATTCCGTTTGACGTTGAGTACTCTCGCCCCTTGTGGGGTGGGCGCGTAGGCTGGGATGCCTCATCCCAGCATCTTCAATTGATTTGTCGAACGAATGCTGGGATTGCGCTTTGCTTCATCACCAGCCTACAAGAGCACTGTAATCACCGCAAGTGTTGTCGTTGATGTTGCGTCCTCTCTCCCCTTGAGGGAGAGAGACAGAGTGAGGGGTGCTCCTTCATCTTATACAGCAAGATGATATGTGATGTTATTACCCCCTCGCCCCTAACCCTTCTCCCTCAATGGGCGAGGGGAGTAGACCAGGAAGCGCCCCCGATAGCCAAAAAGAATATTCCAGCTCCCTGCATCCAAAAGCCCGGCCGGATGCATCTCTATCAGTGATCATTAACTTTTGCGGGGAACTGTCATGTATTCTTTTACTATCGTAGCGGTTGTATTCTGGTTGTTCGTGGCTGCTGCTGCAATTACGCCCATGATTGTGGGTTATAAAATGCGCAAGTCGACACTGGATACCATCAAGGCGGCAATCGACAAAGGTCATGAGCTGTCACCAGAGATGGTCAGGCAATTAACCGGTGTGTCTGCGTTGCCGCAGGACCAGAGGATCCCGTCGGTCAATCTGAAAATCGCTGGTATGATCGTCATGGGTACAGGTGTTGGCGCTGCGGCGGTGGCAACGGTATTTGCGCTGGTGCCGGCAGTGGCAATGGCGGCTCCTTTTATCTACGCCGGCGCGGCATTAACACTGTGTGTCGGTGGTGGTTTGTACTTTGCTGCCAAAATACTAAAACAGCATGAACAGGAACAGAAGGCTGCCAGTCCTGTCGCATAATGTTGCTTGATAGCATGTCAAAACTGGGGATGAACAACGCCGCTGAAGCTGCCGTTGTTGCACTGGCAAAACTGGGTGACAAGCCCGCGTTTGAAGAGCTGGTGCGGCGACGGCAGTCGGCTGTTCGCAATCTGCTGCGTCGTCTGTCACGCGATCATGCACTGGCAGATGACTTGTCGCAGCAGACTTTCATCCAGGCATGGAAGATGTTGTCATCGCTGCAATCACCGGGTGCCTTTGGCGGATGGTTGCGACAGATTGCAGTGAATATCTGGTTGCAACAGGTACGTGGCCATAAAGAGATGTCATTCACCGGCGAAGAAGACACTCCGGTGCAGTCGATAACAGAATCACACGGCGAGAAAATTGATCTGGATTATGCACTGACGCAATTGTCACCCGCAGTGCGGCTGTGTATTGTGCTGTCGCATGCAGAAGGCATGAGTCATGGCGAGATTGTTGATGCCACTAAATTGCCATTAGGGACGGTAAAGTCACATATCACGCGCGGTACGAGCCGATTGCGCGAGTTGTTACAGGCATACAGGTGAGTTATGAACCAAGACCAGAGCACCCATGATGAATTTGCTGCGGAACTGAGCCGGCTGTTTGCAGAACAGAACGAGCCGTTGCCGGATCATGAATTCACGCAGCAATTACTTTCACATCTGGATCATGAATATCGCATGCAGCAGGTACGCCGCTGGTGTGCCGTCGGTATTGTTTTGCTGCTGGCTGCGATGCTTGCTCCATTGATGGTGCACTTGACGGCGGGGTTGTTCTCACTTGCCAGCCACGTCAGCCGGTTGCAGGGGATGAATACCATTGCCGTGGTGGGCATGGTGCTGGCATCGGGTATCATGTTTCTCCGGGCGCGGCGGCAGATTTAGCCATTTGTTCCGGCCTGTCTTGACGCACCCCGGCATCGCTCCGTAGACTCCGCGAACTCATCGAGACCGGCTGAGGGAAAGGCCCTTTGAAGCCGGGGCAACCCACGTAATGCGTTATCACATAACCCTTACGGAAGGTGCCAACTCCTGCGGTGCGCATCGCGTTACCGACAGATGAGGTGCTATGAACATCACTTGATTACAGGTGATGCGATCGAATTGGTCATAGTAACCCATTGCGCATATCGCGCAGGAACTCCGGTGAGTTGCAGGCTTGATGCATGATCAAGTACACGGAGTACCTTGTTGCATGTCGATTCAAACAAACGAGATTGAGAGAGCCGCCGACGATATTTGTGTGGCGCAGGGCGAGCTGTTATTACCTGAACCGTTGCCGCTGCATTTTGGCGGTGTGCTGCATCCTGCGCAGATTGCATGGCGTCTGGAAGGCGCGGCTCACACACCGGTGGTGCTGGTGCTGGGTGGTATTTCAGCAAGCCGTTATGTGGTGGCCACCACCGATCCGCTTGCACCTGCGGGATGGTGGAAACAGATCATGGGTCCGGGTCTCGCGCTGGACACACATCGTTACCAGGTACTGGGTATAGACTTTATTGGTGGCAGTGGCGCCAGTACCGGTCCGTTGCGCGGACAAAAAGATTTTCCCAGCATCAGTGCCTTCGATCAGGTTGCGGCCATCAAGCATCTGTTGACACACTTGAACATCCCGCAACTGCATGCAGTGATTGGTGCATCTTATGGCGCCATGGTGGCGCTGGCATTGGGACAGGCGCATCCCGAACTCGCGCAACGTCTGATAGTGGTAAGCGGCGCGCATCGTACGCATCCCATGTCCACCGCATGGCGCAGTGTGCAGCGTGCGATGGTGCGTTATGCACTTGCACATCATGAAGGTGCCGAAGGGTTGCGCCTGGCGCGTGCGCTGGCGATGGCAACGTATCGTTCATCCGAAGAATTCGTGCAGCGCTTTTCCGATGAGCCGGTGCGCACAGCAACTGGATTTGTATTTCCCGTCGAGCAATATCTGTTTTCACGTGGCGATGCTTACGCGGCCAGCTACGTGCCGGAATCGTTTGTCTGTTTGTCCGAATCCATCGACCTGCATCGTGTTGACCCGGAAAAAATCGAAGTGCCCACTACATTGGTAGCAGTTCAGGAAGATCAACTGGTGCCATTCAATGACATGCAGGAACTGCATGAGAATCTCGGTGGTCCGGCGAAGCTCGTGGCGTTGTCATCCATTTACGGACACGATGCTTTCCTGAAAGAGACCGATGCCATGCATGACATTTTTATAAGGGCTTTGAAGTAATCATCATGAATGACAAGATTCAACAAGCCACCAGGGCAGTACGCACCGGACTCGACAGCGACACTCAACATGGCGCTGTGGTTTCACCGATATATCTGAGTTCAACTTACACCTTCGCCGGGCTTGGTCATCGCAGGCCGTATGACTATTCACGTTCGGCCAATCCTACACGCGATGCGCTGGCACATACGCTGGCCGCGCTGGAAGAAGGTGCGGATGCGGTAATCACTTCATCCGGCATGGCAGCGGTCAATCTGGTCTGCCAGTTGCTCAAGCCGGATGAGTTGTTGATTGCGCCGCACGATTGCTATGGCGGCAGTTACCGCCTGTTTGAAGCATTGCATCAGCGTGGCGCGTTCCAGTTGATGTTCATCGATTTCAGCAATGCACATGAACTGGCATCCGCCATGCAACGCAAGCCCGGAGTCGTGTGGGTCGAAACGCCCAGCAATCCACTGCTGCGCATTACCGACATTGCAGAAGTGGCACGGCAAAGTCATCAGTGTGGTGCGCTGCTGGCAGTGGACAACACATTCCTGTCGCCGGTGTGGCAACAACCATTGAAACTCGGTGCCGATATCGTGGTGCATTCCACCACCAAGTATCTCAATGGTCACAGCGATGTGGTGGGTGGAGCGGTGATCGCCAAAGACAAGGCAGTGCATGAACAGTTGCTGTGGTGGGCCAATTGCACCGGTGTTACCGGTGCACCCTTTGACAGTTATCTGACCTTGCGTGGTGTGCGAACTTTGCAGGCACGCATGGCCGTTCATGGTGACAATGCACAGCGAATCGCGCAATTGCTGGCGGCGCATCCGGCTGTCAAGGCTGTTCATTATCCGGGGCTGGCAACGCATCCTGCGCATGTCATTGCGCGAAAGCAGCAAAGTGGATTTGGTGCCATGGTGAGTTTTGAGTTGCGCGGTGGTATCGATGCAGTGCGTGCCTTTGTTGATGGATTGCAGATGTTTTCACTGGCGGAATCACTGGGTGGTGTTGAGTCGTTGGTGGCACATCCGGCAACCATGACTCATGCGGCGATGACGGAAGCATCACGATTGAAGGCAGGCATTACCGATTCGTTGCTGCGATTGTCAGTGGGCATTGAAGCTGCTGTCGATCTTGAACAGGATTTGACGGCAGCCCTGGAACGGACGCAGCGTGCGTGAACACCAGAAATGGATAGATAAACTTTGATGCGCAGACTCTGGACAGCATTGTTAGCATAACAATGTCTTGTTCCCTGCCTAAACTCAGACAATTTTTGCCATCCCGCTGGTAGACTGCGCCATCCCGGATGTTGGAATAGTCATCATATTTCCATGATCTGGTTGCGGTAACTATTGTATGATTATTTTTTCCCGGCCGGCGCCAATTGAAAAGCAGGGCAGGCGTTGCCAGGCCGGCATCCTTTTCCAGATTTCGACATATGACCGATTCCACAAAGACCGATAAACAAGCCAGTTCCTCCAGACCATTGCGTTCCAGAGCATGGTTCGACGATCCAACCAATGTGGACATGACGGCGCTGTATCTTGAACGGTACATGAACTATGGGTTGAGTCTGGAGGAATTACAGTCGGGCAAGCCCATCATCGGCATTGCACAAACAGGCAGCGATCTGGTGCCGTGCAACCGGCATCACCTGATTCTGGCGCAAAGGGTGCGCGAAGGTATCCGCGAAGCGGGTGGCATTGCATTCGAGTTTCCGGTGCATCCCATTTTCGAAAATGCCAAACGGCCCACTGCGGCACTGGATCGCAACCTTGCTTATCTGGGGCTGGTTGAATTGCTGTTCGGGTATCCAATGGACGGTGTGGTGTTGACCATCGGCTGCGACAAAACTACGCCGGCATGTTTGATGGCGGCCGCCACGGTGAATATTCCTGCCATCGCGTTGTCGGTTGGTCCGATGTTTAATGGCTGGCACAAGGGAAAACGCACCGGTTCCGGCACCATTGTATGGCGCGCACGTGAAATGCTTGCGGCCGGCGAAATTGATTATCAGGGCTTTATCAAACTGGTGGCCTCATCTGCACCGTCCACCGGTTATTGCAACACCATGGGCACCGCCACCACGATGAACAGTTTGACGGAAGCACTGGGCATGTCGTTACCGGGATCGGCTGCAATACCTGCGCCGCATCGTGATCGTGCCGAAGTGGCGTATCGCACTGGCAAACAGATTGTTGAAATGGTTGCGGCTGATCGCAAGCCATCGGACATCCTTACGCGCGATGCATTCATCAATGCCATTCGTGTCAACTCTGCCATCGGTGGATCAACCAATGCGCCGATTCATCTCAATGCGCTGGCGAGACATATCGGTGTTGAACTGTCCATTGATGACTGGCAAACCTTTGGCCGTGATATTCCTTTGCTGGTGAATCTGCAGCCGGCGGGTGAATATCTTGGTGAAGATTATTTCCGCGCGGGCGGTGTGCCCGCAGTGGTGGCGGAGTTGATGCGCAAGGGACTGATCAATGAATCCGCATTGACCGTGAATGGCAAAACCATGGGTGATAACTGCCGCAATGCAGTGATTGAAGATACCGATGTCATCCGCACCTTTGATGCGCCCTTGATGCAGCGAGCCGGCTTTACTGTATTGCGCGGCAATCTGTTTGAATCCGCCATCATGAAAACCAGTGTCATCTCCAGGGATTTTCGTGAACAGTATTTGTCGAACCCGAATGATCCCGATGCCTTTGAAGGCAAGGTGGTGGTGTTCGATGGTCCCGAAGACTATCACGCGCGCATTGATGATCCTGCCACCGGCATTGATCGCACCACCATACTGGTGATGCGCGGCACCGGACCCATCGGCTATCCCGGCTCTGCAGAAGTGGTGAACATGCGTGCGCCTGCGGCCCTGATCAAAGCGGGTGTACATCACTTGCCCTGCGTGGGCGATGGCCGTCAGTCCGGCACATCGGGTTCACCATCCATTCTCAACGCATCACCCGAAGCGGCCATCAACGGTGGACTGGCATTGCTCAAGTCTGGTGATCGTGTACGCATTGACTTGCGCAAGGGTGAAGTGAATGTGCTGATCAGCAAGGAAGAATACGACGCGCGCATGAAAGCACTTCAGGCAAGCGGTGGCTATCAATATCCCGCCAGTCAGACACCGTGGCAGGAAATGCAACGCGCTTGTGTCGGTCAATTGCAGGACGGTGCCGTGCTGGAAAATGCCGTCAAGTATCAGAAGCTGGCGCAGACCGTTGGAGTGCCGAGGCATAATCATTGATGGTGGACGAATCGTCCGAGCGTGTAACAAAAGTTCGACCCGGCAAGCTGCGGGGCAAATATATGGGCATGGGCGTCGCCATCGGCTGCGCATTGGGAATTATTTTTCGTAATCTGGCGCTGGGTGTCGCAATCGGCATTGCAATGGGGGTCGCCATGCGGGCGGCTTCTGCTACTGCTGGAAAACGTCAGCGATAGTTGCGATGCGGTCCGACTAGGTGCTGTTGAATGCCATGAACGACTTCCGCATTACTACAGATGTATCGCAAATGGACCTGCAGGTTATCCACGGATTTCTTGCCAATTCTTACTGGGCGAAAGATATTCCACTTGCAACACTTGTACGTGCGATGGATCACTCGTTATGTTTTGGCGTGTTGACGGATGGCGGTGAGCAAGTGGGCTTCGCACGCATGATCACGGATCGCACTACGTATGCCTATCTTGCCGATGTGTTTGTCGTTGAATCCCATCGCGGCAAGGGTATTGCCACATGGCTGCTGCAAACCATGCTTGATCACCCGGATTTGCAGGGATTGCGTCGCATCCGTCTGGTGACACGTGATGCACAGGGATTGTATGCGAAGCTGGGATTCAAGGCGCTGTCGCATCCGGAGCGCACCATGGAACGGGTGAATGACAATGTATATAAAACCAGCTGATCATCGTGGCGACATCGGTCATTACACTCACCGAAAAGATCAAGCGTGAAGCAGAAGCGCATCTCACGCAATCTGATCGCATCATGGCGGGCCTGATCAAGACGCATGGCATCTGCCGCATCGGTAAACGCAAGCGCGATCCCTTCGACATTCTTGCCACTTCCATCATCAGTCAGCAGTTGTCAGTGAAAGCGGCGGACACCATTGAGAAACGTGTGCGGGCATTGGTGAATACGTTTGAACCCGTGTCGGTGTTGTCTATTTCCCATGATGCATTACGAACCGCAGGTCTTTCCAATGGCAAGGCGAAATATCTGCATGCGCTGGCCACGCACATCGTTGATGGCCGGCTGGATTTTGCAGTGATCAAGCGATGTCCGGATGAACAGGTGATCGATATGTTGACCGAAGTGCCAGGCATTGGCAGATGGACGGCGGAAATGTTTCTGATATTTGGTCTGAAGCGTGCCGATATATTGGCCACCGGTGATGTGGCCTTGCAGCGCGCAGTCCGCAATTTGTATGGATCGAGAAAGACACTGGAGAGTGCCGGCAAGAAGTGGCGGCCTTACGCTTCAGTGGCGTCCTGGTATTTGTGGCGAAGTCTCGAAGGTTGATGTGTTCGTAGGTCTTTGTTGTTTTGTTTCCCTCGCCCCTTGAGGGAGAGGGAATAAGGGTGAGGGGGATTGTTTCTATATGTCGTCGTCATCAATTATCTCGACGACCACTTACACAGAATTCTTGTGATGCACGACAAGAAGTCATGTTATTGAAATTTAAATTAACCCCTCACCCCCGGCCCCTCTCCCTCAAGGGGCGAGGGGAGTGAATGCTTCTTCCTCACTTCCTCCTCGTCAACCACATCACCAGCGACACCACCGCGCTGATGATGATCGACGTCATCAGCGGAAAATAAAAACTGAAGCCGGGGCGTTCAATGCGAATGTCACCGGGCAGCCGGCCGAAGGGCAGTTTGGACAGCCACGGCCAGCCAACGCCGATCAATGCGATCACTAGTCCAATCACAATCAGTATTCGCGACATGTGCGGATGCCCTTGGGTTGCGGATTGCTTGCTATACTATCGCCTTATTTTATGGCGCTTGGCTGCAATTCGTCATTCCCGCGAAGGCGGGAACCCAGTTGAATAAACAATCATTATTTTACTGGACCCCCGCTTTCGCGGCGGTGACAAGGATGCATTCAGGTGCCGCAAAATCGGACTTTTACTATCACGGGAATCTTCAATGACCGACAAGATTATCTACACCCTTACCGACGAAGCGCCTGCTTTGGCCACGTATTCATTGCTGCCCATCGTGCAGGCTTTTACCAGGGCCGCGGGCATCGCGGTGGAAACGCGCGATATTTCACTGTCCGGCCGTATTCTGGCGAATTTTTCCGATTTCCTGAAACCCGAACAACAACAGAAAGATGATCTCGCCGAACTGGGTGAGCTGGCCAAGACGCCGCAGGCCAACATCATCAAGTTGCCCAATATCAGTGCTTCGGTGCCCCAATTGAAGGCTGCCATCAAGGAATTGCAATCACAGGGCTATGCCGTACCTGATTATCCCGAAGATCCCAAGACCGATGCGGAAAAGCAGATCAAGGCACGCTATGCAAAGGTGCTGGGCTCTGCGGTGAATCCCGTACTGCGCGAAGGCAATTCTGATCGTCGTGTGGCCAATGCCGTGAAGCAGTATGCGCGTAAACATCCACACTCGATGGGCAAGTGGAGCAAGGACTCCAGGTCGCATGTATCGAGCATGAGCAGTGGCGATTTTTATGGCAACGAACAGGCTGCTGTCGTACCAGCCGCACAAAGCTTGAAGATCGAATTCACTGACAAGGCCGGTAACAAAACGGTTCTGAAAGAAGCGGTGAAGGTGCAGGCAAGTGAAGTCATCTCGTCCACCTTCATGAGCGCGCAGGCATTGCGTGATTTCTACGCAGCACAAATCGCTGATGCCAAATCGCAAGGTGTGTTGCTGTCACTGCACTTGAAGGCGACGATGATGAAGGTCTCCGATCCCATCATGTTCGGTCATGCGGTCAGCGTGTACTACAAGGATGTGTTCGCCAAACATGCCGCAGTGTTCAAGCAGATTGGTGTCAATGTGCGCAATGGTCTGGGTGATGTCTACACCAAGATTCAAACATTGCCCGAAGCGCAACGCGCGGAGATTGAAGCAGACATCAAGGCGGTGTATGAAAAAAATCCGCCGCTTGCGATGGTGGATTCGGACAAGGGCATTACCAACCTGCATGTGCCCAGCGATGTGATCATTGATGCCTCCATGCCGGCCGCCTTGCGGGCTTCCGGTCAGATGTGGGGCGCCGACGGCAAGCAGCATGACATGAAGGCCATGATCCCCGATCGTTGCTATGCCGGCATTTATCAAGCGGTGATTGATGATTGCAAAGAACATGGCGCCTACGATGTCACCACCATGGGCAGTGTCAGCAATGTCGGCCTGATGGCGCAAGCCGCTGAAGAATACGGTTCGCATGACAAGACATTTGAAATAGCATCGGCAGGTACAGTGCGGGTACTCGATGCATCGGGTGCAGTGTTGACACAACACGAGGTGAATCAAGGTGACATCTGGCGCATGTGCCAGACCAAGGATGTGGCCATCAAGGATTGGATCAAGCTGGCTGTGAATCGTGCCAAAGCCACCAAGACCACTGCCGTGTTCTGGCTCGATGAACAACGTGCCTATGATCGCAAGCTGATCGAGATCGTGAAAGCAGAGCTGCGCAATTACGACATTGCTGAATACGACATTCGCATTCTGTCGCCAGTCGATGCCTGCAAACTGTCCTTGCTGCGCATTCGTCGCGGCCAGGACACCATCTCAGTCACCGGCAATGTGCTGCGTGATTACAACACCGACTTGTTTCCCATTCTTGAACTGGGCACCAGCGCCAAGATGTTGTCCATCGTTCCCTTGTTGCAAGGCGGTGGTTTGTACGAAACCGGCGCGGGTGGTTCAGCGCCCAAGCATGTGCAACAGTTTCTGGAAGAAGGATATTTGCGTTGGGATTCGCTCGGTGAGTTTCTTGCTTTGCAAGTCTCCATCGAAGACATGGCTGCAAAGACCAACAACCAACGCGCGGCGGTGCTGGCTGAAACACTCGATGCCGCCAATGCCAAGTTTCTGGAGAATGACAAATCACCTGCACGTAAAGTAGGGCAGGTTGACAATCGCGGCAGTCACTTCTATCTGGCATTGTACTGGGCGCAGGCGTTGGCTGCTCAAACTAAGGATGCATCCCTGCAAGCGATGTTCAAGCCTGTCGCAGAACAATTGACCGCCAATGAAAAGAAGATTGATGCTGAGTTGATTGGCGCACAAGGCAAGCCGGTGGATGTGGGTGGTTACTATCATCCTTCGCCGGAGAAATGCTCGGCGGCGATGCGGCCCAGCGCGACGTTGAACGCAGTGCTGGGGAGTTTGAAGTAAGAGATAAAGAAACCCCGACGTGAGAGCGTCGGGGTTTTTGTATGCGTGCGAAGTGTTAACAACATGGATAGTGGAGCATCGCAGCGTGATCGTTGCCACCTGAGCACGGTCTGGCTTGGCTAAATGAACGGGAATATATGCATGAATTCGTTCAACAGTTGGTTTGAGAAGCTCGGTGCAGATGTTCATCAGATTGGCATTTTCCTCGGTGGTATTGTAGGTTTTGTTTGCGTATGGGCGGCAGTGGAAAGGCACCGGGGGATTGAAGCAATTATTCTTATGGTTCTTGCGGGTTGGGGCTACATATCAATGTATATCAAATATGATCACCTGAAACATGAGCGAGATGAGTACGAGCGGATTCTGCGTGAACATGATCTTCACCCACATGATAATTTGATGAAACGTCTGAAGAATTAGGACCATTATAGGCGACTGAAAACACGCCGCCCCTGGTTAAAGAATAGCTGAGGTTCTGGTATGTCTAGGAATTCGCTTCTGATAATTATTTTTGTGTCTACTGCGTTAGTCGGATGCAAATCTGTACGCTTGACACCAGAAGGTCGGGAGATTGTAGTTGTAAAAGAATTGAATACTTTAACCACCGAATGTACTCGGCTGGGGAGTGTTACTGGCCAGCATAGAATGGGATATGACCAAGCATTAACGATTGTCAGAAATAGGGCCGCGGCACAATTTCATGCCGACACCATTGTAATTGACTCTGTGGAAGGCCATTTGTCTCCGAGCCGTAGAATTACGGCGACAGCATTTAATTGTTCTGATCGACGAGTGCAACCTGTTCGACCTATAGATTCAAAACGATTAACGAGTGATGTCATTGCTAAAGCGAAAAAATGTCAAGAAAGAGGTGGGGTGTGGGTCAATGATCAATGTGTGTTGCACGTTGAATGATATCGTAGGTTGGGCTGAATCTTCGAAGCCCAACAATGATTGATGATTGTGACACATGTTGGGCTTCGCTACGCTCAGCGCCAACCTACCAACGTGTCGGCGGATTGATTGCTTATTGTCGTAGGCTGGGCGGCTTCGCCCAGCATGGCTTTGCAAGCCAACGCAAGATGCTGGGCACGGTGCCCAGCCTACGAAGAAAGGTGCACAGCAAGGTAGGATGTAATCGTAACCACGCCATCAAATTTGCTTTTCGGTGTATCTGATCACGGCGGGTTACGCAGCGGAACTGCTAACCCGCCCTACGCTTGTGGAGGGTTGCTCGCAAGCTTTGCATCGAGTGATCCTCCCCCTGTTTCTCGGACAACTGGATAAGAGAGATTCATAATCCTTATCCGAGGTGAGTGAGAGATGAAGAAACAGCGCGTAGGTTGGGCTGAGTCTTCGAGGCCCAACATTGATTGATGATCGTGATACATGTTGGGCTTCGCTACGCTCAGCGCCAACTTACCAACGTGTAGCGTTGTTGACGATTTGCAATATTGTTTGAGCGTTGGGTGGCGATGAGTAAAGTAGGGCGGGATGTATCC
>DASZSV010000017.1:0-66500 GCA_035548495.1 Steroidobacteraceae bacterium
CTGCTCTTCACCAAACCCGGCAGTGAGTGGTTCCGCCGGAAAAATACTTGAGTTCATCCTTCGCCACCAGACCAGCATCAATCATTATTTCGATGCTGATTGCACCAATCTCCACTCCCGCAACTGATCAGGCCTTTCTACAACAATTTCCGGCTTGCCGCGATGCAGTCTGATCACGCCGGATACCTTGACGATGCGGCCTTCAAGATCATGCACTGTTGGAAATTGATCTGCATGAGCTGCATCAATCAGTACGCTAATCAATTGATTGGGATATTCCGCGCCAAAGTTCAGATAGGTTTCTCCATGCGGCGCGGTGTAAACCACCACGACTCTGCCTTTCACTGTTACTTGTTCGCCCACATGTTGCGCAGCCTGCCGTGGTGAAATCGTAACCGGACTGGCATGAACAATGATGGAGCTCATTGCCATGATGACGGCGAATAACCATGCAGTTCGACGAACCATCAAGCGTGCTGAATTCATGAGTGCCTCAAACAGGAATCACGCGAGAACAGGAATCTTTCAAGCAACCAGTACAATCACATATTCATCCACGACTTGCACCAACCGTTGGCACTGACCAGTTTGTTGTCAAAAACAGGACACGGTCCGGAAGTGGATTGACGATCACCCGCATACAGAGAACAGGTTGCGCACTTCTGACCCGGCCTGGCATCCTTGGCACGGCTGACATCGGTTACGTAGTGCAGAGTTTTTGCTTCAGGATCGTCTTCACTCAGTTTCTGTTCTTCTGCATTGCTTCGCTGTACAACAGAAAACATCATGGCACTGCCAAGCAGCGTCCTGAGTAGTGCGCGTCGTGAATGGAATTTCATATCTCGCTCCTGATCCGGTCACTGCATATCAAGGATAAAGGCCGCGCTCCTGACGTGCATTAAGAATGCGTTCACAGGCAACCACAAAGGCAGCTACGCGCATGGTAACTTTCAGCTTTCCCGCCATTTCGTAAATACGATGAAAAGACTGAATGATGATGTTGTCCAGTCGTTGATTGATTTCATCTTCGGTCCAGAAAAAGCTCGAAAAATCCTGCACCCATTCAAAGTAGCTGACAATCACGCCACCCGCGTTGCAAATGACATCGGGCACGACTCTGATTCCGCGGTCGTTCAGCACATCATCCGCTTCCGGCAACGTCGGTCCGTTGGCGCCTTCAAGAACCAGCTTTGCCTTGATGCGATTGGCACGCGCCGCCGTGATCTGTGATTCCAGCGCCGCAGGAATGAGGATATCGCAATCAACGTCCCAGAAATTTTCTGTGGCAATCATTTCAGTATTGGATGTGCCTTGGACATGTCCAGCCTGGTCACGTTGCCTGAGCGCGGCAGCGACATCAATGCCATTGCTGTTATAAATGGTGCTGAATTGATCCTGAATACAGACAATCCTGGCACCTGCTTCTGCGAACAGCTCGGCGGCGGCACTGCCCACATTGCCAAAACCCTGAATCGCAACACGCGCACCGTTGACATTCAGTTTCATCAAGCGCGCCGCTTCACTGCCGATTTTGAACACACCGCGGCCCGTGGCCCTGGTACGCCCCAACGAACCACCGAGATCAATTGGTTTGCCCGTCACCACACCGGTTGCTGTGGTTCCCGAATTCATCGAATACGTATCCATCATCCATGCCATGATCTGGCTGTTGGTATTTACATCCGGCGCAGGAATATCTTTATACGGTCCAATCAATGGCCCGATCTCGCTGGTGTAACGGCGCGTGACTTTTTCAAGCTCCTTCATTGACAAGGTACGTGGATCAACGCGGATGCCGCCTTTCGCGCCACCGTAAGGAAGATTGACTGCGGCGTTCTTGATCGTCATCCATGCCGCCAATGCCATCACTTCTTCCAGCGTGACATCCTGATGAATGCGCAGTCCGCCCTTGCCCGGACCGCGTGACAGATTGTGTTGCACACGAAAGCCTTCAAAGTGGCGCACCGAGCCATCGTCCATTTCGATGGGAACATCCACGATCAAGATTCTTTTCGGATGCCGCAGCGATTGTTCCCACCTGGCGAGCGGACCGAGATAAGGAACCACACGATCAATCTGTGCAAGATAGGTTTGCCATGCATCGCCCGGCATTGTTCTCACATACGATAACTGCATGATGATGAGTTACTCCAGATCAATCGCGTTAAACAACCTTGCCAGCCATTCAGTCAAGACTGTCTATGTTCTTTCCCTCCCCCTCGATGGGGGAGGGATTAAGGGAGAGGGTGTAGAAAATTGCACACGGTTTGATTCAACGTTGCCCCTGTCCCCCAACCCTTCTCCCACGAGGGGCAAAGGGAGAAAGAAGCCTATTAACTAGCTCACCCAACACCGAAACACATGTACTTGATCTCGGTATAGTCATCAATGCCGTACTTCGATCCTTCGCGTCCCATGCCGGACATTTTTACACCGCCAAAAGGCGCCACCTCGGTGGAGACCAGTCCCACATTGATGCCCACCATGCCGGATTCAATCTGTTCACCCATGCGCCATGCACGCGAAATGTCACGCGTATAAATGTAAGCCGCCAGACCAAACTCGGTGGCGTTGGCCATTTGCAAGGCTTCAGACTCAGTAACAAATTTGAATACCGGCGCCACAGGACCAAACGTTTCTTCGCGCATCATCAGCATGTCTGTCCTTGCATCGCGAATGACTGTGGGTTCGAAGAATGTACCGCCTAATTGATGACGCTTGCCGCCGGTCACCACACCGGCGCCATGCGCAACGGCATCCGCAATGTGTTGCTCAACTTTCTGCACTGCGCGTTGATTGATCAACGGACCTTGCGTGACATCAGCATCAACACCATTGCCCACTTTGAGCGTACTGACGGCATGCGCGAATCGCGATACAAAATCATCATAGATGCCGGCCTGAACCAGAAAACGGTTGGTGCATACGCAGGTCTGCCCCGAATTGCGGAACTTGCTGAGCATGGCGCCCTGTATGGCGGCATCCACATCAGCATCATCAAATACAATGAATGGCGCATTGCCACCCAGTTCCAGTGAAAGTTTTTTCAGCGTGGGCACACATTGCGATGCCAGCAACACGCCGGTACGTGTTGAACCGGTAAAACTCAATTTGCGCACCACCGGATTGCCGGTAAGTTCCCTGCCGATGCTGACTGCATCACCGGTCACCACGTTGAATACACCACCGGGAATACCGGCACGATGTGCAAGTTCCGCCATTGCCAGTGCCGACAGAGGTGTTTCGGGCGACGGCTTGCTGACCACCGTACAACCCGCAGCCAGCGCTGCCGCAGCTTTGCGCGCAATCATCGCCATCGGAAAATTCCACGGCGTGATCATGCCCACTACGCCAATGGGCTGGCGAATCACCAGCAGGCGGCGATCCTTCATGTTCGATGGAATGATGTCACCGTAAATGCGTTTGCCTTCTTCGGCAAACCATTCAATGAATGCAGCCCCATAACGAATCTCGCCGCGCGCTTCACCCAATGTCTTGCCCTGTTCACTGGTGAGAATCAGGGCAAGATCATCAAGATTCGCCAGTATCAAATCAAACCAGCGGCGCATGAGCAATGCACGCTCCGATGCCAGCAACGAACTCCAGCCAGTCAATGCCGCCTGTGCTGCATCAATGGCCTTGCGCGTTTCGATCTCGCCACACACCGGCACACTGCCCACGGCGGCGCCGGTGGCGGGATTGTGAATCACCTGTGTATCGGTGCCGTTCGGCTTGAGCCATTCACCATCGATGTAGCATGCATCACGCAACAATTGCGGATCGCGCAACGTAAGCGAAGTTTTCACTGACATGGCATTACTCCGCGCGCAAGGCAGCAGCCAGCAACGACAATCCTTCATCGACAATGGCCTCGGAGGCCGTGATGGGAAACAACAGGCGAATGGCTTCGCTTTGCGTGCCGCAGCTCAGCAGGATCAATCCCTGCTGATGTGCGCGCGCAGTGATTCTCTTTGCGCCATCAACGACGATTTGCTGACTGCCATGTGCCGTCACCACATCAAAGCCCAGCATCGAACCCAGTCCGCGAATATTGCCAATGGGAATCAGCTCTTTCATGCCGGCGAATTGTTCGAGCCGGCTGCGTGCACGCATGCCAAGCGCATTGGCACGGTCACACAATTGTTCTTTCTCAATGACATTCAATACCGCCAGCGCAGCAGCACATGACAATGGCGGTCCACCATACGTGCCACCCAGTGCACCGGGTTCCGGTATATCCATCAATGTTGCATTGCCGGTCACTGCCGACAATGGCAATCCGCCGGCCAGTGATTTGGCCATCACCATCAAATCCGGCTGCACACCGAAGTGTTCCATCGCAAACATCTTTCCCGTACGGGCGAAGCCGCTCTGGATTTCATCGGCGATCAATACAATGCCATGCCGGTCGCAGATGTCACGCAGCGATGTCATCAATTCGCGTGATGCAGGATTAAAACCGCCCTCACCTTGCACCGGTTCAATAATGATGGCAGCCACTCGATCAGGTGATGCATCCGTTTTAAACACCGCCTGCAATGCATCCAGACTGTCCGCAATTGAAATACCACGATGAGAAATCGGAAACGGCACGCGATACACATCACCGGGAATGGGACCAATACCATGCTTGTAGGGAATCGCCTTGCCGGTGAGTGCGAGTGCAAACAAGGTACGCCCATGAAATGCACCACCAAATGCAATGACCGCCGGTCTGCCGGTGGCAGCGCGTGCAATTTTCACTGCATTTTCCACGGCTTCCGCACCCGTGGTAAAGAAGATGGATTTCGCGGGTCCGCGCACGGGGGCAAGTGCATTCAACTTTTCTGCCAATGCGATGTAAGGCTCATAGCCCATCACCTGGAATGCGGCATGCGTATACGCATTCAATTGCAACTGTACCGCAGCCACCACATCGGGATGACGATGTCCGGTGTTCAGCACGGCAATGCCGGATGCAAAGTCAATGAGTCGCCTGCCATCGACATCCCACACTTCGGCATTGTCGGCCCGCTGAATGAAAAACGGTGTTGCAGTAACAATACCGCGCGGCACTGCAGCCTTGCGTCGTCTCGCCAGATCGTCAGATTTCGTGACATCGACAGTCATGATGACCTCTGAAAGCACTGAAATATCAGTACTGCGCAATCGTACTCACATTCACTGCCGTTGTCATTGCGTACTTGTCAGATGACAACCCACAGGGTTCTGATGATTAATGCAATGACAATCAGGATAAACACATTGCGTATCAGCACATTGCCGCCACGCATGGCAAGGCGCGCACCCAGGGTGGACCCTGCGACATTGCTGATCGCCATGCCCGCCGCAAGCAACCACATGACGTGCATGGTTGTTACAAACCAGGTGATCGCCGCCAGGTTGGTTGCCACATTCAGCACACGGGCGCAGGCCGCTGCGTTAATGAAGTCGTATCCATAAAGACGCACGAACACAAACATGAACAGGCTACCTGTGCCGGGTCCAAAAAATCCGTCATAGAAGCCAACGACGGCAATCAACGCCGCCGCGATGAGATGATGACGCCGCGCAAATTCACGCGGCCGGTGTGTTGTACCCAGTGCGCGGTTGCGCAATACAAGGATGAGCACCAGTGTCAGCAATACGGGAACCAGCGGACGATAGTTGTACGCAGAAATATGCGTTGCCAGCATTGCGCCAGCAGCCGCCGTCACCAGAACCGTGACAATCAACGGCAACAGCATGCGCCAGGGAATCTGCACCCGCCTTGAGTAATGCCACACTGCGTTGCCCGTACCAAACACACTTGCAAACTTGTTCGTGCCGAGCAATGTCGCCGGCATGGTATCGGGATATACGCCAAACAACGCCGGCAGTTGAATCAAACCTCCGCCGCCGACAATGGCATCAATGCACCCCGCCGCGAACGCGGCAGTGATTACGAGATAAATATGGAGCGAATGGATCAATCTCTTCGCAACGCCTTGGCAGGTTCGGTTCGTGCGGCGCGCCATGCAGGATACAACGTGGAAACACAGCACATGCCGAAAGCCACCGAGCCGATCTTCAACACATCATGCCACTCCACGCAGGCAGGCAGATCACTCATGAAATACAGCTTGGCATCCATGAAGTGAGTGTTGAACAGATGCTCCAGTCCATGAATGATGGACTCCAGATTCCACGACAGCACCGTGCCCAGCACAATGCCGCCCATCGTTCCGATAAGACCAATCAGCATGCCTTGCAGGATGAACACGGCCAGCACACTGCGCGGTGATGAACCCAGCGTACGCAGAATGGCAATATCGGATTGCTTGTCCTTCACCACCATCACCAGCGTTGCCACCACATTGAAGGCCGCCACTGCGACAACCAGCAGCAGGATCAGGAACATCATCGACTTGGTCATGGCGATGGAACGGAAGAAGTTGGCGTGCTTGCGTGTCCAGTCATCGACGTAGTAACCGCCGCCAAGTTCACGTGCAATGTTCACTGCGATCTGCTGCGCCTTGAATACGTCATCCAGCTTCAAACGAAGTCCGCTGACACTGTCCCCAAAGCGGAACAGGCGCTGTGCATCCTGCAAGTGAATGTATGCAAAGTTGCGATCATATTCGTACATGCCAACATGAAAGATGCCGGTGATGGTAAAACGGCGCATGCGGGGGAAAATGCCGGCCGCAGTCACTGCACCCTGCGCCACCACGGCGATCACTTGATCACCAACATTCACATGTAAAGCCTTTGCAAGTTCATCGCCCAGCACGATGTGATATTCACCGGCATGCAATGAATCCATTCGTCCCTGCTTCATGTGTTGTTCAATGTGGACGACGCGAACTTCTTCATCAGGCAACGCACCATGAATCATCACGCCGCTGTTGGTGGATTCATTGCTCCCCGAACTCAACAACATGGCCTGTTGTTCAACATATGGCGCAACACCAAGCACATGTGGCTGCGACTGAATTCGTTGCTGCAACTGTTGCCAGTCCGGCGTGGACGAACCCATGCCGCTGATGGTCGCATGCGCGGTAATATCAAGAATGCGATCACGCAACTCACGTTCAAAGCCGTTCATCACCGATAACACCACCAGCAACACGGCAACACCCAGAATCACACCAGCAAGGGAGATGGATGAGATGACGGAGATAAAGCGATTGCCCGTTGCCATGCGTCCACCAGCGCGGAAATAACGCAAGCCCAGCATGATTTCAAAGAAGCGGTTCATTAATACCAACTACTCACGTTCATTTGTTGACTCACCGTCACTGATTGTCTCTGTGCAGAATCGGCAAAAACACGGACGTTTTTGCCGGAGCGTCCAAGGACGGATTCACAGCGCTTTTGCAGAAGACAATCAGTAACAGTGAGCCATACGCTACTCATATCTCAGCGCCTCTGCTGGCGCCACGTGCGCGCCACGCCGTGCCGGATAAATGGTTGCAAGTGCGGTCAACACCAATGCAATGCCGGCAATCAATACCACTTGCAGCGCATGTACCTCGGAAGGAATCTGTGTGATGTAGTAAACCGTGGGATCGAAGAATTCCACGTTGAAGGTGTGTTCCAGCCACGGGACGATGACATCCACATTGAAGGCCAGTGACAAACCCAACACCACTCCCGACAGAATGCCGGCCCAGCCAATGATCAATCCCTGCGTGATAAAGACAGACACAATCTGTTGCGGTGAAAGACCCAGTGTACGCAGAATGGCAATGTCAGTACGTTTTTCATTGACCACCATCACCAGCGCAGCAACGATGTTGAATGCGGCAATCGCGACAATCAGCATCAGCATGATGGTCATCATGGTTTTCTCAATGCCAACCGCGCGAAAGTAACTGGCGTTTTCAATGGTCCAGTCACTGGTCTTGAACTCTGCACCTGTATTTTTTGAAAAGCGTTGCGCCACTTCCCCGGCAATGGCCGGTGCGGAAAAAATGTCCGCCACTTTCAGACGCAACCCGGTGGGCGCCGTGACATTGGCCAGTGCCGCAGCATCATTCATGCTGACAAAGGCCAGTGAATTATCGAACTCCTGTGCACCCACTTCAAAAATGCCGCTGACGGTAAAGCTCCACAATCGCGGCCGCAGATCAGTGCCATTCACCACTTCGGGAATCAGCACGGTGACTTCATCACCCAGTTGCGCCTGTATCTGCCATGCGAGTCCTGAACCCAGCACAATGTTGCGGCCAGTGTCCGACAATGAATTGAATGTGCCATCCACCATGTGTTGCGACACATCCGCCACCTGTGACTCCTGATCCACCAGTACGCCGCGCAACCTGGTGCCTTCCAGCGAACCACCACGACCCACCATGCCCTGCAATTCCACATACGGTGCTACGCCGGTGACACCGGGTACTTTGCGCGCGATGTTTGCCAATGTTTGCCAGTGCTGCATCTGTTGTGGCGCACCGGTCACGGTGGCATCTGAAGACAGATTGAGCAGGCGGCTGCGCAGTTCCGATTCAAATCCGTTCATCACCGACAGAATGACAATGAGTGCCGCCACACCGAGACAGACCCCTACCATGGACACCCAGCTGATGAACGACACGAAAAACCCGCGCCGCCGGGTGCGCACGTAGCGCAGTCCTATATATAAAGGGAGTGGTTGAAACATGAGGGAGCGGACAGTTGCCTGTTTTTAGTGACATTGGTCAAGGAAATGGCGGTTAGTTTATCGTTTATTTGTGTCACGCTACATAATTATGGTTATAGTTTTGCCTGAATTTGTCAGGAGACAGCATGAATACCAGATCATTGTTTGCGCTTGCACTATTGTCATTCGGCGGATTGGCATTGGCGGACGATGTTGCCATGCCCAAAGCCGACGATGCCGCACCGCCACAGGCAACCGCACCCGCTCCGCTCAAGTTACCGGCGCGCGGCAGCACCATGGACAGTGTGGAAGCTTCATTCGGCGCGCCTTCCGAGCGTGAACCTGCTGTTGGCAATCCACCCATCACGCGCTGGGATTATCCGGCCTTCATTGTCTACTTTGAAAAAGACCGCGTGATTCACAGCGTGGTGAAGTGACTATTTACTGAATTGACACTTCCAGCACACTTCAAACTCTCCTGGATTATCTTCACCGCAATGCTTGCAAATCCAGGATGAGATAACAGGTTTAACAACTCCAGCCAATTGTCCAATGGCTTCTTGTCCAGACTCTTCATGCTTTAAATAGCCCGGATCAGTCAATGCAGATTCGAGTGAGTTGTATATCTCAATATAGTGCTTGGCGTCTGCCCAGTGTAGAATTAAATAATCATTACTTCTACTACTGCGAAACGATACGCTTTCAATTGCAGCAAGGTTCTCTTCCCAAAGTATCTTTCCAGACCCGCTGCGCAGCTGAACTTTTCCAGCAACGAATCGATACCAATAACCGGCTCGTCGCATCAGGTATGCGCTCGGCAGAATTAAAATGATACTCAATCCCAGAGCAAACCAAAGTTCAGCTACGTCGCCAAATTGCCGAAAACGTTGATAACCAGCTTGCAAACCAGCAAGACCACCCACAAGGGGAATGAATGCCACAAGACGGAAAAACCATCGGTCACCGGTTGAACGCCTGAACTCGCCTTCTAAGTGTCGCAGCTGATCAAGTCCCTGTTCGTCGACTTCTTGATTGGGCTTGAAATGCACGTTAAACATGGTGCGCCGTTACCGGTACTTGTCACGTCCTGAGTTTTAAGACACTGCTATCAGTTTAGTTCGCTGGCACACCGGTGGCCACCAGCGCCCTGATCTCTTTCAACTTGGCGCGTGCTTTTGCACCATTCTCCGGACCCATGCGTACAATGATTTTTTGTCCCGCTGACAATGACTCGAGCGCTGGATCGGCAAATTGATAAATGCCGGGACCATTGACCAACTCAACGGGTTCTTTCGCATACGGTGTTGCAATAAGATGATCAATCACCGTGACCACACGATCATTGAAGTAGCCGTTGGGATAGCCCAGTGATTTGTACGCTTCCTGAAACAACGGATACAACTTGAAATAAACGGCCACCAGTTGTTTGCTGTCGACCGCCATCACGCCCTGCATGAATTCATCATAGCGTGCGTATTGTGCCGGGCCCAGCGTGGTAGTGACATCGGATTGACTGTCAATTTGGCCGGCGATGGGCGCCACCGGATTCCTGTTCTGTGAAAATTTCTTGCGCGGCAGGTTGTCAATGGTAACAACGATATTGCGTATCAGATTTTGCGGCACCAGATGTTTTTGCACAAAGGGCTGGCCAAGCAACGTGATCAATTCATTCATGGCGAATTCATCACTGCCATCCAGTGCGGGCAATGCTTGCGGCGCGGTGGCATCCGGTACAGGATTGGCAATGGCCGGTTGGGGCTGCGCAGCGACCGGCACTGGCGTTACCGGCGGTGGTTCAGAATGCCAGGCAAACAGGTAATACAGGCCGGCGGATACAACAGCCACGGCACCAACCGACAACGACACTGCCTTTGCATTCATGATGGAACCCTTTCAATGGGAGTCGCGTTTTAGATTAACGCCTATTATTCGATATCACAACTTCTGCTTCCAGCCCGCATTTCTCACGCGGACTTGCGGGCATTCCGGGCAACTTGATCAAGTGGTCATTGCGTGGCACCCGCCTCCGCCACCACAAAGGCCGTCATATCAACAATGCGGCGAACGGATGACGACGGCGTCATGATATGCACGGGCTTTGCGGTGCCCAGCAATACACCACCCACTGTAACGCAATTGTCTACTGCCGTGCGTAACGCGTTGTATGCCACATTGGCTGCATCCACACTGGGCATGATGAGTACGTTTGCTTCATCCGTCATGCGCGCATCAGGAAACATTTGCATGCGCAGATTAGAGGACAGCGCAGAATCCGCATGCATCTCGCCTTCAATCGCAAGATCAGGCGCCCTGGCAAGAATCAACGGCAACGCATCACGCATGCGGCAGGCAGAAGGCGCATCGGAACTGCCGAAATTGGAATGCGATATCAACGCCACTTTGGGAACAATGCCGAAGCGTTTTACCTGATCCACTGCAAGCAATGTCATCTCTGCAATCTGTGCCGGTGTGGGTTCATGATTCACATGCGTATCGCAGATGAACAACTGGCGTCGCGGCATGATCAGCACCTGCATGGCCGCAAAAAGACTGACGCCTTCGCGCAAGCCAATCACACGGCGTATGTACTTGAGATGATCAAGATAGTGACCAACGGTGCCGCACAACATGGCATCGGCATCACCACGACGTACCAGCATGGCGCCAATCAATGTGGTGCGGCTGCGGATTTCTTCCTGCGCCTGTGCACGCGATACACCTTGCCGGCACGTCAACTGATAATACTCTGTCCAGGTATCGCGATAGCGCGCATCGTGATGAATGTTGACGCCTTCGCAGTTCTCGCCAAGGCGCAGACGCAAACCCAGTTTCACGATGCGTTCCTTGATCAGCTCCGTGCGTCCAACCAGAATGGGATAAGCGAGCCCCTCATCAACAATTACCTGTGCTGCCTGCAACACCCGCGTATCTTCACCTTCAGCAAAAATCACTCGCTGTGGCTTGCGCTTGGCCGCTGCAAACAAGGGCTTCATTGCAGAAGCGGATTGATAAACAAATTGCGTCAGCCGGTTGCGATACGCTTCAAAATCAGTGATGGGCCGCGTTGCCACACCACTGTCCATTGCCGCCTTGGCCACTGCCGGCGCCACACGCGTAATCAAGCGTGGATCAAAGGCGCGTGGAATCAGGAACTCCGGACCAAACACGGGGCTGATGTCACCGTAAGCATCCGTCACTATATCGGATTGTTCCGCCTGCGCCAGTTCTGCCAGCGCATGCACCGTGGCAAGCTTCATTGCCTCATTGATGGTTGTTGCGCCCACATCAAGTGCGCCGCGAAAAATAAAAGGAAAGCACAACGAGTTGTTCACCTGATTGGGATAATCAGAACGTCCAGTACACACGATGCAGTCAGGACGAGCGCTCCTGGCAAGTTCAGGACGAATCTCGGGTTCAGGATTGGCAAGCGCGAGAATCAATGGCTGTTTCGCCATGGACATGATCATGTCAGGCTTCACCACACCGGGACCGGACAGCCCGAGAAAAATATCCGCGCCGTTCAATATCTCTGTCAACGTCCGCGCACTGGTGTTCTGTGCATAGCGCAGTTTGTCTGCATCAGTGGTATTGGGCCTGCCTTTGTAAATCACGCCATTGCTGTCACTGACAAAAATGTTTTCGTTTTTCGCACCCAACGCCACCAGCAAATCAAGACAGGCGATGGCCGCGGCACCCGCGCCCGATGTGGCGATTTTCACTTTGCCGATATCCTTGTTCACCACTTTCAATCCATTCAACACTGCCGCGGCCACAATGATTGCGGTGCCATGCTGATCATCATGAAACACCGGCACCTTCATGCGTTCACGCAATTTGCGTTCAATGTAGAAACATTCCGGCGCCTTGATATCTTCGAGATTGATGCCACCGAAGGTCGGTTCCAGTGCAGCAACGATATCAACCAGTTTATCGGGATCGTTTTCATTGATTTCGATATCGAATACATCAATGCCGGCAAATTTCTTGAACAGGCAGCCCTTGCCTTCCATCACCGGTTTGCCAGCCAGCGGGCCGATGTTGCCAAGACCCAGTACCGCGGTACCATTGGTGATCACAGCAACCAGATTGCTTCTGGAAGTGAGATTGGCGGCTTCGAGCGGATCATCCTTGATGGCCAGACTCGCATAGGCCACACCCGGAGAATATGCCAGCGACAAATCACGCTGATTCGCCAGCGCTTTGGTGCTGGCCAATGAAATTTTTCCCGGCGTGGGCAAGCGATGATAATCCAGCGCCGCTTTTTTCAGCTCTTCTTCCATTTTGTTTACTCAATTAATTCAAGCGAGAAAAACAATCATTCAGTCATTCAATTGCAATGCCGTTACACCGATCAATTCAGCCGAATCATTCACTGCAACTTTCAGCGTGATCGGCTGACAGCATATCTGGCAGTCTTCAACATACTCAAACGACCCGCCCGTCAGATCAATCCGTGTTTCATACGGTTCACCGCAATACGGACAGGCAATCAATACGTATTGCGTGCCTTCAGTTCCAGCACCTGCCTTCTCAACATCAATGACAGGCTCCAGTCCATACAACCGGTCTATCTCTTCCGGCGCAAGCCGGCGCTCCTGCGTGACATCAGGCAAAGGTGCGTGGCGTCGCTTCATGATGCAACAACACCGGCACAACGCAACAACATAAAATCACATTGGTGCATAACACTTATCGTATGACCGAACATTGCAGTCTTCATCAATGTCATTTTCAGGTTTCCATTCAACTGTTGGGCACAAAGAACGGAACATGTGTTTCCCTGAATACCGGCAGCGCTTCGCAGCGCTTGACGTGCTCACGCAATGCAGGATACGGCGCACTGGCTTCGTTCAACTGCATGGTTTCGTTCAGGAAGGTGAATACACAGGACACAGTGATATCGGCCTGTGACATCGCACTGCCAATCAACCATTGTTCTGCGGCACGTTGCGCACATGCTTTATCCAGTTCGTGCAACGCACCGTGCACCTGGGCATTGCAGCGATCAACCCAGGTCTGATGACGTTTCTCAGGTGGCCGGAATGCTTTTTCATACACCACCAGCACACCTTTTTCAGCAGCGCCGGTGGCCGTCGCCATGATTCGCAATGATTGACGGCGCGCCACGCCGGAACGCGGCAGCAAGGCACGCGCATCACCCGCGCGTTCATCGAGATAGTCAAGAATGGCGGATGATTCAATCAATGCTTCGCCATCATCCAGCACCAGCGTCGGCACACGACCCAACGGATTGTATTTGCGTATCTGTTCAAAATCCTTTCCCACCGACCAGTTGGCGTGTTCGAAGTTGATATCCAGCAATTTCATGCTGATGGCAGCACGCCGTACAAAAGGAGAATCAAACATGCCGATAAGCAACATAGCCACCTCTGCTTTGCCCAGGGCAGTACAGCATGCTACCGGCAACGCGATATCGCAATGGATTTTCTGCAGTGTGTCCGGCACTGCAACAGTGCCGCATGCAATTGCTGACTGGAGAATTTGCCGGCGCATTGATAACGTCGGCCGGGAGACCTGTCGCATTCACCATCAGTGATCGGCAAGATATAAGAATGATCCGGCGGCGTCAGTCGTTCAGTCTTGATGACACCTGCGAGCCTTGCAAAAACGGAAATGCGACAGGCGTGACTGGCAAGCACTCTTGACAACCGGACGAAGCGTCATGTTTCGCCCGGTTGTCCTTCTCAAGTCAATATCGCCTCAGAACCCGATTCGGATACCGGCGGTGAAGTATCTGCCCATGTCGTCATAGAATGGCAACGTTGGATAGAACAGTCCCGGTATGCCCGCGGTTCCACCAGTAACGAGCGGCGCACGAGTGTTGTTAAGATTGTTGATGGTGAGGAAGACCTCGGCACCCGCCCACGTTTCCAGCCGCTTGCTGAGCGTTACGTCCAGCACATCGTATGCCTTGACATGCGGATCCCTGTAATTCTGAGTACCGCCACTACCCTTGGGACCATTGATGTTGTTGTCGCTCGAGATCAGGCTGAGACTGCTCAGCCATTGATTCTGCAACACCAGAGTCCAGTCCCCGTTTTGATAGGAGACAAAAGTGGTTTGCCTGAGCTTCGGTGCCACCGCCCACGTCGGGAAGGTACCAGGGATATCTACCGGAAAGTTGTAGGTAATATTGGTTGGCTGATAACTCAACAAGTGCCGCAACGTCATGTGTCCGGACCACGACGAAACAATCTGGCTCATGTCCCATTTATAGTTGATCTGGGCATCAATACCATGCGTTTCAACTCGCGCGGAATTGAACGGCGTGTTGTAAATCGCAGTGGGCGTATTGAAAGCGGCGTTCTTGTAGTTTGGATCCGATGGATCCTTGATGGGTCGATCAGCAAGCGAACAGAATGGCGAATTGTAGCTCGGCGCGCTGCCCAGACAGAGCGCCTGAACATTGTCGTTCGCATAGTTGATGCCGGTGATCGCATCTGTCATCTTGGTGCTGTAGTAGTCCACGGAAAAATTGAAATCTGGCAGGAATGACGGCGTCAGCACCAGACCAATCGTTATCGTACGCGCCTTTTCCGGCGTCAGTTTGGAATTACCCTGGGAGATCAGACGCTGGCCGCCATTGGTGACACCTGTCAAACGATCATTGAAACTTGACGATGAAATGCTCGTTGGCTGATAAAGATCGTTGAGGTTTGGCGCTCTGATGTCCGCCGACAACGTACTGCGAAAGCGGATCGAATTGTTCACATGCCAGTCGAGACCTCCCTTCCAGGACTGCACTGCGCTGAATGTGGAGTACTTGGTATAACGTCCCGCCCAGTCTGTAGAGAGTTCCTGAATCAACGGTATATCCTTGAGCAGTGGAACGTTCACTTCAAGTGCCGCTTCATAGACATGATTCTTCACATCGACACGCGCATTGGTGTTCTGCACCCAGAGTACCGGAGTTGTGCCGGAGTAAAGACACATGCGCAGTCCCGTACAATCAACAAAGTCGGTCGGCAACGCATCACTGTCCATCTTGTAAGTAGCCCATCGCGCATCAAAGGAAAGATTGGCTCTGATCTCGCCTGCCGGCAGGCCAAGACCCCACAGGCCGCCACCGATTGAAGCACCGACGTTGTCCAGTTTCTGGGTGAGTGTCCATGAAGTCCGCTGCCTGAGATATTCGTAGGAAGCAACCGACGGACCATTCGGATCCACAATATTGGTCGGCACACAACCAGGATAAAGACTCGCGTACTGCGGTTGGGTAGTTACCCAGCAAACGACCTTGCCACTGACATCAACACTGGCGCCGCTGTTTGGGTCCTTCACTGTGGTGCCCGGCGGCGCGATCACCGCATCCAGCGACGCGAGATATTTCTGGTTGCTGGTGTTGTTGGGATTGGTCACCGTCAATCGGCTGTCACCATGACTGTAGAATACATCCCATTCAAAACCCATCAGCGAACCGGTAAGGCCCACCTCGGCATTGGTGTTTTTCTGCAGCGCATCTGTCTTGTAAATGCGGCCTGTCTTGCCGGCTTCTTCACCACCGACATTGTTCCATATGTAGGAAGGCACGGAGAAATACGGTGTCGTTGGCGGTGGTGGTGGCGTAGTGCCGTTGACAGATGAGGTAGGCGGAGTAGCAGGCAGACAACGCCAGCCTGTTGCTGCTGGAGTACCGCACACAATATTTGCACCCAGTTGCTGCTGAGTTGCAGGCGTCAGGAATGGATTGTCCGCAAACAATGTGCTTGGGCGGCCTGAAGATGTACTTACTACCTGGTTGATCCAATCAGACTGATTGCCGGCCTCTGCCCATGTCACCTGCGCATAGCCTTTGACATTGTCGTTGAAATCGTAACTGAAGCGGCCAAACCAATTCTTCATCTCGATGCCGGAACGGAAGGTGCCATACTTGACATACCCGCCGTCGCCACCCGATTCAACACCACCAATCACCGTGCCATGCAGTAGCGGGCTCAACTCTCCGGGCTGATTGAAGGTATAACCATTATAAGCGCAGGCAGTTCCGCAGTTGACGTTGCCATACTCCGCCTGCCCGATCACTCTGCCATAGGGAACATTGACAAAGGGGTTGCTCACCGTGCCGTTACCACCTTGCAACCAGGTTTGTCCGTTCGCACCATACGGTCGCGCGCTCATCGGTATCATCGCCTGCGCCCGATAACGCGCCGACGTCTCAAAATGACCTCTGCCATCAAATAATTCCTTTCCCCAGGCAAAGGCAATTTGCCCTTCTTCGCCATCACCGTACTTGGAAATGCCTGCGTCCAGCTTGAACTTGAACCCGGTGAAATTCTTGTCCAGAACATAGTTGACGACACCAGCCACGGCATCCGAACCATAAATTGCGGATGCACCGCCGGTGACAATATCAACTTTCTTCACCAGCATGTCCGGCAGGATGTCGACGTTGACAGTGCCATCCTGATTGGACGTCGGCACGCGATGACCGTCCAGCAACACCAGCGTGCGAGATGCGCCGAAATTGCGCAGCGACAGTACGTTGCCGCCATTGTTGGTACTGGCATTACCCTGCGTGCGCGGCGATCTGCTGCCCAGAATCTCCGGCAACTTGTTCAGCGCATCAGCGATGTCACTGGGAGTCGTTTTCGACATTTCCTCCATGTCTACCGATGTAATTGGCGTCGGTGACCTGATGTCATCCTTGATAACGCGTGATCCTGTAATTGTGACTTCCTCAAGATCCACCTGGTCTGCTTTCTGATCAGCTGCGCCAACAGAAAACGACGCCGCGCCTGCGAGCACCGTGATTGACAACGGTAAATAACGATGTGAACGCATTTCTTTTCCCTCACCTGTTTATCTGATTTTTGGATTGTTGATATGGAAATAAATCGAGACGTACGAACTTATGATCATTCTCTCAGCAACTGATAATTCTTCTGATAACTTCAGTATGACCACCAGCCAGCCGGTGTCAATTCCGTCATTTTGTATATGTCTGACATATTTTTAATATGTCAGACATATACAATTTGCATGAAATGGTGAAATTTGCGGAATTTTTGCCGCCGCCCGCACCTCCACCGTCAACGTTTCGTCCGGAGAAATATCCAGAATCGCCGAGTCTTCGACGACTTCACTGCTTTAGCAGATGGTGAAATGATGCGGCCCTGTAAACGGCCATGGCGTGCAGCAAAAGCAGTCCGGCGATGTCCGTGAGTCCATCATGATGACAAGTGGCAGCGCTGCGGTTACGGGAATAAGTGTCGAGATTGGACTGATGGCACAAAAGAAAATGTCTTGAACGACCCGGCACGCACGTGATCGTCCATTCAGTCGCTTGACGCTACAACGCGATCCTGAAACGCTTCCTCCCGGACTGGAACGCTGGAGTTGATGTGACGCATTGTCATCCTGCTACCCGGCGCTGGCGCCGTGCAAAAGATCATGCGATAGTTGCTGAAGTGGCAACGAAACTGATGTTCTGATTCCAGCCGGGAGACATTTATGCCGATTGTACTTTTTGTGTTGATCGTGGCCGTTGTGCTGGTGATTTCCGGTCTGCGGGTCATCAATCAATATCAGCGCGGCGTGGTTTTCCGCCTGGGCAAGTTTGAATCCATCCGTGAACCCGGATTGACATGGATCATTCCGGCCGGCATCGACTCCATGCGGCTGGTGGACATACGTGTTGTGACGCTGGCCATCGAACCGCAGGAAAGCATGACCAAGGACAATGTGCCGGTCAAAGTGCGTGCCGTGGTGTGGTATCGCGTCACGCATCCCAAGGATGCATTGATTGAAGTGGAGTCCTATCCTTCTGCCATCTCGCAAACATCGTTGACTGCATTGCGCACCGTCATCGGCAAACATTCACTGGACGAACTATTGAAGGAACGTGACATTCTTTCAAAGAGTCTTGAAGAACTCATCGACAAGGTCACCGAACCCTGGGGTGTACAGGTTGAACGCGTTGAAATGAAAGACGTGGAAATTCCTGAGACCATGCAACGCGCCATGGCCCAGGAAGCCGAAGCACAACGCGAAAAGCGCGCACGCATCATCAAGGCCGAAGCCGAACTGGAAGCCGCGATGAAATTGCGGCAGGCTGCCGATGAGATCAGCCGGTCCGGTGCCGCACTGGAATTGCGCCGCATGCAAATGCTCACCGAAATCGGTGCCGAACAGAACACCATGACCGTGGTGATGATGCCCAGTGAATTTGTTTCTGCAGCCGGCGCGTTGGCCAAGCTGGCGGAGAAATAGGCATTTCTTAAAAGAAGATCGATACCTGACACATACAACAGCATGACGCCATCGATCAATGAGTACTACTTTGTCATTCCCGCGAAAGCGGGAATCCAGTAATATATCAATACAATATCTTCAGGCATCGGTGTGATTTTTTGGAACAAGCGTTTTATAACTGGATTCCCGCTTTCGCGGGAATGACGCTGGCAGTTGTCGTTTATTGCATCGAGCATTTTTTCCTGCGCTCTAAAGCAGCATCAGTGATATCAACATCATGACCCGCCATCTCATCAGCTCCGGCTCCACCTTTGAACGCGACATTGGTTATTCACGCGCCGTCGTCGATGGTGAATGGATTTTTGTTTCCGGTACCACCGGCTTCAATTATCAGACCATGACGATTACCGATGACATCGTCGAACAAACTGAACAGTGTTTGCAGAACATCATCGCTGCATTGACCCGGGCCAATGCAAGCTTGGGCGATGTCGTTCGCGTCACTTATGTGCTGCCGAAGGCAGATGAGTTTCCGCTGTGCTGGCCAGTGTTGCGAAAATATTTTGGCGATATCCGCCCTGCTGCCATGATGATCAGTGCCGGCCTTGCTGACCCGAGAATGAAGATTGAGATTGAAGTGACAGCGAGGAAAGCTACATAATTTACATTTAATCAATGTATCAAAAAGTACAGTGAAAAGTTATCACGAGTAACGCATAATCATAATTTTACGACGATCATCATTCCACCACCTCTCCCATCAACATCATCTTCACCGGCGCAAAGGTCTTGCGATGAATCGCGCAGGGTCCCAGCTCGCGTAGTGCCCTCAGGTGCATGGCAGTTCCATATCCCTTGTGAATGGCGAATCCATAACCGGGGAATTGATTGTCCAGTTGCATCATCAAGGCATCGCGTGTGGTTTTGGCGAGAATGGAAGCGGCGCTGATGGCAGGGATCAGCGCATCACCTTCAATAATGGCTTCTGCCGTGCATTGAAAAGGCAGACCGGCAATATCCGGCAACCTGTTGCCATCCACCTGAATATGTGAAGGCTTCACTGACAACCGCCCCAAGGCACGCAACATGGCAGTCAATGTTGCCTGCAAGATATTGATGCGATCTATTTCTTCGACATCAGAACTCGCCACCGCCCATGCAATGGCATGCTGGCGAATTAACAGCGCGAGGCGATTGCGTTCAGTTTCACTCAGCTTCTTGGAATCGTTCAATCCCTCAATGGGCTGTTGAGGATTGAGAATGACCGCACTCGCCACCACTGGTCCTGCCAATGGGCCGCGTCCCGCTTCGTCGACTCCTGCGATCAATATCGTGTCAGGAGTCAGGGGCATCATTTTGCCTGCTCCAGCAAAGCAGCGATGGCCGATGCAGCTTGTGCACTGGCATTCTGCCGCAGCTGCAGATGCATGCCGGCAAACACCTGTTCAAGTTGCTTGCGATCAGGACGTGACAGTTGTTCCAGCACCGCAGGGCCAAGCACATCGGCACGCACTTGCGAATTGACAAACTCCGGCACCAGTTTCTTGCCACTGAGCAGATTTGGCTGGGAGATCACATCCGTTTTTATCAGGCCAAACGCTTTCAAGATGAAGGTTGTAAACCAGCTCACGCGATAGGCGACAACCATCGGGCGCTTGATCAATGCCGCTTCCAGCGTCGCTGTGCCCGATGCAAGCAAAGCCACATCACACGCGGCGAGCGCGCGTTGTGACTGGCCATCAATCAGTTTGATCTTGGCGGCAACGCCTGCCTGTTGCAAACAGCGTTGAAAAATCTCGCGCACTTTTGCATTGGCCATGGGCGCCACAAATTGCAGTGATGCATTGTGTTGCACAAGCCATGCAATGGTTTTAGCAAAATCATGGCCCAATCTGGTGACTTCGGTTTCGCGGCTGCCGGGCAACACTGCAACACAGGGAGCGTCGATTGCAAGATCAAGCATCTGTCTTGCCACCGCGCTGTTCACTTGTTCAGGTAATTCATCGGCAAGCGGATGACCGACAAACGCGGCATTGACATGATGACCATCGTAGAACTGTTTTTCAAACGGCAGCAGACACAACATCAAGTCAGTTGACTGCGCAATTTTTTTCACGCGCCCCTGGCGCCATGCCCACACTTGAGGGCTGACGTACTGAACCGTGCGGATGCCGGATTGTTTCAGCATGCGTTCGACGCTGAGATTGAACTCCTTGTAGTCAACACCAATGTAGATGTCGGGCGGATCGGCAAGCAATCGTTTAACCAGCTTCTTGCGAATGCGCATCAAACGCCGCAGATGCGGCACCACTTCCGCCAGACCCATCACTGCCAGTGATTCAGCGCGTTCCCATGCTTCACAACCGGCGGCACGCATCTGCGGCCCGGCAATGCCGACAAATTCCGCCGCCGGAAATTTTTCGCGCAATGCATGCATCAATGCGGCACCAAGATTGTCACCGGAAGTTTCACCGGCGACGATGGCAATACGTGGAAACGGTTTGATATCGAAAAACTCGCCGGCATCAATCTGACCGGCAGCCGCCGCTTTGATGTCGGTCAAGTCCATTGATGCATTCATGATCAGCGGATCAGGCTGCGCTCGCTGCGCGGCATGAAATCGACAAACAACTGGATTTCAGGCTGCGTCTTCGCCAGCTCTGACAGTTGCGCAACCGCGTCTTCAAGTTTCAGTTGCGAACGATACAGAATGCGATAGGCATCGCGAATGTTGCGAATTTGTTCCGGAGTAAATCCACGACGCTTGAGTCCTTCGGAATTGACACTGTGTGGTTCCGCAGGAGAACCGACTGCCATCACGTACGGCGGCACATCGCGTGTCGCCGCGGCATTGTTGCCGAGAAATGCATGTGCGCCGATCTTGCAGAACTGATGCACACCTGCATATGCCGAAAGAATCACCCAGTCATCCACTTCAACATGACCTGCCAATCCGGCAGCATTGGAAAGGATGCACTTGTTGCCGACAATGCAATCATGTGCCACATGGCTGTAGGCCATGAACAGGTTGTCGCTGCCGATGCGGGTAACGCCATGGCCCGTGACCGTGCCGCGATTGATGGTGCAGCATTCACGAAACACATTGCGATCACCGATGATCAGTTCAGTGGGTTCGCCGTTGTACTTCTTGTCCTGCGGCGCGTCGCCAATGGAAGCAAACTGGAAGATGCGGTTGTTGCTGCCAATTTTTGTCGGACCATTGATCATCGCATGCGGACCAATCACGGTGCCTGCGCCGATTTCGACATGGTCGCCAATAACGGTGTATGCGCCAACGCTGACATCGTCGGCAAGTCTGGCAGTGGCTGCAATGATGGCAGTGGGATGAATGGACATGATCAGTTGCACGCACCCTTGAAAATTGTATCAATCACTTTTTCTTGCCAACGGCAATCATCATCTTCGCTGAAGTCACTTCGACACCATCGACTTCAGCCAGCGTATCGTACTTCCAGATACCGCGCATCACGCGATCAACTCCGGCCTTGAGTATCAATTGATCGCCGGGCAGCACTGGCTTGCGGAAACGCACTTCATCAATGCCGGCAAAATAAAATTGCGTCACCTGATCGGGGTAGACATTTTCCGTGAGAAACGCAAGCATGCCTGCCGCCTGCGCCAGCGCTTCCAGCATCAACACACCGGGCATCACCGGATTGCCGGGGAAATGTCCCTGAAAGAACTGTTCGTTGATGGTGAGGTTCTTCAATGCCACGATGGACTTGCCGGGATGATATTCAATCACCCGGTCCACCAGCAAAAAGGGATAACGATGCGGCAAGCGTCGCATCACTTCCTGAATGTCTATCTTTGGTTGTTCTGTCACGCTTGTTCCAGTCATGTTTGATAAGTTCATGCAGTCGGTAATTTTCAGGCATCCGCATCATCAGCCGGCAATCCGGATGTCGCATTGCCGCGTTTGATCTGCTTCGCCAATTCATCAAGCTGGGTAAAGCGCGCCGCATTACGGCGAAAACGCCGCGCTTCTTCCGCATGCAGCGATCCCGAATATACGCCCGGCTTGTGAATGGAAGTGGACACCATGGTCTTGCCGGTAATCACTACGTTATCACAAATGCTGAGATGACCCGTAATGCCTACCTGTCCGGCAATCATGCAATTCTTGCCGATCGTTGTACTTCCGGAAATACCGGTACATGCGGCAATGGCCGTGTGGTCGCCGATGCGTACGTTGTGCGCAATCTGGATCTGATTGTCCAGCTTCACGTCATTGCCGATCATGGTGTCGCCAATGGCGCCGCGATCAATGGTAGTGTTGGCGCCGATCTCCACATCATTGCCAATGATCACACGTCCCACCTGCGGCACTTTCACCCAGCCCTCGCTGCTGGGCGCAAAACCAAAACCTTCCGATCCGATCACCGCACCGGCGTTGATGATGCAGCGTTCGCCAATCATCGTGCCATCGAGTACCGAAACATTGGCCATCAGACGAGTGCCACGGCCAATAGCCACGTGATTGCCAATCACACACCCCGGTGCGATCACCACGTCTTCATGAATAGTGGCGTGCTCGCCGATGACAACGCAAGCGCCAATTTCCGCAGTGTTATCAATGAGGGCGCTGCGGGCAATCACTGCGCTGGCATGCGCACCTGCCCTGGGTAATGTGGGAGGATGCAATATCGCGGCAATACGCGCGTATATCACATAGGGATCTTTAGTGATCAGGGCCGCAACCGGACAGTCATCCACTGACACAGCATCAAGCACCACAGCTGCGGCTTTCGTTGTCGCCAGATGCGTGCGGTACTTGTTATTTGCCAGAAAAGAAAGCGCGGAACGATCCGCGCTTTCGAGTGTGGCGACATGATCAACCACAATATCTGGATCGCCGCGCAAGGTGCAACCGAATTGCACCGCCAGTTCACCCAGTGTGGCGCTCATCATCAAAACCCGGCTGAATTATTTTGCCGGTTTGACAGCAGGCGCGGCCTTGGGTTTGGTATCGGCAGGTGCGCTAGCTTGCAGATAGTTCAGTACTTGAGAAGTGATATCAAGGGAATCATTGACATACAAAAAGCCGGAAAACAATACGAGATCATACCCGTGTGCTTTGGCGTAGTTTTGTACTTCTGATGCAAGATGCTGCCGCACCTTATTGCTTTCCTCGTTGTACCGTGACTGATAATCGTCATTGGCATTTTCCTGCTCTGTTTTATAATCGCGCTGTTCCTTTGCCAACTCGCGCTGCAGGTCCTCAATCTTGTCTTGTGAATACGTTGCGCCGTCGCGCTGCAATTGCTTGGACTTTTCTTCTATGTCTTTCTGCTTTTGCTGCAAAGCGCGCTGTCGTGGAATAAACTCATCATTCAACGCTTGTAAGGTCGATTTGGTCACCGACCATTCACTCAGCAAATGATTGAAATCAACCACGGCAATTTTCGCTTCCGCATGTGCATTGGTTGCCAGCGCCAACCCCATTAACGCAACCACCCAAACCAGTTTTTTACTCATTGTTGCAATAGACATTGCCAAAACCTCTTGCTGTTGAATTAACCCGTCAAATCCCGCCGATCAGAACGCCTGTCCCACCGTAAACTGGAATTCTTCCTTTTGATCCGGATAGTGGACAGCATCGCCGTCTGAAGCATTCAAAGGTAACGCATAACTGAATCTGAAGATACCCATCGGCGCCAGCCACTGCACTGCAACACCCACCGAACGCTTCAACTTGCTGAAATCGAACTTGTAATCCACGGGTGTTTGCAGGTCGCGGCCCAGGAATTTTACATTCTCCGTGGTGAACACGTTACCGATATCGTAGAACAGCGAGAATCTTGCGCTGTTCTTCCATTTATCCGGAATAGGCAGCAACAATTCGGTTTGCAGTGATGTCAGCAGATTGCCGCCGTAGGGCAATCCATTAGAGTCGCGAGGTCCCAACTCGCTTTCGGAATAACCGCGAACCGAATTGGGTCCGCCGGCATAGTTGTTGAGGAAAGGCGGCGAGGAAGTGGTGCCACCCACGGCACGTGAATAGTTGATGTTGCAGTTGAACATCAGCACGAACCACTTGCTCAGCGGAACCAGTTGCAAGCCGTTGTAACCAGCAGTGAGGTACTGGATGCCGCTGAATGGCAGGGTGTACTGCATGCTGATCTGGTGGCGCATGCCGCGATCCGCAAACAAGGCGCGGTTCAACGAATCATAGCCCCAGCCCAGCGTTATCGGATAAGTGTTGAATCTTGATCCATACACGGCGGACACCAGCACCGGTGTGCCTGAATACGTGTAGTGTGCATACGAGCCGCCGTTGTTGCGTACCCAGTCAATGGATTCCATACCGCTTGAAAACGGCGAGGCCAGCAGGTCGGAACGTTGTGCACTCAATCCAGCCCGCACTGACTGGTATTCCGTAATCGGATAGCCATACACCACACCGGCAGAAAGCATCTTGGTGGAGAAGGCCGAGGTATATGAGGTGAATTGCTTGATGTCACGATACGACACCGACACGGTACGCGATACGCCGTTCACCGTGGCGTAAGGATCCGTCAGCGAGAACGCAAAACTCTTGGAGTAGGTGTTTGCATCCGCATCGAGGGCAATGCGATCACCGGTGCCCATGAAATTGGTATGCACAATGCTGGCCTGCAATCCGAAGCGATAGGTTTCAGACCAGGTAATGCCGCCGTTGAATTGTCCCGGTAAACCTTCCTTGATCTTGAAATCGACGTCCACCAGATCGGATGTGCCAGCCACCGGCGTGGTGGTGGAATCCACCTTGTCGACAAACGGCAGGCGCTGTATCAATTGCTTGGAGCGATCCAGCAATGCGTTGGAAAGGAACCCGCCTTCAAGCTGGCGTGTTTCGCGGCGAAACACATCGTCATTCACACTGGTGGTGCCGGTGTAGTTGACACGGCGCACATACACGCGGTTGCCGGGTTCAACCAGAAAGGTAATGCCCACGACATGCGTAGCGTTGTCGGTGGTCGGTACTGGATCCACCTTGGCGAACGCATAGCCATCCAGTCCAAGGCGTTGCGTGATCGCTTCCTGCACGGCCGTTACCTGCTTGCGTGAATACGTGGTGCCGGGCTTGATAACGCTGTCAATCAACCCACGCAACTGGTTCTCCGGCACTTTCAATGTACCTGCCAGTTTGATGTCGCCAAACTTGAATACATCACCTTCGGTCATGTTGATGGTGATAAACATGTCTTCCTTGTCCGGCGCAATCGCCACTTGGGTGGAATCCACCGTGAAATTGGCGTAACCACGATCCATGTAGAACGATTTGAGTTTTTCCAGATCGCCCTGCAGCGTTTCGCGCGAGTAACGATCATCGGACTTGATGAACGAAGTCAGGTGCGGTGTCTTGAGTTCAAAGGTGTCGAGAATATCACTGGCATCAAAACTGGTATTGCCCACCAGATTAATCTGGCGAATCTTGGAGCGCTTGCCTTCCTTGATGTCCACAGTAACCTTCACGCGGTTGTTCTGCAGATCTTCAACTTTGGCGTTGATGCGCACATTGTATTTACCGCGTGCGAAGTATTGATCTGTCAGATACTGCTTGACGTCATCCAGCGTGGACTGATTGAGTATCTTGCCCGCCGCCAGACCGACATTGCGCAGCGAGTCCGTCATGTCTTCAGTCTTGATGTCCTTGTTGCCCTTGATCTCGAAGCTCTCGATGGTCGGACGTTCCTTTACGGCGACGATCAATGTGCCGCCATCCCGGCGCAACTCCACATCGCGAAAAAATCCGGTGGCAAACAGCGCGCGAATCGCTTCGGCCTGTTTCTGGCGTGTCAGCCGGTCACCAATATTTACCGGCAAATAGTTGTACAGCGTGCCTTCGGAAATACGCTGCAAGCCTTCCACCTGGATATCACCGACCGTGAATTCCTGATCACGGGCCATATCGGCGGGAGTCGCCACCGGAGCCGTTTGCGCAAGCGCTGTTTCACCTGCGGCCAGAATCAGTGCCGCGTGTATCAAGGATCTCAAGTGCATTGGCTCGGTTAACTCAAGTGTCTTGCAATATCGTTATAAAGAGTCAGGCTGACCAGCATGATCAGCGCTGCAATTCCAATTTGTTGAGTGATCAATTGAACCCGTTCGGAAACCGGACTCCCCTTCACCCACTCGATCAATTGGTATACCACCTGCCCACCGTCCAGCATGGGGATGGGCAAGAGGTTAAGAATACCAAGATTTACACTAATAAAGGCCAACAATCCTATAAAAGTCAGTAATCCTTCCCGCGCGGCATAACCGGTTACTTCTGCAATGCCCACCGGGCCGCTGAGATTCTTGACAGAAAGCTTGCCGGTCAGCATCTGACCAATCACCTTCAGGTCAAGCACGGATGCCTGCCATGTCTTTGCAACCGCATGTCCGGCACTTTGCAGCGGACCATAACGCTGCAATACCTGCATGGATTGCGGAATCGCGACGGGCTTGCCCTGAACACCGATTCTCCCCACTTTCTCGCCGTCTGATATCTCTGCATTCACACGTACCGGCAAGTCCATCGTCGCACCGGCGCGGTCAATCTTGATATGCACTGTCTGACCGCTCTTCGCACTGATGATCTTGATCACATCGGACAAGTCATCCACCGCCTGCCCATCGACGGCGACCATCAAATCACCTGCCTGCAGGCCTGCCTGCTGAGCCGGACTTCCGGGCAATACAGCACCGATGACGGCGGGATTTTTCGGGCGCCAGAATTCAAACCCCAACCCCGTCATCAGGTTTTCAGGTTCACTCAGGTCGGGCTGATGTGCAGGGTGAATCATCAATGTTCGCGGCGCGCCAGCGCCTTCATCGCCACGCACCGTTAACTGCACCGCTCCTTCGACCATCTGGTCAAACAGATACACCACGGTATCTTCGCGCGTCAGCACATCGTGTCCCTGCACTCGGGTGATCAAATCGCCCGAGTGAAGTCCGGCCTGCGCGGCGAGCGATCCGGCGGTGACATCGCCAATGACCGGCTTGAATCCGGGGATGCCCACCATCAGCACCCCCCAGTAAATTAACGCCGCGAGCACCAGATTCACCACGGGACCGGCGAGCAACACCAGCACCCGCTTCCACACCGGCGCGCGCTGAAAACTGAAAGGCAGATCTTCGGGAGCAACAGGCGTCTCGCCATCATCGTTGTGCTCACCGAGCAACTTCACATAGCCTCCCAGTGGAATTGCACTGATCACGTATTCCACACCATCTTTCGGCGAAATGCGTTTCCAGAGGGGCTTGCCAATGCCAATGGAAAAACGCAATACCTTGATGCCCAGACGGCGCGCCATCCAGAAATGTCCCCACTCATGTGCGCCCACAAGAATCACAATCGCAACAACAAAAGCTACGATAGTCAGCGGCAATGATGACAAACTGAAACTGCTCATATGGTTCTCACGAAACCTTGCCTGCTTCACGCATCACATGCATGGCATGTTCACGCGCCCATGCATCAACCTTGATGACTGCATCCAGTGAATCCAGCGGTAACACCGTATGCGCCTGCAATACTGCGTCAATCACAGCGGCGATTTCCGTGAAGCGCAACTGGCCATCAAGAAATGCCGCCACCGCTGCTTCATTCGCCGCATTAAGTGCAGCAGGTGCACTGCGGCCACAAGCCGCTGCCTGCCGCGCCAGCCGCAAACACGGAAAACGCACCTCGTCGGGCGACTCGAATTCCAGTCGCGACAACCGCGCGAGGTCAAGAAATTCTACACCGGCATCAATGCGTGACGGCCAACCTAACGCAAATGCAATGGGTGTGCGCATGTCAGGATTGCTCAACTGCGCAAGCATGGAACCATCCACGTACTCCACCAGCGAATGCACAATGCTTTGTGGATGAATCAACACATCAATCTGTGCCGGCGGCATGGAAAACAACAGGCTTGCTTCAATCAACTCCAGTCCCTTGTTCATCAATGTCGCAGAATCAACCGATATTTTCCTGCCCATGATCCAGCGTGGATGCGCACAAGCCTGCTCCGGCGTGATGTCTGCAAGATCAGCAGCGGCCGTACGCAGAAATGGACCACCTGATGCCGTCAATACCAGACGTTTGATGCCAGCAAGTCTGTTACCGGATTCACTTCCCGATGCAACACGCGGATCCGGCATGCATTGAAAAATGGCATTGTGTTCGCTGTCGATCGGCAATAACTGTGCATTACCTTCGCGCACCGCATTCAGGAACAACTGGCCTGACATCACCAGCGATTCCTTGTTTGCAAGCAGAATGCGTTTTCCTGCGCGCGCTGCTGCCAGTGTTGAACCGAGGCCCGCAGCACCGACAATGGCTGCCATCACGCTGTGCACATCAGGATGCGCGGCCAGTTCATTCAAGGCCGCCATTCCCGCAAGCACTTCTGTTTTGCAACCAGCGGTACGCAATTCATCACGCAACTGTGCTGCTGCATGTTCATCCGCAAGCGCCGCATAACGTGGACTGAATTGCAGGCACTGTTGTTTGAGCACACTCACATTGCGGTGTGCCGCCAGTGCAAACACGGCAAATCGTCCGGGATGACGTGCGATGACATCCAGCGTGTTCTGCCCGATGCTTCCCGTGGCGCCAAAGATGGCAATGTTGACCACGCCGGTCATCGACGATGCGTTCACAATGTCACCACATGCAACTGCATCAAGCCATAAACAAATACCGGCGCCGCCGCAGTGATACTGTCGATGCGGTCAAGCACGCCGCCGTGTCCCGGCAGGATGTTGCTGCTGTCCTTGAGTCCGGCATGACGCTTGAACAGACTTTCGGTGAGATCACCCACAATGGAGAATATCGCGGTCAATAACCCCAGAACAACAAACGAACCCGCTTGCACATCAAGCCAGCGTGCAGCAAGCGCGGCGGCAATCATTGATGAAAGCAAACCGCCCGCAACTCCTTCCCACGTCTTGCCTGGACTGACACGCGGCGCAAGCTTGTGCTTGCCAAGGGCGCGACCGGTGAAATAGGCGCCGATGTCGGTTGCAGTAACGATCAACAGCAAACACAGAATCAATTCACCGGCATGTTGATGATGTAGAAGCAGCGTCTTCAACGCCATCCACAATGGGAACAACACCAGCGCGCCCGCCAGTGCAATCAACCAGCGCGTACCCAACTGCGGTACAAATACAATCCAGCACGCAGCCAGCACCCACCACGCAATGGCAACGAGCATCAGCCTCTGTACATTGCCCTGAGCGGGCATCAGATAAGTCACCAGCATCAACGCCATGAACAACACCACATAGAACACGCGGACTGCACGATGACGCGCAAACAAACCGCCCCATTCCCATGTACCCAGAACAATCACCAGCGCCAGCACCAGCACAATCCATGGCGCCGGTGCAAACAGCAGAATGGCCAGCAATGGCAAGCCCAGCAACAGCGCCGTGATGACACGCTGGCGCAACATCAGGATGCCTCACCCTCAGTCGCATTGCGCTGCACAGTGGCAACTTGGTCGCCGGTTAAACCAAAGCGGCGCTGGCGTTCGCTGAAAAACTGCAATGCAGCAGTCAGTTGTTTGCCGTCAAATTGCGGCCACAGCACATCGCAAAAATACAGTTCGGTGTAGGCAAGGTTCCACAGCAGGAAGTTGCTGATGCGTTGCTCACCACCGGTACGAATGAACAAGTCCGGCTCTGGCAATCCTGCCAGTTGCAGCTCACCGGCGATGCGAGCTTCGGTGATGTCATCAATCGCAAGCTGGCCTGCAGCATGTTGCTGCGCCAGCCTGCGGGCCGCCTGCACAATATCCCAGCGCCCGCCATATGCGACCGCAATCACCAGGGTCAGTTGCTGGTTGTTGGCAGTGCGCTGTTCGGCTGCCGTCATGCGTGCCTGCAATTCTGCATGCAAGGAACTGCGATCACCAATGAAACGCACGCGAATGCCGTTGCGGTGCATGCTTTCAATTTCATCGTCGAGCGCCTGCACGAACAGATTCATCAGTGCCGATACTTCAGTAACCGGCCGCCGCCAGTTTTCACTGGAAAAAGCAAACAGCGTGAGTGCCTTGATGCCGTGCTTGATGCAGGCTTCCACAGTGGCGCGAACCGATTTCACACCGGCATGATGACCGGCAGGTCTTGGCAAACCGCGTTTGCGCGCCCAGCGTCCATTGCCATCCATGATGATGGCAATATGCTGCGGCAGCACGGCAAAACGGGGTTCATTACGCTTGCTGTTAAACACGAATCAGCCGGTAGCAGTTGAAGTTGAATGATGCCGTGAACGCAGTTCAGATCTGCATCACTTCTTTTTCTTTTTCCGCTGTCGCCTGTTCAATCTCGGCGATGTATTTGTCGGTGAGCTTCTGAATCTCATCCTGCGCACGGCGTTCCTCATCCTGCGACACCAGCTTTTCCTTCACCATGTCTTTCAGCTCGTTCATCACATCGCGGCGTACATTGCGCACGGCAACGCGGCCATTCTCCGCTTCGTGACGCACAACCTTGGCCATGTCGCGGCGGCGCTCTTCTGTCAGCGCCGGCATCGGTACACGAATGACGGTGCCTGCGGTATTCGGCATCAGGCCGAGATCGGATTTCATGATGCATTTTTCGATGGGCTGCACCATGCTCTTGTCGAACGGCGTGATCACCAGCGTGCGAGCGTCTTCCACGGTGATGCGCGCCACTTGCTGCAAGGGTGTATCGGTGCCGTAGTAATCCACTTTCAGATGTTCCAGCAGCGCCGGATGTGCACGGCCCGTGCGCATCTTTTTCAGTTCGTTCTTCAACGCCAGCACACATTTCTGCATGCGTTCTGCGGCATCTTTTTTGATATCTTCAAGCATGGTTACTCCGGCTTTGAAATTATCGGAAACAAATCAGGCGGAATTGGTCACGAGCGTGCCCACATCCTCGCCGCGCACGATACGCAGCAATTCACCCGGCACCGTTAGATCGAATACCCGCAATGGCAAATCGTTTTCACGGCACATCACAATGGCAGTGGCATCCATCACGGCAAGGCGGTCAGTCAATACTTTCTCGAAAGTGAGTTTCTCGTAACGCTTTGCAGTTGGATCTTTTTTCGGATCCGCAGTGTAAATGCCGTTAACCTTGGTGGCCTTGAGCAACACATCCGCATTGATTTCAATGGCGCGCAGACTGGCTGCTGTATCGGTGGTAAAGAATGGATTGCCGGTGCCGGCCGCAAAAATTGTCACACGGCCTTTCTCCAGATGACGCACTGCGCGGCGGCGAATGTACTCTTCACACACTTCGTTGATGCGTACCGCCGACATCACGCGGGCAAAGCCACCCATGGATTCAAGCGCATCCTGCAGCGCCAGCGAGTTGATTACCGTGGCCAGCATGCCCATGTGATCGCCGGTAACGCGGTCCATGCCGGCACGCGCCAGGCCTGCGCCGCGGAAAATGTTGCCGCCGCCGATTACCACGGCAACCTGCACACCCAGATGGGTGACTTCGCGAATTTCGGACGCCACGCGTTTCAGCATGGCTGGATCGATGCCGTAATCGCCATTGCCCATCAATGCCTCACCCGACAGTTTCAGCAAGATTCGCGACAGCTTGCCATTGCCGGTCTTGTTGCCAACAGTGGCGGTTGCAGAAGCGGGCGTGGTCGGCATGAACGATGTTCCTGTTGTATCTGAAGCGCTTGTAGGTCCGATTTCCGGCAATTATAAAGAACCCCGCACGCGGCGGGGTTCAAATTGGTGATACTGGCTGCACATCAGTGTGCTTTTTTGGGATCGCCCTTCGCAGCGTCTTCACCAAACGCCTGCTTCATCACTTCGGCGGCAAAGTCCTCGGTCTTTTTTTCGATGCCCGCGCCCACTTCAAAGCGCAGGAAAGCGGCGACTTCGGCCTTTGCCTGTTTCAGATACTGCTCCACAGACTGCTTGTCGTCTTTGACAAAGGGCTGTCCCAGCAGGGTAATTTCATTGATCCACTTGCGCAGCTTGCCGTCGATGATCTTGGCCAGCATCTCCTGCGGCTTGCCGGCATTCTTCGGATCATTTTTCATCTGTTCCAGCTGGATTTCCTTTTCCTTGGCCTGCAACTCAGCAGGCACTTCGGCTGCGGTCATGTACGGCGGGTTGATGGCCGCTACATGCATCGCAATGTCCTTCGCTGCGGCTTCATCACCAGACTTGAGGGCAACCAGCGCACCAATGCGCGTGCCATGCAGGTAGGCGCCAATCACCGCGGGCGCATCCAGCAAGGCTGCGCGACGTACCGTGATGTTTTCGCCAATCTTGGCGATCAGGGCACGGCGGGTTTCTTCAACGCTGTTGCCATCGGCCAGCTTGGCGGCAGATACCGCTTCCAGTGAGCTGTTGCCGGTGGCGAGCACGACCTTGGCAACGTTGGCGGCAAAGGCCTGGAAATCCTGTTCGCGTGCCACAAAATCGGTTTCGCAATTGACTTCCACCAGTGCGGCTCGCTTGCCATCGGCACTGCGTTCAATGACGATGACACCTTCGGCAGCAATACGGCTGGCTTTCTTGTCAGCCTTCGCAAGACCTGCCTTGCGCATCATTTCTGCCGCGGCTTCAAGATCGCCGTTGGTTTCGGTCAGCGCCTTCTTGCATTCCATCATGCCGGCGCCGGTACGCTCACGTAGCGTTTTTACAGCTTCTGCGGTTACAGCCATTTCTCTACTCCACGAGGCCCGCGGCGGGGCCTTTGCAAACAATGTTCAACTATCGGACAGGGCAGAATCAGCAGGCGAAGACGCAATCACTGCAATACGCAATTGCATCATCACGCTTTACCCCACCGGTGCAATTACGCTTCCACTTCGCCATCACTGCCCTTGCCGCGCTTGGCCGGACGACGACGGGAACCAGCGGCTTCACGCTCATCATCCAGGTCATCCAGCGCTGCGACCACAGGAACGGCAACTTCACCTTCCACCATGGCTTTGTCCACCGTTGCACGCTTGCGTCCAGCGGTTTTCTTCTTCGCTGCAACCGGCTTGCGGCGCGGCGCTGCCTTGGTGCGGGGCTTGCCTTCCTCGTCCAGTTCGACGAATTCATCTTCACCGGCGGGCACTTCAGGCATGGCGGATTTGCCTTCCAGCACGGCATCGGCAATGCCGGTGGAATACAGTTGAATGGCGCGCATCGCATCGTCATTGCCCGGGATAATGTAGTCCACACCATCAGGCGAACAGTTGGTATCGACCACCGCGACGACGGGAATGCCCAGCTTGCGTGCCTCATGAATGGCAATGTGTTCGTGGCCCACGTCAATGATGAACAGCGCATCCGGAAGGGAATCCATGTCCTTGATGCCGCCCAGACTGCGTTGCAGTTTTTCCTGTTCACGGCGCAACATTTGCGCTTCACGCTTGCTGTGCTGTTCCAGGGTACCATTAGCGGCCATTTCGTCCAGCTCCATCAAGCGTTTGATGGACTGACGCACGGTCTTGAAATTGGTGAGCATGCCGCCCAGCCAGCGATGGCTGACAAAGGGCATCTTGCAACGCTCGGCTTCCTGCTTGATGGCTTCGCGGGCAGAGCGCTTGGTACCAACAAACATCACCTTGCCGCCGTCAGTGACCATCTGGCGGACAAAGGCTGCCGCATCGTTGAACATGGGCAGTGTCTTTTCGAGATTAACAATATGAATACGGTTACGTTCGCCAAAGATGTAAGGAGCCATCTTGGGGTTCCAGAAGCGGGTTTGGTGTCCGAAATGAACACCCGCTTCCAGCATCTGTCGCATGGACACGCTGGGCATCGCAATTCTCCAATTAGGGGTTGAGCCACCACGCATCCCTTGTGACAACCCTGCTATGCAAGGCACCCGGCCACAAGTGTCGATACGTGTGAGGATTAAAAATCAAGTAAATTGCCTGATTTCCAGAGCGCATCCTGAAAGCAATGAGCCGGGCAGGAACGCAGGCGCAGTCGCATTCACAAGGACTCTGGAAAAAAGCGCGCGCTTTATATCACAGCTTGCTTGACCCGCCAAACCTTTAATGCAAACGTAGGCGGAAATTGTTGCGTAACCAGCCCGACGACCCCATATTTACCGCATGAAAGTGACCATCAAAACCCCCGACGAACAGGAAAAGATGCGCCGCGCCGGACGCATGGCCGCAGATTTGCTTGATTTCATTGCGCCGCATGTTCAGCCCGGCATCACCACCGATGAACTCAACGCACTGTGTCATCAATACATGATCGACGTGCAAAAGACCGTGCCTGCACCGCTGAATTACCGGGGCTTTCCGCGCTCGATCTGCACTTCGGTCAACCATGTGGTGTGTCATGGCATCCCCTCCGACAAGAAATTGAAACAGGGAGACATCGTCAACGTGGATGTCACCCCCATTGCGGATGGCTGGCATGGCGATGCCAGCCGCACCTTCGCGGTGGGCAAGATCACGCCCGCGGCGCAACGCCTGATCGATGTGACATACGAAGCCATGTGGCAGGGCATTCGACAGATTCGCGCGGGCGCGCATCTGGGCGATATCGGTGCAGCCATTCAACGCTATGTTGAGTCGCAGCACTATTCGGTGGTCCGCGAATACTGTGGTCACGGCACAGGACGCATATTTCACGAAGACCCGCAGGTACTGCATTACGGCGAACCCGGTACCGGCATGGAATTGCAAGCCGGCATGACCATCACCGTTGAGCCCATGGTCAACATGGGCAAGCGGCACGTGCAGTTGTTACCTGATGGCTGGACTGTCATCACCAAGGATCATTCGCTGTCCGCGCAGTTTGAGCACACAGTGCTGGTCACAGATCATGGTTATGAAGTGCTGACGCTGGGCGCAGCAGAACGCCGGCAGGAACAGCAACATCAGCAGGCCGTTTGAAACGGCATTTTCAGCCACTTGCCTGATGCGTGTGTGGCATCATTCGCATCCTGCATCTTTCTGCACTACACCATTCCGCCGCGAACTGACCACTGGCCCGACCTCATGCGCATTCTGAATGATGAAGACTTTGAAACCTCGGTGAGAGAGGCTGAAGACCCAGCCTGGGACTATCTTGTCACCGTCACGAATGAACTCAGTACCCGCCAGCGCGATGTAGCCGCATTCCGTCAATTATTGATTGATGGCGATAACCGGCTGAAGCAACGCATTACCGAAGAAGAATCTGTCGAAGTGCTGGTGCGCGACCGCGCACGGCTGGTGGATGTACTGTTGCGTACTGCCTGGCAACTGCATGTCGGCGACCAGTACAGGGAACTGGCATTGATTGCGGTCGGTGGCTACGGCCGCGGTGAACTCAACCTGTGTTCCGACATTGATGTGATGATTCTGCTGCCGAAGAGCGAAGACACCTCATGGCAACCGGCGCTGGAAGGCTTTCTCACATTCATGTGGGACATCGGTCTTGAAGTCGGTCACAGTGTGCGCACCATTGATGAATGCCAGCAGGAAAGCGCTGCCGACGTCAGTGTTGCTACCACACTGATCGAATCGCGCCTGCTTGCCGGTCCCGAAGCATTGCTCGATGCGATGCGCCGTGCGCTGTCACCGGAACGCGTCTGGCCCATCAAGGAATTCTTTGAAGCAAAAGTTGCGGAACAGACTGCGCGGCATCATCGTTATTTCGACACCGCCTACAATCTTGAACCCAATGTGAAGTCGAGTCCCGGCGGCCTGCGCGACATTCAAACCATTGGCTGGGTGGCGAAGCGGCATTTCGGTGCGGATTCACTCGATGAACTCGTGACACATGGCTTTCTCACGCGCGCTGAATTGCGGCGCCTGAAAGCAGCGCAGGCATTTTTGTGGCGAGTGCGTTTCTCTTTGCACTTGCTGACCGGCCGCCGCGAAGACCGCATCCTGTTCGACTACCAGATCAAGCTCGCCAAGATGTTTGATTATGAAGATGCCAGCTACACACTGGCGGTTGAACAGTTCATGCAGCGCTATTATCGCAATGCGATGGAGATTTCGCTGCTCAACGAAATGCTGCTGCAATTGTTCCGCGAAGCCATTCTCAGTGATCCGAATGTGCCGCCGGTTCCGGTGAATCCGCGCTTCCAGATTCGCAATGAATATCTCGAGATCACCAGCGATGATGTGTTTGAACGTTATCCATCGGCATTGCTGGAACTGTTTGTCGTCCTGCAACAGCATCCTGAACTGCGCGGCGTGCGTGCTTCCACCATTCGCCAGATCACACGACACCTGTGGCTGATCGACGATGAATTCCGCCAGCATCCGCGCAACCACCGTCTGTTCATGGAAATTCTGCATGCACCGGTGGGCGTCACGCATGAATTGCGCCGCATGAACACCTATGGCGTACTGGGCCGTTACATTCCCGCGTTTGGGCGCATCGTTGGCCGCATGCAATACGACTTGTTTCATGTCTACACCGTGGATGCACACACGCTGTTTGTGCTGAGCAACCTGCGCCGGCTGGCCATGCCCAAGTACAATCATGAACTGCCGGAACTGTCGCGCATCATGCAGGCGCTGCCGAAGCCGGAGATTGCCTATCTCAGTGCACTGTTTCATGACATTGCCAAGGGTCGCGGCGGCGATCACTCCGAACTTGGTGGAGTGGATTCTGAAACTTTCTGCGTTGAACAAGGCATGTCGCGTTACGACGCGCGCATGGTGTCGTGGCTGGTGCGCAACCATCTGGTATTTTCCGTCACCGCACAGAAAAAAGACATCAGCGATCCACAGGTGGTCAACGACTTTGCCCAATTGGTCGGCGACCAGATGCATCTGGATTATCTGTATGTGCTGACCGTATCGGATGTGCGCGGCACCAATCCGAAATTGTGGAACAACTGGAAGGCATCACTGTTCGCTGAATTCTACGAGCGTGTGAAGCGCGCCTTGCGCCGCGGTCTGGAAAACATGATTGACAAGGACGAACTGATTTCCGAAACCAAATCCGCCGCGCGTGAACGGCTGCTGGCCAGCGGCATCAGCGAAGAATTGATGGAAAAAATCTGGAAACGTTTTCCCGAGATTTATTTCGTGCGCTTCACCGCCAACGAAATTGCATGGCACACCGAGTTGTTGTCAAAACAGGATGAAGACGACGACACACCATTGGTATCCATTCGCCAGATTCCGGGACGTGGTGGCACTGCCGTACTCACCTATGCTTTGCAACGCCGCTTCAGTTTTGCGCGAACCACCGCCTTGCTCGACCAGATGGGCATCAACATCGTTGATGCACGCATCATTCCGACATCGGACAATCATTCGCTCAACACCTATCACGTACTGGAAGACACCAACAAGGAACTCAGCGATCTGGCACGCATTCATGACATTGAGAATGAACTCAGCACCGTGCTCGGCAGCAAGGATCTTTCGTTGCCTGCGGTCACACGCCGTGCCAATCGCCAGGTGCGCCAGTTCACCACGGCAACACAAATCAATTTCAACGATGATCCGGTGAACAAACGCACCATTCTTGAATTGATTGCCGGTGACCGTCCGGGCCTGCTGTCGGAAATCGGCAAGGTATTCATGGATCAGCAAGTGTACTTGCACGATGCCAAGATCGTGACCGTGGGTGAACGCGCCGAAGACGTATTCTACGTTACTGACAAGTTTGGCCAGCCGCTGACTGTGCAGGCACGCGATGCACTGCAAGCAGAGCTGATAACTGCGCTTGACCAGAAAGCAGCTTGATCGTCGCATTGTCCATGAATCCAAGTCTTGCCCTGTTAAAACCTTATCCATTTGAACGTCTGCGTGCACTGCTCGCAAACAGCAAACCACCGGCGGACAAAAAGCTGATCGGTCTGCAGATCGGCGAGCCACGTCATCCTGCACCGGCATTTGTCGCGCAAGCCCTGATGGAAAATTTGCAGGGACTGGGCAACTATCCATTGACCATCGGCACACCGGAATTGCGTCAGGCCATTGCAGTGTGGCTGACACGGCGCTTTCATCTGCCCGCCGATGCAGTGAACATGGAGACAATGGTGATTCCCGTGACCGGCACACGTGAAGCCCTGTTTGCCTTTGTGCAGGCCGTGATTGATCGTTCAGTACATCACAAGCCTGCGGTGCTGATGCCCAATCCTTTCTATCAGATCTATGAAGGCGCAACATTGCTGGCGGATGCCGAACCCGTGTTCCTCAACACCACCGCAGAAAATGATTTCCTTCCCGACCTTGAAAGCGTCAGTGTCGACACATGGAACCGCTGCCAATTGCTGTTCCTGTGTTCGCCGGGCAATCCCACCGGCGCAGTGATGTCGATGGATTACCTGAAACGCGCCTTGCAACTGGCGGAGCAGTACAACTTCATCATTGCTTCCGATGAATGTTATTCGGAAATTTATCTGGATGAATCACAACCACCGGTTGGCCTGCTCGAAGCCGCGACCGCCATGGGCAACACGGCATTCAAGCGTTGCGTGGTATTTCACAGTCTTTCCAAACGTTCCAGTGTGCCGGGGCTGCGGTCCGGTTTTGTCGCGGGCGATGCGCAGATTCTCAAGTCATTTCTGCTGTATCGCACCTATCATGGTTGTGCGATGCCATTGCCGACGCAGGCTGTCAGCAAACTGGCGTGGCAGGATGAAACACATGTGATCGAGAATCGCTGGCTGTATCAACAAAAATTTGCAACCGTATTGCCCGTTCTCAAACCAGTGATGGAGGTGGACGCACCTGCCGCCGGTTTTTATCTGTGGCCGCGCGTGCACGATGATGAAGTGTTTACCCGTGAGCTGTTCGAACAACAGCATGTGATGGTATTGCCCGGCAGTTATCTATCGCGCGCCACACCGCATGGCGACCCCGGCAAGGGACGTTTGCGCATCTCACTGGTTGCAACGCTTGACGAATGTCATCATGCAGCGGAAAGAATTCGCAATTACGTTGCAAGTTTGTAGACGTTTCAGAGTTGTTCTGCTTGCAGCACATCAGGCAACACTGAGGTCAAGTGTTACCACTGCATCATTCCCGCGAAGGCGGGAATCCAGTAATATAACTTCTGATTGCCTTTGACCGATTATCAAGGCGTATGAAAGAAATTGTCTAACTGGATTCCCGCCTTCGCGGGAATGATGCTGCGGATAATTCGATTGGTTTCAGATATCCACCACGTTAACGCATTCATTTTTATTTCGGACTCACCATGACTGACACCGCTGCCCTCGCCTCCCTGATTACTGACGCCTTCGAACAACGCACCGGCTTCTCTCCAAAGAATGCACCTGCCGATGTGCGCAACGCTGTTGATGAAGCACTGAACCTTCTCGATCAGGGCAAGGCGCGTGTTGCGGAAAAAGTCGATGGCCAATGGCGGGTCAATGAATGGCTGAAGAAGGCCGTGCTGCTGTCATTCCGTTTGAATGACAACACGCCCATGCAATCCGGTGTTACACAGTACTATGACAAGGTGCCTGCAAAGTATGCCGATTATGATGCTGCGCGCTTTGCATCCGAAGGTGTGCGTGTCGTGCCGCCCGCATTTGCGCGGCGTGGCGCATACATTGCACCCAACGCCATTCTCATGCCTTCGTATGTCAACATTGGCGCTTATGTCGGTGAAAGCACCATGGTTGATACCTGGGCCACTGTAGGTTCGTGCGCACAGATCGGCAAAAATGTGCATCTCTCCGGTGGCGTTGGCATCGGTGGTGTACTGGAGCCTTTGCAGGCCAGTCCCACCATCATTGAAGACAATTGCTTTATCGGCGCCCGTTCTGAAATTGTCGAAGGCGTCATCGTTGAAGAAGGCTCGGTGATTTCCATGGGCGTGTTCATCGGTCAAAGCACCAAAATTTATGACCGAGCGACGGGAGAAGTTTTGCAGGGCAGAGTACCTGCCGGTTCCGTCGTGGTATCCGGCAATCTGCCTTCGAAAGATGGCAAGTACAGCTTGTACTGCGCCGTGATCGTCAAACGCGTTGATGCACAAACACGTGCCAAGACGTCGCTGAATGATTTGCTGAGAACACCGGATTGAAGGGTATCAATGCAATCTTGCAGTGCAGTGATTGCATAAGCAGTTGACAGTTTGTGGTGACGTGAAACTCCCACGTGGTTAAAGTAGCCCGCAGGCCTGACGATAACCAGAGCACCGGTATCGCATTTGCAGAGATTGTCATCTACAGAATACTGGTAACGCATCAAGAGGTCAAAGATCATGAACGGCACACGCCATGTCTTGATACCTGTGATTGCATTGCTGCTGGCTGGTTGCGACATGTCCAGATACGAGCCTGTCACCGTCGCGGTCTATCCTTCAACCCACTCGTGCAGCATCAACAACAACAAGCTTGATTGCGAAACGGTGGGCGCATACTTGCGCGACACCATGAAGGTCAGCCTCAAGCGCCACATTGATGTATCCTACACCGGCGCCGATCCACCGGCCACAAAAGATGACCCCATGGTTGATCAGGTTGCCAACACTGTTCGCGCCGCAGGATACAAAGATGTAAACGCAGCGAGATTTGATTTGCGTTAGCGAGCATTTCTCGCATTAATTTGCGGTTCATGCAACGTTGAGTGGTTGATGCGTTGTAACCGGTGTGTGCCTGCTTGTTGACGGAGCATCGATGACCGATCTTTCGCAATTTCCCATTGCTCACAAATGGCCCGCCAAATATCCAGACCGGCTTCAGTTGTATTCACTGCCGACGCCCAACGGGATCAAGGTCTCCGTCATGCTGGAAGAAACCGGGTTACCCTACGAAGCACATCGCATCCGTTTTGATCAGGATGATCAGCACTCACCGGAATTTCTTTCGCTCAATCCCAACGGAAAAATACCTGCCATCCTTGATCCCGATGGTCCGGATGGCAGGCCCTTGCCATTGTTTGAATCCGGCGCGATCCTGATTTACCTCGCGGAAAAAACCGGCAAGTTTCTTCCCCGTCAATCTTCATTGCGATATGAAACCATTCAATGGTTGATGTTCCAGATGAGCGGCATCGGTCCCATGTTTGGGCAAGTGGGTTTCTTTCACAAATACGCGGGAAAGAATTTTGAAGACAAGCGTCCTCGTGATCGCTATGTCAACGAATCAAGGAGATTGCTTGCTGTAGTCAATGACCGGCTGGCGATCCGTCAATGGATGATGGGCGATGAATATACCATTGCCGACATGGCGATTTTTCCGTGGGTAGGCAATCTGATCGGCTTCTATGAAGCAGGCGATCTGGTGTGCATAAATGACTTCCCGCACGTGCTGCGCGCATTGCATGTATTCGCTGCGCGGCCTGCAGTGATGAAAGCGAACAACATTCCAGAATGAGTAACGCTGAATAACACTCAGCTCAGACTGCTGATAAGAACGCCTGCTTAAAACACTTTCCGTTCATGCGGAGCATGGTGAAGCACGCTTCATTTCTTCAAGAACACTTCGGTAAGCTCGAGTGAACGAATTGAAGAAAACCGTTACAGCTACATCGACGTTCTTACCGACCACAACTCAGGAAAGAATCGCAACTCCAGCGCCTTGGATAAATACCCGACACCGCTGCTGCCACCGGTACCACGCTTGTAGCCGATGATGCGTTCAACGGTCTTCATGTGACTGAAGCGCCAGGTCTGGAAGCGATGATCGAGATCGACGAGTTTTTCGGCAAGCTCATACAAATCCCAGTTCTCTTCCTTGGTGTGATACACGGCCAGCCATGCAGCGGCAACTTGCTTGCTTGCCTGATATGGCTTCGACCAGTCACGATCAAGATAATCACCGGGAATACCAAAACCGCGGCGGCTGAGCAGGCGCAATGATTCATCATAAATGCTTGGCGTATTCAGGGTACGCATCAATGCTGCATATGATTCGGGCTCGCGCCGGAATACTTCCACCATGCTGGCATTCTTGTTGCCGATCAGAAATTCCAGCGTGCGATACTGAAACGACTGAAACCCGGATGCCTTGCCCAATGAATTGCGGAAGGCGGAATAATCCATCGGCGTCATGGTCGCAAGCACGTCCCATGATTGCGCCATCTGCACCTGAACGCGCGCCACACGCAGCAGCATCTTGAACACCGGACCGAGTTCATCACGCTGGATATGATTGATGGCAGCGCCGAGTTCGTGGATGCACAGCTTCATCCACAGTTCCATGCAATGATGGAGGATGATGAACATCATCTCGTCATGTTCAAAGGTCAATGGTTTCTGTGCAGTGAGCACCTTGTCGAGTCCGAGGTATTCGCTGTAACTGAGCGAGGTGCCGAGGTCCCAATGAATGGGTTCATTGCTGACATCCACTGTCGTGTGCGGCATGAATTCGTCAGGCGTATCTGCAGCAGCCATCACGTTACCCCGCAAAAACCCAGGGTGGAACGTGCCGCCACGCCGCAGTCAGCTCACGATCCAGTTCGCGATAGTTGGGTTCGCAACTGGCTACCAGCTTCCAGAACTTGCGTGAATGATTCATCTGCTTGGTATGACTGAGTTCATGGATCATCAGGTAACGCAGCACTTCCGGCCGCAGAAACAACGCACAGACATTCAGGCTGATGGTGCCGCGCGATGAGCAGCTTCCCCAGCGCGTACGCTGGCGGCGAATCTGCACGCGTTCATAGTTAAACCCATACGCCACTGCCAGCTGTTGCAAGCGCACGGAAAACTCCTGCTCGGCAACACTGACCAGCCAGCGATTCAATACCCGTGACCACTGTGCAGGCGCATCCAGCGCGCCATGCAATTGAATATGCCGTTCGTTCATTTTCCGCACGCGTACGCTTTGCAACGACGGAATGCCGTCGACCTGCACCTGTCGCTCAATGGCGGGCAGCAGAATTTCCTGTGGAGGATGTGATGTGATTTGATTCGCCGACGATTCGCGCACCCGTTCTTCAATCCATTCGCGATGACGGCTGACAAACTGCTGCACCTTCCACGCGGTGGTGCTGCGTGGCACCACCACCTCGACACGGCCCGCCGGATACACACGCACCGACAACCGCCGTGCACGCTTGCTGATGCGCACATTCCATGCCCGCGGATCTTCTTCGGTTGAGAACAACGAAAGCTGAGGTGATGTCTTGCCAATGACCTGATTCATTGTTATCTGACTGTCAGTTGTTTCAATGATGTCTGTGCGGCTGCATAGTCAGGCGCAATCACCAGCGCCCGTTCCAGCGCATTGCGCGCGGCGAGATTGTCATGACGTGACAATTCGGCCTTGCCCAGCAGGTAGAGCGCTTCTGCATATCCCCAACCGGTATCCTGCAAGCGGCCCGCATTGTCGGCAAACGCGGCCACCGATTTTTTCAGCGCTGCATAAGTCGCCGGTTCATTGGGATCGTGATGCGCCCTGATCCAGGCATCAGCAAACAGCACTTGCAGGTTGCCGGAATCGTACTTTGCAGCCTGCTGCAGATGATCATCCACTGCGTTGCGATACCACAGGGTGCGCACAAAACGCACTTCAGCCAGCACTTCATAGCAGGCGGCCAGCAACGCCTCATGTTCTGCCTTTGCCTTTTTGCTGAACGCCTTGATGTCCACCGTGCCGGTGCACTGTTCGGCAAGTTCACCCGCTTCACCGTGCATCTTGTCATCCGCATACAACTGCGCGAGTTTCCAGCGTCCATAATCCAATGAATTGAGCTGTTCTGCGCGGTGCGCATCATCGACGTCGGCTTTTTGCAGCGCCTCCAGCGCCTGTTGCAACGACGGCTTGTCATGCGAATAAAACGCATACTCGATGCGTCCGGCCAGATCGCTCAATTCTTCACGGGACGACTGCGCGATCGCGGTGCTGCACACCCAGCAAAGACCGCTCACCACCAGCAGGACAGCATATTTTCGCAACCTGTCGATCAAGATATACCCGCATCAATTCGCAACAACGCGATCATTACTCACTCGCGTTGCGATTACAATGCCCTTCTTGACATGCACAATACGGTTGGCCGCGATGAGCGCAGTTGAATTGATTGATATTGGACTTAACCTGACGCACGACAGCTTTGATACCGACCGCGATGCGGTGTTGATGCGTGCGGCAACCGCAGGTATCAGACACATGTTGATCACCGGCAGCGATGCAGCTCACAGCCGCAAAGCGCTGGCACTGGTGAAACAGCATCCGGAGGTATTACGTTCAACTGCGGGCGTGCATCCGCATCATGCCAGGGATGTCACTGCCGAAGATCAATCGACCTTGCTGACGTTGATGAAACAACCCGAAGTACTGGCCATTGGCGAATGCGGTCTGGATTACTTCCGCAATTTCTCGCCGCATGAAGATCAGGAACGGGTGTTCCGCTGGCAACTGGACTGCGCAGTGGACATTGGCAAACCTGTCTTTCTGCACGAGCGCGATGCTCATGAGCAATTTGTCAGCATCCTGCGCGAATACCGGCCGAAGTTGAGCGGTGCAGTGGCGCATTGCTTTACCGGCAATACCGGGCAGGTCAAAACATATATTGAAATGGATTTGTACGTGGGCATCACCGGCTGGATTTGCGATGAACGCCGCGGTCAGGCATTGCGCGAAGCGGTGAAACACATTCCGCTGGAACGGTTATTGATTGAAACTGATGCGCCCTATCTCATTCCGCGCACGATAAAACCACGGCCCGCATCGCATCGCAACGAACCCATGTACCTCACCGAAGTTCTGAGGCGGCTTGCCGTGTGTCGCGGGGAATCAGAAGCGGCGGTGGCCAAGGCGACCACGGAAAATGCGCAACGACTGTTTGCATGGCGATAGGGACAAGCAAATCATCGGATCAGAACCGCGTATTCTCCTGTGCATGCGCCTTGATGTTGTTCCACACATCATTGAAGGCGCCAAACACATTGCCGCGTGAACGATCAATAATGGGATAGTAATTGCCCAGTTCATCAATGCGCACCACATACTTGGGCTTGCCCTTGGGAAACACACCGCGTGTGGTAAAAATCAGGCAGCCATCAACAGGCACGGTGCCTGCCAGCAGTTTCACCGCGGCCATGCGGTCATACAACAGTCCCTGCGGATTGGAAAACTGGAAACGCCGCTTGCGCCCAATGGAAGTCCATTGCTGCATCTGATCGCCGCCAAACAGTGAACCGGGCACATCAAACAGGTCCACCACCATCAGGCCACGTTCGGTGAGCAACAGATAGTTGAGATGAATCTGCCCGCCGTTGCCGTTCGGGATCAGCACATTGCGCAGCACTTCATACGCAATGGACTCAATGCGTTGTTCATTGGACAAACGCACACGGCGGCGCAGATAAGCGCGAACCGCCCAGTAAATGATGACAGCGAACAACGCAATGCCGCCAGCCACCGCATACATCCACAACGGGATGTTCTCGACATTGATCATGCCGCACCTTGCAACTGCTTCTTCAGTGCAGCCAGCGTCGGTTCGATATCCACCTGATGTTGCGGCAATGACAACAGCTTTGCCAGCGCCGGCGGCACGGGAACCGCTGCATTGATCAACGGCTCGACAATGTCATTGAACTTCGCCGGATGAGCAGTTGACACCAGCACCCAGTGTGACTGCTGTTTCGCAGCCGGCAAATGCCAGTACACTTCCGCCGCCGTTGCTGTATGCGGACACCAGATCTGCTTCAGTGACTGTGCGTCGTTCCTGATGCGCGCACGAATGGCGTTGTCATCCACACTCACAGCGCTCACCTGCTGCTTGATTTGCGCAAAGTCATACAGTGCGCGCAGGCGCTCCATGTTGCTGGGATTGCCCACATCCATCGCTGATGCCAGCGTTGCCACGCTTTGTCGTGGCTGCCATTCACCCGAATCAAGAAAATCCGGAATGGTGCGATTGGCATTGGTGGCAAGAATCACTTCACCAATGGGTAAACCCATTGCACGTGCCCAGATACACGCCATCGAGTTACCGAGGTTGCCGCTGGGAATGATGTAGTTCGCCGGCTTGCCGGTGCGCCGCCACAGTTCCAGTGAACTCTTCGCGTAATACACCATCTGCGGCAACAGACGACCAACGTTGATACTGTTGGCAGATGACAGTTCGTGCGTCTTGTTCAGTTCAGCATCAAGGAATGCTTCCTTCACCATCCGCTGGCATTCATCGAATGAACCGCTGACACGGAAGGTATGAATGTTGTCGCCCCAGCACGCCAGTTGCTGTGCCTGACGTTGTGACACCAGTCCTTTTGGATACAGCACTCCGACTTCAACCCAGGGACGATGATAAAACGCCGCCGCCACTGCACCGCCGGTATCACCCGACGTTGCCACCAGAATGCTCAGTTTCCTCGATGATTTGCTGCCGTTGCGAATACGCTCCAGTGATGCTGCAAGAAAACGTGCGCCAAAATCCTTGAATGCAGAAGTAGGACCATGAAACAGCTCCAGCACGCTTGCAGGGCCGGGCGTTCCATTCAGTTCAACCAGTGGCGCAGGAAAATTGAATGCATCGCGACAGATGTCCTGCAACGACGCTTCAATGGCATCACCGGCGGCAAAAGGCCGGATGAGCCTGACCGCAATGTCAGCCAGTTCATTCAAGCCATCAAAATCTTCTGGCGTGAACGACGGCAACGAATCGGGAACATACAAACCGCCATCAGGTGCAATGCCCTGTGCAATGGCGGCACTCAATCCAACACGATGTTCAGAATTACGGGTACTGTGAAATAACATGTTCAGAATCAATAAACACAACTTAAGCAAATCATGCAGAAAGGTCAGACGCCGCTGCGCTCAACACCATTGAGGCTCAATCCAGTTGGCTGCAAAGCGTGCAATCTATCAGTCGTGCGCCGTTCGGTTCCAGCGTCGATATCCACGCATCACTGCCCAACCCCGCAGCCTTGAATGCGGCAACCATGCCATCACGCGCCTGCTCTGCTTTGCCTGCCGGCAACCATGCAAATACGGTAGGACCCGCACCGGAAATGGAACAACCCAACGCTCCCGCATCTTTTGCGGCCTGCTTGACGGCATCAAAGCCGGGAATCAATACGCGGCGTTGCGGTTCAATGACCACATCTTCAAGTGATTCACCAATCAAGCGCAGGTCGTTGGTGAAACAACCGGTCAGGAATCCGGCGAGATTCGCTGTCTGCCAGATGACATCCGACAAATTCACAGTGGATTTGAGAATCTTACGTGCTTCACGCGTGGACAACGTCATGTGTGGATGCACCAGCACGCAACGTACATTGTCAGGTACCGGAATTTGTTTGACGTTGGGATTGTCAATGCCAACGGTCAACACCAGACCACCAAACAAGGAAGGCGCAATGTTGTCGACATGCACGGAACCACTGGCGACTTCTTCACCTTTCATCGCATGCTTCAGCAATGCCAGCTTGTCCATGGGTTGCGGCAACAAGGCATTGGCGGCGACAACAGCCGCAACCGCAGATGCAGCAGAACCACCCAGGCCGGAACCGAGCGGAATGCCTTTTTCGATGGTGAGCTCAATACCGTGCTTGAGTTGATGTTCACGCACAATGCTGAGCACCGCCATGCCCGCGGTATTTTTCTCGGCATCCAGCGGCAGATCGCGCACCAGCCCGTTGATGGCCGCAATGCGCACACCGGGTTCATCAATACGGCGCGCGATGACACGATCACCGATCGCCTGCACACTCAAGCCGAGCACATCGAAACCCACGGCAACATTACCGACGCTCGCAGGTGCGAATGCAGTTGCAGACATACGATTTGAATTCTGGTTGGTCATTTAGATTTTCGCACCGAGATACGCACACACTCTCAACAGGTCGGCAAACACACCGGCGGCCGTTACTTCAGGACCGGCACCGGGGCCCTGCACCACCAGTGGATTCTGATTGTACCGGCTGGTGCTGAAACGCACGACGTTATCCGTAAGATTAATGTTGGCAAAGGTGTGTGACTTCGGCAGTTCAATCACTCCCACCGTGGCCTTGCGCGTCGCTGCATCCAGCGAACCCACGTAACGCAATACATGATTGCGTGCGCTTGCGGCCTCCACACGCTTGCTCATCTGCGCGTCGAATTCCGGCAAGCGCTTGAGATATTCATCCACGCTGCACTTGTGCAATGCTTCAGGCACCAGTGATTCCAGCGCCACATCCGACAGCTCGAGATTCATGCCCATTTCGCGACCCAGAATCACCACCTTGCGCGCGAAATCAAGACCCGATAAATCATCGCGCGGATCAGGTTCGGTATAACCTTTCGATTTGGCTTCACGCACCACATCAGAGAATGGACGCGAACCATCATAGACATTGAACAGATAGGCCAGCGTGCCGGAGAGAATGCCTTCGATGCACTTGATCTCATCGCCGGTTTCACGCAAGTCACGTAATGTTTGAATCACCGGCAATCCTGCACCGACGGTGGCTTCATAAAGGTAGTGCGTACCACCATTGCGGCGTGCGGCTTGCAATTGCTGGTAGTAGTTATAGGTACCGCTATTGGCTTTCTTGTTGGGTGTCACCACGTGAATGCCTGCAGCCAGCCAATCGGCATAGTGACTTGCCACTTCAGCGCTTGCGGAGCAATCAACAATCACTGCATGCGGCAAATGACTGGCATGAATGTGTTCAGCAAATTTTTTCAGATCGACCGCTTCATCATTGGTGGAATCGGCAAGCACATCGCGCCATTTTGACAACGGCAGTTCGCCGGCCACCAGTTGCATGCGTTGCGATTTCATTACACCACGCACCCGCAAATCGATATGGAAATCGCGCGCGAGGCGTTTGACTTGCGATGCCAGTTGATCGAGAAAGGCGCCACCCACCAGTCCGGGACCGATGACACCAATCGACACTGTATTCGGCGACAGATAAAAACTGGAATGCACTGAACGCAGCGCACGCGCGGATTGCTTGCCGTCAATCACCACAGAGATGTTGCGCTCCGATGCACCCTGCGCAATTGCCCGCACACTGACACCGGCATTGCCCAGGGCGTTGAACACCTTGCCAGCCACACCATGCGCACCTGCCATGCCATCGCCCACCACTGCAAGGATGCTGCAGTCACGCTGTACTTCCACACGTTGAATCTGGCCCTGGCGCAATTCACTGTCGAAGGCATCACGCACCACGTGTTCAACCTTGGCGGCTTCCGCTTCGGGGATGGCGAAACAGATGGAATGTTCCGAACTGCCTTGTGAAATCAGTATTACCGAGATGCCGTGTTCACGCAGCGCACCGAACAAACGGTGTGCGGTACCCGGCACACCAATCATGCCGGCGCCTTCCACATTGACGAGTGCAATCTTGTCGAAACTGGTGATGCCTTTCACCAGCAAGGGCGAATCAGGTTTGGCGCAAATCAGTGTGCCTGCTTTTTGTGGTGCAAATGTGTTGCGGATCCAGATGGGAATCTGCTGTACCACGGCGGGTGCCATGGTTTGCGGATGAATCACTTTGGCGCCGAAGTACGCCAGCTCCATCGCTTCGTTGTATGACAGCGAATCAATCACGGTCGCATCGGGCACCAGACGCGGATCGGCACTCAGTACACCATCGACATCGGTCCAGATGATGATTCCGGAAGCATTGAGCAACGCACCAAAGATCGAACCGGAAAAATCACTGCCATTGCGTCCAAGCGTGGTTTGCAGACCTTTGACGTCGCGCGCAATGAAACCGGTGACAATCAGGGTAGCCGCACCCTGATGTTGAATCAGTCTGGCGGTGTTGGCGCGCGATTCTTCCCAGCGAACAGAAGGGCCCAGCGGATTCCAGTCAACCACAACAATATCGCGCGCATCAATCCATTCCACCACACCGGGCCGCTTGCCACGGCTGCGCAGGTAGCGCACGAACAATCGCGTTGACCATATTTCACCGAATCCCGCCACCAGATCGCGCACCGACTGTGATGCCGAGCGCATCAACGACACGGTGTGCAGGATGCTGGCGATGTCCCTGCAATCGTTATCCAGAAACTGAATGTAATCGGCGCGATCTGCATCGTTCAACAACGTCTGCGCGATGGTGATGTGACGCTGGCGCACCGCTTCAAGCTGTGCAGCAGCCGCCTTTTCCTGGCGTTCCGCAGCAGCCACCAGATTCAGCATGGCATCGGTAACACCGCGACATGCGGAAAGCACCACGGCCATTCTCGGATGCGCATCCTGTTCCAGTATGTTGGCCACTCGTTCCATGCATTGCGCGTCGGCCACGCTGGACCCGCCAAATTTGTGAACCTGCCACTGGTTATCAGTTACGGAATTGCTGGTTGCCGGTTGTTTCGCGACTGCCACGCCTGCACTCTCAAAGGTTTACGCCATAGGGCGCGACACTCTACTGGCAGCCGGGACGGCGGGCAAGTTTTAACCTGTCAATTTCCGGGCAACGTCTTCAAGACGCTGCCGTAGTGCGGTAATTCCGGTGGTGACTTGCGCCGGGAAAGCGTTGACGAAATTCTCCATCAACTGTAATGCGGGTTTGTTGCCACCCGCTTCCTGCAAGGCATGCACCGCCGGAAGCAGTTCTGATTCTGACTTGAAAGTAAATCCGGGTTGTGCCTGCAAAGTGGCCACAACCAGTTCTTCAAGCATGTGCGGATGATGGGCGACCACCAATGCCGCAAACAATGCACGGCTGGACGCGGTCAACATGTCTGCGTCGTCCCATGAAAGAATCGTCGAGTGGATGTGCCGGCAATCCAGTGCGATCGCCTCCTCATCCGCACTGGACAGCCAGTGCTCCAGCCCATTCATGGCACGCACCAGATCACCCAGTCTGACTGCACTGTACATATCGTCAAGCATGCGCTTGAGGCGACGATCATGGTCACGGCGAACGTGGACAGCCATCCGTTCCGGACTGATGCGCGGTTCGTGTCCCAGCTCGATACGGCGGTAATACATCGTGCCACCGATCAAGCTGAACACCAGCAACACACTTAATCCAATCTGCCAGCAAAGAATGAACACCCACCAGTTGGATTGCACTGCCCATATAACCATCGCCACAGTTGCAGCAATGACGAACAACACCAGCAAGTACCACGCGCCCATTCCACGCACGGTTTGCAGAATGGCCAGCGGATTCAACGACAATGTCACGCGTCGCGTGGCGCCAAGCAGACCGATGAAGGCAGGTATAATCACGAGCAATAGTCCGACAAGCACCCAGGCAATGACGTTGTCTGCCCGCCATGCCGCCTGACCTGCGGCCAGCATCACCAGCAACAACACAAATGGCCGCTGCTCGAATGGACTCAGCATTTCAATGGAAGCCACCGGGGCATACGACTCGCCGTCAGCAATATGCTCAAGCATGGCAAACGCATACTTGAACACCCACGATGTGATGATGAACGCGGGCGCCAGCCACAGAAATCCGGAAATATCGAAGTGAATGGCGGCTGCCAGCAGCAATGCCAGTGTTGTGATGAGTACCAGACTGGTGAAATGAAACGGAACCAGCAGCGCGCGCAGTGGCGTCACTTAACCGGCGTCGTCAAAGCGGCCAAACGCAAACAACGTGCGCTCATTGTCAGGAGAAGCGTTGACCGCCCCGGGCCGCGCAAAGCTGATGGTTTCGGATGCATCCGCCGCCGTGGGAACCAGTTGACCGGGATTGAGATAACTGATGCGCGCCGGACCAATCTGTATAAGATCGCGATGCCGCAACAGACGCCGTGATATCCGCTGGGTGTTGACCAGCACACCATTGGTACTGCCCAGATCAATCAGCAAGTCCTGATTGGGTTCACGCACCAGCACGGCATGATAGTGACTGACAAATGCGCTGTTGATTTGCACATCTGCAAATTCGCTGCGGCCGATGAGAATGCGCTGGCTTTTAAGATTGACCACGTTGTCAACGCCACCGTTGACGGACACCAGCAACATTGCGTCTTCGCTCTTGCCTGAGTCACCGGCCGACGATGTACCAAGACTGGTAAATGACGTGTCGAAACCAAGCTGTGTTGCGGCGAGCAGAATAGACTGGGTGGTCACGGTGACCTCGCCGCCTTGCGCAGCAACACACAATGCCTTGGCACATAAACGATTGACCGCACCCGGCGCACCGCGCGACAAACGCTTGAGCAACGGCACGCAGGCGGCTGGCACCACCCGGTCTGCATCGGTTGCACCACTCACGCGCAACCGATGTGCAACATAGGCGGCAAGCTGGTCCTCGCTCAATCCATTGATGTGCATGCGTGGCGTATCATTGCGTACCACTTCCTGCAATTTGGGTGAACCAATCACCCGGTGCAGCGTTGATTCACCCAGCAACAACAGTTTGACGGCGCGAGCACCATCACTTTCCAGCAAACCAATCCATCGCAGTTCTTCAAGCACTGCGGGTTTCATGCGTTGCGCGTTTTCGATGATGAGCAGACACATGCGCCCGCTGCCTACCTGATGCGTCAGATAGCGGTTGAGCAGCAGACGGCGGTCGGTACGGTCATCCTGACCCAGCAGTAAACCGAATTGCTGCAGGATTTCATTGAGAAACTCGCGCGGCTCCAGATCGGCCCGCTGCACATGCGCCACCAGCACGCGATCATCCAGTCCAGCCAGAAAACTGCGGACCAGCATGCTCTTGCCCGAGCCGGGATCACCGGTCAGCACGCCTGCGGTACTGCGCGAACACAGGACATGGCGCATGAAATCCAGCGCCCGGATGTGCTGTTCGCCGGGAAAAAAGAATGCATCCGTCGCAAGGTCGGCAAAGGGAGGTTCACGCAGTCCCCATGTGGCGAGAACACGTTGTTCTAGAACTTCGGCTTGCGATGGCTCGGTCACTGGTACGGGTCCCCGAGTAATGCTGTTTTCAAATGGAAGTGGGCAGTGTACCTGCTACCTCCCGCGTTGCAACTACAAGTTGCAACCGCCACTGGATAGCGATGGCAGCAACTTCAATCGACGCTCAATTGACGGAGAAGATCACGCTGTCATTGTGCTCCCACTGCACATATCGTGCGGATTGTGTGTCACTGGCGACAAAGTCCGCACTCACCCACCAATGGCCGACAGCCACCAATTGCTCGTCTGCAAAAATGAGCGGGATACGGCCACGCCACCACGGCAGCACATCGTTATCGTGCAACAATGTTTTCAGTTCACGATGAAAAGATTCCTGCGGCAGCCGCATACGCTCACCACCACTGCGGAAAGCCACCCTCAATTGTGATGGCAATGCAGCGGCATTTAACGCAGCCGTCCGTGCCGATGACAGACTACCTCCGGCTGTCATGCGCAACGCGCCGAGATAAAATGGCAATGACAGTGGTTGCTGCCAGTTCCACGGCAGCGAATCATCCAGTTGTTCAGGCTGGTACGTTTTTTCCAGATAAAGGCGGCCACGATACCGATGTACCGCATGAATGCCCCAACGCGAACATGGAACGCGATCATCCCCGCTGTTCAGCATGTCGTGTTCCAGCGAATGCAACACCCGGGTGGATGGCATCAACACCCCATTGTTTTGCAGCCAGCCACGAATCACAGCATGTCGCCGCGCCGCAGACCATCCACGCAGAAGTTCAACATCCAGCGTGTTGTCCAAGCTCGTCGTCGTGAGATCACGCGCGACATATTCATCCAGCAATGATTGCGCTTCGCCCAGATGCCGGACGGATCGCGCGCCGGCCTCTGCGGCCGCAGGCCAGCGTTGCTTGAGCAGGGGAATCACTTCGTGACGCAGGAAGTTGCGGTCAAAGCGCGTTTGATCGTTGCTGGGATCGGTGACGTACCGCAGCCCCTGCTGCGCTGCCCATACTTGCAGTTCATCGCGGGTAAATTCGAGCAGGGGACGCGCATGCCATCCTGTAGCGAAACGCGTTAGCGCGGGCATCGCCGCAAGGCCATCGAGCCCGGCGCCGCGCATCAAGGCAATCAGGATGGTTTCAAGCTGATCATCGGCGTGATGTGCAGTCAGCAATACTTCATCCGGCTGCAATTCTGCTTGCAAAGCTGCATAACGTGCTTTGCGCGCAGCGGCTTCCGGACCCTGTTGCTTGATGTCATTGACATGCACCGTGAGTATTTTGCATGGCACCGACAATTGCGAACACCAGTCCGTACATTGCTGTGCCCAGCTTACCGCTGATGCCTGCAATTGATGATTGACATGAACCGCCCGCAACGACCAACGCGCTTCCGTGCGTAACATGGCGAGTGAATGCAGCAATACCATTGAATCCAGCCCGCCACTTAATGCAACGTATAGTCGTCGCGATGAAACTTTGTCGAGCAAAGGTTCGAGCAGTGACGACAGTTGTGGTGGCGAGAATCCGGACATGCAGTTGCACACTGGCTGAACGACAGCCCGAAAAATCAGGTCAGCTTTCGGTGAATACACCAAAGCTGCGCAAACGTTTGTAACGTTTCTCCAGCACTTCTTCCATGGGATGACGTTCCAGATCGCTGAGATGACGGGTTATGCCGGTCTTCAGAGTCTCCGCCATTGCCACCGGATCGCGATGTGCGCCTCCCAGCGGTTCTCTCAGCACTTCGTCAACCAGATCCTGCTTGGCAAGACGTTCAGCGGTGAGTCCCATGGCGTCGGCGGCAAGTTCCTTCTTGTCAGCGCTCTTCCACAAGATGGAGGCGCAGCCTTCCGGGGAAATCACCGAATACACACTGAATTGCAGCATCAGCAAGCGATCGCATACGCCAATGGCCAGCGCACCGCCCGAGCCGCCTTCGCCAATCACCACACTGATGGTCGGCACCTTGAGTTCAGACATGATGAATAGACAGCGCGCAATGGCTTCACTCTGCCCGCGTTCTTCCGAACCCACGCCGGGATATGCCCCCGGTGTGTCAATCAGCGTGATCAACGGCATCTGGAATTTTTCAGCCAGTTGCATCAAGCGTTGCGCCTTGCGATAGCCTTCGGGCTTGGGCATGCCATAGTTGCGGCGCACACGCTCCTTGGTATCGCGGCCTTTTTGCTGGCCAATCACCATCACGGGCTTGCCATCGAGACGAGCGATGCCGCCAACAATGGCGGCATCATCAGCATACATGCGATCGCCATGCAGCTCGTTGAAGTCGGTGAAGATCATGTTGATGTAATCCAGCGCATACGGCCGCTGCGGATGCCGGGCAAGTTGAGTGACCTGCCACGGCGTGAGATTGGCAAAAATGCTGATGGTCAGCGCACGGCTCTTGGCGCGCAGACGCGCAATTTCTTCCGCCAGACTGATTTCGGCGTCGTTGGTGACAAATTTCAATTCATCGATCTTGGCTTCGAGTTCGGCAATGGGCTGCTCGAACTCCAGGAAATTCATGGCCATAAGCTCTCAAGTCCGGAAAAACAGGGCGAGACAATAGCGAAGAACGGCCAATATCGCCAGAGTTTGCGGCCGTCGTGGTGATCAACTGATCAATTATTGACCGAATTACCGATCCAGGCATTAGCCACTCATGGCTGGCCGGTCTGATCGAACCCGAGCTGCTTTTTAATTTTTTCGTTGGAAACCAGGCTTACACCGTTCACATCCAGACGCCACTTGTCCATGTATTGCAGCGGCCTGACCAAGTTGACGCCTTGCGCAGCGAGCAGGGTCTCCAGTTCGGGGTCCGACCATTTGTATGGCACACCTTTCAGGAATGGATACCACAAGCCATCCCAATGCACAGGCAGGTATGCTTTTGGCCTGGCAATCGGCAACACGAGTTGCGCTACAGGAACCCCACCCGTTGCAATCCACAGATCAACGGCTTCAACGCCCGCTGATTTCATTGCAAGCCGTAAGTTTTCCAGTGGCGCACCATAGTTCACGCCATTGATCACAACAGGCTGATCAATATCCGCAAAACCTGCGGAATCGGTGAACAACCAGCTAAAGCGGCCCTGCTTTCCATCGACAACAAACAGATATGCGCGACTGCCGCCGCCATTGGGAAAGTCCTCGGCAACACCCGCAAGCAGCGCGCCAGCCGAGTCCGGATGCGGCGGCTCTGACAGTTCGACAGGATCGTGTTGTTCGGGATTGTCTTTGGAATTGCCGCTGTGATTCCAGCGAATCACATACATGGCAATGCCTTTCGCCAGTTCAAATTTTTCTCCGCCATACACGCTGGTACAACGCGCAGCCGGAATCTTCTGCGCCTGTGCCTGAAGGCAGGTCGTCGGCGCACCAATGATCCGCGCATGCGTCAGCAATGACCACGTGGCGGTATCGAACGAATGATCAAAATGACTATGTCCGGTAAGCAGCAAGTTGACAGCATGCTTGCCGCCCAGCGCGTACATCACTTGTTTGACTGCCAGAACATCAGAACGAAATGGCACATGCGTATTCTTGTAACCGCCACCACCGCCATAAAAATTGCTCTCGGGAAGGCGAGTAAAGTAACCATCGGCGAGTATTCGCTGATCACCAACTTCGAAATACATATTGGTGATGGACATCCAGGTGAGATCAACATGATCAGGCGTCGCGGCGTGAAGATTCACACTGCAACATGACAATAACACCAGCAACATGCGGCAAATTTTCATGGCGCCACTTTTATTTCAATTCGGTGCGAGTACCAATTATCCATGCAGACTCATGTTTGTTGAAGCCAATTTTTGGATAGTAATTAACAGCTTTTGGCGCAGCCAGCAATATAAGGCTGGCGCGCTCATGCAAGCGTAATTGCGTCTGGCGTATCAGCTCTTTGCCGATGCCCTGATGCTGGTAGGCTTCATCCACCGCGAGATCGGAAAGATAACAACAATAGGCAAAATCAGTCACTGAACGCGCAACACCCACCAGCTTTTCACCATCCCACGCGGTGCATGTGAGGTTGGCGTTCTTCAGCATGTCAGCAATGCGCGGAACATCATCCACAGGACGGCGCACACCCAATGTCGAGCGGTTGAGTACGTCGATAAATTGTTCGGCGGAGATAGAGCGATCAGAGCTGTAGGTGATCATGATTTGCAGTCGCGTCGCGACTTCCCTGAAATAAGTTTCAATTTGTATAACAAATTGAAACGTCAAGCGGAAGATGGGAAAACCAATATCGAAGGAAAGTAAGCGCTCGCCAGGCTCGCTCCCTGATGTCATTTACTTTTTCTTTGCCAATCCAAAGAAAAAGTAAAACAAAAAGAAAGATTGGTGGGCGCGACAGGGTTCGAACCTGTGACCCCTACCATGTCAAGGTAGTGCTCTACCACTGAGCTACGCGCCCTTCATCATGAAGGTACCGGCACCGGCCGGAAAAGGCGCGCAAGAATACCGTTGCGATGTGTCGCTGGCAAGAAAATCAGCCTCTGCCGCGATAAGGGGCAACGCCCTGCTCCGGTATCCATACATTCACCGGCGGTTTGCCGGTTTGCCAGAACACATCTATCGGTATGCCGCCGCGCGGATACCAGTAACCGCCGATGCGCAACCAGCGTGGCCTGATCAATCCCGCCAGCTTCATACCTATCGCCACAGTGCAATCCTCGTGAAAGGCGCCGTGGTTGCGAAAGGAGGCGAGATACAATTTCAGCGATTTGCTTTCAATCAGCCAGCGATGCGGCACATAATCAATCATCAAATAGGCGAAATCGGGTTGTCCGGTGATGGGACACAATGACGTAAACTCCGGCGCAGTAAAGCGTGCCAGATAGTGCTGTGACGGATGCGGATTCGGCACTCGCTCCAGCACCGCCCGTTCCGGTGATTGAGGCAACGAAACGTTGCGGCCCAACTGCGTTAACGCGTTGGCGCGCGATACGGATTTTTTGGCTTTGGGCATTTCACTTTTTCCTGACTAACTGCATGCATGATGCCATGTGTTGCACAGAATAAAAGGCCGACATGAACAACGATGCGGAACTGACAGCCTTGCGTGCGCAGGTAGAAGCGTTGCAACTGGAACAGCAGTTGCTGCTGTACACCGCAACCCATGATTTGCGCACACCCGTCATGACCATACTCGGCTTCGCCGACATGCTGCTGGCAGACTGGAACAATGCCGGCAACCAGGCACACGCGCGGCAGTACCTGGAACGCATCCGCAATGCTGCATCCCGTCAAAGCGGTATCATCGGAAAACTGGAACACATCGTCGCACTCAATCGTCAATCGTTGCAGCCACAACGGATTGATATCGGCGCGACATTCAGCGCGCTCGCGCAAGCCATGATCGACCCTGGAACCAGCATCAGCGTGAATGTTACGGCCTCCAGCAGCATCGTCGGCGATCCGCAAATGCTGGAAATTGCAATCAGCAACCTGCTCGCCAACGCCATTGCGTTGGCAAAAAGCGCCAGCGCGCCGGAAATAGAATTTGGCGCCAGCTTTGCAAACTCGTCTCCTGTTTTCCACATTCGCAACAACGGTACGGGCTTTGATCTCGGCACCGATCAAACCCTGCTCGCCCTGTTCCGCCGTTTGCAGTCAGGCAGTGAATTTGCCGGTGCTGGCATCGGCCTGTTGATTGCAACCGCCATTGTGCATCGCCACGGCGGCAAACTGTGGATCGACTCCTCGTCCGCAAATGGCATCACAGTGTTTTTTTGCCTCCCGCAATCCCCGGTATGACTATTCTGTCTGACAATTCATCCGGCTGAAGAAATTACCAGTTGTTAACATTCACGATGCATGACAATCTTGCGTCATCTGTCATTCACCATAAATACTCGCGGGGAGACCATGAAATTTCCAAAGCTGCTATTGGGAAGCGTTCTTTATCTGACATTCGGTATAGTGTGTGTCTACGCACAAGCCCCTTCGAATCCGGGCGCTCAATCTCAGGGCGAACCATCAGGCTGGGGTTCTTCTGCAAACAACGGTGCTGCGCCGATACAGGAGCAGATGAAGCAACTTGGCGACTATCTGGATACAGCCAGAGCTTTCAACCGCAAAGACATCAAGCAAGCACCTGAAAAAGATGTAGTAATTAAAAGAGCAGGCGAAATCCTCAACGTACTCAACATTCCGTGCCAGATTAAAAATGCCGAACTGGTTGGTCAGAATACCGATAAAGGTCACGGCAAGGTATATCAAACCAATACCTACGAAATTGCCTGCACCAACAACATGGGTTACTTTGTTATTGCCAAGGCACGTTTTAAGCAGACAACAGGCAAGCTTGATGCACCGTCTGCGGCGGAATCCAATGCAATCACCTGTTTTTCGGCAGAAGGACTGCGAGTCAATGATGAATCCAATGGCGTCAAATCGGATTTCTATTGCCAGTTACCCGAGAATGGCGGCGGCGATATCAAAAAGATGGGAGAAACGCTGTTAGCCGAGGCTGGTACACAGTGCAGCATTTCAAAATTAGCCTGGTTTGGCGTGGATAACAAAAACAAGATTGAGTACGACGAAGCTGCTTGCGATGATGGCACGGGATACCTTCTGCAAACTCCATTGGCCGGGGGTACGATCAAGCCAACTGCCATAAGCTGTGTTGATGCGGCACAAAAAGGTCTTGATTGCAAAATGACACCAGTGATCAAGCCGCCAACACTTGAAACGTTCAAGGACTATCTGGCACACACGGATATCAATTGCAAAATTGACAATTACGACCAGATTAAGGTGCTTGGCAAGGAGAGCTTGAAACAACGTTATGTTGTCGAATTCAAATGTCCGCAGCAACCGAAAGGACTGGTTGCCTTTATTCCCCTGGAAGGCAATGCCAACAAGTTTGAGACCGTTGATTGCGTTGAGATCAAAAAACACGGGGTGGCTTGCAAGTTGAATACAAATTAGAAAGGGGGAATGACGACACTATTGGCGATCAATTTGGCAAACACAACAAATTGAAAATGAAGGCTCCGCAAAAAGGCGCTTTTGATGTCAAAGTGGATTACATAGGAAGTTCACGACAACCTGTTGTCGTTATTGATGACTTCCTGGCCGAACCTGGCTTCTGGGTGGAATATGCTGCAACGCAAGTCGCATACCACTCAGATGCCAGTTACTATCCGGGCATTCGCGGCCCCGCCCCCAGGGAATATGGAAATTGTCTGTATGATTTTCTGGGCGAACTGGTACACAAGGTCTTCGAGTGGAATTGTGATCCGGAAATAACAGCCTGCACTTTTTCATTGATGACAACCCGTCCGGAAGATCTTCGTCCAAATCAAAGGGTGCCACATGTAGACTTCACTCATCTGAATGGGTTGGCAGTATTGCATTACTTGTGCACTCCAAAACACGGTGGAACCGCGTTTTACCGACATCGCAGCACAGGCTACGAAATGATCCTTGACAACAACGTGCATGATTTCGTGAATACGATCAACGCTGAAGCGCGCTTCATGGGAGCGCCGCCACCGAAATACTTTGATGGCAGCACACCGCAGTTTGAATGCATCGCCTCTTATCCGGCGGTATTCAACCGCGTGCTCATTTACCGGGGTTCAATTCTGCATTCCGGCGTGGTTGCTGAAGGTTTCTCACCAGACCCTAATCCACGTACCGGACGGCTGACAGTCAATACGTTCTTCAGGAAATCCAAACCAGCAGTTGCACGGCCGGTTTGACCACAATTACAACGACTTCGGTTACCATAAAGAACTTGTCTTACAATTTACTCGCCCCAATTATTCAGCTCCTAGTCTTTGCCTGAAAACCACGAGATACCAAGATGAAGATCATGAAGAACCAACAAACGTGCCTGGCCGTGATTTCGTTGATGGTTCTTGCCACCACCGCTGTTAACGCAGGGCAACCATCATCTTCATTCACTTCGGTTGGCGAGATAAAACAGTACTCTGCGGAACTCGCAAACATCATCAAACCGGGCGCCAGGGTTGAAAAGCTGACTGATGACAAATTCCAGTGGGCCGAAGGACCGGCATGGGTTCCCGGCACCAATGGCAACCCGGGCTATCTGCTGGCCGATGATGTACCGAAAAACATCATGTATCGCTGGGATGAGCAAGACGGTCTGAAGGTATTTCTGAAACCATCCGGACTCGAGGACGCTGATCCCGATGTATTCCGCGAGCCGGGCGCGAATGGATTGTTTGTTGAATCACCGCATAGCATCCTTTCAGCCGACAGCGGCAACCGGCGCATCACCCGCATTGACTTGATCAGCAGGAAAAAGACCGCTGTGGTCAGCACTTATCACGGCAAAAAATTCAACAGCCCTAACGATGTGATCAAAAGCAGCACAGGCATCATTTACTTCACCGATCCACCCTATGGATTGAAGGACATGGACAAATCGCCGGCCAGGGAATTGAAGTTCAGCGGCGTGTATCGTGTTGCAACCGATGGCACAGTCAGCGTGATTGACGATTCACTGCCCTTTCCCAATGGTATTGCGCTCTCACCCGACGAACATACCTTGTATGTTTCGGTATCCGATACCGCCAATCCGGTGTGGATGGCATACACACTGAACGATAAAGGCGTGGCCATCGCAAAACACGAATTCGCCAATGCCAGAGACCTTGCTGCTCAAGGTTTGCCGGGACTGCCTGACGGCATGAAAGTGGCCAACGATGGCTATATTTTTGCCGCAGCACCCGGCGGCATATTGGTCATGAATCCCAAAGGCGAACGGCTGGGATTGATTTCCACCGGCACCACCGCTGCCAATTGCGCCTTCGGCGATGATGGCAGTTCACTGTACATCACTTCAAACAATTTCCTCGCCCGTGTAAAACTTGCCATCAAGGCACGTTGACCACATTGACTTGCATGAATCGTGTTACCGGCGTGAATCCGCATTCATGCAATCCGTTTACAACACAACAGATGGAGCACCCATGAAGCTCGTATCCATTCTCTTGTCGATATCGGTGTGTTCATTGTTCATGTCGAATGTTTCCGCTGCGGACATTCCATCCTATCCTCTGACGGAAGACTCGTTGACGCATGCCAATGTGCCGCATGGCCAGTTACAGGGCCCGTTCGAGATTCACAGCAACATTCTCAAGGGAACAGTGCATCGCTACTGGATCTATGTGCCGGTGCAATATTCACCGCAAGCGCCGGCCAGTCTGCTGGTTTTTCACGACGGACAACGAGCTACCAATCCTGATGGTCCATTGCGTGTGCAGAACGTGCTGGACAACTTGATTGCGAAAAAAGACATCCCGGTCACCATTGGGCTGTTCATCACACCGGGGAATCTGAGCGAACACTATCCAGACAACCTTGGCATGGACAATCCCAATCATCGCGCCGAAGAATACGATGCATTGAATGATCACTACACGCGCTTTCTGATTGATGAATTGCTGCCGCTTGTATACAGGCAGTACAACATCAGCAAGGATCCTGATCAGCACATCATCGGCGGCACCAGCAGCGGCGCGATATGCGCATTCACGGTGGCATGGCATCGACCCGATGTGTTTCATAAAGTGATCAGCATGATCGGCAGCTTCACTTCCATTGGTTATTCACCTGCACATGACGGCAAACCCATGACGCCAGGCGGCGACCTGTATCCCACACTGATTCGCAAGAATCCCATCAAACCACTGAAGATTTTTTTGCAGGATGGCTCCAACGACCTGAACAACGAACACGGCAACTGGTTTCTCTCCAGCCAGCAGATGTTGTCAGCACTTGAATGGGCCAATGCCAATGCCGATGAAAAGAAAATCCCCGGCCCGCGTTACATCGTCAATCATGTGTGGGGCGAAGGCAACCACAGTGATCAACACGGTGGCTCTTTACTGCCGGACATCTTGCGCTGGATGGCCCGGTCTCCCTGAGTTCAGCGCGCTGATTTGTTCACGACTGCGTGATGAATGGCTTCGAGACGCTTGCCACGCGTGTCGATGCCACGTTGCAGCAACAAGAAGCCAAACAGACCAAGCGGAATGGCAATCAGTGCGGCAGACACTGAAAGATCGTTGAACACGCCAAGCACGCCGCAGATTGCACCCAGCACACCGCCGGCTTTGGAGCTGGCGGCCACCACACCGGCGCCAGTGCCGCGCAACGCAACCGGATAAATTTCCGCTGCATAGGGAATCAGCATGGCAATCACGCCACTGGTGCCCACCAGCAACAGCGCTGTAATGATGATCATTGAGATGGTTGAATCAATGTGCAACTGGTGAAGTGCAAAGTAGCCAAACAGGCTGCATGCAGAAATGGCGATAAACAGCACCAGCGTCTTGATGCTGCTCCAATAGTGATACAGCGCCACCACAGCAATGACCCCGGGAAGCGCCAGCAAACCTGATTGTGTCAGCAATGTATTTGCTGCCTTGCCACTGATACCCATCTCACGCAGATTGGTGGGCAGCCACAACAGAAAACCGAAATTCACCAGACCCCACGCAAGACCGGTTCCTACCAGTCCAAGCGTGATGCCTGCATAGGGGCCGCGCAACATCTGAAAAAAACTGTGTGCATCAATATGTGCAATATCAGGCACAGAATCATGCGTATCATTATCCAGCTCGCCGTTGTAACGGCTCAGCACTGCACGAGCTTCACGATGCATACCGGCATTGCTTAGATAGCGCGGCGATTCCGGAATAAAACGATTCAGGAAAATAATCACCAGTCCCGTGGGCAATCCCAGCAACCAGAGAATGCGCCAGCTGAACAATGGTTCAAGCAGTGCCGCAGAACCGGATGCCAGCAAATAGCCTGCTGCCGTGCCCACACCACCCAATGCAACCAGCAACCAGCCGCGATGTGCCACGGGAATCATTTCTGCCATCAATGTAAATGTAATGGGCAACAATCCTCCGGCCGACAAGCCCATCAGAAAGCACATCACCAGATTCCATTCAAATGCAGGCATTGCACCGCAAATGGCTGTGCCGATAAACATCAATGCCGATAACAGAATGGCGGGACGGCGTCCCATCCTGTCGGCAACTTGTCCCCAGATCACTGAGCCCAATGCGGTGCCGGTCAATGCCACCAGTGCCAGATAACCCGCAGTCTCGCGCGTGATTTGATATTCACTGGACATGCCCGGCATGACAAACCCGAGCGTTGCCGGTTTCATTACATCAACAGCCACTGCCGCAAACAATGCCAGCACCAGTGACCAGTGCCGCGAATTGAGCGGCATGTGATCAGCCACATGAAAGTGAATGGCACTGTGGCTGCCCTGATAAGACGGATCAGCCGGCGACTTCACGCCATACCACGCCAGCACCAACCCCACTGGAATCAACGCCATGCCGGTGAGCATGGTATTGCTCATCGGCATGCCTGCCATGCGATAACCCATGTCTGCGCATTCAATAAACATCGGCAGATGCGCCAGCACACCTGCGGTGATGAAAATGCAGCCCGTCCAGAAAGCGAGCGGATGGTAAAAGAAAGTCGTCTTGTCGTTCATCGTCTCTGCTGTTGCCGTATCTTTGCGGCATGATTGATTTTATAAGGCGTCTTTATTAACCCGTGCGCCTCCCGGCCACAACCATTTCACGATAGAGATTGACTATCGGAAAAGGGATCAGGTGAGATAACGAAGAACGAGGCGGCAAACAACCGGGCGGTCACCCGTTATTTCAAATTGATGAAGGCATATTTCAAAATCCGCCGTTCGCAGCTGTGACACACTCTTTGCGTGATGAATACTTTTTTACAGCATTCAAGCTGCTGAAGCCATGTAGGTTGGCGCTGAACGAAGTGAAGCCCAACGCTTTTAATATAGTAGATGTTGGACTTCGAGGACTCAGCCTAAACTACGAGCTGCTGTTGTACGCTTCTGGCACTCACTGTTAAACCTGTGTATCGATCCAGTAGCATGGAGAATTATCCAATTGCAACAGGCGCTTGCGACGGAAATGATTCCGATGTTATCTTGCAGTCACTGTGTTATTCAGACTAAATAAAACACGTTGGATGTCAGAACGAGACGCATGAGCCCGTATGCTGAAATCGAGCGCCGTGTCCAAGATGCGAAATCGCTTGACGAGCTGACCACCGCTCTCAATTTACTGCTATCTGGTGGGTTCTCCGTTTGGACCGACGGAAGCTTGTATGAAATCAAGCAGCCTGTGGCTCAAGTGCAGGGGCTGAGAATTGAGGTCTTCTCCAGAGAGCACGCACCTCCGCACTTCCATGTTTCATCGTCAGATATTGACGCAGTATTCTCGGTAGCAGACTGTTCCTTGATACGAGGCACTATCGACGGCCGAAGTCGAAAGCTAGTTGAATGGTGGTACGAGAGAGGAAGGAACACAATCGTTGCGGCCTGGAACTCAACGCGTCCGTCTGATTGTCCGGTGGGTCCCATTGTTTGAAGAACATCCAACAAGCCCATCAACGCGACGTGCGAAGACGCACGCGCGTTATGGGCAGCGTTAGCCCATGAGATCACCAGAGATTTCTGAATTGGCGAAGGATGCGGAACGCGAGTTCAGAGGCGCGCTCGGCGAGCATTTCCGTACTGCATCGTGCGAGACATTCGGCGAGTCTCACTATCGTGGCGGCTTTCGCCTGACGCTAGCTGATCATCAGAGCAAGTGTGAGGTCTTGTATTCGGACATGCAGCTTGAGGTTAGCTTCAATGGCACCGAAATATTCGGCGTCAACGTTCACAGCGGCTTTGAGGGCAACATGTTCTCTCGCGAGCATTTGAGAGAGTGTCTTCCACGCATAGCAGCAAGTTCGATCGCCGAGGCCAAGTCAAGTCATGCGCGGGGCTAACGAGCCAATCATGTTCGCGGCCGTTATCCGCTTGATTCACAAAGCACTGCGCGCTTCGCCAGCAGCTTATGAGTCGCGTTGGGCCTCACAGTGATCACCAGCGGCACCACTCCCATCACTCCTACACCACAAACTTGTTCTGCATCATCCCCGGCACATCAACACGAACTCTGAATAATCCGCCAGCCAAAGGTTGTTGCTTGCGTTGTTCATCGGTCAATGCAACCGATGCAGTCGTGACATACAGCGTCTTCAAATCATC
>DASZSV010000018.1:0-9648 GCA_035548495.1 Steroidobacteraceae bacterium
GTTGCTGTACACCGGTGATTTGTTGCTGGCCATTGATGGCAAACCGGTTACGCGTTTCCGCGAAGTGGAAAACGCAGTGCAGAAGGATCAGGTCGTGCTGACCATATTGCGTGACTCAAAACCGCTTTCGGTAAAAGTGGATACTGCAACGCTCAGCGGCATTGATGTCGATCGTCTGGTGATGTGGGCAGGTGCGTTGTTGCAGGCGCCGTATCGCGCCTTGTTGCAACAGCATGATGCCGTCACCAAGGGTGTGTTCATCTCCTATTTCTCATACGGATCGCCTGCCACGCGTTATCAGCTGTGGGCGGGACGCAGCATTGTGGCAGTGGATGATCAGCCTACGCCGGACATTGATTCCTTCCTGCATGCGGTTGCCAATCGTCCTGATCGCAGCGCCGTGCGATTGAAAACGGTTAATCTCAATGGTCAGGTCGAAGTGATTACCTTGAAGCTGGATTTGCGCTACTGGCCGACGTACGAACTGACGCGCACCGCGACGGGATGGGAAAGGAAGATGCTGCAGTAGCAGGCGCAACAGCGGGCCGGCGAGTGAAATGGATGCACATTCAGGATGCGCATCCTTGATGCGTATAAACCATGCGCGTACACTGAGGCCGTTTCCGGAGGAAAAGATCATGCAGCATGTCTATGACCGCAAGGCGCCAAAACAGGCAACAAATCTCAGCATCAATCGCGATTTATTGAAGGCGGCGCGTCAGGCGGGAGTCAATCTGTCGGCCGTGCTGGAAGCGGCGCTGGTTGACCGTGTTTCCCAGGCAAAGCGAGCTGCATGGTTGCGCGACAATGCAGCCGCCATCGATTCTTATAATTCCTTCGTTGCCGAGAAGGGTGTGTTTTCGGATGGCAACCGGAGCTTCTGATGGCGCAGTTCACTGTTTACAGGAACAAGAACGCCAGAACCAAAAATACATATCCCTATCTGGTTGATGTGCAGTCGGAACTGCTGGCCAATCTGCAAACGCGGGTGGTGGTGCCTTTGACCAGGTTGACAACCCAGGGCAAGAAGCCAATCAAGGATTTGACGCCGGTAGTTGAAATTGAAGGTGACAAATATTTGATGCTGGTTCCGCAGTTGGCGGGCATAGCGACCAGTGAACTCGGTCAACCTGTAACCATGATCGGCAATTACCGGGATGAGATCGTAGCTGCGCTTGATTTTTTGATCACCGGAGTGTGACTGAATGCGTTGCTGGCCGGCCCATGTGACGTACACCGCGACGGGGTGGGAAAGGAAGATGCTTGATTAGTCAGAGGCGCCCGGAGAGTCCGTGATTTCGGTTATTGGCTGCCCAAACTGGAGCAGGTATCCATTGTTGTCGTAGATGGCAAATTCGCGCATGCCGTAGTCAAACGTTTCAATGTTGTAACACACTACGCTTAGGTTCTTTAACCTGTTCCAGAGATCATCCACTGCATCTGTCCTGAAATAGAGAGAGCCGGTAAACGCCGGGCTGTGTTCGTTCAGGTGATTATTAGGTGCAGAGACCATCAGCTCTATGTCATCGCGTTTTAAAGATGCCCAGATGCTGGACTGACTCTGACATGTAAAGCCAAGCACTGTTGTGTAGAACTTGATGGTTGCTTGCAAATCCCAGGTACGAAGCATGGGAGTCAGGGTTTTGATTGTCATGATCTGTCAAGGTCCGGCTGAAATCGGCAAATCGGTTACCACGCCCATTGCGCCGGTGATGATACCGGACGAATCACAGGCAATACGCCAGCGACTTGTTGCCCGTTCGCGTTTCACCTCGTACACATCCCACCCTCTGTTGCCTACTCCTTTGAACTCTATTGACTGAATGCCGCCGAGATACAGCGATCCGGCATGAAATACGGGAAGTTGTTTCCTCATGATGTTTGCGAATGCCGGACCCATTTCCGCATAGTTGGGTTGATTGCAGGCAATGCCGTCCAGCATCCGGCGCAATGCGGCTTCGCTTCCCGGCACGGGTGTTTGATTCCTTATTCGCTCGGTTAACCTGTTGTGGAGTTGCCCGGCGAGTGTCGAATCAATGCGCACCGCATTTGCTGTGAAATTGTCGGCTTGAAAAGTGAGCGACGTAATTTTGCCACTCGTATCGGCAAGGAAGGTCAGCGTGGCATTGGTCCTGGCGGAATAGAACTCTGTCGTACTTTGTGGTGTCAATTCGTAGGGTTCCAAGCCCAGAGGGTGTGAGTACAAATGAGTGCCGTCACTGATGATGTTGATGACAGAGTGCTCATTGAGTTGATAGTGGCCAGCATAGCGCTCAAGCGTTTCAGCGCCGACCAATACAGCCGCGAGATCATTCGTATCATCTTTTGGTGATGCTGGTGACGCAGGTTCACTCATGTCATTGCTCCTGACGAGGTTGCAGAGTTCATCGATGGAAAGTGGTTCATGATCGTTGAGGGTGACCAGGACTGTTTCCACAAGCGCCAGACCGCGTTCAATTTCCATCCGTCGGCACTGCAATACGTCCCGCTGGATTTTCAGCACGTCGTGAAGTGGCGGTTCCGGGCTGCACATCTTTGTCATGGTCTTGATTTCTGCAAGGGATAGTCCAGCGGCCTTTAATACCGAGATGGTGTTGAGGCGAACCAGTTCCGGGGTGCCGTAAAGACGCCACCCACCCGCTGAGCGAACTGGGGAGATCAATCCGTGTTCCTCGTAGACGCGTAATGCCCGAACCGTGAGTCCGGTGCGGGACGCGCATTCTGCGGCAGTGATCGTGGCGTGCGATTCTTCGTTGTTCATGACCCAGTCTCCAGTGGAGACTGTAAGGTATGACCCAAGGTCCGGTGCAAGTGTTTTTTTATTGCCGGGGCATCATTTGATCATCAGTTGCATCAATCACGCATGGAATGTTGTACGGAAATCGAACTGTCTGAGTTAGACATATTTGTGCTGCTGGCCGGCCTATGAATTGACTCGCACTGAGACGGGGGGCAGAGGAAGCAGAAAGGGTGCAATCATGATTGCACCAATGGACTTGAATCCGATTGAAGCAATTCAATGGTGGGTTATGCCGAAGAACCGCTAACCCGCCCTGCGTTCGCCGCGATGAAGGCAAAGATGTTGTGGCATCGAGACACAATGATTCAATACCATCAATTCACCTCATGCAGCTCATGAATACGGTAACTCAGGTAGTCATTGATCAAGTCATGATCTGAACAGATGACCATCATGCCATTGCATTTTTGTTCGACCTCAAGCGCGGCTTGCTCACCAGCAGTGAGTGGCAAACCGGAAAATGACAATAACTGTGTGCCAAGGTAGGAAATGTCCATCGCTTCATGCGACAGGGACTGTTGATGATTGCCATAGTTGGCGCTGAACTGGTACTGCGTCAGGTATTTGGCATCTTTTATCTTTACATTGGATGCAATGTGATCGCGCAGCAACCGTTCTGGAGATTGCGTGAAATCCCAGGCTATTTCCGGTTGATGATCACCAAACCAGCCGATGACGCGTGGTCGGGATGAGTTCAACCATTTTTCGGCCAGTTGCGTGAAGTCATCGGATGAATCACGCATGCGGCCAAGGTAGTCGGCAATGCCCAGACCAAATTGTTGTTTCACCTGATTGAAGTTTTCAGGCAAGTCCACTGCGCCGTCGCCATGCGGGCCGTGATTGCGGATGGTCAGGACAAAAATAAACACGGGCCTTGGATCGTTGCTGTCTTGCGCCAGCTTTAACGCATCATCGAACAAGGTGTGGTCATGCACTTCCGTCCAGTCATCGTCGAGTTTCAGATCATCGGCCGAATGGAATTCACCGAAACCATAGTCCTTGTAAGCTGTCTGTGCGCTCAGAAAGTTTCCAGTAGTGGGAATGATGGCAACGGTGCGATAACCCAGCATGCGCAAGTGCGCGGGCAAGGCTTCTTTCAGTCGCGGTGCGATGGACACGGGCGCATAGGCGCCGCCGCGGCCAAATACACGCCAGTCAAAACCGGACATGAATGCGAATTCAGACAACCATGTGCCGCCACCAGTGGAATGAACCATCAGCGGACCCTGTTGTGTTCTTGTTGCCGCATCCAGCGGATGCAGCATGCCGTCGTCACATTCGCGCGGATCACAGTTCGCAATCTGTGTTGGATCGAAAGTGCTTTCTTCAAGAATCATGAAGATGTCGGGCCTGGTGCCTGTAAAGGGTGTGGATGCAGTGACCGGCGGGATGTTGAAGCGGTGCTGAACATGCATGGGCGGTAAGACAGCTTCCATGCTGCGATTGTTGAAGAAGGCATTCAAGCGGTTAACAACGCCGTTGATGTCCTGCAATGCATACATGGATTCAAACGCGTTTGAAATATCACTTTCGCGTGCCTGTGCGCTGGTGGCGGCGCTGGTTATCCACATCGCACCCGTGGCCAACGTCAGTGATGCAAGGGCTGCGGAAATGCGTATCGAGCGGCGATACGATGGCCGCACTTTGTGATGCAGCGGCCGCTCCAGTTTCAGTCCGGCAATAAGGCAGGCGGTAAAGCCAAGCAACAACAACAGCAGCAGCACACCCAGCAAGGGATAGTGAACAAACAAATGGAAGTTCTCCCTGGGGTGCAGCAGAAAGAACACTACATCCGCCAGTGTTGCGGCTACGCCAAGATAACTTTGTTTCAATACCGACAACAGCAACACAAAGCACAGCACGTACAGCAGCATGGCTGCTGCCGTCCACGGCCGGTGAGTCATGGCGAACAACAGTCCGTAGATGATGAGTATCGCGACAATGGTGCTCAGTGCTGGAAGGATCATGATGACAATAAAGGCGTTTTGTAATGACTATGGCTGCTGACTTCCCTGATTGGTTCGCGTTGTACTTAAAGGCTTGCGGATTGATGACGAATCCACAATCTATCTTACTGGATATCCGCCTGCGCGGAAATGACGATGTATCCTCATGCAGCTAGGTAGAGGTGTCCTGCAGCCATGGATCTGTGGCAAGAAGTGCTATCCCGCCTGCATGCGCAGCAGTTTGCCTACATCCATGTCGCCCTCGTAAAGCCGCAACTCCACTTGTCTGGACTTTGCTGCCAGCACAGCCATGCGGTCTGCGAGCTCATTGCCCTCAATACCTGCATGACCGGCAACATGAGTGAGTGTTACTTGATTCTTGAGGGTGTTGTACAACTCATAAGTGGCCTTGATGATCTCCAGATTCTTGATGTCGCCTTCCACTTTGCGCTTCCAGCCTTTCTTTTCCCAGCCCGGTGCCCAGGTGCCAATACAATTGAGCGAATATTTCGAATCACTGAGTACCGCCACACTTTTTCCTGCGTCAGTTTCGCGCTGCGCCATCAACAGGGCTTGATGCAGGGCATTCAGCTCTGCAATGTTGTTGGTGCCTAGTGGATTGTAAAGGCCATACCAGAGTTGTGAGAGTTGATTGTTGTGATATATGGCAATGCCGGAGCCGCATGGACCGGGGTTCGGTTCGCAGGCGCCGTCGCAATAGATGCGCACATCAAATGCCGACAACTGTTCGGATTCCTCAACGCGACCAACGGTGGGAGAAGTTGCATCGGATGTTGATAACGGTGCGGCAGGCCTGCGCCGTGGATAAGCGGCACCGCTTTTTCCTTCACGATAGGCTTGTTCCGCTTCAGCATGCGTGGCAAAGGACTTGAATTTGGCGCCGGGAAAACCTTCAACAGCCAGCTGCGCGCTGCTCCATTTGTTGAAAATGCCGGTCTCGCGACCGACCCAGACGACGTAGTATTTACTTGGCATGTGATGTTTGTGCTGTTGCGTTCGCCGGAGCGGAACAAATTGGCCATGTTGAAGCATACAGTCACGTTGATGATGATCCAACCAATTAATTGCTCGAAGCACCTGGCGATACATTAGTAACTTCGCAGTAGATGGATGGGCCTTTCCCTTCGTCCCTTAAAGGAGTGCGAGTGGCAGGGACGTTGATGATTGTCAATATGCAAGTTTTCTTCACCCTCTCCCTTAATCCCTCCCCCATCGAGGGGGAGGGAAACTGGCAGATTGGATTCCCGCCTGCGCTGGAATGAGGTTGTGATTCATGATGCATCGGTACCATCATCAATCGCTTCATGCGACAATCAAAATCATATTCAAATAAATAATCGGGGAGCCGATGAGTACTCTGTCGACCAGCAATTCAACCAGCCGCATCCTGATTGCCAGTTTGGCCGGCACCACCATCGAGTTTTTTGACTTCTATATCTATGCGACTGCCGCGGTGCTGGTCTTCCCGCAATTGTTTTTTCCTCAGGGTAATACCACCGTCAGTACCCTGCAATCATTGGCGACGTTCGCGCTGGCTTTCTTCGCACGGCCGATCGGTTCTGCGTTGTTCGGTCACTTTGGTGATCGTGTTGGCCGCAAGGCAACGCTGGTGGCAGCATTGTTGACCATGGGTTTGTCTACCGTGCTCATCGGCTTGTTGCCCGGTTATCAATCCATTGGTATTGCAGCGACAATATTATTGTGCGTGTTTCGTCTGGGGCAGGGCATTGGCCTCGGTGGTGAATGGGGCGGTGCCGTGTTGCTGGCTATTGAAAATGCGCCCGCGCACAAGAAATCCTGGTATGGCATGTTTCCGCAACTGGGTGCGCCGCTGGGATTTTTATGTTCCACCAGTGTGTTTCTGTTGCTGTCGCAATGGATGAGCGACGCGCAGTTTTATGCCTGGGGTTGGCGCATTCCTTTTATCGCCAGTGCTGTGCTGGTGCTGGTAGGCTTGTATGTGCGTTTGAATATTGAAGAGACGCCGGCATTCAAACAAGCCCTTGATCACAACGAACGGGTGCGTGTGCCACTGAGCAAAGTGTTCAGCGAATTTCCACTGACGGTGTTGATGGGTTCGTTCGTCGCACTGGCCACTTTCGTTGCATTCTACTTGATGACGGTATTTACCTTGAGCTGGGGCACGCAAAAACTGGGTTATACCCGTGAAGACTTTCTGATCATGCAATTGATCGCAGTACTGGCGCTGGCCGCCGCGATTCCTTTTTCTGCAGTGGTTGCGGATCGCATTGGCCGTCGCAATGTGATGATACTGGCCGGATTGAGTGTGGTGTTGTTTGGCTTGCTGTTTGCACCGTTATTTCAGTCGGGCAGCAAGACAAGCATCGTTATCTTCATGTCACTGGGGTTGGCCACCATGGGGCTGACGTATGGTCCTTTGGGCACCGCGCTGTCCGAAGTATTTCCCACCGCAGTGCGTTACACCGGTGCCTCGGTGAGTTTCAATATTGCGGGAATTATTGGTGGTTCCTTCGCGCCCGCCATTGCAAGCTGGCTGGCAGGTAAGTATGGACTTGCCTACGTGGGTTATTACTTGTCGTTGGCTGGTATGTTGACGGCCGTGGCAAGCTGGTTTTTGCCGAAGTCGTCGAAGTGGAGCCAGTAATAATCTTCGCTCACCCTGAGCCTGTCGAGGGGTTCGGTATAATGAATGGTTCGACAAGCTCACCATGAACGGATTTTTTACTGGATTCCCGCTTTGGCGGGAATGACGCATCAAGTCCCTTTTGCCATTTTCATTATTTTCAATTAAAACTAGCTCAATTGAGTGTGTCGGGAACAGGAAACGGGAAGCGATATGTTGAGATACAGTACTAGTTCCCTGTGTAAAGGGTCTTTAAGACCCCTATTCGTAGTTAGGTTCAAGAAATGAAGATAAAGACTCACATAATTTGGTTTACTTTCTCGGTTACGCTTGCTGTCGGTGTGTGTTTTGTGACCTACAACTTCATGAGTGAAGTGATGCTCGCAACCCAAATAAGCCTTTATGAAACCGAGAATAGGCTTTACGACAAACTCATCGAGGATGTAAATCGTGACAACAAAGAAAGTGCTGTATTAATTTTGCAAGCTATGCGTACGGAGCACTCGCGAGAGATAAATTCGATGACTCAATCTCTTGAGAGCGGGTACTTCCGAGGAATAACTCGTGCATGGCAGAATTACTTGTGGTCGCGCTCGCCGCAAGATTCACCCAAGACAACAAAATGAATCACCTCACGCGGAGACTCCTATTGCTGTGCAACCTTACAAGTAGTTCCAGAAGGACCACCAAATCGCTGCGCGCTTTGGTGCCCTCACTTTGTGAGGCGGCATCGGACCCGCGGCGTTACATACTCACAATCTCAACGCCAACGCTGCATGCTGTTGCTGCTCAAGCTTATCAATGTCTTTCAATAACTGAGTGTGCAGCCGCTCATCCTGGCCGTTGCGAACATAGCGTTCAACGTTGTGCCGCAATGATTCGAGCAATGAATTGCGTTCATGGAAATACAGCAGGCAGGCAGCAATTGCATGGCCATCGTCACCGCGTTGCAGGGCAGAACGGGCGGCTTCCAGTGCGTGGGCCAGGCGGTGTTCGGTCGGCGGTTTGATTTCTATCTTTTCCTCCTCTTCGCGTTGCAGCGTTATTCCAGACCCGTTCAATAAAGCATTCATCACGTCGGTGGTGGTGACAATGCCAATCAGGTGATTGAGTTCGTTCACTACAGGCAAGGCGTGGATTCCCCGGGAAGACATGCGTTCCGCGGCGTCGGCGATGGTGTCGTAAGGTGTGGCGGTGATCACCGGTGTACGCATCAATTGCTCAATACAGAATTTTTCATTGATCAACAAGGTGGCAGCCGGGATGGAACCTCTTGGTACAAAGTATTCGAGTTTCAACATGTCGGCAGTGCTCAACATGCCGACTATTCTCGACTTATCGACAACGGGTAAATGATGTACTGGATAGTATGCGAACAGACGGATTGCTTCGGTAATGGGTTCATGAACATCCACCGACAACACTGCGGTTGTCATGATGTGCCCCACTTGATCGGATGTCATGGTGTATTCCCCTGCAAAAATGGCGTCGTTAGCGATATTTTTGACTCGCTGCTGTCACCGGGCCAATGAGGGAATCGACTCAGTCTGTAAGTACCGTCACGATATGTGCGCTCACGCTTGCTGCGGCAACAGGCATAAGTTGAATGGGGCTTGCATTTGACTGCAGGACCGCATTGCGAGTCGCATTATGTTCGTTGCCAGATGCGCGGATGAACATCACGGAACGAGTGGTGATATGGACGTGTTATAACGAAAATGAATGTCGTCGAGTGAATGTATTGCAAAGTCAACTCTGCAACTGATGAAATAACGTGTCAGTTTCTGTCAATAACAACTACAATACAAAGTTTCGCCGCACTCATTTCCCATTACGCTTCCATTATGCTTTCGACTTCCAATATCGCCGTTCAATTTTCTGCCAAACCCCTGTTTGAGGGCGTCACCGTCAAGTTTTCCGATGGCAATCGCTACGGATTGATCGGCGCCAACGGTTGTGGCAAATCCACCTTGATGAAAGTGCTGGGTGGGGAACTCGAAGCCAGCGCCGGTGAAGTGATGTTGCAGCCCGGTTTGCGCATGGGCAAGCTGAATCAAAATCAGTTTGCATACGAAGATCAGCGCGTGCTGGATGTGGTGATGCAGGGCCATGTGGAAATGTGGCGGGCGATGACTGAGCGCGATGCGATCTATGCCAATCCCGAAGCCAGCGACGATGATTACATGCGTGCGGCGGAACTCGAAGCCAAGTTCGCCGAGTATGGTGGTTATGATGCCGAAGCGCGTGCAGCGAGTTTGCTGATCTCGGCTGGCATT
>DASZSV010000019.1:0-15114 GCA_035548495.1 Steroidobacteraceae bacterium
GACGGATACGGCTAATGTCGAAATTACTTCCGGCACCAGCTTCACTTTGACACTGAGTGCTACGGACAAAGCAGCCATCAATACGATCCTCAACAAGAACGGCACCAGTTCTACAGACGCCACAACCTATAACCTCGCCGCGGCAGAAGACTGGAATGCAGGTGCCGATGCCGCTGTGGTGATTGCAGACACAACCGGTAACGGCATCACGGTCAGTAATGTCCCGGCACCCAGCGTTACTTCCATCGTGCGTACCGGCGGCGCTTCTTCCACTGTCAACACCAGTGCTGCTTCAATTCAATACACGGTGACCTTCGATGAATCAGTGACAGGCGTGGATGCAACCGACTTCGCTCTCACTGCCACCGGCACAGCGAACGGCTCGATAAGCAGTGTCTCCGGCAGCGGCACAACGTATACCGTGACCGTCGACACACTGACGGGTGATGGCACACTGCGGCTCGATCTGAATGGCAGTGGCACTGGCATCCAGAACAGCAGTAGCGAGGACATCACTGGCGGCTACACCTCGGGCTCAACGTATACACTCGATCACACTGCACCCAGTACGCCTTCCGCGCCTGATATGACATCGGGTTCCGATACGGGTACATCAAGCAGCGACGATATCACCGGCAACACCACCCCGACATTCACAGGCACTGCAGAGAGCAACAGCACGGTGACGTTGTACGACACCGATGGCACTACAGTACTGGGCACGACGACTGCTGATGGCAGCGGCAACTGGTCGATTACTTCATCCACGTTGTATGAGGGCAATCACACACTGACTGCAAAAGCTGCTGACGCAGCGGGCAACGTTTCTTCTGCTTCTTCAGGACTCAGTGCAACGATTGATACCACAGCACCGGCCGCTGTCGGGCTGAGTGCAACCACGATTGCAACTTCGAATGCCACCAGCACATCCAACATTGCCACACTGTCAGCCACCGATTCGCAAGCCATCACATACAGTTTCGCTGCTGGCAACGGCACCAATGATGCCGACAACGGCAGCTTCACCATCTCCGGCACCTCACTCAAAGTAGGAGGATACTCGCTAGCGGCCGGCACTTACAATATTTTCGTAGCCGCCACCGATACCGCAGGTAACGTTACAGATAAAGCATTCACGGTCAGCATTGTCGATGCCCCCAGTGTCAGTTCCATCGTGCGTACCGGCGGCGCTTCTTCCACTGTCAACACCAGTGCTGCTTCAATTCAATACACAGTGACCTTCGATGAATCAGTGACAGGCGTAGACACCAGCGACTTCTCTCTGACACCCACTGGCACTGCAAGTGGGGCAGTCAGCAGCATCTCTGGCAGCGGCACAACATACACCGTAACCGTCGATACACTGACGGGTGATGGCACACTGCGGCTCGATCTGAATGGCAGCGGCACCGGCATTCAGAATGGCAGTAACGTGGACATCACCGGCGGCTACACTACTGGTTCCACCTATACACTCGATCACACTGCACCCAGTGCGCCTTCTGCGCCTGATATGACATCGGGTTCCGATACAGGTACATCAAGCAGCGACGACATCACCAGCAACACCACCCCAACATTCACAGGCACTGCAGAAAGCAACAGCACGGTGACGTTGTACGACACCGACGGCACTACAGTACTGGGCACGACGACTGCTGATGGCAGCGGCAACTGGTCGATTACGACATCCACGTTGTCTGAAGGCAATCACACCGTGACTGCAAAAGCCACTGACGCAGCGGGCAATGTTTCTTCTGCTTCTTCAGCACTCAGTGCAACGATTGATACTTCGGCTTCGATTGTATCGTCGGTGTCCGTGCCTGCCAACGGCACTTACAAGACGGGCGACAATCTCGACTTCACCGTCACCTACAATGAGAACGTGATTGTCGATACCGGTGGTGGCACGCCGGGCATCACATTGGCACTGGATACCGGCGGCATTATTCAGGCTGACTATGTTTCCGGCTCCGGCACCACTTCGCTGACGTTCCGCACCACCGTAACCGCCGGCCAACTGGACAGCACCGGCATTGTTGTCGGTGCATTGAACACCAACGGTGGCACACTGAAAGACGCTGCCGGCAATGATGCAAACCTGGCACTCAACAGTGTTGGCAGTACCACCAATGTACTCGTTGATGGCATTGCACCTTCTGTCACTTCGGTTGCCGTACCGGCCAATGGCACCTACGTCGCGGGTCAAAATCTCGACTTCACGGTCAACTTCGATGAGAACGTGGTCATTGATACCACCGGCGGTACACCGCGTGTTGCGATCACGCTGGATACCGGCGGTACTGTTTACGCTGATTATGTTTCCGGCTCCAGCACCAGTGCGGCGACGTTCCGTTACACCGTTACATCGGGCACGCTGGATAACACCGGCATCACCGTCGGCGCATTGACACTCAACGGCGGCACGTTGAAAGATACTGCAGGCAATGATGCAACACTGACACTCAATAGTGTTGGCAGTACTGCCAGTGTACTGGTGGAAGCAATTCCGCCGGTCATTACCACTGACGCCGGCTCCGCATCGTTCGTCGCCGCAGACAATGCCACCTCAACTCCGGTAGTGATTGACTCCGGCATCACACTGGTCGACAACGGCAAGTCAACACTGAGTTCAGCAACCATCAGTCTCACCGGCAATTTCCAGAGCGGCGAAGATGTGCTGGCATTCACCAACGATGGCAGCACCATGGGCAACATCGCCGCGAGTTACAGCAGCGCTACTGGAGTGCTGACGCTGACGTCTTCGGGCGGCACGGCAACGGTTGCACAATGGCAATCAGCATTGCGCGCCGTAACGTATACGGACACCGCCGTTACACCCAGCAACGCAACGCGCACCATCAGCTTTCAGGCCGATGATGGCTTGAATGTCAGTGCAACAGCGACACGCACAATCACCGTGACTGACACCAATCAAACACCAATCCTCACCACCTCCGGCGGCACTGCTGCATTTGTTGAAGGCAACAATGTCACCAGCACACCGGTGGCCATCGACAATGGCATTACCGTAAGCGATCTCGACAACACCACATTGTCCAGTGCAACGGTTGCCATCACCGGCAATTTACATGGCAGTGAAGATGTACTCGCCTTCACCAATGATGGCAGCACCATGGGCAACATTGCCGCGAGTTACAATAGCGGCACCGGCGTATTGACACTGACATCATCGGGATCAACAGCAACACTGGCACAATGGCAATCGGCATTGCGCAGTGTGACTTACACCGACACTTCAGACCTGCCCAACACCGGCGCACGCACCATCAGCTTCACAGTCAACGATGGCACTGTTGACAGCGCTGCGGCAACGCGCAGTATCAGTGTCACATCCACCAACGATGCACCGGTAAACTCTGCCCCGGCCAGCCAGAATGTCAGCCAGGATGCCACGCTCGCCTTTAATAGCGGCAATGGCAATTTGATCTCGATAAGTGATGTGGATGCCAATGGCGGCAACGAGCAGATCACGCTCACTGCCACACACGGCACGATCACACTGTCCGGTACCACCGGACTCAGCTTCCTGGTTGGCAGTGGCACTGGCGATGCAACCATGACCTTCCAGGGAACATTGACAGACATCAACAATGCGCTGAATGGCCTTACCTACTCGCCCGCTTCCGGTTACAACGGCGCAGCCAGCTTGCAGGTCACCAGCAATGATCAGGGCAACACCGGCAGCGGTGGTGCACAAAGCGATACGGACAACATCAACATCACTGTCAATCCGGTCAATCCTGTGGTGACCAGCGTGAGTTCAACCACAGCCAATGGCGGATATAAAACCGGCAACACCGTCGATCTCACGATTACCTTTGATCAGGCAGTGACCGTAGATACCACCGGCGGCACACCCGCGTTGTTGCTGGAAACAGGAACCACTGATCACGACGCCACTTATGTTTCCGGCTCAGGCACCAACACGCTGACGTTTGCATACGTCATACAATCCGGTGACAACAGCAGTGATCTGGACTATCAATCCACCAATGCGTTGTCACTCAATGGCGCCAGTATCGCGAATGCAACCAACAATGCAGCGATATTGACGTTGCCTGCCACCGGCAGTGTCAACTCGATTGCCGGACAGAAAGACATTGTCATTGATGGCATTGATCCCACCATCACATCGGTTGCAGTTCCGGCCAACGGCACCTATGTCGCCGGACAGAATCTCGACTTTACGATCAATACATCGGAAGCCGTTACGATAGACACCGCCGGCGGCACACCGCGCATTGCCATCACACTGGATACCGGCGGCACCATTGATGCGGACTATGTTTCCGGTTCGGGCACCACTGCCCTCACCTTCCGCGCCACGATAGCAAACGGCGAGATGGATACGAATGGCATTACCCTGAGCAGCAGCATTGATGCCAATGGCGGCACGTTGCGCGACGCCGTGGGCAATGATGCCGTACTGACATTGAACAGTGTCGCCTCGACCGCCAATGTACTGGTGGATGCCATTGCGCCCACTGTTGCGTCGGTCGATGTACCTGCTTCCAGCGATTATCATGCGGGCCAGACACTCACTTTCACGATCAATACCAGTGAAAATGTAACCGTTGACACCACCGGAGGCACACCACGCATTGCACTCGATGCCGGTGGCAACACCGTTTATGCAAACTATGTGAGCGGCAGCGGCAGCAATGCACTGACGTTCCAGTACACGGTGCAAGCGGGTGACAACGATGCCGATGGCATTGCAGTCTCTGCATTGCAAAGCAACGGCGGCGCCTTGCATGACGCTGCAGGGAATGATCTCAACCTCACATTGAACAGCATCGCATCAACGACGGGCGTACTCGTTGATACCACAGCACCCACAGCCACCAGCATCGTGCGCGACGGCAGTTCACCCAGCAACTCTGCCAGTGTCAGTTACACCGTCACATTCAGTGAAGATGTCAGTGGTGTGGATGCCAGCGACTTTGCGTTGACATCCACCGGCACGGCCAGCGGCAGCGTTGCCAGCGTTACCACAGTGGATGCACATACCTATACCGTGAATGTGAACAGTGTCAGTGGTACCGGCACACTGGAAGTGGACTTGAAAGCCAGTGGCACCGGCATCACGGATGCCGCAGGCAATGCCATCAATGGTGGCCTGACTGGCGCGGTTTACAGCATTGATCGCGATGCACCCGCCGTCACATCGGTTGCAGTTCCTGCTGATGGTACTTACGTTGCCGGACAACATCTCGACTTTACGATCAATACATCGGAAGCTGTTATTGTTGACACCAGCGGCGGCACACCGCGCATTGCCATTACACTGGATACCGGCGGCACCATTGATGCGGACTATGTTTCCGGTTCGGGCACCACTGCCCTCACCTTCCGCGCCACGATAGCAAACGGCGAGATGGATACGAATGGCATTACCCTGAGCAGCAGCATTGATGTCAATGGCGGCACACTGCGCGATGCCGTGGGCAATGATGCCGTACTGACATTGAACAGTGTCGCCTCGACCGCCAATGTGCTGGTGGATGCCGTTGCGCCCGCTGTTGCATCGGTCGATGTGCCTGCAGCAGGTCATTACAACGTTGGCGATGTACTCACCTTCACGATAAACACCAGCGAGAATGTGATTGTCGATACTACGGGCGGCGTGCCGCAATTGACTATCAGCATTGGCGGCGTCACACATACCGCAGACTATGTATCCGGATCAGGCAGCAACGCCCTGGTATTCCAGTACACCGTGCTGGCAAGCGACAATGGCACGGGCTTGACGATCAGCAACAATCTCGTCAGCAACGGCGCCTCCCTGCATGACCTCTCAGGCAATGCGCTGAACATCGGTCTTAACAACATTGGCACCAGCACCGGTGTGGTGATTGACAATGTTGCGCCCGCCGCAAGCTCGCTGGAGCGCGCCGACTTCTCGCCCACCAATGCCGGCACGATTCATTACACGCTGCACTTCTCCGAAGATGTCACCGGACTGTCGGTCAATGATCTCGCTCTGGTGACCACCAGCAATGTGGACGCGCAAATCGCCGGTATCACGCAAGTGAATGCGCACACCTATACCATCACGCTGACCGGTGTGAAAGGCAATGGCAGCTTGCAAGTGAATCTCGCCAGCATTGCGGGCATTACCGATCTGGCGGGCAATGCACTGACCGCAGGCATCAACGGCGATGCTTATCAAGTCATTACCACAGTCCCGGATATTCTTCCCCATCATGCACCGCCGCACTTGCCCGTTCCCGGCTACGCACATGAGGATCACGATCACGGCATACACGGTATTGCGGAAGATCATTCGTCATTCGCGACACCATCGTTCACATCGCCGTCATTCATCACTGAACTGTCATCACTACCCGTGGTGCACAGCATTGATGTGAGCGAGCATCATTCATTCGATATCCCACTACCGTGGCGTCCCGTCAATCTCGCTTCCGGCTGGAGCATGATCGAATTGCGCAATGCCGATGGCTCAGCGGTCCCTACATGGCTGCATTACGATGTGATCACCGGCGCCTTGCAAGGCACGCCACCGGCAACCTTCAATGGCACCTTGCAGATTGAAATTGTCATGACGGATCGTCATGGCGCGCATGTGCTGGGCACTGTTGAGCTGCATTTCAGCGCCAGCAAGGCATCTCACGCGGATAATGCAATTGCGCCCCATGCAAAACATGGCATCGCCAAAGCATCGCTTGACACACAGTTCGCACGCCACGCCAACAGAACTGCACCGGCGCTGAATGGCATGCACACCGTTTCACCCAGATCCACTTCAACTTCGGCATCAATCGCATCTCTGTCATCCAGAGTGTGAAAGGAGATCAACCATGAGAATCAATAACCGTCTCTCCCGTCCACGCCTGCTTGCGTTCTCACTGCCCTTCACCGCAGTGATACTGTCGGGATGTGTGGTGCATCCTCAACCATTGTCAATGCAGGATCGCAGGAACATGCTGGCCGCAGATCACAACGCCATGTTCGACAATCAGCAAGCGGTGAACGCACCCATCACGCTGGATGAAGCCATGGCGCGCGCGTTGAAGTACAACCTGGAAAGCCGCGTGAAGCTGATGGAAGAAGCGGTTGCACAACGTCAGCTCGATCTTTCCAACGTCGACTTGCTGCCCAAACTCGCTGCTGCGGCGGGCTACTCTGATCGCAACAATGTGCTCGGCTCTTCATCACGCAGTGTGTTGACCGGTCAACAATCACTGGAACCTTCCACTTCCACCGACAAGACCACACACAACGCCGACCTGACCCTGTCATGGAACATTCTCGACTTTGGCGTCAGTTACTTCGGCGCAAAGCAACAGGCGGATCGCCTGCTGGGCCTGCAGGAACGCCGCCGTAAAGTAGTACAGTTGTTGATGCAGCAGATTCGCGAAGCCTTCTGGCAGGCAGCCGGCGCGCAACAACTGGAAGCCCGCATCGAACCCTTGCTGACTCAGGCGCATCAAGCGCTGGATGATTCACGCAACATCGAGAAGAGCAATCTCACTGCTCCATTGCAGGCGCTTTCCTATCAACGTGAGTTGCTGGAACTGATACTGCAACTCGAAGGCATTCGCGATCAATTGTCGCAGGCCAAACCCAAACTGGCCGCGTTGATGGATCTGCCGCCCGGACAATCATTTGAACTTGCCGTGCCACCGATGAATGATGATCTCACGGTGAATGTGACGCCGGACAAGATGGAAGAAACTGCGCTGCTCAATCGTCCCGAGCTGATCGAGGCCAGTTACAACGAACGCATTGGATTGAATGAAACCCATCGTGCCATGGCCAGTCTGTTTCCCGGAGTGGAGCTGTCCATTGGCGATCACTATGACAGCAACAGTTTTCTGGTGAACAAGAACTGGAATGATGTCGGCGTGCGATTGAGCTGGAATCTGCTCAATCTTGTCAATGCACACACCATTCATGCCGCAGCCAAGGCACAGTATGAAGTGGCCCATGAACAACGTCTCGCCGCCAACATGGCGGTGCTGTCGCAGGTGCATGTGGCATGGATTGATTTCAACAGCCAGAAACAGCAATTCGAACTGGTGCATCAATTGAGCGATGTAGAACAACGCATGCTGGAACACACAGAGAATGCCACTGCCGCGGATGCACAGGGCAAGCTGGCGGAAATTCGTGCAGCCACCAGTGCCCTGATGTCGGAACTGCGGCTGTATCAAAGCTATAGCGCCTACCAGCAATCCTATGGTCAAATGCTCACCACCCTGGGCATTGATCCGGTACCTGCTACAATGGCCAATGCCGATCTCAACTCCTTGATTGCAGCGATACACAATCAGTCTCCCCATCCATGAATCAACTGTGTTACCGCATCCTGTCACGCATTACCGTTCTGATCCTGAGCATCGCAACCGCTGCCGCCGCTACTGCGGCGGATGATCAGAACCGCATCCGCACCCAACTGGTCTCGCAACATGATGTGGTGATTTCAAGTCAGGTAGAAGGCAAGATTGCGCAGATGCCGCTGAAGGATGGCGATGCATTCAGGAAAGGTGATTTGCTGGTGGCTTTCGATTGTGAAGCATACGAAGCACAACTGCTGAAAGCCAATGCCGCCGCTGCGGCGGCCAGCAAGGCCTACGATGTCAACAAGCAATTAAGCACACTGCATTCGGTGGGCGAAATGGATGTGGAAGAAGCCAAGGCCAAGATGAAGGAAACCGCAGCAGATGCGGCGTATGTGCAATCCACCGTCGATCATTGCAGGATCACCGCGCCCTTTGCCGGACGCATCAGCAAATTGCTGGCATCACAGTATGAATATGTGCCTGCGGGAAAGCCGCTGCTGCAAATCGTGGATGACAAAAATCTGGAACTGAAACTGATTGTGCCTTCCTCATGGCTGACATGGCTGCATGCCGGCAGCGAGCTGCAAGTGCATCTTGATGATCTCAACAGGGATTACAGTGCAACTGTAATACGACTTGGCGCACGCATTGATCCGGTAAGCCAGACCATTGAAGTCACCGCGCATGTCAAGGGAGCCCATGCAGAACTGTTGCCCGGCATGAGCGGCTGGGCGCGCTTTTCCGGCAAACAATGAACGCCAATCCACAACCGGGCAGCGCCGCACCGCATATCATTCGCTTGCTGACACTGGGCATGCGTGCCCGCGATGCAGCCACATTGCAGGAACTGTCCTTCATTGCTGTCAACGAAACACGCGAACTGCTTGAGTATCGTCAGGCCGCATTGTGGCTGGATGAAAACCTGCAAGGTGTTGCTGCGGTTTCCGGTGTGGCAGCGCCCGATGCATCCGCACCCTACCTGCAATGGCTGAATCGCCTGTTCAAGGCACATGCCTGCACATCGAATGAAGTAAAGCCATTGCATGCGGGCGACCTGGCACCACTGTTGAGCGAAGAATGGGGGCAATGGTTGCCACAACATGCCTTGCTGCTGCCGTTGTTCAATCAAAGAGCCGGTACGCTGGGCACGTTATTGCTGGCGCGTGAAAACGTATGGCAACCCAATGAAATAGAACTGGCCAGAGAGATCTGTCGTGTCTATGCACATGCGGTGCTGGCGCTGCGTCCTGCGCAATCCTTGTCCGGCATATTCTACAACTGGTTGCGCACCCGCAAGTGGAACTGGCGTGTGGCGCTTGCCGTATTGATTGTGTTGTGTTTACCAGTGCGTTTGAGTTCATTGATGCCTGCGGAAATTACACCACAGGATCCCTTCGTGGTGCGCGCGCCACTGGAAGGTGTGATTGACCGCTTCCAAGTGCGGCCGAATGAATTCGTTGCCGACGGCGCACCATTATTCAATCTCGATACCACTGCGCTGGAAACACGTCATGCCACAGCGCGTGAAGAATATGAAACCGCACAGGAAGAATATCGTCAGAGCGCACAGCTTGCGGTAACCGATGACAAGGCCAAGCTGGAAATGGCCCTGCACAAGGGCGAGATGGATCAAAAGGCCGTCGATCTTGCTTACACCGCCAATCAACTGGCGCGTGTGCAAGTCAAAGCTGCACGAGCAGGTGTTGCCGTGTTTACGGATGTACATGACTGGATTGGCCGCGCGGTAGTCACCGGTGAAAAAGTATTGGTACTGGCTGATCCTGACAAAGTGGAATTGACGGCGCACATGCCGGTGGCAAATCAGATACTCGTGCAAGCCGGCGCGGAGATTGTGTTTTATCCGCAAGCCACGCCCTTCTCTTCTTACACTGCGGTTGTTGACAGTGTGGCCTATCACGCCGAACCTGCGGATGACAATGTGCTTGCGTATCGCATTCGCGCACACTTTGTGGACAACAAGACCCTGCCGCGACTGGGCTTGATGGGCAGCGCACGAGTGTATTCACATCGCGTACCGCTGATGTATCTGATGCTGCGCCGGCCACTGGCGGTGTTGCGTCAATGGCTGGGCTGGTGATCTCGCATGCAAACCCTGCCTCCACTGCGTCAGGAATTGACACTGGCTGCTTCGCCCACTGGTGCTGATGGTTCTCCGGTATGGACCTTGTACGATCCGGCTGCGCATCGCTTCTATCAACTGGGCTGGGCCGCATTCGAAATTCTGTCGCGCTGGCCGCTGGGATCGCCTCAAGCCATTGCCGATGCAGTGCGTCACGATACTACCTTGCAGATTACCAGCGATGATGTGCTGGGCATTGTGCAATTCCTGATTGCACATCAACTGGTCAATGCAGGCAGCGCCGCCGACACTCAACGCCTGTTGCATACCCGCGCGCAACAACAGTTATCACCTGCGATGTGGTTGCTGAAACACTATCTGTTCATTCGCATCCCGTTGTTCAGGCCCATGCCATTGCTGAAATGGCTTTCGCCGAAAGTCCAATGGCTTTACCGGCCATGGTTCTGGCGCATGACCATTGGTGTTGCATTGCTGGGTTTGTATCTCGCCTCGCGGCAGTGGGAAGAATTCATTCACACCTTTCGTCAGTACGCAGGCTGGCAGGGATTGCTGGGCATTGCCGTGGCATTGAGCTTTGCAAAAATACTGCACGAGTTCGGTCACGCACTCACGGCCTATCGTTATGGATGTCACGTACCCACCATGGGTTTTGCCTTGCTGGTGATGTGGCCAGTGTTGTACACCGACACCAACGAAGCCTGGAAGTTGCGCTCACGCCGCGAACGATTGCACATCGGCGCAGCAGGCATGCTGGCGGAACTGGCACTGGCCGCGTATTCAACCTTGTTGTGGAATGTATTGCCGGATGGTCCGCTGCGCGCTGGTGTATTTCTGCTGGCCACCAGCACCTGGATTATCACGCTGGTGCTGAATGCCAGTCCCTTCACGCGTTTCGATGGTTATTACCTGCTGTCCGACTGGTTGAATGTACCCAACCTGCATGAGCGTGCGTTCGCATTAACGCGCTGGTGGCTGCGCGAACACCTGTTCGGTTTCAATGCACCGCCGCCGGAAGTATTTGCACCGGAACGCAAGCGTTTCCTCATCCTGTTTTCGCTTGCAGCATGGCTGTATCGCTTTGTGCTGTTCTTCTCGATCGCACTGCTGGTGTTCAATTTCTTCTTTCGCGCACTGGGTATTGTCCTGATGCTGGTGGAAATCGGCTGGTTCATTGCATTGCCCATTGCGCGTGAATTGCATGCATGGTGGCAACAACGCTTGCAATTGCACTGGAACAGGCAGAGCACGCGCACCGCTATCGTGTTCACCGCACTGATGGCCGTGTTACTGATACCGTGGCGTCATTCGCTCTCCTCGCCTGCCGTGTTATCACGCGCCAAAGCGCAAGGCATTTATGCCGCACATGCCTCCCAACTGAGTGAATTGAAAGTACATGAAGGACAAACCGTGCATGCCGGTGACGTGCTGGCGCAACTCAACTCACCCGAACTGGACTATCAACTGCAATCCGCCACGGTGGTCGAAGCCTCATTGCACTGGCAAGCGGATCAGCAACCTTTAACGGAACAATTGAATCAGGCTGGATCAGCATTGCGCAGCCATTGGGAAGCAGCGCAACAGGCACTGCAAGGATTGAAAGCGCAGCATGATCAACTGACCTTGCGCGCGCCCTTCGATGGACAGATCACCGATATTGATCCCGATTTGAAAAACGGCATCTGGCTGAAGGCCGGCGAACGTCTGTTCAATGTCATCGGCAGTGAAGGCATCAAGGGCGAAGCCTTTGTCGATGAAGCGGATTTATCGCGCATCAAGACGGGCACATCCGCCACTTTCGTTGGCGACGTGCCGGAACTCAACGTGCATCATTGCACCGTGAACGGCATTGACCGTATCAATATTGCTGCACTTGATTCACTGTATCTCGCCAGTCTTTATGGTGGTCCGCTTGCCACGTATAAAGATTCTACCGGCAACATCCTTCCGCGCGACTCATTGTTCCGCGTCAGATTCGATCATTGCTCGCCGCAGAATGACATCGCACAGGAAATGCGCGGCAAGGTTTTACTGCAAGGTTCACATGAAAGCATTATTGGCGGTGCTTCAAGAAAATTGGCAGCGATATTGCGACGGGAGATAACGTTGTAATCACAGCGCATGATACGGTGACTCCTCTCGCTTCTTCATATCGATATGGTTGTAGCTTGGTCTTACCCCGATATTTCATGTTGCTTGCTTTAAAAGAGCTCTGGACGTTCGGTGGAAATCGCCAAGGATCTTCAGCTTCTTGACGATCAGATCGGATTCTCACTCGGAAAACACTTCCGCACAATCACCACTCTGTAAAATGAATCGCTCACCGCGTTGCGCAGCGTCGACGTGTGACTTGAGGGCTTCTATTTCCCACGACACCACGATGGGCGGCAGATGTGAAAGTTGCGTTACCGCCTGTTCCAGCGCGGCCTTGTCCTTGTATTCCGGCTGCTGCTGTGCAGGCTTGTTGTGCCAGCTGGTGGGATGCCAATCGGATGATTGTCTAAAGTTACTCATACTGCATATTAATAAAGAATGGCATGCAAAGCGCAATCAACCGCCTCCTGCCATCTGGTGATTTTGAAACGCGAGGTCGTCACAATGACCACTTTCCAATGCAACGAATGCATATTTCAAACATTTGCGCAATACCATAATCAGCGGAAATGCCATATATCATTTTCCGGATCGCTCTCCGCAAATATCGGCGAAGAAGGCATATTAAAATTTATTGCAAACAATCCAGAAACATAGTCAACGCCATGGCTAGTACCGGAAAACAAGTTAGAAATTCTGGCGCCCTCTTTGAAAACTTGAATTCCTATGCCATGACCATCGCCAGTTGCCTCAGTTACGTAGTAGGTAAATTCGCCAACATGAAAGAACAAGACATTACTCCCACCATGCGGCCCATCTTGTTCATATGAAATATAGAACTTGTGCTTCTCCGTCGCAGTATATTCGAATTCATTTTTCCCCACTTCCCCATAACGATAGGTCAACTTCCTCAGCGGCTCCGCATCCCTGTCTGCACATAATGACAGAAGTTTTCCATTTTTTTTCAGCGTGTAGGCAGGTTTCCCAGGTTGATGTTGATCGTCCCATACATATGTCGACATTTTTGCATTGAGGTACGCAAACTCATCGGATCTACAAAGAGTTGGGAATTTCGCACCTGATTGATCAGCGTATAGCACGCCGCTGACACCGCAAATACTTAAGGCCAAAAAGACCAAGATTCTGCTTTTCATTGGATACCTCGGTGGACAATTACTAGGAGTTGCGTCCGGCATCGTTATTGTAGCGCATGAGTTTCACATTTCCCCACACCGATATCGTCAAATGAGCACCCAATTGGCAAGCAATCACCAACAATGGGGACCTAAAATATCGGTCAGCAACTGCGTATTCATAACTGTGGTCTGGCACTGGTCGACTGTTTAGCAATTCCACACAACCATAAAATGAATCACTTCCGCGTTTCCAATTGCGAATCGATGCGACTATATATCCATGCATAGCTGGTCACTTATAATTTGATGAACTTCTTCTCTAAAAATTAAAATAATCATCGTGTGTCTTCGAATATTTTACTCAAGCATATGCGAACATGGTCATAGCCACATAATCAAAACGCCGCCTTCACATACAACACCGTCGTGTCATTGTTTGCAGCATCCCGTCCGGCACCGTCATAGTTAATCTTGGCTCCGGCAAATTGTTGATAGGCAATCTGCTCCAGTCCTGCGGAGAAATTCAGCCAAGGATGTGCCAGTGAGTCGCGCTGACCAAAGGGTGCATATTCAACTTGTGCAATATAACCTCGCGTTGCGGGCGAGTGATTGGCACTCATCGACGAGGGATATAGCAAGGCGTTTGGATTGCCGCGAACATCAAACCAGGTCGCGCTCAGATTCAATGTTCGATAGTACGCATACGTGACATTAAGTCGTCGTGTAATTAGCTTGTTGGTATCACTGTCGGATATTCCCGCCAGCGAACTTGCGGTCAAACTACGCCGTTCGCGCAACCACATTGCACTGACACTCAGTGCATTATCATCCTTGTCAATGAACTGATAATTCAGGTCAACACCATCATCAATGTAGACATCCGCTTCGTAGTAGGATTTGTCCGGCCGGAACGTGGCACGCAAGCCAAATACGCCCCCGGAAAAATAGTGTCGACCGGCATTGAACTGAACAGCACCACGCCAGTACGGAATAGAACCACCAATGGTCGTTTGCGTTGCGGAGTAATTGCCAGACTTTTTCAACACGTCTCGCGACAACTTCCTGTAATCACCCAGCTCTACGAAGTAATGCTTGTCGAACAGGGCGTGAGCACTAACGCCAAGGACGCGATAGGTCAGATCACCTTCAATGACAGGCAAAGCAACCGGCTTCGGCGCCCAATGAGGCTGAACATAGGGCTCATGATGCGCAGGAGTTGAGTCCCATAAATCCTGAACGGTTGGATTGTTGTTCAGCGATGCTCCCCACTCGATTGACGTTCCATGCAACAGCACTTGTCTTCCGTAGCGCAAATCAAAATCGCCTAAATGGACTTTGTGATCAAAATCCTCATATACCGCCTGGGCCAGTATTCCCAGATGCTTCACAATTCGACCGGCAACGTAAATACTGCCTTGATCAATACCCCGCTTGCGGTTTATGCGATAGGTGTTTG
>DASZSV010000020.1:0-51791 GCA_035548495.1 Steroidobacteraceae bacterium
TAACTCAAAAAACTAAAGCTCAACGGATACTTCCACACCGTGCCTTCGGAAGCCTTGATGCCGGCGATGATGCAGAACACCACATCCAGCACACCAAGCACAACAACAAACGGAATGCCGATAAAGATGAAGCACAGTGGAATCAGGATGACATAGTAAATGATGTTGGAGATCACCCAGTTGACCGCCATGCGGCCATTGCTGTTGATGAACTGGTTTTCGTCCTTGTATATCAGCCACATGATGACGGGCATCAGCAAACCCAGTGATGGCGCGATGACATTCAGCAGCTGGGACCAGTGCAGCAGCATGGCATACTTTCTTTCGTCCATGCCCCAGTACTGACCGCTCTGGACATTGTCCTCGTTCAGAATCTTTTTCTTTTCTGCTTCGTATTCTTCATCCGTGATGGCGCCTGATTGTCTCAGGGCGTTCAGCTTTTCAAGTTCGTCGTATTTCATTTGATTCTCCCTGATCGTGATCGAAAAAGTTTTTACCCCTCACTCTGGCCCCTCTTCCTCAAAGGGAGAGGGAAATATGGCAGCACTCCCCCGGCGCCATCACAGATTCAAGCATCATCGCCGATTCATTCCCGTTCGTTCCTGAAGTGTGCAAAGCAGATAAAAAGTCTCCGTTAAGAGCGAACAACAAATGTCATGTTCTCACCCCCCACCCCTTGGGGGAAAGGGGCTGGGGATGAAGGTTACAAAATTACAGCCGCACTTCCAGAATCGTCATCGAGTTGGTCTTGCCGGATACACCGGACAATTCACCACCAGTGAGAATCACCTGATCACCAATATTCACCAGCTTGTTTTCCAGCAACAGCTTGAAGATTGCAGGATAAACAAGATGCGGACTGGTGTGCGTGATATCAAACGACACCGGATACACACCGCGATACAGCGTCACACGGCGGCGCGTGACTTCGTGACGCGTGAAGGCATAAATGGGAATGTCCGAACGGATGCGCGACATCCACAACGGCGTATTGCCCGATTCAGTGAGTGCAACAATCGCCCGCACCTTCATGTGATTGGCGGTATACATCACCGCCATCGCAATGGCTTCATCGTAGCGGCCGAACATGCCCTGCTCTTCGCGGCGGCGCAGATAGGAATGTGCGGTTTCATATTTTTCCGCGCCTTCAATCACCGAAGCCATGGCTTGCACGGCTTTCACCGGATACTTGCCGCTGGCGCTTTCCGCAGAAAGCATCACGGCATCGGTGCCGTCGAGCACCGCATTGGCCACGTCGGACACTTCTGCACGCGTGGGTACCGGATTGACGATCATCGACTCCATCATCTGTGTTGCAGTGATCGCAATGCGATTCTGCTTGCGGCATTCCTCGATGATGAGCTTTTGCAGACTGGTGAGTTCTGCATAACCCACTTCCACACCCAGATCGCCGCGCGCCACCATCACCGCATCAGAGGCTTTTACAATCTCGACGAGATTTTCGATGGCTTCAATGCGTTCGATCTTGGAAACGATCTTGCCTTCACCGCCCGCTTCGCGCAGCAGCTTGCGGGCCAGTTCGATGTCTTCAGCCGTACGCACGAACGACACAGCAAGATAATCAACGCCCATTTGTGCAGAGAGTTTGATGTGTTCCTTGTCGGCATCGGTCAATGCATCGGCGGACAAGCCGCCGCCCTGCAGATTGATGCCTTTCTTGTCGGAGAGTTCGCCGCCCACCAGTACAGTGGTGTGAATGCGCGAGCCTTCAACCTTGGTGACTTCCAGTGACAACTGGCCATCCGCCAGCAACAGCACATCGCCCTTCTTTACGTCATTGGGCAGGCTCTTGTATGCAACGCCCACTGATTTGACAGTGCCATCGTTTGCACCCAGTGATACATCGAGTATGAATTCCTCACCTTCAACCAGATTGACCTTGCCTTCAGCAAAGCGTTCGATGCGAATTTTCGGACCTTGCAAGTCACCGAGCACGCCCACCCACTTGCCGACGGTTTCACCCGCCTTGCGCGCAAGTTCAGCACGACGGATGTGATCTTCGGGTTTGCCGTGGGAAAAATTCAGGCGCACCACATCCGCACCGGCACGCACGATTTCCGTGAGTACTTTTTCGTTGTCGGTGGCAGGACCCAGTGTGGTCAGAATTTTTGTACGACGCTGCGTAACTAGCATGATGTGTCTCTTCTTTGCTCTATGACTTGTTCGTTGATTGAATGATTAGCCGTTCTTCGCACGTGCTTCCAGTGCAGCAACGGCGGGCAAGGTCTTGCCTTCCAGGAATTCCAGGAACGCACCACCACCGGTGGAGATGTAGGAGATGTCTTTTTCGATACCGTATTTTTCGATGGCCGCGAGTGTGTCACCACCACCGGCGATGGAGAATGCCGGGCTCTTGGCAATGCTCTTTGACAACGCCTTGGTGCCTTCACCGAAGGCATCGAATTCGAACACACCCACCGGTCCGTTCCACACAATGGAACCCGCCTTCTGCAACAGTGCATCGAACAGCGCAGAAGTTTTTGGGCCCACGTCGAGAATCAAATCATCGGCTGCAACATCATTGACTGACTTGATGGTGGCCGGTGATGTTGCGGCAAATTCCTTGGCTACAACCACATCTACCGGCAATGGAATGGTGACGCCGGTTGTCTTGGATTTTTCCAGCAGCTTCTTCGCAATATCAACCATGTCCGCTTCATACAATGATTTGCCAACCGGCAAGCCTTGCGCAGCGAGGAAAGTATTCGCAATGCCGCCACCAACGATGAGGTGATTGACCTTGTCCATCAGGCTTTCAAGAACAGTAAGCTTGGTGGAAACTTTTGAACCGGCGACGATGGCCACCAGCGGACGCTTCGGCGCCAGCAATGCCTTGGTCAATGCATCAAGTTCATTCGTCAGCAAAATGCCGGCGCAGGCAACCTTTGCAAAACGTGCGACACCATGTGTGCTGGCTTCGGCACGATGCGCCGTACCAAAGGCATCCATCACATAGACATCACACAGCGCAGCCATCTTCTGCGCCAGTTCTTCCTTGTCTTTCTTTTCGCCCTTGTTGAAACGCACATTTTCGAGCAGCACCACTTCGCCGGGTGCAACGTTCACGCCGTCCAGCCAATCTTTAATCAACTTGACTTCCTTGCCCAGCAATTCGGATAAACGTCTGGCCACCGGCGCCAGGGAAAATTCCTCGTTGTACACACCTTCTTCCGGACGGCCAATGTGCGACATCAACATGACGGCGGCGCCCTTGTCGCGTGCGGCAATGATGGTTGGCAGCGAAGCACGAATGCGTGCATCGGAAGTCACCACGCCATCAGCAACCGGTACGTTCAGGTCTTCACGAATCAGTACCCGTTTGCCCTTCAGGTCAAGATCAGTCATGCGCAAAAAATTCATCGCTTTATCTCTCAGTCAGTTACTCGCTGCATCTGCTAAAAAAGAAGGCGAGATCACTCTCGCCTTCTTTGTGTCGCCAATGATTACTTGGCAATCACGCGTGCCATTTCCAGCACTTTGTTGGAATAACCCCATTCGTTGTCGTACCACGACACAAGTTTCACAAAGGTCTTGTCCAGTGCAATGCCGGCATCAGCATCGAAAATCGACGTGCGTGCATCGCCGCGGAAATCCGTTGCAACCACCTTGTCTTCGGTGTAACCGAGCACGCCCTTCAATGCGCCTTCTGACTGCGCTTTCATTTCGGCACAGATTTCTTCGTAAGTCGCTTCCTTCACCAGTTCGGCGGTGAGGTCAACAACAGAAACGTCAGAGGTTGGCACGCGGAATGACATGCCGGTGAGCTTCTTGTTCAATTCAGGAATCACCACGCCCACCGCTTTTGCAGCGCCGGTTGAAGAAGGAATGATGTTTTCCAGAATGCCACGGCCACCGCGCCAGTCTTTGTTTGAAGGACCATCAACTGTTTTCTGCGTTGCCGTTGTCGCGTGCACCGTGGTCATCAACCCACGCTTGATGCCCCACTTGTCATTGATCACCTTGGCCAATGGCGCCAGGCAGTTGGTGGTGCATGATGCATTGGAAATAATGGCCTGACCGGCGTAGGTGTTGTGATTGACACCGTACACGAACATCGGTGTGTCATCTTTCGATGGCGCCGACATGATGACCTTCTTCGCACCTGCAGTGATGTGCTTCTGCGCCGTTTCCTTGGTCAGGAACAGACCGGTGGATTCAACCACGATGTCTGCGCCCACTTCATTCCACTTCAGTTCAGCAGGATCCTTGACAGCGGTCAGACGAATCTTCTTGCCGTTGACAATCAGCGTGTTGCCATCCACTGCAATGGTGCCCTTGAAATGACCGTGCACTGAATCGTACTTCAGCATGTAGGCGAGGTAGTCTGGTTCGAGCAAGTCGTTGATGCCTACGATCTCGACATCAGAAAAGTTTTGTACCGCGGCGCGAAACACCATGCGTCCGATACGACCGAACCCGTTAATACCAACTTTAATGCTCATATGCCTCTCCGCTAAAAATAATAAATACCCAAAGCTAAAACCACTGCAGCAAACAGCAACCATTTTCTACATCGTCATTCCCGTCAACACGGCAATCCAGTTTGATAATTTCTGGATGCCCGCCTTCGCGGGCATGACCTGGTTGTGTTTACCCGGCAAGAACCTGTTTCGCTGTTGCCAGCACATTCTCCACCGTAAATCCGAATTGCTTGAACAACTCCTTGGCCGGACCCGAAGCGCCGAAGCGATCAATGCCGATCACCGCTCCATTGGTCCCGACGTATCGCCACCAGCCTTCACGCACACCGGCTTCAATGGCAATGCGTCTGGTGACCGCGCGCGGCAGCACCGATTCACGATAGGCTGCATCTTGAGCATCGAAGGTGGCGGTGTTGGGCATGGAAACCACGCGCACTCTGGTACCGCTGGCGATCAACTGCCTGGCTGCATCCATGGCCAATGCGACTTCAGAACCGGTGGCGATGAGTATCAACTCCGGCGCGCCTTGCGAGTCCAGCAACACATAACCACCGCGACGTATGTTAGCAATTTGCTGCGCATCGCGCACTTGATGTGCCAATGCCTGACGTGTTAGCACTAACGCCGTCGGCCCGGTGGCATGCTGTACTGCCGCCCCCCATGAAACCGCTGCTTCGATGGCATCACAGGGGCGCCACACTTGCAGATTGGGAATCAGCCGCAGACTCGCCGTGTGTTCAACCGGTTGATGTGTTGGACCATCTTCACCCAAGCCGATGGAATCATGTGTCAGCACATAAATGACACGTTGATGTGCCAGCGCGGCAATGCGAATCGCATTACGTGCGTAATCGGAAAACACCAGGAAAGTGCCGCCGTAAGGAATGAAGCCGCCATGCATGGCCATACCATTCATCATGCCGCACATGCCGAATTCACGCACACCATAGTGCAGGTAATTGCCGGTGAAATCCTTGCCGGTAATTGATCTGGTGTCTTTGCGATTGGTGTTGTTCGAGCCGGTCAGGTCGGCAGAACCACCGAGAAATTCCGGCAATGTTGGACCGATGGCATTCAATGCCTGTTGTGATGATTGACGGGTCGCGATGGATGGCGCGGCTTCATTGGTCTTGCTGATGTAGGCATCGAGCACTGATTGAAAATTTGCGGGCAACTCGCCCTTGACGCGACGCTTGAATTCAACCGCAAGTTCGGGAAATTGTTTTGCGTAGGCATCAAACAATTCCTGCCACCTGGCTTCGCGCGCCTTGCCTGCGGTTGTGGCATCCCATGCGGATTTGATTTCGTCAGGAATTTCAAATGCCGGATAAGGCCAGTTGAGATTCTTGCGTGCTGCTGCCACTTCTTCAACACCCAGAGCCTGTCCGTGAGTGGCCTCTGTGCCCTGCTTGTTGGGCGCACCAAAACCAATAATCGTCTTGCAGCAAATCAGCGAAGGACGATCAGTAACTGACTTGGACTCCTGAATTGCTTTTTCAATCGCAGCAGGATTGTGGCCATCAACGGCACGCACCACGTGCCAGCCATAGGCTTCAAAGCGTTTTGGGGTGTCGTCGGTAAACCAGTCATGCACTTCACCATCAATGGAAATGCCATTGTCATCATAGAAACCAATCAGCTTGCCCAGCTTCAGCGTGCCAGCCAGTGAACAGGCTTCATGTGAAATGCCTTCCATCAAACAGCCATCACCCATGAACACGTAAGTGTGGTGATCAACAATGTTGAACCCCTGACGATTGAATTGCGTTGCCAGCAAACGTTCAGCCAGTGCCATGCCCACTGCATTGGAAAGCCCTTGTCCCAACGGACCCGTGGTGGTCTCAATCCCGAGATGCAAATCACGCTCTGGATGCCCGGCGGTATGTGAACCCCATTGACGGAAGCGTTTGATCTCATCAATGGACAATGGATAGCCGGTCAGATACAACAATGAATACAGCAGCATTGACCCGTGGCCGTTGGACAACACAAAGCGGTCACGATTGGGCCATTCAGGATTGGCGGGATTGTGTTGCAGATGATCGGCCCACAGTACCTGCGCAATGTCCGCCATACCCATGGGTGCGCCGGGATGTCCTGAGTTGGCCTGCTGAACCGCATCCATCGACAGAAAGCGGATGGCATTGGCGAGCGTGCGGCGATCGGGAGTTGTGCTGGAATTTTGAGCCATGGGAACGGTAACCCTGAAAGATTATTAGAGCCGCGTATTGTCCACCAGCCGGGGTGTCAGGGCAAATGCAAGTTGGTGATCAACTCAGTGAAAATGCGCATGACCTGAACTGGGTCATCCGCTGCGGTGCAATGGCTGGTTTGTCATTTCACCCAGACTTTTTGCCGTGATTTTGTTAAGGTGCGCACCGTTTTATGCTCGTGGCAGATGCTTTTGTCACACAAGCAAGCCGGTCATACGTACAAATTCGTCATGTGGAATAGCTGAAAAACATGTCCAACAACTACCTGTTTACCTCCGAATCCGTGTCCGAAGGCCATCCGGACAAAGTTGCAGACCAGATCTCTGATGCGGTGCTGGATGCCATTCTTGCGCAAGACACCAGAGCCCGAGTTGCCTGCGAAACCATGGTGAAAACCGGCGTTGCAATTGTGGCGGGTGAAATTACCACCAGCGCATGGATCGACCTGGAAGCACTTACCCGTAAAGTAATTCTCGACATCGGCTATGACTCAAGCGAAGTGGGTTTCGACGGTGCCACCTGCGGCGTATTGAATTTGATCGGTAAACAATCGCCCGATATCAATCAGGGCGTGGATCGCAAAAAGCCCGAAGAACAAGGCGCGGGTGATCAAGGGTTGATGTTCGGCTATGCCTGCAATGAAACCAAAGAACTGATGCCGGCTGCAATTCACTATGCACATCGCCTGGTGGAACGTCAGGCCAAAGTGCGCAAGAAAGGTGTGCTGCCCTGGCTGCGTCCGGATGCAAAGAGTCAGGTCACGTTGCGTTATGAAGATGACAAAGCCGTGGGCATTGATGCCGTGGTGCTGTCCACGCAACACAATCCCGATATCAAGTACAAGGATTTGCGCGAAGCCGTGATCGAAGAAATTCTGCGTCCCGTGCTGCCAAAAGCATGGTTCAGCAAAGTGCCGGACAAAAAGATTCACATCAATCCCACCGGCAAATTCGTGATTGGCGGCCCCGTCGGCGACTGCGGTCTTACTGGCCGCAAGATCATTGTCGATAGCTACGGCGGCATGGCGCGTCACGGCGGCGGTGCGTTCTCGGGCAAAGACCCTTCCAAGGTGGATCGCTCTGCTGCGTATGCCGCTCGGTATGTGGCAAAGAACATTGTTGCCGCTGGTCTGGCAGATCGTTGCGAAGTACAGGTTTCTTACGCCATCGGTGTAGCAGAACCTACTTCCATTACTGTGATGACTTTTGGCACCGGCAAGCTGCCCGACGCGAAGATCGAAAAGCTGGTTCGCGGGAACTTCGATCTGCGTCCCTACGGCATCATCAAGATGCTGGATCTGCTGCATCCCATGTATCAGGCCACAGCATCTTATGGTCACTTCGGCCGCACCCCATTTGAAATGTCGAATCCGTCCGACAAGTCGGTTAAATTTACGGCATTCTCATGGGAGAAAACGGACAAGGCTGAGGCTTTACGTAAGGATGCAAAATTGTAATTGGCTTCATGTGATTGAACCGGACTGTTGATAGTCACTTCCAGACAAAACCGAAAAAACAGGATGTTTTTATCGGAGTCTCCATGGACGGATTCACGACGCTTTTGCTCTGGAGTGACTATCAATAATCAGGTTCAATGACCACGATTTGATGGCTCACTCATCGAGGAGCGCTGCAGCAGATCCCATAACGCAGATTTGCCAGGCTCGATGAATGACCCGATTTGATAACGGCGCTCTCTAATTTTTTAACCATTATTGGAGAAGTGTATGAACGCTGTTGTCTCAAAAAACTTCACTGACTACTACGTCAAAGACATGTCGCAAGCCGGTTGGGGCCACAAGGAAATGGCGATTGCCGAAACCGAAATGCCCGGCCTGATGGCCATTCGCAAGGAATACGCTGCATCACAACCTTTGAAAGGCGCACGCATTGCTGGCTCGTTGCACATGACCATTCAAACGGCCATGTTGATTGAAACATTGAAAGCACTGGGTGCTGACGTACGCTGGGCATCGTGCAATATCTATTCAACACAAGATCATGCTGCTGCAGCGATTGCCGCCAATGGCACACCAGTATTCGCTTATAAAGGCGAAACACTGGATGAATATTGGGAATACACCCATCGCATTTTTGAATGGCCCCCAAGTAATAAGGGAGAGGGTCAGAACGCCAACATGATTCTGGATGATGGCGGCGATGCAACATTGCTGTTGATGCTGGGTGCTCGCGCAGAGAAAGATGCTTCTGTGATTGCCAAACCTGCGAACGAAGAGGAAATCGCGCTGTATGCCTCGATCAAGAAGCGCCTGGCTTCTTCTCCGGGATGGTATTCAACACGTCTGGCACAGATCAAAGGCGTGACTGAAGAAACCACCACCGGTGTAAAGCGTTTGTACCAGCTTTCCAAAGATGGTCATCTGCCCTTCCCTGCGATTAATGTGAATGACTCTGTCACCAAGTCCAAGTTCGATAACTTGTACGGTTGCCGTGAATCACTGGTGGATGCCATCAAACGCGCCACCGATGTGATGCTCGCCGGTAAGGTTGCCGTCGTTGCCGGTTATGGTGATGTGGGCAAAGGCTCTGCCGAGAGTCTGCGTGCATTGTCAGCGCAAGTATGGGTGACTGAAATTGATCCTATCTGCGCTCTGCAAGCTGCGATGGAAGGCTATCGCGTAGTAACAATGGAAGAGGCTTGTGATAAAGCTGACATCTTCGTCACCGCCACGGGAAATGTGAATGTAATCAATCACGATCACATGAAGCGCATGAAGCATCAGGCCATCGTCTGCAACATCGGTCACTTCGACAGTGAAATCGAGATTGCAGCACTCAAGCAATACAAATGGGAAAACATCAAACCACAGGTCGATCACGTGATCTTCCCCGATGGCAAGCGGATTATTGTGCTGGCTGAAGGCCGTCTGGTGAATCTCGGTTGTGGCACCGGCCATCCTTCCTTCGTGATGTCCAATTCATTCACCAACCAGGTGCTGGCACAAATTGAGTTATTTCAGCACGGCGCGAAGTACAAGAACGATGTTTATGTGCTGCCAAAGCATCTCGACGAAAAAGTGGCGCAGTTACATCTTGAACGCATTGGCGCCAAGCTGACCAAGCTGACCGCCGAACAGGCGAAGTACATTGGTGTAAAGGTTGAGGGCCCCTTCAAGCCGGAACATTACAAGTATTGATGCAATAGCAACATCGTCATAGATAAAAGGGCAATCATTGATTGCCCTTTTTTATTTGCTCTATTTCAACGAAGCAATGGCATCCAGTTCTCGTTGCAGACACACGCTCTTTTTTCTTCCGACCCAAAATCCAAAACACGCACTGGCAATGCCAGCGGCAATCAAAGCCCCATAACGCATTAGCTTTCCAGGGTGTTGATCAAATATCAACCCACCAATCAATAACGTAAAATAGCTTGGGGAAACGTACAGTAGCACTTGCCATTCACGGCGCGATATCTGTAACAGTCGCTCAAGCTCGGATCGATATGCTGCAAGCCCACCGGCCACGTCAGCATCCGCTGACGGACTCTTCATCCTGACGTGCTTGTGCATGTGGAGAACCATGCATACCACCACCAAAGAAAACAACAATGTGGAGATGCTATAAACAATCTCCATGGGCCCCTCGCCAATCACAAATCCATGTCTAAAGGTAGAAACAGACCAATATGTGAAAGCTGCGGCAACAACCAAGTAAAACATGTTTCGTTCATTCTTAAGAGAACGGCGCCGCTTCTCGGAATAATGACGAACAAATTCCAGAGAAATTCGCGGCGCTTCCACCTGCTGTGATTGCCATATAGTGCTGCCCATATTGACCTCCTCATCGTGATCATTCATAACAAACCTCGCTCGCGAAACATTGCCCGCAACAATTGCTTGATGCGATGAATCTTTGTCGCCACATTTTCCGGCGACAGACCGGTAATGTCGGCAATGGTCATTGCGTTCTGTTCTTCCAGGTAAAGCAGAATCACTTGCCGGTCGAGGGGTTTCAGCTTCTCCATCAGCTCAAACAATTGCCGCAGTGATTCACGGCGCGTGTGTTGTAAATCAGCGTCGTGATCAGCAGCCGGTTCAGGCATTTCTTCAAGAGTGTGCAGTTCACGCAACCGGATGCGCTTGCGATTCGTCATGTGGCGAATGGCCACGTTGTGTGCGACACGATACACCCAGGTTTGCAGTGCGCACTTGCCATCGAACGATTCAAGACTCTTCCATAACGCCACATGGATGTCCTGCATGAGATCCTGCTGTCGCGACGCATCCCTTTCATAACCACGTACCAGCCTCGACAGGGTTGTTCCATATGCTTTGACAGCATCCAGATACATGGAATCCTGCAATGTGGTGTCTGCGGCATTATCACCGTTCAGTTCTAATGATCGCATGCTGATCATCTCTTTCATGCTTTATTAGTGACAAGCCGGAGAAATTTCTTACACCTGCTCCAGGTTTTTTGTTTGTTACTGGAATGGGGATACGCCACTATGGCTATTGGGCCAGACTTCTGATTGCTCAGACCGCTTCTGCGAAGACCAATGTGTGCCTGCGAATTTCCGGGAAACGGCAAATTGTCCGGCTTTCAGCCGCCTGCCTTCATCCTGGCAATCAAGTGTTCAATCGCTTCAAGCGCTTCGTGTCGCAACCAGTGACGATGCATGGAATGGTCCAGCCCCGGCAACATATTCACTGACAACATGGAATGTCGGCCCAATGCTGTCAGCATATCGGGCAACTCCTGCTCAAGATAATAAATACCAGGATCGCCTTGCTCAAACCAGAAATCCACCGGATAAGTAAGCGCGTTGATTCGTTGCATCCATTCACGCACAACGCTGCGGCGTTCAGGCCATGACTCCTTGACACATTCTTCTTTGTACCATGCACGGGTCACTTTCATGTTTGGCAGATCAGGATCCGTTGTTTCGTAATACAGCTGCGGGTTGAAAGCGACAATGCCCTGCACCGGCAATGACTGGCAATCGCGCAATGCAATCCATGCGCCGGCACACACTCCAACCAGCACAATATGCGCATGCCCGTGTTCGCGAAGTGCATCGACTATTTTGCGAGTATCTGCCACACCGTGTATGTCGTACGGACGTCCGGGACGATGTCCATTGTCGGGGCTTTCACCCCAGCCCTGAAAATCAACGCGTACTGAACGATGACCGCGAACCGCCAGCGCGCGGGCAAACTCCACCCATGCGCGACCCGGACCAACGTGCTTTTCCGAACCTGAGTTCAGGAACACTACTGTGATGCCTGAATGATTGTCCGCTGGAATGGTTTCGATTGAAGACAGGCCGATATCAGAGAGCTGAAAGTGCCGTTCAGTCAGCGGCTGTCCATTTGCCAACCACGTTACAGCGGGAACCAGGTCAGGTATGCCGCACCGTCCACTGTCTGCAGCAGCAACTTTACCCAATTGTTGACCAATGGCATCAATCGAACACTGTGCAATTCCCGCCTCTTCAGTGCCAACATCAAGCACGCTCGCTGCGTCATCAACGGTTATGTATTCCAGACTCTGGACATGAACGCGCAATTTATCAGCATAGTTGGCTGCAGTCGGCATATCATGACGATCAATCACCAGCACACTATAATCAAGCGGTGCAGGTTCGAGATTCAATGTGGCAATATTGGCGAAAAGAGATTCTGTCAACACTATGCCTGCGAAATAACAACACTCAGTATTGGATTTCAAACCATCCTGATCATCATTTGACTGTTGTGATGCAATAAGTCTCAGCTCTCGCACGTAACGCCGACCGGAGATAATTGGAAACCAGGCGACGACCCGTTGAACTCCCAACGATTGCGCCATTTGCAAAGCCATCAATGCACCGAAGCGCAAACCAATCAATGTAATTTGTTGCGCACCCCAATTGCGAAGCTGTGCCACTGCATCTTTGACTTGCTGTTGCCAACGTGCAAGACAATCGGCATCCCACAAGTCACCGGCAGCGTCGCCGGTCCCGGCATAATCCATCCGCAATACCAGATGTCCGTCGTCAGCCAGTCGTTCCTGCAATGTTTGCAACGAATGATGTGTTGTCCAGTATTCATAAGCGAATGGCGGCAGTATCAATACACCGGAACGACAACTGCAATCAGCCGCAGCCGATACCCATCCAAATGCGGGACAGTTCGTGTCTCCAAACCAGTGTCCCGCAGTTTTTACAGCAGATTTTCCTTGTTTGCATGCGTTCATCGTCGATTTACTCGTCTTGATCAAAACCAATCACAATATCCGGAATACATTGTGGCCCGCTAATACATCCGCTTCAATGCATTCGATCGACACCACACTGCATTGCATCATATAGTCACCTCGAAACAAAAGACAGAGGACTACGACTCCGCCGCCGCAGACGCCATTTGAATCACAAGCACTCATCCTGGCGATGTAATGGCGCGTCGTGCAAAGCCGGAGTACCATCACAAAGTTAACTAATAACCAGTGGGAGTTCCGATGCGCAAATACTCAATCTGTTTGGCAAGCATCATCATGCTTTGCAGTGCGATGGCGAATGCAGAGCCGGGCACACTGCTCAGTTCCATCTTTCAGGATCACGCCGTGCTGCAACGTGACAAACCCCTCGCGGTATGGGGGCAGGCAAAGTCCGGCGATGAGATCACCGTAACTTTAGGAAGCTCATCCATACATGCCAAAGCAGATGCGACAGGTCACTGGTCAGCCGCATTGCCTGCGATAAGTCACGGCGGACCACTCTCACTCACCGCACAAAGCAGTTCCGGCGCAACACAAACCATCAATGATGTATTGATCGGCGATGTGTTTCTGTGTTCCGGTCAATCCAACATGGAATTGTCGGTGGACTCATCCGACAATGCGCCGTGGGAAATCGCCCCCTCAGCTAACAACACCATTCGCATGTTGACGGTACCGAAGACGGCAAGCATTAAACCGCTTGAATCCATTGCTCATGCAGAATGGCAGATCGCTGGGCCCGCCACCGTGGGTCACTGGTCCGCAGCCTGCTATTATTTTGCACGTCAGTTGCAGAAGACCATTAACGTGCCCATTGGTCTGGTGCACGCTTCATGGGGCGGCTCGAATATTCGCCCGTGGATCAGTGCCGCCGGGTTCAAGGCGCTCGGTGGTTATGATGAAGCACTGAAAACATTACAGGAATACGCTGCAAGCGAAGCTAATGCCCAGCAAGACTTTGGCAAACAATGGGAAGCATGGTGGCGCAAGCAATCACACGATAAGCCGGGAAAAGAACCGTGGAACAACGCTGCCTATCACGCAAGCGAATGGCGCATTGCACCTGCACAACTGGGTGACTACCAATCATGGGGCATACCTGATCTCGCCAGCTTCACTGGTCTGTTATGGTTTCGCACCAGCATTCATTTGACTGCGAAGCAGGCAAAGAGCAAAGCCACATTGCATCTGGGTGGCGTTGATGAAGTGGACGAGACCTGGATCAATGGCAAGATCATCGGCAACTCATTCGGCTATGGAGCCGAACGTGTGTATGACATTCCCGCCGGTGTGCTGCATGCCGGTGACAACACCTTGCTGGTGAATGTCACCAACAGTTATGCCTCTGGTGGACTGGTGGGCGACTTCAAACGTGCCGTGACTTTTGCAGAGGGTGAATCGGTGCCATTAACAGGTGAATGGAAATATCTGAAAGTCGCCAGCGATATCGGATATCCACCCGGCGCACCGTGGACATCGGTCACCGGCATCACCACCATGTACAACGGCATGATCGCGCCACTGGGTCACTATGGCATTCGCGGCGCATTGTGGTATCAAGGTGAATCCAACACTGGTGAACCGCAAACTTATCAATCTTTGCTGGCTGCCTTGTTTGCCGACTGGCGCACTCAATTTGGCAAGGACCTTCCGTTCCTGGTTGTGCAATTGCCGGACTATGGGCCACGCACGTCCACGCCAGTGGAATCCGGCTGGGCTGGCGTACGTGAAGCAGAGCGCCTTGCGGTTAAAAATGATCCGCATGCGGGACTGGCAGTGACCATTGATATTGGTCAACCCAATGATCTGCATCCACCAGATAAACAGGACGTCGGCATTCGTCTTGCGCATGCGGCACGCCATGTGATTTACGGCGAGAACATTGCGCCTTCCGGTCCGGTACCATTGAGTGTGCATCGCGACGCGAGTGCGGTGACCATCACCTTCGGTGATATCGACAAGGCACTGGTTGCTTACAGCTATACGGGCCCGATCAGCTTTGAACTATGTGGTGCAGCAAGTAGTTCATGCCAGTTTGCAACTGCGCACATTGATGGCACGAAAGTGACGCTCACCGCACCCAACATGCAAAGCGCCACGCGAGTGCGTTACTGCTGGGCGGATAGTCCCATCTGCACTCTGTATGATGACGGCAATGGGCTACCTGCCGGTCCGTTTGAAATGCAGATTCAATAGTCGGAACAGTAGTTCAGCAACGATAAGGGTCATGCTTGCATGGCCCTCTTGTTTTGCATCATCTGCAGCAGACACATGGCAAGCAACAGATAGGAACCCCGGTGTGTGGATGTCCATTAGTGATGTCCATTTCAAAACACCTCACTCCATGACTTCACCTGATCAGCTGCAATTTTTCCAGATACAGCAGCCGAGCGGTCTGAATCAAACCAACTCTTCCAGCAAGATTCCAGGATGGCACATTATCTTCAAAGGCCTGCCACACCACCTGCTTTCCCTGCAACGCCATATAATTCATGGCATGAAGAACGCATTGTTGCGCGCAACCCCTGCGGCGAAACTCGACCAATGTGTCAACCGAGACATCCCAGAATCGCGCCGACTGCGAAGCGGCATAACAGAATGAAACGGGCCTCTCATCAATAAATGTAGCGAACACCGGGGAGCGTGCAAGAGAACTGAGCAACTCGGTTTTCAATTCATCGTCAAGACCAGCTCCAGCAATCATTTCATGATCGACAAGTCCCACCCGATGCGGTTGCGAGATTGGTTCGAGCTTGCTGGAATCGTTGGTGAAGACCCCCAGGCTTTTTACGGTCCAATTCATAAAAGGCGCCAGAATTCCGGGCTTTTGATCTTCTTCCATGATTATTTTTGAAAATCGATTTGAGTGGTAATTCAGCCAGTCAATTGACTGACGGGTTATCGTCCCAAACACGAACAATGTTTCTTCCAGCGGATCAAGAACCGCAAAGTGGTTTTCTCCGGAGCCGTTCAATACAATGGTTTCTGCTGCACCTGTGGCAAGCAGGTCATTTAGCTCCACCCACTTCGGTATGTCGTCAACTTCAATGTGATGTGGACTCATGAAATTCAACCACGCGCTCTACATACAGTCACTTCACATTTCCAGCCGAAAATAATGCGGAAGGAAAATGTGCATCCGGCACAGCTGCATTGCTGAAACAGCCTTGTTGTCAGAAAACACGCGTCAGTGCCACAACGAGGTCCGTACACGCATCACTGTTCCGGTAAGTCGCGAATGAAATTCCGTTTGGCTTTGTACTCCTGTCGCAATCGCGAAAGATATTGGGCGCGGGGTAACGCATCAAGCCGCTCAATGATTTCACTGACAAGTTGCAGTGGCTCGCGATAAGGCGACGTCGCTGTTTGCATCGAAAATTTCAACACACGTTCCAACAGTACCACTGCCTGTTTGTGCTGCACCTTGCCAAGATGTAAGGCAATTTTTCGCAGGGTATGAGCATTACAAACTGCCGGTGGCTGCACCAGGCCAAGTGCTTCATTCCACTTTCGTTCAGAGCACAGCATTTCTGCGCGAAGTGAAACATCGCGCACGCCGTTTGCTATTCGACGTGATTGCGCTTCTTCAAGCTCACGCGTTTCAAGCACCTGCATCAACTCTGTTCGTAACGCTGCAGTATCCTTGCCCGCCGCAGTACCTGCCTTGAGAAGATGACGGAAGTTTTCCGGATTTGGATGTTCATCAAAATTTTTGCGCCGCATTGCATAGGCTTCATCAGTCCAGCCATCGCGTTCATAATAGCCAAGCAATATATCCCGCACATGCCAGTCATCCGGAAAAGTTTTGTAGGCGAGTTCGGCATTGGCAAACGCATCACGCGTGCGCTGGTGTTTCTCCAGAAACTCGGTGACCTGTGAATACTGCATCGCGTCCGACATGTCTTCGCGCAATACCGCCAGCGCTTCGTCAACTTCACCATTTGCTTCCAACTGCGCCAGATGCAGGCGTTCCAGTGTCCGCAACCGGATGGAATTTTCATCGAAGGATGATCGATGACCAATAAACCTATATGCGGACTTGTACTTCGCGGCGCGTTTTGCTTTTTTGGCCAATTCGGCATCCTTGGCTTCGCGCCATTCGGCAGCCAGCGCAGTTCGATAACGATTCAATGCGGCTATACCCATGGCTTGCTCGGCGATTTTGCCGTCGAAACAACCAAACGGATCTTCCAGTTGCAAGCGCAAATAGGTATCGCCGAAAGTAGCGGGCTGCGCACCGCAACGTTGTAGCGCCACCAACCACTGGTCGGCAATCTGCGTAACGATGTCGCCGAGATAGCCATTCGAGTCATCGACGTGCATCATCACCACCCAACTGCGGCGCAATGCATGCGTTGCAAGTGCCAATGCGGACTTGGCATCGCGTTTCAGTTCCTGCTGCAGGATCGGCAACAACGACTGCATCCTCCGCGCATAGTCCGGTGCGTCCCGCCAATTGAATGCATTGACATTGATGGCCAGCATTTCAGTTATGAGGGATTTCAGATTTGCTGGATTATTGGGCAACTCCTTCAGCTTCTGCCACTGTTGCAACTCACGTTCGATGTCGCGCTCATTGTTGGCAAGGTCAATCAGTTTTTCCGCCAGCTCTTCCGCGGAGCGGGATCGCAGGAATTCATGCAGCGCGCTGCGATTGGCCCTGACTGTCTGTGCGCGTTTGGCGCTGGCCTGCACCTTCTTTTGCGCCGCTTCGTCAATGACCGTTTCGGTATCCATGAGCCGGTCACGCCACACCAATGCGACAGCCACCATGTGCTTGCAAAACCAGCCATCGACGGCGCTGGGACAATCGCAGTCGCCGATGATCTTCCCGTGGTCGATGCTGACGCTGGTTGTATAGGTCGACGTTCCCTGAACTTCGGCGCGAACCATCGGTGCGGATTCTGTTTGTTCTGCCTGGATGATGACCGCACCGGACACCGCATAGGTCTTGCCGCGCGCAAAGGTCTTGTCGCCACTGAGCGCCTGGATTGCTTTGTCATCGAATAATTTTGCCAACGCGGTCTTTGTCATCGTTGAAAAACTCCGCTAATTTCCCGCATTGTGAAGAATCTGAGTTATACCGTCTATCGCAACGAATATCCGCAAGCGAGCGCTCATTAATGTCCGACTCCTGGAAACCTATCGCTGCATTACTGCTCTGCATTGCCGGATTCATCGGCATGTGGTCATCACGACCCATTCAACGTGAACCCGGTGTATTGGCACCCGATGAACCATTGCAACAGGAGACACATGAACAATCTTTTGCCTTCAAGGGTTATGAAATTGCACCGCAAGCCACTTACGATATTGAAGCACGCGTACTGTCGGTTGAAGACTACATGATGGATGCAGGCGCAAAACTCGCGCCCATTGATTTTGCAGTGGGCTGGGGGCCGATGTCGGATACTGCCGTGTTGAATCACTTCAAAGTGGATCAAGGCGCACGGTTCTTCACCATCTATCCCGATGAACAGGCGATTGATCTGACCACGGCCTTGCGACACTCCGCCAACATGCATCTGATTCCCGCCGATGATGCCGTCAAACATCAGCTGAAAAGGATCAAGGCCGGCAACATTGTTGATCTGCATGGGCTGCTGGTGAATGTCAGCCGCAATGATGGTTTTACCTGGCATTCGTCACTCACACGTGATGACACGGGAGATGGTGCGTGCGAGTTGATGTATGTGCAGACGGTGGAATCTCGGTAAAGAAGACCCCGTCGCGGTGTATTGCAACATTACCAATGGCGGCACGTCATTCCCGCGCAGGCGGGAATGCAGTAAGCTATTTTTTTGATTTTTCAATTTCTTTCGAAACAAGATGTTGAGAGTTGATTAACTGGATTCCCGCCTGCGCGGGAATGACGCCGTACCAACTTATACCCGAGAGAATTCTGTTGCCACAGAATGCGCTTAGACAGCACTATTGGGAGTACCGATCATGGCCGCCAAAAATTCAACCATGCTTGCACTGGGCACCAGTGCACCTGATTTTTCATTACCGGACTTTGATGGCAAAGTGCACAGCCTGAATGAATTCAAACAGGCCAAAGGATTGGTGGTTGCCTTCATCTGCAATCACTGTCCCTTTGTAAAGCACATTCGCGCGGAATTCGCCCGATTTGCGCGCGAGTATCAAACACAAGGCATTGCCGTTGTGGCCATCAACGCCAACGACCTGCAAACCTATCCACAGGATGGGCCTGCAGGCATGAAAGAAGAAGCAAGCCATGCGGGTTATGTTTTTCCTTACTTGCTTGATGAATCGCAAGCAGTCGCCAAGGCATATCGTGCTGCCTGCACACCGGATTTTTATCTGTTTGATGGCGCACATAAACTGATCTATCGCGGACAATTCGACAGCAGCCGCCCCGGCAATGGGCAACCTGTGACCGGCGCGGATCTGCGTGCCGCAACGGATGCACTGTTAAAGGGAATACCGGTCAGCAAGGAGCAGCTGCCAAGTATTGGTTGCAACATCAAGTGGCGTGCCGGCAATCAACCTGATTACGCATAGTTGTTAATTTCACATTTGCAGCGCATTTACGCTAAGCTTCGGCCACGGACAGTGATGAACCTGTCCGGTTAGTTTCTGGCACACAACAATAAACAGGTACCCGCATGGCCAAAGATTTATTTATCACCAAGTCTCTGAAGGATTTCGCCGACGCTGGCAAACTGGATGAACTGAAACGCACACTGGGTCCCTGGGCATTAACCGCGATCGGCATTGGCGGCATCATTGGCACCGGCATCTTTGTACTGACAGGTCTCGCTGCCGCACAACATGCCGGTCCCGCCATTGTGCTGTCATTCATCATCGCCGGTATCGGCTGTGTGTTTGCCGGACTGTGTTACGCAGAATTTGCATCGATGATTCCCGTGTCCGGCAGTGCGTATTCCTATTCGTATGCAACATTAGGTGAATTGGTGGCATGGTTCATTGGCTGGGACCTGGTGCTGGAATATTTGTTTGCTGCATCCACCGTCGCGGTCGGCTGGTCACGATATCTGGGTAAACTGTTTCAGGCATTCAACTGGCCTTACCTGCCCGGCACATTGACACAGTCTCCAGTTGAATGGGTGGATGATTCTCACTTTGTTGCAACCGGCGCATTGTTTAATCTTCCCGCCGTGCTGATTGTCGCCATCGTCACTGCATTGCTGTATGTCGGCATCCGGCAGTCCTCGATCGTCAACAACATTGTAGTTGGCATTAAAGTCACCATTGTCATTCTTATCATCGGCTTTGGTGCGATGTATGTGGTACCTGCCAACTGGCATCCATTCATTCCACCGAATACCGGTGCGTTCGGCAGCTTTGGAATGAGCGGTATATTCCGTGCCTCCGGCATCATCTTTTTTGCCTACATCGGATTTGATGCAGTCTCCACCGCTGCGCAAGAAGCAAAAAATCCGCAACGCGATGTGCCCATCGGCATTCTGACCAGTCTGGCGATTTGCACAATACTGTACATTCTGATGTCAGGCGTGCTCACCGGCCTGCTGCCATACCTGCAACTCAATGATGCCGCACCGGTTGCCGTGGCCTTGATGGCACACCCCGAACTCAACTGGCTGACCAAGTGGGTGATCGTCGGCGCACTGGCAGGCCTCACATCGGTGATCCTGTGCATGATGCTGGCTCAGGCGCGCATCTTTTTCGCGATGTCCAAAGATGGTCTGTTGTATGAACCATTCAGCCGCATCCACAAGAAGTTCAAGACTCCACATGTCGCAACACTGGTGACGGGAATCATCGCCGCACCGGTTGCCGGCTTTTTCCCGATTGGATTGCTGGGTGAACTGGTATCCATCGGCACCTTGCTCGCATTTGTGCTGGTATGCATTGGTGTACTGGTGCTGCGCCATGTTCGTCCAGATGTCGAGCGTCCTTTCAGGACACCCATGATCTGGGTGGTGTCGCTTGGCGGCGTGTTGTTTTGCGGCTTCATGGCATTAACCCTGCCCAAAGATACCTGGCTGCGGCTACTGGCCTGGGCCATCATCGGCTTCACCATCTATTTCACTTACGGCTATCGCCACAGCAGGCTGCGCGCAAACAAAACACAGTAAGTGAAAGCACATGGCGCAAGTAAAAATATTCGGCATCAAGGAACATCTTGCGCCATTGCGTGAACCACTGTCTGCTGTCATTCATGCATGCGTGATGGAAGCATTGCAGTTTCCAGCGGACAAGAAGGCACATCGCTTCTTTCTGATGGACAGGGAAAACATGATGTATCCCGCAGGCCGCAGCGATGCTTACACCATCATTGAAATCACCATGATTGCCGGACGTTCTGTTGAAGCAAAAAAGAAACTGGTCCGTCTGCTGTTCGACAACATCCGCGACAAGATTGGCATTGCACATCAGGATATCGAAATTTGCATTTACGAAAATCCTGCCTGCAACTGGGGCTTTCGAGGCATGCATGGTGATGAAGTGAAATTGAACTACAAGATTGATGTTTGAATATCAATTTGCGTGTTGCTTCCCACGCTGGCATCTTCGCTGAATAGATGGCAAAATTCCGGTCATCGCAATCTATCAGCAACTCACGTTGTCACTCGCACCATCAGACAACGCCCTAATCCGGAGTCCCCTCATGCAAATCGAAAAGAATGCCGTTGTGCAAATTCATTACACGCTCAAAAACGACGCCGGTCAGGTGCTGGATTCATCGGAAGGCTCCGATCCATTAGCGTACCTGCAAGGTCACGGCAATTTGATTGCCGGGCTGGAAAAAGCGCTTGAAGGAAAGAAAGTCGGTGATTCATTGACCGTCAGCATTCCACCCGAAGAAGGCTACGGCGTGCGTGATGAAAATCTGGTGCAGGATGTGCCACGCAGCGCGTTCGAAGGCATTCCCAACGTGGAAGTGGGCATGCAGTTTCATGCCGACTCCAATCATGGTCCGCGCACCGTGACAGTGACCAAAGTGGCTGGTGACACCATTACGGTGGATGGCAATCATCCGCTGGCGGATCAGACACTGCATTTTGCAGTGGACATTGTTGAAGTACGCGCGGCCACCAATGAAGAACTGGCACATGGTCATGTGCATGGCCCAGGTGGACATCATCATTAACTGATGGAACATACTGGCATGGTAAATGCTTGGTTATTCCCACATTGTTCAACTTTGTGGAGAACCCATGGAAACCACGCCAGTTTCTGCTGCCACCCGCACTCTCAAGGTGCGCACTTCCAAATCGGCTGACGCATCGCCGGGCAAAGCTGCCGGGACCGTAACCGTCAAGCGCAAACCGAAAACGCTGGTCAAGCCGCAGACAGTTGAGTCGTTGAACATCAACGACATGATTGCCACTGCCGCGTACTACATTGCACAGCAAAGAAATTTTGCGCCGGGCAATGAATTAGGTGATTGGCTGATGGCAGAGCAGCAGGTGCTCGCCACACATCTCGCCAAGAGTTGAGTTAGTAATCACAAGTCACTTGCCAGCGGAGCGGCAAAGGCGAGTAGAATCGGCGCCACTGCAACAACTCGTGGAGGCCGTCATGATGCGCGTTGCCCATTTGCTCGCAGAAAAAGGCAAGACCATGCAGGTGTGGACTATCGCGCCCACGCAACCGGTTATTGATGCAGTGCGATTAATGGCTGAAAAACATATTGGCGCCCTGCCAGTCATGGTGAACAATGAATTGGTGGGCATCATCACCGAACGTGATTATGCACGAAAGGTGATACTGCATGATCGCTCTTCCGCCACCACGCCGGTCAAAGACATCATGACGGATCATGTGATCACGGTTCGTCCTGACGACACTATTCAATTCTGCATGCACATGATGACGGAGAAACGCTTTCGTCATTTGCCGGTTGTCGAAAAAGGCAAACTGATTGGCATGGTTTCCATTGGTGACTTGCTCAAGACTGTGATTGATGAGCAGCAACAAACCATTGCGCAACTGGAAAAATATATTACGAGCTAAGCTGCGTTGCTCACGAATGATATTTATTGGCTTTGTTCATGGTGAGCTTGTCGAACCATTCTTCAGATGCCTGATCGACAGCTCTTATCGAGTTCAGCGCCCGGACTGAATTTGCGGCCACTGGAGTCGCCCGCTACTTCTTTTCCATCATCGCCCTGATATTGTCATGATTGATGTCGGCAATGCTGCTCACAATCAAGTCCGGCTTGTAAGGGTAACGATCCACATCTTCCTTGCGCGTGCCACCGCTTAATACCAGCACGGTGTGATAGCCCACTTGCGCACCGCCGAGAATATCGGTTTCCATGGTATCGCCGATGACGACAGTTTGATCTGTATCAAGATCAATTTCCTTGCGTGCCGCACGCAGCATGAACGGGCTGGGCTTGCCCACGCTGAATGCCTGTACACCGGCCGCTTTTTCCAGCAAGGCAACAATGGCACCGCATCCGGGACGGCTGCCTTTTTCGGTGGGCGCATTGGGATCAAGATTGGTGGCAATCAGCTTGGCGCCGTTCAACAGCATCTGCGTGGCGATCTCGCACATTTCAAATGTCAGCGTGCGGCCTTCACCAACAACTACGTAATCGGGGTCTTTATCGACAATGGCATAACCGCGTTTGTTGAGTGATGTCACCAGACCGCTTTCACCAATCACATAGGCTGTGCCATTGGGTTTCTGCTTGGCAAGAAAAGAAGCCGTTGCCATCGCGCAGGTGTACACATGTTCCTGTTCCACTTCAAAGCCGAGACGCTGTAACTTGGTGGCCACATCCAGCCGCGACCGCTGACTGTTGTTGGTCATGAAGCGGAATGGAATGTTTTCACGGCGCAACGAACCGATGAATGCCTGCGCGCCGTCAATCACCTGCGTCCCGCGATAGATCACACCGTCCATATCGATCAGATAACCGAACTTGCCCATGCATTCAACCTCTTGCATAAAACAAGTGCACTGTACCATGCGGCACAGTGCACTGCATACCGGACAGCAACGATAACAGAACCGGCTACATCAAATATTGCTGACCACCGGCATGGCGTCGCTCAATGCCTTTATTTTCAGTGCACGATTCACGGCACTTAAAACGGCCAGCAATGAAGCTGTCACAATGTTGGCATGCATGCCGACACCAAACAGCGTGACACGTGAAGGCGTAGTGATTTCGACAAAGGTCACTGCCTTGGCGTCGCTGCCCGAACCCACGGATCGCTCTTCATACGACAACACATCGCAGGGCAAACCCAATGCATCAATCAATGCATTGATCGGCCCATTGCCGCGGCCATTGAACAATGCGCCCTGTCCCTGATAGGCCAGCTTGATGGACAGGCGTTCGTGATCGCTGCCATCCTGATCCGTGGTCAACTGATGCGAACGATATTCGTATGCCGCATCCTGTTTCAGATATTCACGCTGGAACAACGCCCAGATTTCTTCCGAACCCAGTTCCTTGCCGGTGGCATCCGTGACACCCTGCACCACCTGTGAAAATTCAATCTGCAACCGGCGCGGCAACACCAGGTCGTAGTCACGTTCCAGCAAATAGGCAATACCACCCTTGCCCGACTGACTGTTCACACGAATGACGGATTCATACGTACGACCGACATCGCGCGGATCAATGGGCAAATAGGGCACTTCCCACATGTCGCTTTCCTTGCGTGCCGCGAAACCTTTCTTGATCGCATCCTGATGTGAGCCGGAGAACGCAGTAAACACCAGATCGCCCACATAAGGATGCCGTGGATGAATGGGCAATTGATTGCAATGCTCCACACAGCGTGCAGTGGCATTGATGTTGGAGAAATCAAGCTGCGGATGAACGCCCTGCGTATACATGTTCAACGCCAGCGTGACGATATCAACATTGCCGGTGCGCTCACCATTGCCGAACAAGGTGCCTTCGACACGATCCGCGCCGGCCATCATGCCGAGTTCCGCAGATGCAATGCCGGTACCACGGTCATTGTGTGGATGCAGTGAGATCACCACGCTGTCACGGCGTTTCAGGTGACGGCAGAACCATTCAATCTGATCGGCATACACATTTGGCGTTGCCACTTCCACGGTGGTTGGCAAATTGAGGATGGCCTTGTGTTGTGGTGCCGGTTGCCATACATCCAATACGGCTTCGCAAACTTCAAGTGCGAAATCCACTTCGGTGGCTGAAAATGTTTCCGGTGAATATTCAAATTGCCATTGCGTTTCCGGCTGCTCCGCAGCCAGTTGCCTGATCAATGTCGCCGCATTCACGGCAAGCTTTACTGTGGCTGGCTTGTCCTGATTAAAGACCACTCGCCGGAATACGTCGGAGGTTGCATTATAGAAGTGCAGAATGGCTCGCGGCGCGCCACGCAAGGCTTCAAAGGTGCGCCTGATCAGTTCGGGTCTTGCCTGTGTCAGCACTTGAATGCTGACATCATCGGGAATGAGTTTTTCCTCGATCAATTGCCGTACAAAATCAAAATCGGTTTGTGATGCCGAAGGAAAACCCACTTCGATCTGCTTGAAGCCGGTTTGCACCAGCAGGTCAAACATCTGCCGCTTGCGTGCGGCATCCATGGGTTCGATCAGTGCCTGATTGCCATCGCGCAGATCAACACTGCACCACATCGGCGGCTGGGTAATGATCTTGTTCGGCCAGGTGCGATCAGGCAAGTTGATGGGCGGGAACGCACGATATTTTTCTGAAGGTTGTTGCAACATGGATTTCTCCCACGGGCAAAGCGAAACTGGAAAATAAATGGATGTAAATGTATGGCGCCGGCAAGCGCAAGCAATCTGATGTGCGTCTAGCGACGCAGGTGCAGGCGCGCACCCAGCAACGAGCTGCCGCGACGGGGCAGTTGAATCATTGTTTGCTGGTGGTTACGCATGCGCGGAATCTACAGGGCGGCACGATCCGGCGCAAGTGCTACGACATGATTGGTTGCCTGATATTGGTAACTAATCGCGAAAATTGGTGAATTGCACCGGCATTTCCAGCCTGGCGCCGCGCACCATGGCGATCACTGACTGCAATTCGTCGCGGCTTTTACCGGTGACACGCACCTGCTTGTCCTGAATGCCCGCCTGCACCTTGAACTTCGCATCCTTGATCAGTTTCTGTATTTTCTTGCCCAGTTCCGTGTCGATGCCTTCACGCAGAGTGACCACCTGCCGTGCGCTTTGATACAGCACCACTGGCTCATCCACTTTCATGCACTGCACGTCGATGCCGCGCTTGCTGAGCTTGAGACGCAATATGTCCAGCATCTGCTTCAACTGGAAATCAGCCTGCGCGCTCAGCGTGATGACCTTGTCTTTGAGTTCGTACCTGGCATTGCTGCCGCGAAAATCAAAACGGGTGTCGATCTCGCGCGTCGCCTGATCGACGGCATTCACCACTTCATGCTGATTCAATTCCGACACGATATCGAACGACGGCATGGCTGCTCCGGAGGGAAGGAATGACAGATTTTAACGCCGCAACGATAAAAAGCTATCGTGCCGGAACTGCCCAGGGAGGCACGGCTTCGCGATTGCCTGCATCGGGATTGAACGATGCATCAACGTGTTCTGCATACCATGCTAATGGCGGATCATTGTTGCGCCATGCCTGACCTTCAAGGTTGCCATGTGCATCGACCTTGCCTTTCAGCAACCACAGCTGATCCTTGCAGAAAGCAGCGATATACACGTCGTCATCATGCACCTGTCCGCGGATATCGCAGGACGTGCCGGGCTGCCATTGTCCATCTACTGCATCATGCCGTTGTGACAACGACATCAGTGATGATGCAGAAGCGATGTGTATACGCCAGTTGCCCGAAACATCGGAATTATCGGTCAGCGACTTCTCAATAAAACGATAATGTGCATTGCGCACCGCAGTCACCGGAAACACCACGAACTTGTCGTCAGACACGCGTTGTAATTTGCCGTGCATGCCATTGCGATCGAAATCCGCATCCAGCGTGCCCAGACTCTGCGGCAACAACGCGTGCAACGTGCCTGCGCCGACTTTTAAATCAGTAGCTGTTGCGGAACGGCGGCCATCCATCACCCGCAATTGCAGAACCGAATGCTGTTTGTCGATACGCACCTGCATGGGCACTTCGCCGCCCGGCAGCTGGATGGCCAGACGATATTCCCCAAGTTGCGGCGCTTCGCGGCGAGCACATGCTGCGACACCGCCCAGCAACAGCAACACAGATACCGTGCGCACCAACGCCGCAACTCCAGTCACCGTTTTATGACCCAAGGTTCTGTGACAGACATTCATATGTCCGCATTTTCGCGTGAAGGTCAGTGAATACAACCGAAGTGAACAAACTGTCATGCAAAAAACCTATAAGCGAATAGCAATTTGTTACTGCTTTATAACCGCCTTGTGACTGACCGTGATACCAGGTGCAGGTTAGTATTCGGCAAACACTCTGCTAACACTACCTGCATGTCCATCACGCTTGACCAGATTACAAAACGCTACCAGAACACACCCGTCGTGAATGACGTGTCGCTGGATGTGGGCGATGGTGAATTCTTTGTATTGCTCGGCGCCAGCGGCAGCGGCAAAAGCACCTTGCTGCGTGCCATCGCGGGATTGACCGGCGTAGATCATGGCCGCATCTCGCTGCATGGACGCGACGTCACGCACATCTCGCCACGCAAGCGTGAAGTGGGGCTGGTGTTCCAGAACTATGCGCTGTTCAAGCACATGAGCGTGGCCGACAACATTGAGTTCGCATTACGTGTCCGGCGTGTCAAGGCCGCAGAACGCCGTGCGCGGCGCAAGGAGTTGTTGCGGCTTGTTGCGCTTGAAGGCATGGATGACCGTTTGCCCACACAGCTGTCCGGCGGCCAGCAGCAGCGTGTTGCGGTGGCGCGCGCGCTGGCACACAAACCACAAGTGCTGTTGATGGACGAACCTTTCGGCGCACTGGATGCAAAGATACGCGAAGAACTGCGCCGTACCATTCGCGAAGTGCAGCGTGAATTGAGAATCTCCACCATTCTCGTCACACATGATCAGGAAGAAGCCTTTGCACTGGCTGATCGCATCGGCGTCATGAATCTCGGACGGTTGCTGGAAGTGGGTCGCCCCGAAGAATTGTATGCACGGCCTGCAACACGTTTTGTCGCCACCTTCCTTGGCGCGGCCAATCTGCTGCTGGGAAGACAAACCGCTGATGGCATTCGTGTCGGCACTACGCCGGTGACAGCACCGATCAACAGCATGTGGGATCAGCGCACCATGCAACGCGAGCATGAAGTGGTTGCCGTGTTGCGTCCCGAAGAAGTGGCGCTTGCGCCCACGCGTGATGAACTGGCGACGTTGTATCTCGGCACGGGCGTGGTTGAATCCACCATGTTCACGGGCGCATATGAACGCTTGCGGGTGCGCATGACCGAAGCCGGTACAATTGCATCCGGCGATGGTGAACAAGCCAACGACAAACATCATCTGGCAACACTGGATGTAACCCGTTCACAGCATGATCAACGCTTGTTGCCGTTGACACCGGGACAGAGTGTGGCGGTGGGTGTAAGACGCATTCATGTGCTGCCCACACCGCTGTCGAGCTACGTGGTGTACGGAAAAACGGATGCACAGGTGGAATCGTTGCAGACCCATCCGTTTCTGGTGGAACTGGCAAACCGCATGAAAACACGCGTCACCACGCAACTGGAACCACAACTGGGTTCGCGCAGTCGCGCCTTGCCGGGGCAGGGACCACTGGCCGGTGTTGCCGTCATTCATACCAGCAATCACACTGCTGCAGAACTGGAATGGCTATTGCGTCATGGCGCCAGTGAAGTGCTGTTGTTGCCCGCGGGAAATGTTCAGCCGCGGCGTGTGCTGATTCACTGGACTGGCGAAACAGTGCGTCATGCCACACTGGCAGTGGCTGCCAGCATGTTGCGCCATGTTGCCGCCGAAGCCACTTATCTGAACATCATTCCCTCGCAAAGCGAAACACAAAAAGCCGAAGGCATGCGTGAACTGCTGGATGCGCGTTCAACAGCGCAAACCACACACGGCCTCGAAATGCGCACTGAATTGCGCTTTGGCGAAGTAGCCGGTGAACTGTCGCGGCAACTGCAATCGAGCAATGAGCAGATGCTGATTCTGGGCATCACCGATATGGATGACATTCAAGATCGTTTTGCCGCCATCTTCAAACACCCGCATTGCCCGGTGCTGCTGGTGTTTCGTGAGCAACACAGGGATTGATGACTGTGAGCACCGAACGCAGTGTGTTGCCGGGTTTCGGATTGACAGTGGGTTACACCACTTTCTTTCTGAGTGCTGTCGTGCTGTTGCCCCTGAGTGCGATGATCATCAAGGCATCCAGCATCAGCCACGGTGCATTCATCAAGCTGCTGCTGGATCCCGAAGTGGTGGCATCATACAAGATCAGCTTCGGCACTTCGTTCCTCGCTGCCGTCATCAATTCCATTTTCGGCTTTGCCATTGCATGGACATTGACGCGCTATGACTTTGCGGGACGCAAGTTTCTCGATGCACTGATCGACCTGCCCTTTGCGTTGCCCACTGCAGTATCCGGCATTGCGCTTACCGCGGTATTTGCGCCGCATGGCTGGCTGGGATTGCAGCTTGCCTCCATCGGCATCAAGGTGGTGTATACATGGATCGGCATCACCGTTGCATTGACACTGATCGGCATGCCGTTTGTGGTGCGTGCCGTGCAACCTGCACTTGCCGAAGTGCAGCGCGATATCGAAGATGCGGCGGAGACGCTGGGCGCGGGACGCTTCACCATTTTCCGCAGAATCATTTTTCCCACCATTCTGCCTTCATTGCTTACCGGATTTGCCATGGCTTTCGCGCGCGGCATAGGTGAATATGGTTCGGTGGTATTCATCTCCGGCAATCTGCCCATGCAAACCGAAATCACGCCGTTGCTGATTGTAAAACGGCTTGAAGAATACAAGTACGTGGATGCGGCAGCGCTGGGTTGCATCATGCTCGGCATGTCATTTGTGTTGCTGCTGTCCATCAATCTGTTGCAGGCATGGAGCCGGCGGCGCCTGTTCGTCGGCAGGAGAAGCTGATGGCAGGTGGTCCTTCAAAACAACTGCTTGCCGAACTGGCGACACGGCCCGGTCACAACACACGCATTGACAAATTGCTGCGCTGGGCCTTTATCAGCATCGCCTTGCTGTTTCTTGCGGTGCTGTTGATCGCGCCACTGGTAACGGTATTGTCCACTGCGTTTTCAAAAGGCATTGCGGTGTATCTCAACACCTTCAAGGATGATGAAACACTCTCCGCCATCAAGCTGACATTGCTGACTGCTGCCATCGTTGTTCCCTTGAACACCATATTTGGTGTGGCTGCGGCATGGGCCATTGCCAAGTTTGAATTTTCCGGCAAAAGCATTTTGATCACTGCCATTGATCTGCCCATCGCCGTATCGCCGGTGATATCGGGATTGATCTATGTAATGCTGTTCGGCGCACAGGGATGGTTTGGTTTGTGGCTGATCGACCATGACATCAACATTCTGTTTGCTGTTCCCGGCATTGTCATCGCCACCATGTTTGTCACCTTTCCTTACGTGGCCCGCGAACTGATTCCACTGATGCAGCAACTGGGCAATGATGAAGAAGAAGCTGCCATCACCATGGGCGCAGGCGGCTTCATGACGTTCTTTCGCGTCACGCTGCCAAAGATTCGCTGGGGTTTGTTGTACGGCGTGATTCTCACCAACTCACGTGCCATGGGCGAATTCGGCGCGGTGTCAGTGGTATCCGGTCATATTCGCGGCCTGACCAATACCATGCCGCTGCACATCGAGATTCTTTACAACGAATACAACTTTGTCGGCGCCTTCGCAGTGGCATCGCTGCTGACAGTGCTGGCGCTGATTACATTGATCATCAAGACATTGGTGGAATGGCGCGGCTATCGCAGACGCTGACCTGCACTGCCTGCGAGGCAGTTGACACTGTTGCGGTATTTTACCCGCGTTCATCACGTTACGTGTTGCAGCAGGCTGAAATAAGACGATAATCCAGTATCAAATGACCAATGCGAGAACAACAATGTTGGCACGCATCAAGCACTGGGCGCAGACACTGCAACTGGACCCTGAAAAAACCAGCTTGCGAGGATTGCTGCCTGTCATCAATGTCGTGCTGGTGTTGCTGGTCATCATCGGCATTGCCAGCAGTGCCGCAGGCTTGTTGCGCTCACTGGCCAATGAACAGGGCATGACCCGCGCGCAACTCGCAGGCACCAGCGCACGTGAAGAACTGCGCAAGATGGGAGAAGACACACTGACACAGGCACGCGCAGCAGCGCGCAATGACGCCATTCGTCGTGCCATTCAGGACAGCAGCCTGAAGAACACGCTGCCGCCCTTGTTGAAGCGCACCTGTGAAGCGGCGGGTTTCAATGCCTGCGCGCTGGTGCAGGATGATCAGGTCATTGCACAAAGCGATCAGGGCGCCAAAGACAGCGTACAGTGGAGCGCCATTGTCACTGCCGAACATGAACAGGGCGACCGATTCCTCGCCGTGCCTTCGGAAAAAATGCCGCCGATGATGGGCGCCGCCGCGATGACATTGAACAATTCCTCATCACCGGAACTGAGTGTGCGCCTGCTTGCGGTGCGTTTCATGGATAACCGTGTTGCCGACACACTGCAGGAACGCGTGCATGCCGGCATCAAGATCATCAACTATCGCAGTTTCAATCAGGCGCCCGTGGATGTATTCACGAATGTGCATGCTGCTGCATTATCCGACGGCCGCTATGCAGCGGAACGCATCGACAGCAAGCAATTGTTCGTTGCCAGCGTACCGGTTGTCGCCAGCACCGGCGAATTCATTGCATTGATTCAATCAGAACTGTCCACACAGGAAAGTGATGCAGTGACCAGCGCATTGACGCATCGTTTACTGTTGATTGCTGCCATCGTTGGTGTACTTGCCGTCATGGCCAGCCTGTTGCTCGGACATCTGGTGGCACAGCCCTTGCGCAATCTCACTGATGCAGCCACACGTCTTGCACAAGGCGACTTCTCCACTTCCATTCCCACCCGCGGACCCGCTGAAGTGGGTGTGTTGTCGCGCACCATGGAAGACATGCGCCGCAATCTGGTGGAATTGACGGGCACGCTGCGACGCAAGGAAGCCGAAGCACAGGCCGTGTTGTCAGCAACCACGGAAGGCGTCTATGCCGTGGACAAGAACCGCCTGATCACCTACATCAATCCGCAGGGCGCACGCATGCTGGGCATCAGTGCTGAGCAGGCCATTGGCAAATTTTGCGGTGACATTCTCAAGCCATGTGCCGATGCACAGGGCAACAAACCCTGTGATGGCGCGCAATGTCCCATCGTGCAGGCGCGCAACAGCACCAGCGCGCAGGCCAGTGAACGTCTGCACGCACCGGGCGGCATCATAAAGACCGCAGTGATCACCAGTTCACATCTGGTGGATGGCATTCAGGTGCAAGTGATGCGCGATGAAACCGAACTCGAATCCATTCGCCGTGCGCGCGACTCCGTGCTGGCCAATATCTCGCATGAATTCCGCACGCCGCTGTCAGCGCAACTGGCCAGCATCGAACTGCTGCAGGATGGACTGGATGAATATGATCCTGAGCAGGTGCGCTCATTGGTGATGTCACTGAAGCGCGGCACACAACGGTTGACCAGCCTGATCGACAACCTGCTGGAAAGTGTGCGCATTGAATCGGGCCAGCTTGCGATTCGCAAACAGCATGTTTCACTGCACGAGGTGGTGCAGGAAGCACAGAATCTCATCGGCACCCTGCTCACGCAGAAATACCAGAAGCTGGAAGTGGATGTTCCGGAGTCATTGCCCAACGTTGAAGGCGATGAAGTGCGTCTCACGCAGGTATTTGTGAACTTGATTGCCAACGCCAACAAGTATGCGCCTGACTACAGCACCATTCGCATCGGCGCACATCTGTATGGCAACGAACTGTATGCATGGGTGGAAGATGAAGGTCCCGGCATTGCTGATTCCAATTTCTATTCCATCTTCGAACGCTTCACACGAGGCACTTCACACGAACCCGAAGCCGGTGGGCTGGGACTGGGACTGTGGATCGTCAAATCCATCATTGATCGGCATGGCGGCACTATTCGCGCCGAACGCACGGCTGAACGCCGCACGCGTTTTGTAATCACACTGCCATTGCCCACCACCAAGTTGCCGGACAAGTTTTTGCAGGCATGAAAATCCTCATTGCCGATGATGATCACGACCTGCTTGACCTGATTGCCTTCACCTTCACGCAATCAGGCTTTGCCGTGGTCAAAGCACACAATGGCAAAGACGCGTTGCAATTGTTCAACGATGAATCTCCTGATCTGGTGATGCTGGATATCAACATGCCCGGCGGCAATGGTTTTGAAGTGTGCGCAAAAATTCGCGAGCAATCGCGTGTGCCGGTGATGATGCTCACCGTGCGCGGCGAGGAAGAAGATCTGGTGAAGGCACTGGAGCTGGGCGCCGATGACTATCTCAACAAGCCCTTCAGTCCGCGCACCCTGATTGCACGTGTTAAAGCTCTGTTGCGTCGCGCCGGTGTTGAAGCTGCAACGGCACCTCTGTCTACCGGCCGCATCCAACTCGACACGCATGAATACACTGTGCAGCTCAGTGATAAGCCTCCCGTCAAACTGACCAAACTTGAAACACGGTTGTTGCAAATGCTGCTCGCCAACGCCGGGCACACTGTCAGTTCCGATCGCCTGTTGTTGCAGGTGTGGGGGCACAAGGGCGCTGGTGACCGGCAATTGCTGAAACAACTGGTGCATCGCGTGCGCCAGAAGATTGAAGTTGATCCTGCCATTCCGCAAGTGCTGCAAACCGCAGCGGCGGGATACAAATTGATTGTTGACTGAATACAGTTCGGTTACTCATTGACTCCACTGCTATGCACATCCGCACTATCCCTATTTGTGCACCACAGGACACTGTTGTAGAACGCATCTCAAAATGTAGCGAGCGATGACGGGTTGCGTCGTACCAGAGCGCAGTATTTTTGAGACAGGTTCTGATAGTAAACACACAGATCAACCGATGATTGAGCGACTGAACATGATCAAGCACATGACTGCCTGGCAATGCATTGGCTGCGGCCGCATCCAGGCAGAGGAAGGATGCATCGGTGTCTGCAAGGATCGCAAGGTTGAACTGGTTTATTCATCCGACTATGCGGCATTGCAGAAACAACTGGACGACGCGCAATCCAGCATTGCAAAACTCACTGCGCAACTGCAACAGATTGTCAATACCGAGCCACGCAACGGCGGATGGGAACGCAACTATCGCGCGTTGCAGGACAATGCGCGTCGAGTGTTAACCGAGGTGTCACCACACTGACTCAGAAACGTCACTACGCCGGTCAGTAGAATCGGGATAAGATATGACTTTCACCGGGCATTGAGGTTGTCATGAGTTTGTCATTGCGCGAACAATTGCTGCAAGCGGGACTGGTCGGCAGCAAGCAGGCAAAAAAGGCCGAGCAGGAAGTACGGCAACAGCAACGCAAGCATCGCGACGCATCATCACCGAATCAACAACAGAACGCAGTGCAGAAAGCGCAGGCGGAAAAGGCGGCTCGCGACAAGGAACTGAATCGCAAGCGTGACGAGGAACGGCAACGCCAGGCCAGGCTCGCCGAGATTCGTCAAATCGTTGAACAGAACCGTCTGCCGCGCATCGAGAGCGATGAATACTTCAACTTCGTTCATCGCAACAAGATTCACCGCATTGCCGTCGATGCATCATTGCGGGAACGCATCACCAGCGGTCAGGTGGTTCTGGTTCGCTACGGAAAATTCTACGCGCCGGTACTGCCGGACATTGCAGAAAAAGTCCGTGAACGCGATGCCGATTCCATCGTTGACCTGAATGCACAACTGACAGCACAAACAGATTCAACGGACGACGATCCTTACAAGGATTTTGCCGTGCCGGATGATCTGATGTGGTAAACGGCATTGAAATGTCCTCATTGGGCAATGACTTAATGAGGTAGTGCTTGTCGGCACTTTGCAAGGTGGACTAGACTCTCCGCAACACTGCGGAGCAACTCATGAACTGGCAAGATCATATTTCAGCAGATCCTGCGATACTGGTGGGCAAGCCCTGTATCAGGGGAACGCGAATTTCCGTTGAGCTTGTTCTTGGCTGGCTGGCCAACGGTTGGACCTTCGAGATGATCATGGAGTCCTATCCAAAAATCACTCGTGACGATATCCTGGCAGCACTGGCTTTCGCTGCAGAAATGATGCGCGAAGAACAGTACGTGGCCATTCACAAAGCCACTGCGTAATGCCCAAGTTGCTGGTAAACGAAAACTTTCCCCTGCCTGCTTTGCGACGGCTTCGGGAGAACGGTATTGGTGTTGAATCAGTGGAAGAGTTGATGCCGGGCGCAAGCGATGCGCAAGTCATGACGTACGCCAGTTCCAATGAGTTATGGCTGGTAACATTCGACCGTGATTACGGAGAACTGGTGTTCGCACGCGGAATGGTTTGCCCGCCAGCCATTGTTTATATCAGACAGGAACCTGTGACGCCGGCATATCCGGCCGACTTGCTCATGGAATTGATCACACAGCCGGAAGAAGTTGAAGGATCGTTTGTAACGGTGTCATCACGCACCACACGAAAGAGAAAATTGCCAAACCGATAGTTGCCTGCAAGGGAGCCCGCTCATGCGTGCCATGGTGTTGAAATCAATCGGTTCACCGCTGGTGTTTGAACAACGGCCAACGCCCACACCAAAAGCGGGTGAGGTATTGTTGCGTATCACTGCATGTGCGGTGTGCCGGACTGATCTGCATGTCGTCGATGGCGAATTGCCGGACATCAAATTACCCATCATCCCGGGTCATGAAATCGTCGGCTATGTTGAACAGCGTGGTGACGGCGTGACGCTGCCCATCGGTGCGCGGGTTGGTGCGCCGTGGCTGGGACACACCTGTGGTCATTGTTTCTACTGTGAACATGATCAGGAGAATCTGTGCGACCACGCCGAGTTCACCGGCTATCAACGTGATGGTGGTTACGCGGAATACGTGGTTGCCGATGCGAACTATTGCTTTGCCTTGCCGGAATCATTGAGTGACGTGCAGGCAGCGCCATTATTATGCGCCGGATTGATCGGCTATCGCTCGTTACGCATGACGGGTAATGCAAGGCATCTGGGCATTTATGGTTTTGGTGCCGCAGCACACATCATTACACAAGTAGCATTGTGGCAGGGACGTGAAGTGTATGCGTTCACGCGCAGCGGCGATGCATCCGCACAACAATTTGCACGTTCACTGGGTGTGCAATGGGCGGGCAGCAGTGAAGAAGCACCACCACATGAACTGGATGCAGCGATTATTTTTGCGCCCGTTGGTGCGCTGATTCCGTTGGCATTGAAAGCCACACGCAAAGGCGGTGTAGTGGTATGCGGTGGCATTCACATGAGTGGCATTCCACAATTCCCTTATTCAATACTTTGGGGTGAACGGCAGGTGCGCTCTGTCGCCAATCTCACCCGTAAGGATGCCGAAGAATTTCTGGCACTGGCGCCGCAGGTGCCGGTGCGAACGCATACCGAAGTTTTCTCACTGACGGATACTAATGTTGCACTGGAGAAATTGCGTAACGGTCAGTTGAGTGGAGCGGCGGTGTTGGTGCCGTGACTGTGTTATGCTGACTCACCAAAGCTAGAGCTCGCAAGTCCGTTTTGCTTTTTTCATTATTTTGGATTACAAATAGTCCAACTTGTTGTTCATAAAGCGGAATCCGAAAGACGATGTGGTGATATACAGCACCAAGTCCCTTTGTAAAGGGTCATTTGAGACCCCTACTTCTAGTTGGGCTGGAGACATCAGATGAGTCAGGGTGTACTCGTTTTTGAAGGCATGAAGGTCGGAGTGCTCCCGGGCGATCTCACGGTGGAGATCGATGAATCGGGCACGCCGAACGCCAAACTCATTCTGTCGACTGCGTACAACGTGCTACCCCTGTGGCTACGGATCGCCAACGATCAGTTGAGTCATGCTAAGAGAGCAGCTGAATCGCTCGTTGCACAGTGGGGAACGAGCGACGATTCCAACCGGGAGTTACTGGTCGCGGAGCTCGAATCATCGCTGCAGGTCTTCGTCGCATGCGGTATCGCGCTCGATGCCCTATACGACCAGCTCAAACCCTTTGCGAAACTGAGCGCCACGGATATCGAAGCATGGAAGAACAACGGAACAGGACGGGGAAAGCAGATCACTGAAGTCGTGCGTCGAGTTTACAAACTCGACGCAGAACCGACGGCTCAGTTCAAGCAGAACATTGGGGAGATCATCAAGTTTCGGGACATGGCAGTTCATCCGTCACTGGACCTGAAGCAGGCTTGTACGCGCCCGGACGTACCAGTGGGGGTCGACTGGAAGTTCTCCGCCTATAAGTACTCGAACGCTGCGAGATGCATGCAAGCGACAATGGAAATGCTCATCTACTTGTTCGAGCACAAGAGCGGCACCGACGAAGTCGATCAGCAAATGGAGAACGTTGTGAAAGCACTCGAGCAACTTCGCGTTGTCACGCGCAGTCAACCGCCAGCCACTCGTGACCTTTCCGAAGGCATGTCCAACAATGCCATGCAGGCGACGTGCGAAGATGCACGCGCCTGATGGCAGGCGTTGGCCGCATAAAAAGACCAAAACACATTATGCGTGTGTTTCTAAACGCGGCGAATGAAATTCCAGTCAAGGCGTCTTAAATCAATCGCAGTTCTTATCACGATTCGCTCATGCATAATTACCTGACGTGATTTGTCCAAGAGTCACGGTTGTGGAACTGTTCACCACCCCTCGCCCCTTGAGGGAGAGGGGTTAGGGGTGAGGGGTAAGGTCACAACAAATGGAGCCAAGGAAAATGTACTCGCCAATCAATCAAGCGCGATCGCTTCGTCAATCGCAAACATTATTTGAGCAGCAATTGTGGCGCCGTCTTCGTGATCGAAGATTTTCCACATACAAGTTCCGTCGTCAACATCCAATCGGCCCATATATCGTGGACTTTGTTTGTCTTAATAAAATGCTTGTAATTGAACTTGATGGTTCGCAACATGCGCATAGCAAAGAGCATGATGCTGAGCGTGACGCGTGGTTGATAGGACGCGGATACAGGGTTCTACGGATATGGAACAATCAGTGGGTGTTGAATCGTGAGACTGTGTTGCAAGCTATATTGAATGCATTGAGATAACCCCTCACCCCTAACCCCTCTCCCTCAAGGGGCGAGGGGGACGATTTCAAGCGCTATTCTGGCTTGGCGCGATACGGTTCATTAAGCAACAGCAGTTCTTCCATCACCCTCTCCCTTTATTCCTCCCTCATCAAGGGGGAGGGTTTCTAGATTTACGGCTCCCAGCGAAACATTTTCAGATCAATCACACCTTGCGCATTGAAACGAACTTTCTCACGTTTGAGTAAACGCAGTTGTGGATTGTCCGAACCTTCACCTGCCGCGCGCAGACTGATCTTTCCCTGTGAATTGATGACACGATGCCAGGGAATGCGCGTACCTTGCGGCAACACATTGAGCGCATATCCTACCAGCCGCGCCTGACGTGGCAGACCGGCAAGTTCAGCGACCTGTCCATACGTGGCAACACGACCTTTGGGAATCATGCTGACAATCGTATAGATGCGTTGATAACTGTCACTGTTTGTCATGGATCAATGCCATGTTGACAATCTACGGGCACCACATGAACTCAAGATATCGAGCGTAGCTGTATTTCAGAGGCTCACTACTTTCGCCGTGCATTGAAAATCTTCTCAAACACGCCGCCGTCGGCAAAGTGCGTTTCATATACTTTCTGCCAGCCGCCGAAATCGTTGATGGTGACAAGCGTTCCGATGTGTGGAAACTGCTTGTCATACTTGGCGGCAATTCTTGCATTTACCGGCCGGTAAAAATTTTTTGCGATGATCTCCTGCCCTTCATCCGTATACAGGAATTCCAGATAGGCAGTAGCAACATCACGCGTGCCATGCCGCAATACATTCTTGTCAACCACTGCCACCGAGGGTTGCGCGAGAATGCTGACCGATGGTGCAACAATTTGCACGTTGCCGTCACCAAAAGCCTGCAATGCCATGTATGCTTCATTTTCCCAGGTAATCAGCACATCACCAATGTAACGCTGGACAAAGGTCATGGTTGCCGCGCGCGCGCCGCTGTCCATCACTGGCACATTTCCATAAAGCTTTCTCATGAAGTCTTCTGCGCTGGCCTGCGTGGCATCGGGTTGTTTCATTGCCCATGCCCATGCGGCCATGTAATTCCAGCGCGCACCGCCGGATGTTTTTGGGTTGGGCGTAATGACCTGCACACCGGGCTTTACAAGATCACCCCAGTCCCGGATGTTTTTGGGATTGCCCTTGCGCACCAGAAAGACAATGGTGGATGTGTATGGCGAACTGTCATCCGGCAAACGTGATTTCCAGTCCACTGACAGCAGTTTCGCCCTGGCGGCAATCGCATCAATGTCGGGTTCCATCGCCAGCGTCACCACATCTGCCTGCAGGCCTTCAATCACCGAACGCGCCTGTTTTCCCGAACCGCCATGCGACTGCATGATCTTGAGTTGTTGTCCGGTTTTATTGAACCACTGCGCAGCAAACGCCGCGTTGACATCCTTGTACAACTGATGAGTGGGGTCATAGGACACATTCAACAGCGCAATCTTTTCTGCGTGTGCGGCGTTCAACGCACCGCACAGCATCAGCATGCACAACAGGCGAATCATCATTTTTGCAGACAACATGCGACTCAACTTCCGTCCTGCAGAATGCCAATGTTGCTACTTCAACGGCAGGGCAATGTCGGTGAACAACGCATCCACCTCTTCCTGTGATTGCGTATTGCCGGCGCGATCAATCAGACGGCGATTGAGATGCGGCGCCAGCAATTGCAGAAAGTCATACATGTAACGCCGCAGCACTCCATCACGCGAGAAGCCAATCCATGTGGTATGAATCGGAAACAGATGCGATGCGTCAATGGATACCAGATCGCGATCTTCCTTCGGATCCACCGCCACATCGGCAACAATGCCGACACCGAAACCCAGTCGCACATAAGTCTTGATCACATCGGCATCGCGCGCAGTCAATGCCACATTCAATGGCAATCCCGCTTTGGAAAACGTCTGCTGCAACGATGAAGGGCCGGTGAAACTGAATACGTAAGTAACAATAGGATACTGCGCCACCTGCTTGAGCGTGGGCTTCTTGATCTGTGCCAGCGGATGACTCACCGGCACCACAATGCGGCGGTACCATTGATAGCAGGGCAGCAATACATACTTGCGGAACAGGTCCTGCGAACCCGTGGCAATGGCCACATCAATGCGGTCCAGCGATGCCATTTCGGCAATTTGTTCCGACGTGCCCTGATGGAGATGCAAATCCACATTGGGATACATGGCGCGAAACTGCTGGATAACCGAGGGCAGCACGTAACGCGCCTGTGTGTGCGTGGTGCCGATGGACAACGTGCCGCGATCCTCGTCCTTCAGATCAGCGGAAATGCTCTTGATGTTCTGCACCTCGCGCAGGATATGCAGGGCGCGTTCGATGACCTTCTGGCCCGCGGGCGTGATCTTGGTGAGCGTGCGGCCGCTGCGCACAAAAATGTTGAAACCCAGTTCATCTTCCAGCAGCTTCAACTGCTTGCTGACCGCAGGCTGTGAAGTATGCAGTTTTTCCGCAGCAGCAGTGATATTCAGGCCATTCTGGGCAACGGCAGCCAGATAACGAAGTTGTTGCAGTTTCATAAGTTGCGCATTGATCGTGGTGAACCCATGGCGAATAGTGACATAAAAATGCACAAAACGCCGCTGCTTGCGCCGGGAAAGTTTGCTTTGCAAACGCAGCAGGGTACAGTAGCGGATAGTATTCCATGCACCACATTGTGAATTGCCATGATGCGCCCGGCCATAATCAGACCAACAATCCACATCGTTTTTTCCGTGCTTGCCGCACTGGCGTTCATGACGGGATTGACCGGCTGCGCCACTGGTGGCGGCAATGTACGCACCTGGGTGGATGACAACACCGCTGTGGCAGTCACTGCGCAAAACCGCGCCATGGTGTTTTATCGCGATGACTTCCAGGCCGGTGTCAATATTTATGACTTTGCTGACCTTGGCGCATTTGAAGTCAACCAGTCCGGTGTTCGTCATCAATATCTGTGTCTGTTGTTATGGAGCACCGTGGCGCGCACACCGCAGCAACAGGCACAGGTGGAAAATGCGTTTACCAGCATGGTGGTATGGGCGGATGATCAACCGCTAACATTCAAGCGTTTCACACAGAATCGCGACATGGTGCAATTGAGCAAGGCCGTATTCAAACATCCCAGCTCGAATGCGCAGGAAAGCTATTACGAAATCACACCGGCACAATTGACCACGCTGGCTGGCGCGAAAGAATTGCGCATTGCGCCTGCCAATCAGGCGCCCGGTGAGGCGCCTTATCATTTATGGCGTGAGGAACACGATGGGCTCGCTGCTGTCGCCGCGCAGATTTCCAGCACACAGCAGAAGATTGAGTCCACATCCACAGCACAATAGTGCGCCGTTGAAGCAGTGATTGAAGGCCCAATTGTTAATATCGGCGTTAACAGCGGCATTAACACTGGCATTCATTAACGCAGACAATTATTCTTTCCGCCCATGAGCACTGCCAAAAAAATCCGCTGGGGCGTCATCGGCTATGCCCGCATTGCGCACCAGCATGTCATGCCCGCCATTGTGCGTTCCAATAACTCGGTGCTGCAGGCTGTTGCCTCACGCGATCCCGCCAAGTTGCAGGACTGCAAGCAGAAGTTCAATTGCCCGAACCTGCATGACTCGTATGAAGCATTGTTGCGCGATCCGGAGGTGGATGCCGTTTACATACCGTTGCCCAACTCACTGCATCGTGAATGGACCATCAAGGCGGCCGAACACGGCAAGCATGTGCTGTGTGAAAAGCCCATTGCACTGAATGCCGTTGAGTGCCGCGAGATGATTGCGGCGTGCAAAAAGCACAACGTGGTATTCATGGAAGCCTTCATGTATCGCTACTCGGATACCACACGCAAGGTATTGCAGGTGTTGCGCAGTGGTGTACTGGGCGACATCAAGTACATTTACTCCGCCTTCCGTTTTCCGCTGACCTGGGTCAATGATGTGCGCTCCAAACCGGAACTGGGCGGTGGTTCGTTATACGACGTGGGTTGTTATCCATTGAACTTTGTCGGCATGGTGGTGGACGAAGTGGCGCGCATTCAGTCCGCAGCTGCTGGCAAGCCGGTTGAATTCGGTCCTGCACCCGAAGCCATTTCGGCACAATCCATCAAGGAAGGCGGTGTGGATGTGTGTTTCGCCGGCCTGCTGAAATATCCCAATGGCATCATTGCCTCCATCAGCTCCGGCTTTAATGCACAAAAACAACTGGAATCGCAGATCATCGGCACCAAGGGCATTCTGTACGTGCCCAACACTTTCTTTGAAGCTGCCGGATATTTGACCCGTACGGTTGAAGATGTTGAAGCGGAAAAAATTGCTGTTGAACAAAGCGATCGTTACAAATCACAGGTCGAAGATTTCGCCGATGCCATAATCAACAAGCGTGCACCCTATTTCAGCCTCGTCGAAACACAACGCAATATGGAAATCATGGATAAATTGTATGCTGCGTGTTGATGCCTGCGATGTAATTATAGCAATCAATCTAATGTAGGCTGGGCGGCCGCGCCCAGCTTTTGCATTTCAATCCGTTGCGATGTTGGGCTTCGAAGACTCAGCCCAACCTACCTTGCTTAGCACGCAATTAGAAATGGCGGCCACGATTACTGACCATATATGACTCCGTACAAAGGGCTTTAGTACCGCATGTATTCTCAATTGTCATCTTGGCTCCCCTTGCCTTCAATGCGCTGACGATTTTTACCACGGTGCAATGCACAGCCACAAGCAGGACTTGAGGAGATTGAACACGGCGCCTCCCCAGCCCGGCATCATGAAACTGTGCAGCATGATGCTCTGCAAGATTCTGTGTTCATCCATATCCGGCGTTACGGACAAGAACGGCGGACGAGTTGCCAATATGCATTGCAGCGTTATCGCTAAGCTTCAGGCCCATCGTGCCGTGGTCACGCAATGACCATTCGTCGTTTTCACACTCATGTTGAGGGAGCATAGCCATGCTATTTGACAGCATTCTGCAAACGGTTGGCCGGACACCCGTTGTTCGTGTAAAAAAACTTGCACCGCGTAATGTGAATGTCTATGCCAAACTGGAGTCCTTCAATCCGATGGGATCGGTCAAGGACCGACTGGCGCTGGGCATCATCGAAGATGCCGAGCGCAGCGGAAAATTGAAACCCGGGCAAACCGTCATTGAAGCAACCAGCGGCAATACAGGAATCGGGCTTGCCATGGTGTGCGCCGAGAAAGGTTATCCATTGGTGGTAACCATGGCTGAAAGCTTCAGTGTCGAACGCCGCAAGCTGATGCGTTTTCTGGGCGCCAGAGTGGTGTTAACCCCCGCGTCGGCAAAAGGAACCGGCATGCTGGCCAAGGCAATGGAGCTGGCGGAAAAACACGGCTGGTTCTTATGCCGCCAATTTGAAAACGAAGCCAATGCCGATATGCATTCGCGTACCACCGCGGTGGAAATTCTCGATGCGTTCGCCGGCAGGCAACTGGATTACTTTGTCACTGGCTGCGGCACCGGCGGAACGTTGAAAGGCATTGCGCGTGTGTTGCGTCAACGCAGTCCCGCTACAAAAATCATGGTATGCGAACCCGATAACGCACCGGTGTTTGCCAGTGGTATTGCTCAATCACGTAAAGCGGATGGTAGTGTAGCGGGCAGTCATCCAATGTTTCGCGCACATGTCATGCAAGGGTGGACGCCAGACTTCATTTCGAAACTGGCGGAAGATGCGTTCGTTGATGGGATGGTTGATCAGATATTGCCAATCAATGGCAACGATGCGATGCGCGCGAGCCGCGAACTGGCACAGCAGGAAGGCATGTTTACTGGCATCACCGGGGGCGCCACTCTGGTGGGCGCATTACGGATTGCCGCTGATGCACCCGAAGGCACAAACATATTGTGCGTGTTACCCGATACCGGGGAACGGTATCTCAGCACACCATTGTTTGCCGATATATCGGCAGACATGGACGAAGCAGAATGGGATATCGCACGCTCAACAGCGGGTTACCGTTTTGATTCCGCCGCTGCGCCTGCAGTAACTCCTGCTGCGATGCCGGTACCTGTGGACAACGCAAAGAAAATGTTCCACGAAATGATTGGCGACGTGAAGCAGCCCGTGGTGATGTTTGCGTTTGAATGGTGCGAATTCTGCTGGGCAGTTCGCAAACTGTTTGCAAGACTCAATATTCCGTATCGCACCATCGCTATCGACTCGGCCGAGTATCAGCGCGACAATCTGGGTGGCGAGATTCGTACTGCATTGACTGCAAGTACATCAGTGAGCACCATTCCGCAAGTATTTGTGGGCGGCAAGTTTGTGGGTGGTTGTACAGAAACGTTTGATGCCTACAAGCGCGGCGATCTGCAAATGTTATTGCAACAGCATGGCGTAACATTTGATACCGGCGCCAAAGTTGATCCTTACGCATTCCTCCCTGCATGGCTGCAAAGCCGTCGTGCCTGAAATTGAGATTGCATTTCGCGATGCGGCTGAATGATGCCGGCCGCGCTCATATCAACGAGTCACAAACATGAATGTATTGAAAGACGCAGCACAACGTTCGCTGGCCTATCTGGAGTCATTGAATGCGCGACCGGTTGCGCCCTTGGCAGAAGCAATTCATCTGCTTGATCAACTGAACGAGCCGATGCCCGAGCACTCCATGCCGGCAGAACACGTACTGGAACAACTGGACCGCATTGTTTCTCCGGCAACGATGGGCATGGCGGGATCACGCTTCTTCGGATTTGTGATCGGCGGTTCATTGCCTGCGGCACTGGCGGCAAACTGGCTGGCATCGACATGGGATCAGAACACTGCGTATGACGCGCCAACACCCGGTACCGCAAGAATTGAAGAAGTCGCGCGGCGCTGGCTGCTTGAAATACTGGATTTGCCGCGACAATCTGCCATTGGATTTGTAACCGGCGCCACGGTTGCCAACTTTACGGCACTGGCAGCTGCGCGTAACGCCGTATTGAAAAAGTGCGGCTGGAATGTGGAAGCTGATGGACTATTTGGCGCGCCCCCCATTCAGATAATTGTGAGTGAAGAGTCTCATCCCACCCTGCTCAAGTCGTTGGGTATGCTGGGCCTGGGTCGATCACGACTCACACGTGTTGCCGTAGATTCGCAGGGCAGAATGCGCGCAGACAAGTTGCCGCGTTTGAATACTCCGTCCATTGTTTGCCTGCAGGCCGGCAACATCAACAGTGGTGCGTTTGATCCATTCGCGGACTTGTGTCCGGTTGCCCGCGAAGCAGGCGCATGGATTCATGTGGATGGTGCATTCGGATTGTGGGCGCGCGCCACATCAACATTGCAACATCTGGCGCGGGGGATCGAGCTGGCTGATTCATGGGCTACCGACGCGCACAAGTGGTTGAATGTTCCCTATGACAGCGGGCTTGCCATTGTCAAAGCTGCCGATGCGATGCGTTCGTCGATGGCGATTTCCGCAGAGTACTTGCCCAGTGAGGTCACTCATCGCAACCCCAGTGATTTCACGCCCGAGCTGTCACGGCGTGCGCGCGGTGTGGATGTGTGGGCGGCGTTGAAAACGCTCGGCAAAAAAGGCCTGGCAGAAATGATTGAGCGTCATTGCGCACAGGCAAAACGATTTGCGGAAGGTCTGACGCAAGCAGGTTATGAGGTATTGAACGAAGTGGTGCTGAATCAGGTGGTGGTGCGTTTCGGCGATGCTGACAGAACCAGACAGGTCATCGAGGCCATTCAGCAAGATGGCACCTGCTGGGCGGGTATCACCATCTGGCAGGGACGCGTCGCCATGCGTATCAGCATTTCTTCATGGGCGACCACCGATGATGATGTTGAACGCAGCCTCGCCGCAATGATCCACTGCGCAAGAAAATTCGATTGATCCGGATCGCCGCGTTGGCATCATTGAATGTCAACTCACATGTGCACGAACAATGGTTGTGATCAATACGAAAAATCCAAGCAGCTGTACAAAGAAAAAGCCAAAGCGGAATGTGACAACGTGAGTGGTTTGCACAAACAGCACATGGGTCAGCGATTGCAGAATGCGTGCGATCATGATTGCAATGGCAACCTCATCTACCAGCGGTCCGGATACCTTCGACAGATTAAGGGCAATTACAATCACCGCAAACACTGGAAGATTCTCCACACAGTTGGCGTGCGCGCGCGTGCCACGTGCATACCAGTCGCTGCCCGCAACTGCACCCGCACGAAAACCGGCAATGTCAGCGTCGCGCAGCAGTATGCAATACCAACGATAGATACCGACGGTAAACGTCAGCAGTAACAGCGTCCAGGCGGCGAATGCCAGCAACATCCACGCAGGAATGGTCATGAAGCGCTCCGGTGTCTCGAACCCATCTCAAAATTGCCGCGCCCGCTGCATTTGGAGATGGGTTCTCATCGATTTGTGTAAAAGCCCTGCATTGAATCTTGTCAATGCCATCAATTCCGCGACTACCAGCGCGTTACTCAATCAACGGCGCAAGTGCGGTTTGAATGCGCTCAAGCTGGGCAGGCAATAACAATCTGCCCAAGATACCGGTAAAGCGCGTGTCCTGAACGCCGGAGACAATGTATTGCCAGCGATAGGCACGCAACAATGTAGCTGCAACCGCTTCGTGCTCGACCTTGTTCAAGGGGTGCTTGATGATTCTGCAAAAGTAATCAGTGTCTGCTTCAGCCTGCACCTGCAACAGACGGTCAACCGCAATAACAAGGTCAATCAAATCCGTGACAGCCTGATCGCGCTGCGCTGCGGACAACTTCGCGTCTTCGCGCAGCCACTCCATCTCGTCGAGAATGGCGTGCTGCGATTCTTCGCGCCAGTGAAACAGAAATATATCCTTCCACAGTTCAGACAAGTTGTTGTCCGGCTCAATGCTTTCGCGATAGTGCGCTTGTGTGAATAATTCGATATGACAGGTGAGCGCCAGCACCGCCCAGGTGGATTTTCCGAGCACGGCGCCGGCAACTTCGTTTGCCTGCGGCACAAAGTTGTAGCCCTGCGGCATGCCTGCCGCGAGCATCTGCTCGATACGGCGAAACAACTCCTGATGCTTCAACTCCTCATCGGTAAAGCGCACCAGCGCTTCCAGCGCGGTCTGATTGCCCAGCCAATGGTCGCGACTGATTTCCAGAATTTTTGCACCGATGAATCGTTCAACCAGTCCAAACATGTTGGCGTACGTTCGACCTTGAATCTGGCTCAGGAACATTCGCTCATTGTCATCGAGAAATGGCAGCTCGATTACTTTCGATAATCCATCCGGCAGGAATTTCTTGCTGTAATCGAATTGGCGGCCACGAATGACATCGGCATCAATATCCCAGCGGATGCGTCTGGATGTCTCGATGCACTTCATATAGTTTGCTGAGGTATTAGGTACGGCGGATTGCACGATTTTCTCCTTCAAATCACCCGGCCCGGTATTGGACCGTGTTTCTGATGTCATCGTATGAAGTAAGGCTGCAGCAAGTCTTCGCGCAGACGCCGTAACTCTTGCGCGCGCCGCCGCAGCCACTGTTGCAATTGATCAATACACCGTATGATTTGTCCGCTGCCCCGGCACTTTGCAAGAGACGCTGAACAATGGACGCGCTGTCCGAAATCCTGAAAGCACTACGCCTGACCAGCGGCATGTTTCTCGATGTTGAATTTACGGCGCCATGGTGCGTTGATTCCGCGCCAAGCAAAAATAATGCAGGCACGATATTGCCAAGTGCCGGGCATGTGGCGGTCTACCACCTGTTGATCGAAGGAAGTTGCCGCGCCCAACTCGACAGCGGTGGCAACATGATGGATCTCGCGCAAGGCGATCTCATTCTGTTTCCACAGGGTAATGGGCATCGTATGGGTAGCGATCTGCGTATCTTGCCCACACCAGCTGAAGCATTGGTGGAGAAATCCAGCGACGGAAGCCTGGCACGCATTCGTCATGGCGGCGGTGGCACGCGCACACGATTCGTGTGTGGATTTCTTGCCTGCGATCATCGCTTGTGCCGGCCATTACTCGATGCCCTGCCTGCCATGTTGCGGGTATCAATGGGCGACGATCCTGCGGCGGCGTGGGTTGCTGATACATTGAAACGGGGCGCCAATGAAACCCATGCACCGCGCGCAGGTACTGGCGCCGTGCTTACTCGCCTTGCAGAGTTACTGTTTGTAGAGACACTGCGTCGCTATGTTGAAATGCTGCCTGCGGAACAGCGGGGCTGGTTGGCGGGTCTGCGTGATCAACATGTGAGCAAGGCATTGGCGCTGTTACATGCACAGCCGTCCTGCAACTGGACTGTTGAAGATCTCGGAAGAGAAGTGGGTTTGTCCCGTTCTGCATTGGCGGAACGATTCGTTGAATTGATCGGTGAACCGCCGATGCAGTATCTGACGCGCTGGCGTCTGGCATTGGCAGCGCGTGAGTTGCGCGAAACTCGCACGCCGATCATCCGGCTTGCTGCCCAGGTGGGCTACGAATCCGAGTCGGCATTCAACCGTGCATTCAAAAGGGAGTTTGGCATGCCTCCCGCTGCATGGCGAAGAATGTCATCTTGATTCTTCGCCTTGAACGCGCCAGCTTTTTTCCATGGCATCATGCACAACAGCAAGCAGTGATTGGTAACTACAACTCCATCACCCATTCATCCCACTCTCTGTCCTTGTCACCGCCAAACTTGGTGTAGAACATCTTTGCATTGTCATTGCAGGGCAATACTTGCCATCGCAATAGACGTGCATTCATGGAACGCGCTCGTTCGATGACTGCCGTCATAAGTGTGGAACCCATACCTGTGTTACGGCAATGACTCTCGACAAACAATTCTTTCAGCACCACAGTGGGCCGCAGATCGAATGTAAATGGAATGGTGTAAGTCACCGCGTAGCCGACTGGCACATTATCAATCACGCCAAGGATCGCACTGAACTCGGGTGCACGATCCGGTGCAAACCCTCTTTCAAGCAACGCTTCTTCGGTGATCCTGAATCGATCTGCATAGCCCTCAAAGACCGCAAGCTGCCGCATCAGGTGCAGCAGCTTTGGTATGTCTTCCACCGTAGCATCACGAATCACTGCCACTGCTTTCCAGTTTGAACCCTTCATCCAGCCAGCCGGTTACGCCGCCGATCATCATCTTGACTGGTCTGCCCAATTTGGCCAGACGCATTGCGCCGCGATGAGCGCCATTGCAGTGCGGGCCAGCGCAATAGACGACGAACACGGTTTCCATGGGATAGTCGCGCAACATGCCTTCAATGAGTTTCGCATGGGGAATGTTGATGGCGCCGGGCACATGCCCTTTTGCATACAGTGCGGGACCGCGCACATCGACCAGCACAAAGTCGGGTGTGCCCGACATGGCTTCGTGAACATCCCAGCAATCCGTTTCAAATTGAAAGGCCTGCGAAAAGTGCTGGAGTGCGGTGGCGCTATCAGCGGGTGGAATTGCGGTTACGGCGGTGGGCATAGATATCTCCTGCAATTGGTGTGCAGAAGCATAGAAGAAGATCACAAGTTAACCACTGGCGTAAACGACATGGATCGGTCATATTGCGCCATGCCGCAAAAATCCCCGCATCTGGTTGTCGCACTTGCCTACGATGGCTTATGTACATTCGAGTTTGGCTGTACCGTTGAACTGTTCGCGCTGCACCGGCCCGAACTGGGCGTCGACTGGTATCGATTTGTGGTGTGCGCGGCCGAGGGTGAAACGATGCGCGCCGCTGGAGGCATTCAAGTAAAAGTGCCCCATTCGCTCGCCATGCTTGATCGCGCCGACACGATAGTGATTCCCGGCTGGCGCGATGCCGACGAGATTCCACCACCGGCAATACTGCGCAAGATTCGCAATGCTTATGCACGCGGCGCGCGTCTGTGCACCATCTGTTCCGGTGTATTCGTGCTGGCTGCCGCAGGTGTGCTGGATGGCAAAAGAGTGACCACTCACTGGCGATACGCCGAAAAGCTCGCTAAACGATATCCGCAAATCACGGTGGAACCGAATGCGTTGTACATCGATGAAGGCCAGATTCTGACTTCGGCCGGATCGGCAGCAGGACTCGACATGTTCCTGCACCTGGTGCGACGCGACTATGGCGCGCGTGTAGCCAACATGGTCGCGCAACGATTGGTCATTCCGCCGCATCGCGAAGGCGGACAATCGCAATACATTCCGCGACCCCTGCCCGATGATGAACGCGGCCGGTTAACGAAGCTGATGGATTGGGTACGTGCCCACCTTGCTGCACCGCATACCGCTGTGTCATTGGCGCGTCGTGCGTCGATGAGCGTGCGCACTCTGCAACGGCAATTCAAAGAGACCGCAGGCATGGCGCCTTACGAATGGATACTGCGTGAACGCATTGCAGTCGCCAAAGACCTGCTCGAATCCAGCCGCATGTCACTCGACAAAATCGCCGAGCGTGTCGGCTTTCAATCACAGGAAACTTTCCGTAAACATTTTCGCCGCCTCACCGGCGCCAGCCCAACACGCTATCGAACCCAGTTTTCGCGGGTTAAGGCGGCTTAGGCGAGCACCGAATGAGTACCTCCGCGTCACTCCCGTGAATACCGGACTCAAGTTGAATCATTGTCTTACTGGACCCCTGCTTTCGCGGGGGTGACGTCTATGCGCTCGAACACGGCTTGTCGACATGCGTCTGGATATGTGTTCCTCGGTGACTTCCTGTCGTGTGGTTAATCAAACCGATTAACTCAAGTCGGCCCCAATGATCAGGGAGATTACATGCAAGCTGTTCACCGCATATTGCAGTTCGGGATTGTCCTGATCAACCATGCTTCTCGAGGAGCGCCTGTAGCTCCTTGAAACCCAGTGCGGCCGCAACATCTCGTGCTGTAGCGCGATCCTTGTTACGCAAATCGGTATTCGCACCGGCGCTCAGCAACGCACTCACCGTATTCAGTTTGCCGGCCCGCACCGCGGCTATCAAAGCCGTATCACCAAATTTGTTTTGCGCATCGATGGGCGCGCCAGCCGCCAGCAATTTGTGAACGATGACATCGTTGCCGCTGACCGCTGCCAGTTGCAACGGTGATACATCATTCTGCTCACTGCCTTTCAATGAAGCACCGGCGTTTATCAATAACTCTACTGCACCGGCCTGCCCCTTGGCGGCAGCAATCATCAATGGCGATATATGGCTATTGTCGCGCTTGTCCAGCACCACCTTTGATACCAGCAACAACTTGAGACAATCGTCCGCGCCGTTGGCCGCGGCATACCACAGTGCCGTGCGGCCCTGTTTATCGTGTGCATCCTCCGATGCCGCAGCAAGCAACAGACTGACCACTTCCGGCTGATTCTGTGCTGCCGCCAGCATCAATGGCGTGCGCCCTTCACTGTCACGCGCTTCGGCGTTGGCATGCGCGTTCAACAATGCCTTGATGATGAATTCATTGCGGGTTTGTATCGCATCCAGCAATGGCGCGCGTTCGTTCTTACCGACGGTATTTGCATTGGCACCCTTGTTCAGCAACAACTGTACGATGGCGGCTTGATTGTGACGCACTGCCCAGTTCAATGGCGTTTCTTTCATGCTGGAAGTGACATTGACATTGGCGCCCGCGTTCAACAGCTGTTCAACTTGCTGCGCGTTGTTTGATTTGACAGCGATCAGCAGTGCAGAGTCACCGGAAGGCGCCGTTGCAACGACGCTTGATTGT
>DASZSV010000021.1:0-22282 GCA_035548495.1 Steroidobacteraceae bacterium
CGTGGAGCAAACTCTGGAGAGCAATCGCCCGGTGCAGGAAGCCATGATCAAGATCAGAGGCTATGACCGGCTGACCATTCTTCCCGCACTTCAGCGCGTCGAATACTCATCAGAACTGCTGTCGAGCGCTGCCGTTGCCACGCTGGTGGCCGAGTTGCGATCGCGCTATGCAAACAGGATCGTCATTTTTGATTTGCCGCCGGTGTTGCAAGCTGATGATGCTCTGACTTTCAGCAAGCATGTGCAGGCAGGATTGATTGTGGTTAATGAAGGCATCACCAAACGCGAAGATGTGGTGCAGACACTGCAACTGCTTCATGACACTAAAATTGTCGGCACCGTGCTGAATGGATCGCGGGAAAAACAAAGAGAATACTATTGATATCTGTCTGCATAAAGAAATGTCTTTCCGGCGCGTCGGCGCTGTGCGTCATTTGTATGACAAAAAATGACGAAAAAATGGCGTAATACGTCACATTCCATTCATCTGCACTGCTTACTTTGCCTTTCAATAGACAGGAGTTTTGTTTTGCAAGCATCCTGACGCTGGGGGCATGAGATGAACGCGGTAGTTGATTTTTCGAAGGCGGCTGGCTCGGCCCTGAGCGCAAATGCTTCATCGTTGACATCGTACAGGGTCATTCTCGATTCTGCGATTCCGCAACATCAAACCGCAGATGGAACTGCCGATGTTGTATCCCTTGGCGGTGAACGTCTGATTTTCATCAATCGCTTCTACCATCCCGATGTATCGGCTACCAGCCAGATGCTTTACGATCTGACGCGCCGGCTGGCGCGATGCGGTTATGAGGTGCATGTTATTTGTTCACGCCAGCTGTATGGCGATGCAAAGGCACACTTGCCCGCGCACGAAATAATTGAAGGAGTGCATGTGCATCGTGTGATGGGTACCCGTTTTGGTCGTGATCAGTTGAGTGCGCGAGCGATCGATTATGCGAGCTTTTATCTGTGGGCTTTCGTCATGATGCTGAAATTGGTACGTAATGACGATGTGCTCATTGTAAAGACAGATCCGCCATTGATTTCAGTACCAGCGGCGCTGGTTTCGAGATTGCGCGGAGCACATCTTGTCAATTGGCTGCAGGACCTCTTCCCGGAAGTGGCTTCGCTTCTGGGGCATCACCGGATTCCGCGCTGGGCGGGGGCGATGTTGCGCTGGTTGCGGGACCGGTCGCTGAAAGCCGCTGCAATTAATGTGGTCATTGGTGAGAACATGAAGCAGTGTGTACTGGCGCGCGGCGTGCCATCACAATCAATTCGTGTCATCGAGAATTGGTCGGATGGCGAGTTTGTGACTCCCAAGGCAACTGTTGAGAGCCGGCTTCACAGCAAGTTGGAACTCGATGGAAAATTCGTGGTGGGTTACTCGGGAAATCTTGGCCGCGCACACGAGTTTGAAACCATGCTTAAAGCTGCAATTCAATTGCAACACCATAAGGATGTGGTGTTTCTGATGATTGGTGGCGGCGCCCGCATGCAGCAATTACGGTCTGCTGTCGACGCTGCTGGATTGCGAAACTTTCTTTTCCTGCCATACCAACCGCGTCATGCCTTGAGCGACAGCATGGCGGCCGTGGATGTTCACCTGACTTGTCTGCTGCCCGAGCTGGAAGGACTGATTGTCCCCAGCAAATTCTACGGTATTCTCGCGGCAGGCAGACCGACTGTTGCCATTGGGGATACCGCTGGCGAGATAGCTCACATCGTTATGCGCCATGGTTGCGGTGTGGCGGTGCAAACCGGACATTACCGGCAACTTGCTGACATTCTGCTTATGCTGAAAAGCGATGCCAATCTGCGGTCTGTTATGGGCAAGCGCGCGCGTGAGTTGTTCGTCGCCCAGCACACCGCCGATCATGGCGCATTGCGCTGGCGCAAGGCGCTTGCCGACATTCGCACCACGGGACTGATGGTACCTGCTCTGGCCTGAAGCCGGTCAAATTGTCACGGGTGAGTAACACAGATGTTACACACTGTGGAACCATGCTGAAAATTCTTCACGTAGTTCCCTCTTATTATCCGGCTGTCAGGTACGGCGGTCCCATCCGCTCCGTGCATGGACTGGCAGCCGCTCAGGTACAACTCGGACATCACGTCACGGTATTTACCACCAATGTCGATGGGCCTGGCGTATCCGATGTGCCTGTTGACGAGCCTGTCATCAAGAATGGAGTGCATGTCCACTATTTTCCGGTGCCATGGTTGCGCCGGTTGTACTGGTCGCCCGCGATGGCGAAAGCACTGCATGTCCAAATGACCAGTGCAGACATTGTGCATTTGCATTCTGTGTTTCTGTGGCCAACCTTTGCGGCTGCACGTGCCGCCAGCGCAGCACGGGTCCCTTACTTTCTTGCCCCGCGGGGAATGTTGGTCAGACAACTAATTAACGCAAAAAGTCGCTGGGTAAAGAAAACATGGATTGCACTGGTTGAACGCAAAACGATGCGTCATGCCGCGGGTCTGCATGTCACCACAGAACTTGAGGAGTTCGATGTACGTGCGCTCAATCTTCCGATGCCGCCTGTTTATTGTGTGCCAAACGGTGTTGAATTGCCGGACGAGATCGTGCCATTGAGTGATTGCCCATTCACTTCATTGCCTGACAAGTACATCCTGTATATCGGCAGAATCAACTGGAAGAAGGGACTGCATCGGCTGATTGAATCATTGGTAAAAATTCCTCCTGAATTCTCTCTGGTACTTGCGGGCAATGATGAAGAGGGATATCGCGCCAAACTCGACAAGCTTGCAGACAGACTTGGTGTGAAACAGCGGATCATTTTTCTCGGACATGTTGGTGATCGGTATAAATGGACGTTGTATCGTCATGCACGTGTGTTTGTTTTGCCATCGACATCCGAGAATTTTGGCAATGTTGTTATTGAAGCAATGGCAATGGCCTGTCCGGTAGTGGTGACGCCCGGCGTTGGCGTGGCTGATCTGGTTCATCGCGTGCAATGTGGTACCGTCACGGACAACGAACCAGCCGCCCTGGCACGTGCGGTTTGCGCAATTGGTGTTGATGAGCATGCGGCACGCACGATGGGGCGAAGAGGCGAGCAGGCAGTGCGCGAAACACTCACCTGGCGTTCGGTAGCCCGGCAGATGATCGACGCCTACGAAGAAGTGTTGTCAGCACAGGACGTGAGACTGGTTACCCAGCCCAGCTGAGCATGTCACCACTGCGGGCCATATTGTGGAATGGTGCAGGTCAGGCATTGGCCGCCGTTGGAGTATTAGTGGGCATGCGGTGGCTTACAAATTGTGTCGACCCCGATATTTTCGGCGAGGTCACCTTGCTTGTCGGTGCATGCGGACTGGCAGTGAATGTACTTGCTACGCCATTGATCCAGGCGGTCATGCACGAATATCCCGCAGCCAGATCGCAACACGAAGTTGAACACCTGTACCGCGTGTTTTCGAGAACGCTGGGACGCACGTTGCTCAAATCCTTTGTAGTCATTTTCGTTGCAAGTGTGGCAGTGCGCTGTGTGTTTACTTTTTCATGGCCGCCACTCGCGTTGACACTGTTGTTGCTGGTTGGGGATAGCTGGCGCGCCGCAGTACTGGGCATGTTTAATGCGGAGCAACGTCACAAGATATATGTATATTGGGTTATTGCGGATGCGTGGTTGCGGCCTCTGATGGCGGTATTGTTCATCCATTTTTTTGGTGCTGCAGCCGAAACCATACTGCTGGCGTATCTGTGTGTCTCGTTCGCCGCATTGCTCATGGGCAATCGCGTCATGCGTTGGCCGTTTCTGCGCAAACATTGTGACGGAACAGATCAGGAAGAAAAAAGACTGGAAGAACGCCTGCGTACCTATGCTTCTCCGCTGTTGCCACTGGGCATTATTGGCTGGATTACCGGACTGGCGGATCGGTACATCATTGGTGGCACTATTGGTCTTGGCGCCGCCGGCATTTACGCGGCTGCGGCAGGCCTGGCCAGTCGCCCCGTGCTGATGTTGGGTACAGCGCTGGAGCTCGCAATCAGACCGCGATATCAGGAGATTGTCGGCGACAAAAATCCGCAACAGGAAAAACGTATTCTGTTGATCTGGATTGCACTGGTTACCGGTGCGGGTACATTGTATGTTGCCGCGCTCGCAGAATGGCGTGAAGAGATTGCAGCGTTGCTGCTGGGGAAATCGTTCCGTTCGGGTTCTCTATTGATGCCGTGGGTTGCGTCGGGATACGTTCTGCTGGTCACTTCCTACATATTTGAACGGGTGTGTTATGCCCATTCGCGTACGCGTCGCGTACTCTCCATCCAAACCGTTACCGCTGTGGTCGCGATCATCTGTCTGTCTGCTGGTGCGTACCGTTACGGACTTCAGGGAGCCGCAGTTGCAGTACCCGTCTTCTACGCGGCACAACTGGCCGCTTCAATTTACTATGCGGTGATAACTCATCGCGAATCACATGTGATCGCGCAGACTGCGCATTCCTATGGCTAGCGGCAAGCGGGTTGCCATCTGGTCTATTCTGCTGGTGATCTTTATTGCAATCACTACGGGCGCCAGCGTTATGAGTGGCGCTCCGTCACCACGCTTGCTGTATCTGTGGTTGTTGTTCGGTTTATGTACCAGTCCGCTTATTTATGCGGGTAGCTACAATGGAAAATACATCATCCTGATTGCAATTCTTCCGTTGTATTTCGTTTATTACGGACTGGCTGATTTTCTTGCACTGTTCTCCGGCGTTGCCACCGCCTCGACAGGCGTGTTTGACGAAATTGAGTGTGCTGTTCTGCTGGGAGGTGTCATGCTGAGCGCTGGGTATAATGTTGCTGCGTGCCGCAACACTTCCCGTCAACGTGCAGTGCTTGAATGGCAGGAGACAACAACTTTATTGCTTGGCATGATCTTCTGGAGTATCGGCATCTTCTCCACCTGGTATTGGCAGATCAAGTTGCAGAAGAACGCTTTCACCCTGCAGGATGTCACTGCCGGAATCGGCATGCTGATTACACTGGGCAGGATGCTGCAACCGCTTGGCATGATTCTGATTGCCTATCGATTTGCACGGCGTCGCTCCGTGTGGTTGATGGCGGTGGTCGTCGCGATGTTATGTTGCGAAATCGTGCTTGGCTTCGCTGGCGACAGCAAGGAACTTGCAATGCGCGGCTTGATCATCGTGCTGGTCGCGCAATTTGTCGTGAATGGCAAGGTCCCGAAAATCTGGTTCATTACCGGCGCAGTGGTGGTCATCATGATGTTTCCCGTGTTTCAGGCGTATCGCTATCAGGTACTTGGCATCAGGCACGAGGCACGGGAAAGCGCGGCAGATCATTTATGGAAAAATATGCAGCTGGCAATTCATGCAGTCACGCATCCCGATACATTGGGGTCGGGCACGGGGCCCGGTTTCGTGGGACGCGTGTCGCTCAAGGGTAATGTGGGTGCGACCATCGAACGTGTTGGAAACGGCGTGAAATATCAGAACGGATTTACCTACGAATTATTTTTTTTTGGCATGGTTCCCAGAGTCTTCTGGCCCGACAAACCCGACACATCGGTTGGGCAACTGTTCAATCGTGAGTTGCACATTTCACAGTTTCGCGATGTGTACATTTCTCCGAGTTATCTCGGAGAAAGTTACTGGAATTTCGGCTGGGCCGGCGTTGTAGTTGTGATGTTCATGATAGGGGCATTACTTGGGTATATTGGAAAACGCTGTGATCTTACCGAGGGTGTTTCAGTCACGCGCTTTCTGGTGCTGGCATTAACGCTGTATGGATTTGGATTGCGGTTTGAAGGCGGAATCGCGCTGGAAGCGCTGGTGTGGGTACGTTCACTGCTGGTTGTTTTTGCGCTGCATTGGCTGTTTGCCAGAAAGGCATCCAATGTTGATGTGCGTAGCAGCGACGGCGAAGAGCGGGATCAATTGCCGTTTGAAAATTTGATGCACTGAATTATCTGCATTCGCAGGAAACGTGATTCCCGTAACAGATGCGCTTTGTATTGGAGCCATGATCGACCAGTGTTTTCCGCAATCCATTGCATTGATTGTCGTGCAAATGGCTGTAATTTGTTGCGTGGGGAATGGAAAGGTTGATCCCCACGCTGTACTTCTTGATTGGACACGAATCTGAATCGGTACTGTTTTCCATGCCGGCAATTCTGTTGTCTTCGATAATGACGCCAAGCAACAGTGATCCGTGAAATTGTGCAGGTCCGTAATACCATACCAATGGCACACCGATACCACCGTCAAGCAGATCAGACTGGCTGGCCTGGATCTGGTTTTGTGATATGCGTGTTCCGAGATTAAGTAATGGCGGAAGATGATCAGGCGTTGGTGCCGCGCCCACACGCAGATGAATGCCGGTTTTTGCGCAAATACCCGGAATGTGAAAAGTCCCCGAGATGTTGTTGCCCACTATCTCAAGCGATTGTTGACGGATGACGGAGTTCTCGCATTGTCTGCAACCTTGTGCGGGAACGCTGTAAGTGTGTTGAACCATTATTCCATTGGTTTGGTACTGGACGTTATGGGCGATGATTGTGCCAACCGACGGCGCCCACAAGCTGATTGACCCGGCATTGATGTCCTGATTCCGTGTGCGGCTGTGATGTGAGCATTGTGAATTACGGTTATCAATTGTGTTTCCCAGTATCATTGCATTGTTGAATAACCGCGTGATGATGATCCGTGAATCCTCGGATGACGGTATCACGGAAAAAGCAGGCTGTACGAAGTATCGGGCGGACTGGTGTACACGATCGAGCTGGTAGCCCACTATTTGCCGCGATTGACCTATGCCTGTTCCCGATACAATCTGTAACCAATGCCCTGTGTAATAGTTGTTGACATCTACTCGCTGTCCGTTCTGTCTGTCATTTGGTACTGCGGCTACCGAGATTGAGCGGTTGTCGGCCGCAATAACGGATTGCAGTCCTGCATAACCATAAGTATTGGCATTACTATCCAGTGCGATCGCTTCACCATCTCCCCCGGCACCGCTGCATTCCACAGAGTTTTCCGCAATCAGCAAGTTGGTGTTGTTACCATTCATCGACCAGAAAAAGCCTGCGCGCCAGCCCTGTTTTCCGTAGTGATTTGCAGAATTTACAGTGACGCGATTGCGGGAAAAATTCATTCTCAACGATGCGCCGAGTTCCGCTGCAATCGGACCGTGTTGTGGATCAAGCGGCGCATGTTCTGGAGGCATGAATACATTCTGCGTAATCGTTGTGTCGGCAATCAGGAAAGTGGTGGATACCATGTAACGATTGCCGTTCAAGTTCAAAGCGGTGCCGTCAATGGAGAAAAGGTTATTGACAATCGTCAGATTGCGAAGTGCGTGTCCGCTGTCAATGATGGCCGCATTCGAGTTGGTAAAATCATTGCGACTGACAACGATGTTGGATACTGTTTCCGGAACGGAATGTGCGTCAACTGTTCCCAGTTGTACGAACGCATGTGGTTGTGCGGCGGATGTTGTCGCCGTCTGCGTGAACCGCAGGTGTTGCAGATGATTGTTTCCTGACAGGCATAGCAGGGCACGATGGCTGGCATCACTGGCAGGGTGATAATTGACAGTTGAAGAACCATCGGCTTCTCCCGTCATCGAGACGTTTCCCGGAACAACGATACATTCGTTATGAATGACAACTCCAGAAAAATCCCAGATTCCGCGACCGAGATGAACCGTTGCGCCGGTGGATTGGGCGGCATGAAGTGCCCTGATCAGACAAGGCGTATCATCAGCATCATCGTCTGGTTTGCATTTACCGTATGCCGGTGAATCCAGTTCCAGAACCTCTGCTTGTGAGGGTTGATCAACTACCTGCAATGTTTGATCTTCGACAGAAGACCAGTGTTGACCATCATCGCTGTAGTCAACGTGGTAGAGGCCTGCAGGCAGGTGAGAGGGTAACTTGAAGCGCAACTCAAACTCGCTCGGCACAGCGGATTGACCATTGACAGGTTCAAGCCGCAGTGACCGGTTGTCTGTCGCTCGCAGTCTTAAGCGGGTGCGCACAGATCGCAAGTTACGTCCGACAACCAATAACTCTCTTGGCAGTCCGTTAACCGTACCGTTTGATGACAGGACGGCAGGCGAGAACCATAGCACGTGTTCGCGATTCACTGCCAGAGGATTGCTCCAGGTACCGGATGCCGTCTGGACAGTTATCGAGAACGTCCGGTCACTGTCGAAAAATGCGGGCCATTTAACCGTGATCAAACAAGGTTTGGCAACTTGTGAGATTAATTCAACATCGCTCTGCAGTGACCCGGAAGATGGGTGTTCCGTGAGTTTCGGCATGAGCCGTGAAGACTCACTGTCTTTAATTGCTGCGCCGTTGACGCGTGTAATTGGGGAGCCGGTATTGCAACGAAATTGCAACAACTCTCCCGGAGCGGCATGCAGCGGAGTGTCCGCATAAATGACCGGATTCTCGCCGGATTTATCAGAAATACGTTCTGCGTGGACCACTGCTTCAGGCAGAAGTATCACCAGGGAAAACAGCAATGAATGGAATGCGGCTGAAGGCATGATGCCTGTTTAAGCGAATTTTGTTGCGCGAGAATGAAATCAATCTTCCGGGAGTCACATAAGTGTCATCTCGAAATGATTTGCTTACGTGCTGTTTTGTATTGCTGTAGCAGTAGGCATTGAAAAGACAATGTGCGGAATAGTTGGCCAGGTATCAAACAATGGTGTTCGCACTGAACAGGCCATTCTCGACATGGCGCTTTCCCGGCTGGCACAACGCGGGCCTGATGATTCCGGCGTGTGGCGCGATCAACGCCTCTGGTTTGGCCACAGGCGGTTGGCGATCATCGACACTTCCTCTGCCGGACACCAGCCGATGCAAACCAGCGATGGCCGCTACGTCATTGTCTTTAATGGTGCCATCTACAATCATCTTGACTTGCGTGCGCAGTTGGGCGAGGGAGTGCAATGGCGCGGTGGCTGCGACACCGAAACACTGCTTGTAGCATTTCAGCGTTGGGGAATTGGATGCCTCGCCCGATTGAACGGCATGTTTGCATTCGCTGTATGGGATCGCGAGGAGCAACGCCTGGTGCTTGCGCGTGACAGGATGGGGATCAAACCCCTTTACTACGGAACTTGCGGCGATCAATTTGTGTTTGCTTCGCGCCCGACTGCTGCGGTGGCTCTGCTACCGCCTGAACAACGCGGTTTTGACCATCAGGCATTGCGCAGCTATCTCGAATGCGGATTCATTCCTGCGCCGCATTCAATGTACAAGATTCTGCGCAAGCTCAACGCAGGACACTATCTGGTGTTTGATAAACAAGGCACACGGCTGGTGCGTTACTGGGATTATCGGCATGTGCCTGTCATGCAACGCGATGCCACAGAAGATCAGTTGCTTGATGAACTGCAAGTATTGCTTGAAGAAGCGGTAGGAGGCCGTTTGTTGAGTGATGTTCCACTGGGATTGTACCTATCCAGCGGGACCGACAGCGCACTGGTTGCAGCAACCCTTGCGCGCGTCAGTGCGGCGCGCCCGAGGGCATTCACCATCTCATTTACCGATCCGCGGTTTGACGAAGGTCAAATGACGGCGCAAATTGCGCAGCGTCTCGGTGTCGATCTGGTCACTGAGCGTCTGGGCGCGGCAGATTTGCTGAATGCGCTGCCTGCGTACCTGCGAGCCATAGATGAACCGCTTGCAGACAGTGCGGGCGTGGCGACCAAGGTACTGTCTCACATCGCCAGCAAACATATCACTGTGGTATTGACGGGTGACGGTGGAGATGAGTTGTTTGCCGGCTATCCGCACTACACGAGGTTTGCACAATTGCTGCCGCTTCTGAATCTACCCGACACAGCACGACGGCTGGCGTGTATGACATTGCGGCGATTGCCCTGGCACAACGGAAAATTGCTGGCGGGCGCATTGTCAACCAGCGGTGGCGCCAATCTGTTTCACTACCTGCGCAGCATGAGCAAGGATTATCCCGCGGTGCTGTTGCCCGAAATCATGCGTGCAACAAGAAATTCGGTCGAACAATTTGAACAGAGTGCAGCCAGCATGGCGCTGGAACTCGAGCCTGAGGAACTGGCATCGCGCCTGGATATGGCATTCACATTACCTGATCTGTACCTGCAAAAGCTCGATATGGCAACCATGGCACACGCGCTTGAAGCACGCGCGCCGTTCATGGACGCTCGCATCGTTGAGTGGGCAATGCGTTTGCCGCTGCAATTCAAGTTGCGTGAAGGCGCGACCAAGTGGATATTGAAGAAATTGCTGTGCAGGAGTCTTCCGGCTGAATGGGTGTATCGCCCCAAGCAGGGATTCAGTGTGCCCATTGGTGAGTGGTTGAAAGGGCCGTTGCAAGACTGGGCGCAGGACATGCTGAACGATCGTACATTGACAGCGCAACTGCCAATTGACTGGCCGCAGGTACACAGACTGCTAAATTTGCAGGTTAGCGGCCGCCGCAACAGTTATCCACTGGTGTGGGCGGTGCTGATGCTGCTTGCTTTTATCAGAGAGCATGAGCAACCCGGCGTGCAACCCGCAGGCATGCGCAACGTGGCGTGAATTCAGTCATGAATGTCAGCAATAATTTCTTTCCGTATGCAGGCTGCCGCATTCTGGTCATTGGCAAGAACATGATCCCGGACAGCATGGAGTACCATGTTGTTGAAACCTTGCGCAGCATGCGCTGTGTTGTGCAGGGAATTAACAACAATGGTATCGATTTGAAGTCCATCCGTACGATGTCGTTCTCGTCGCAATTGCTCGACCGGCTGATGCGTGAACCGGAACGTCGCGGTGAAAGACAGTTATTGAATGCGATTGCAGCTTTTCAGCCAGAGCTGACGCTGGTCATACAGGGAAATCAATTGTCACCCAAATCCATCGCGCAACTGCGCCGGGTGACATCCTCGCCAGTTATCTGCTGGTGTCAGGATGCAATCTCTTCTTACGGGCGGCAGTATGTGATTGGTGCGGAATACGATGCAATATTCGTTAAAGACAATTATCTGCAAAACCTGTTTTCACAAACCATACGATCCACGGTGTTTCATTATTTGCCGGAAGCATGCAATCCACTGGTACATCGCACGGTTGAATTATCCGGGCGTGATCGGCAGCGATTGACTTGTGATGTGCTGATGCTGGGCAGTCTTTATTATTATCGTCAGGAGATTCTGCGGCAGCTGGGACAGTATGATCTGCGAATTTACGGCGCCCGGCCACGCTGGTTGCTTGACAGGCTGGCCCGCTATCATCGCGGTTCCGGCCTGGTAATGGATCGCAAGGCACAGGCCGTCCAGGCTGCGCGCGTTTCATTGAACACACTGCATTGCGCAGAGATTGATGCGCTCAATTGCCGTGCTTTTGAACTGGCTGGTTGTGGTGGATTCCAGATCATCGATTGCCGGCCGGTGCTTAGGCAACATTTCGAGCCGGGCGTCGAAATCGAAACCTTTTCCACTATTGAGGAATTGAAGGAGAAAATAGATTTCTATCTTGCCAATCCGGATGCGGCACGACAGATCGCACGTCGCGGACAGCAGCGAGCGCATCGTGATCATACTTACACACAACGACTGAGTGTAATGTTGGGGCAATTCATTAAGGGCCGGGTTCATGGCTGAGCAGCAGAGTGTTTTGATGTTGTTGCCTTCGTTGCATGGCAACGGCGGTATACAGCGGTTCAACCGCACGTTACTGCAGGCTGCTGAAAAGTGTGGAGCAAAGATTACGGCGTGCAGTCTGGTTGATTCGACTGCGGCGTTGCAGGGTATTGAACATCACACGAATACACGACTGATCGGAACGGCACGCAACCGGTTGCGTTTCATATTGTTCAGCTTCCGTGAAATAGTATTCGGAAGATGGGATGACATCGTGATCGGACACATCAATCTTGTAGTTGCCATTCAATGGATGCTGACGATCGCGTTGTACCGGCCGAGGGTATTCCTGATTGCGCATGGCATAGAAATCTGGGGACAGATACACGGATGGCGCCGTCGCGCGGTCGCTGCCTGTTCGCGTGTGCTGGCGGTAAGCAGTTACACACGCAGCAGTATTCTGCAACAGGTGCCGGAACTGCCTCCCGACCGATGCATGATCTTTCCAAATGCCCTGGCGCAGCACTGGATCGATTTACAATCCAGCATCTCGGTGGCCGGTGCCCGCATGGCTCGTCATCATCGGCCATTGCCGGAAAGATTTGTCCTGTCGGTTACACGTCTGGCATGCACGGAAAGATATAAAGGGATCGTTAGCACCATTGAGTGCGTGAGTGGCCTGCAAGATGCAAGCATTCATTATGTCGTTGCCGGGAAGGGAGATGATGTTGATTTCCTGAAACGGGTGGCCAAACGTTGTGGTGTTGCGGAGCGCGTGCATTTCATCAGCAATCTCACAGATGCTGAGCTTGCAGAACTGTACCGTCATGCGCTTGCCTTCGTGTTGCCGAGCGGCAAAGAAGGATTCGGCATTGTTTATCTCGAAGCCATGCATTTTGGATTGCCGGTGATTGCCGCCCGGGCTCGCGGTGCGGTTGATGTGGTAAGGGATGGAGAAACCGGATTGCTGGTTGAGTACGGCGATGTAGCCGCCATCTCCGGTGCAATCAACCGGATTGCCGACGATGAGGTGTTGCGCACTCATCTTATCAAGTCCGGGAAGCGGTTAGTCACCTGTGAGGGAGAATTTACCGTTCAGGCGATGATGCAGCGATGGAATGACGTCATTGCAAATTGAGCAGCATTGCGGTGCCAAGGCGACAGGACATATGAATTACAGTTTGCGGACCAGGACGGCTTCAATGAAGTGATTTCAGTGCTCTGACTTTTACGTCTATCATAAGTTCGTAGCTGGCGCGCATGGCGCAGAAGTAATACCCTGGCAGGCCATCAAGAATTCCCAGGCGAAGAATATACAGATATATGAATACCATCAGCGGTCTGGCAGGTATTCGGTATGCGATTTGCTTCAGAGCGCGACGTCTTTCCACTGGATCGGTTCCAAACAGGGCCTTCCACTCGATGCGTTCCGTACGCTCACTCAATGTTGCGGCTGCCTCCATGGTTGAATAGCGGTTATGCCGTTCGTACCACCAGGCAATGCCCTTGTTGAAGGGATGGTGATGTAGATGTTCATTGAGTTGTTGCACTTTGCCATTTGCCACAAATTCTTCATTCACTTCACGTTTGACATGTACTTGGCCGGGTCTTATAAGCCGGCCAAACCAAGTAGGATAACCGCTGCTGCGCCGTAACCATCTGCCGAAGAAAAAATCCTTGCGCCGCATGCGAAACATCACCACATCTGAATCCGGACGTCTGACAGCCTCATGAATTTCCGCCGCCAATGAAGGAGGCACCCGTTCGTCGGCATCGATCATTAGCAACCATGGATGTTTGTAATTCACATCATTGATTGACGCGTTGCGTTGTGCGGCGTAGTTGTCAAAAGCTCTTTGCTCGACACGGGCGCCATGTTGTTGCGCAATATCAACCGTGCGATCAGTGCTATAAGAGTCGAACACCACAATGTCATCGCACCATGAACAGGATTCAAGGCAAGCGGACAGATTGGCTTCTTCGTTGAGAGTAAGAATGACAACCGAAATATTGTTCATGTAACACGGCCGCTGCAAAGACAAATAACCAGCTTATTCGGGGAAAGTGACAGGAATGCGACATGCGACGGTTGTCTGTCGCGCTTCATGCATTTGCAACATGGATGGAGTGGAATAAGCATCCCACTGCTTCAGCAGGATCAAACATTCATGTCGGCAACACGTGCTCAACTGCGGGATGCACTCGAAACGGTCAGGCCGGTGTGGCGACCATCTCTGCCGCTTGCCGGAATGTGGCTGTTTATGGCGGTGATTTCGCTTTACCCGTTCTGGGACGAATTGAAATTCATGTGGGGATGGTGGATGGACCGGCCAGAGTTCAGTCACGGCATATTGATGCCGGTGATTTCAATATTTTTGTTCTGGAAAAACAGCGACAAGTTTGAAAAATTTCCGTTTGTTAACAACGTCTGGGGTGTGTTGCTGACGCTGTTCGGAGCTTTTCTGTTTTTGATAGGCAAACTGGGATCGGTCATCGTACTGGTTCAATATGCCTATGTTATTACCCTAGGTGGTGTGGCGCTATCGCTGGTGAGCTGGCAAGGTGCAACTTCCCTGTGGATGCCGTTCGTGATCCTGGTTCTGATGATCCCAGTGCCAGAGTTTGTTCTGAAGAACATGACGGTGGACCTGCAACTGATATCGTCAAAGCTGGCAGTATTCATGATGCGTCTTGCCGGTGTCACTGTGTTTCTTGAAGGAAATATCATCGACTTGGGTACCGCAAAACTGCAGGTGGCGGAAGCATGCAGCGGTCTTCGTTACCTGTTTCCACTTATGACGTTGGGATTCATCATTGCCTGCTTTTACAGGGCCGCCATGTGGAAGCGTGTCGTGGTGTTCCTGTCCAGCGCCCCCTTGACGATTTTCATGAACAGCTTTCGCATCGCATTTGTCGGCATAACTGTGGATCACTGGGGAGAAAGTGTGGCCGGAGGATTCCTCCACGATTTCGAGGGCTGGCTGATTTTCATGGCGAGCACGCTGCTGATGGTTGGCGAAATGATGATTCTGAATAGAGTTGGAGCAAGCCGGCGGCCCCTGCGGGAAACTTTCGGCATTGAGTTTCCAAAGAAGGCGCCGGCGGTTGCGCCGCGTCGCAGCTGGCAGCCGACCACGACTTTTCTGATCAGTTGCAGCATCGTGTTGTTGATGTGCGTTTACAGCTTCACCGCGCCGGAGGTCATTGAAAATGTGCCTGCGCGGCAGAGCTTTGCCGAGTTTCCTGAGCAAATCGGTGAGTGGACCGGTACACGCGCTGGAATGGAAGCCGTGTTTCTTGACGAACTCAAACTCGACGATTACGTCATTGCAAACTATACCCGACCGGGATCGCTGCCCGTGAATTTCTATGTGGCTTGGTATAACTCACAGCGCGGCGGGCAGTCGTCGCATTCGCCGCGAACCTGTTTGCCAGGTGGCGGTTGGCGCATCGCTTCGCTTGACCGCATCAAGGTTCCAGGAGTTTTCATTTCCGGTCAACCATTGTTTGTCAACCGCGGGCTGGTGGAGAATGGTGATCAGAGGCAACTGGTGTATTACTGGTTCCAGCAGCGCGGTCGCATCATCACCAATGAATATGTGGTTAAGTGGTACCTGTTCTGGGATTCCCTGACACGTCACCGCACAGATGGTGCAATGGTACGCGCGATTGTTTCGGTCCCGCAGGGCACAGCAGTTGCATCCGCTGAAGCGCAACTTGCTGATTTTGTGCGTGATGCGGCCCCCAGGTTGTCACCCTACATTCCTGATTAGTCATCGCGTATGCAGATACTGTTTGCATCACTGCTGGCGATGGGCATGACGGTGTTGCTCATTCCACCGTTGATGCGTAACGCCGGAAGACTCGGCGTGCTGGATCAGCCGGGCACACGCAAGGTACATGTCACGCCCATTCCACGCGTTGGCGGCATTGCCATGGCCATCGGCATATTGATTGCGTTGCTGATGTGGAGTAATCGCAGTCAGTTGCTGGTGACGTATTGCAGCAGCATGGTGGTGTTGCTGGTATTTGGTGTCATTGATGATCGCATTGCACTGACGCCCCGGTGGAAACTGCTGGGACAGGTGATCGCTGCATTGATCGTGATGACGTTTGCTCACGTCAATGTTGGCAGCGTGCACCATCTGCAGAGTCATGAAGTTCCGGTGTGGCTTTCTTATCCGTTGACGTTGCTGTTCATTGTCGGGGTAACCAATGCCATCAATCTCGCCGATGGTCTGGACGGACTGGCGGGTGGTGCCACACTGTTGTGTCTCACCGGACTCGCATTGCTGGCATTTACCGGTGGCAGTGATTTCGTGGCCTTCGCTGCCGTGATAACCATCGGCGCAGTACTCGGCTTCTTGCGCTACAACACACATCCAGCACGCATCTTCATGGGGGATGCGGGCAGTCAATTGCTGGGCTTCTCGGTTGCAGTCATGTCGCTGATTCTTACTCAGGACAAGGATATGTTGTACAGCGCTTCGTTGCCGTTGCTGCTGCTGGGCGTGCCGGTCATCGATACACTTACGGTCATGATTGAACGCATGCTTGACGGGCGCTCGCCTTTTGCGGCAGACCGGACGCACGTGCATCATCGTCTGTTGTCACTGGGTTTCAAGCACCATGAAGCGGTGATGATTATCTATGGCGCGCAGTCCATCATGTTGATAATGGCCTGGTACCTGCGCTATGCATCGGATGTGATCATCGTTGCCGTCTTTGTTGTACTCGCCATGGTCATTGTTGCTGCGTTGCGTCTTGCAGGGAAAATGCGGTGGCGATGGCGGCCGGATGACGAAGCGGTTCCGTACGCGGTGGATAGCTGGTTGCAGTGCAAGTTGCGCTGGCTGTATGCCGGGGAGCGTCTGAACCGTTTGATGGGATATGTCATCGGTGCAAGCGTCATCGTCTACGGCTGTCTGGTGGTCATCAACAGTATCAGCGTACCGCCGGACATTCGCGTGCTCGCGGGTGTGGCGGCGCTGATTGTACTGTTGAGTCTGGTGGTGAGACGTGCAGGACGCGAAACCGGCTGGCTGGAACGTGCCGCGTTGTATACCAGTGTGTTGATCGCGGTATATCTTGATCGCCTTGGCACCATTAATCCGTTCGTTCAATTCATTGTCGAAGGCGTACTGTTTGGCGTGTTGATTGCCGGTATTGTGGTGCGCATGTCTTTCAGGACCGACCGGCGCTTTCGCATCACGCCGCTGGATGTGCTGGTGTTGATTGCTGCCATTGCGTTACCCAATCTGCCGGGTTCGATGTTAAGCAGCTATGCGCTGGGTGGAATGATATGGAAGACGCTGTTGCTGTTCTATGCTGTTGAAAATCTGTCGGTCACGGCGGGCGTGCAGTGGCGCATGCTGGCGGGTGGTACATTGATGTTTCTTTCTGCAGTGGCGTTGCGTGCGGCAGTTTGATTTGCAGTGGTTCTGACACCCGGTGTACACCGTTGATCATTTACTGACGCGTGGTGCCGCACGCCGGGCGCCATAAGAAAACAAAGTTGTCACACGATCGTCAAGTGCATGGCATACGCTGGCGGTTCCTGTTGCAAACCGCACGAGTATTACAATGAATTGCCGCTTCACCGGATCGGAAAATGTCTGCACGCGCTTGATGAAATGTTTGATTGTGTCCGTTGCACTGGTAGTTACGGCATGCAGCGGCGTAAACGCGCGTAAACACGAATTTCTCGAACGCGCACAAACGTATTACGTGCAGAAGAATTATGACAAGGCGCGCGTTGAATTGCGCAATGCCTTGCAGATGGATCCGAAATTTGCCGAGGCACACCTTCTTGCCGGACAGGTGGCAGAGAAGCGTAACGATATTCGCGAAGCCGCTGGTCACTATCTTGCCGCGCTGGACGCCAATTCAAAGTTCCAGCCAGCGCGCGCAGCGCTTGCACGCATTTACATGCTCAGCGGTCTCAGCAGCAAGGCACGCGATCTCGTTGCAGATGGATTGAAGCAGGAACCAAAAAATGCCGCATTGCTGACTGTGCGCGGCGCACTTGAAGCGCAGTCGGGGCATCTGGTGGCAGGGCTTGAAGATGCCGAAGCAGCCTACAAGCTGACGCCGAATGACGAATACACCATCTCGTTGCTGGCATCGCTGTACAAGCAAAGTGCGCGCATTGACAAGGCAGTCGAGGTAGTGGAAAGCGGCATGAAGACCTCACCCGACAATGTTGACCTGCATGTAGTACTCGCCGATCTCAAGAACGCGCGCCATGATGATGCCGGTGTTGAAGAGCAGCTCAAGCAGATCATCAAGCTGGAGCCGGACAACATCAGTCATCGTGCGCGTCTGGTGCAGTTCTATCTGTATCACAAGCATGCAGATGCAGCCGAAGCCGTATGGCGTCAGGCGATTGCAGACATGCCCGAGAAGGTTGAACCCAAGCTGGCGTTGATTGATCTGTTGTGGTCGCAGCACAGTGAAGACGCTGCCATGGCGGAAATGCAGCGCATGACGGCTCAGGAACCGGACAATGCCGAATTACAACTGGCCATGGGCAGTTATCTGCAGCGCCAGGGCAGAGTGGATCGTGCCGAACAGATTTATCTTGAGGTGATGAAGCAGAAGGGCACGGATGCAAAGGGGTTGCAGGCGCGCGATCAGCTTGCGGCTTTGTATCTCAGACGCAATGACGCAAAGCTCAACGATGAACAACGTGCAAAGTCACTGATTGCAGAAGTACTCAAGGAAAATCCGCGTGACAACGATGCGCTGATATTGCGTGCCAACATGGCGTTACAGCATGGTGACGCCGCAACGGCAATTACCGATCTGCGCAGTGTATTGCGCGATCAACCCAATTCCACGCCGTTGATGCGCGCGCTGGCGAAAGCGCATCTCGAAAACAATGAGCCTTCACTCGCGGAAGAAACCCTGCGCAATGCCGTGCAGATCAATCCCGGTGATGTAGAGGCACGCAAGCAGCTCGCGCAGTTGTTGCTGCAGCGGGGCAAGGCGGACCAGGCCAAGCCCATTCTCGAGCAATTGGCTGCATCCGAGGCAAAGCTGAGCCTCGATGTGGCCGAGGGCCTGTTCAGGACCCAGATGCAGACCAGGGATCTTGATGGCGCGCAAACGACGGTGGAGAAAGTGCAGCAACAGTATCCTGACAAGGCGGTGGGCTGGTACTACGCCGCATTGCTGGCGGAAGCGCATCAGGACAAAGAACTTGCCCGCAAGGACTATGAGCATGCACTGCAATTGCAACCGGATATTGCCGAGCCGCTCGTGGCACTGGTAAGACTTGATATTGAGGAGAAGCACAGCAAGCAGGCGATGGAACGTGTAAACAAGATCATCGCCGCACAGCCAAACAACTCCATCGCATATAACCTGCGTGGTGAATTGCAGGCAGCCGACAAGCAGTGGCCGGCAGCATCGGCAACATTCAGGCATGTCACCGAGCTTGCGCCGCAATGGGCCACCGGTTATCGCGGCCTTGCCATGGCGCAGTTGCAACAGAAACAGGTCAACGATGCGATAACCACCTATCAAACCGGCATCAACAAGGCCGGCGATCCTGCATTGGTCGTGAGCCTTGCTCTACTGCAGGAAAATATCGGTAAGCCGGACGATGCAATAAAAACTTATGAGGCATGGTTGCAACGTGACCCAAAGTCATTGCCTGTTGCAAACAATTTGTCCATGTTGTTGCTGAACTATCACGGTGATGACAAGGCGTCGCTTGAACGCGTTGCGAAACTCACGGATCTCCTGACCGCATCATCTGATCCGGCCACGCTGGATACACGTGGATGGTACAAGTACAAGCGTGGCGACTATCAGGCTGCGGTCAATTTGTTGCAGCAGGCGGCAAGCTCGCCACAGATCTCCGCCACCATCCGTTATCACCTTGGCATGGCGCAATTGCGCACCGGCAATACTGCAGCCGCACGCGACAACCTGCAGGCCGCACTTGCAGGCGGGCAAATGTTCTTTGGTGCCGAAGAAGCGAAGAATACGCTGAGCACGCTTAAACAATCCGGCTGACAATGGTTTGACGAGAAGTACACAAGAGGACATCATGACGAAGATTGCAACTGTTCGTGCGTTATTCTGCACATGGATCATTGCGTTGCTGGCATGTCTGTTCATATCAACTGCAGAGGCTGCAGTGCTGGTCAATGAAGCGCATGTGGTGGCAGCCAATGATGGTTTGGCCGCTTCGCTGCCGGCTGCGAAATCATTTGATGTAAACACGGCGGGTGATTACACGGTTACATTGACGGATGTGGGCAACCAGTCCGGCGGTGCCAGCAAATTCACCAGCCTGTCACTGGTTATTTACCAAGGCAGTCAGTTGATGAAGCTGGTATCGGTGCCGGAGGCCACCGACGTCACCGCATCGGCAGTTGTCACGTTGGCAGCCGGAACCTATTCAGCACAGATACTCGGCACCACCACTGGCGCCAGTCTTTACAGTGTCACCATCAGCAACAACAGCACTACAGTGCTGAGCCTTGCCGGGTCCATGACAGCGGACAGCAATGCAGGGGGCAACAGCAATTTCGCATCGTTGCAAACTGCGCTCAATCTGGTGACTGGTCACAACTATACGGTTACGTTGAACGATCTTGCTTTTCCCGCTGCGCTGGCATCGCTGCAATCGAGCATTGCAGTGGACAACACCAGTCCACAATGCCGGTTGACCTGGCCGGCAACAACCACTTGCAGCTTTGTCGCGGGTACAACCAATCAATTGCTGGCCTTGGCGAGCAAGGCCGGTAATGCAGTTGCCGGCATGTACAGCATAAAAATTGTCGACAACACAGATGGCAGTGTAAACCTTGCCAGTGTTTATCCAGTGGGTGCGATACCGGATCCTGTCGCGGTGCCGCTGCCTGCGAATGGCAGTTATCAGATTGTGACTACCGACCTGAAGACGCCGGATGCATTGACAAATTTGCAGACCATGCTGTTGCAGGACGTAACCGTACTTGCAAATCAGAATGCGGCAGGCACATCGCAAACAAATGATTTCACTGCGGTTGCCGGTTCGGCAAAGTTGTATTTGCTGGGAAATTCAGGCGCCAATGGTGGCGTATATGGTGTTCAGATCAGTCAGGGCAGTTCGGTGGTATACAGCAAGGCTGGTGTGATATCACCCAATGCAGTAACGCAGACCGGCTACTACTTCAACGTGACGCTTCCGGCTGCAGGCAGTTATGCACTGAAGCTTACGGATATCAATTTCCCCCAGCCATTTACAACACTTTCCGCAACGGTCACTCAATCCGGTGTGTCGCTCGGATCAACCGATTCAACTGGCGCCTTGACCATCAGCAATGCCGCTGCAGGTGATCTGCAGATATTTGTGATTGCTACACCGGTCTCGAACAGTCAAGGGCTGTTTGGTGTCACGCTCAATGCCGGTGGATCAAACACTGCGCTATTGAATGTCACTCAGGGCGTGGGTGGTGCTTTTGTTGCCATTCCGGTCAACGTTACTTCAGCCGGGACTTACAAGCTGAGTGTCAACGACATGGCGGCACCGCAGTTACTCGGTCAATTGCTGGTGGCGGTGACGCATGATTCACAGTTTGCAGGTGAAGTGATCGGCAGTGGTTCAGTCGGTATTGATGCCACTACGGGCAACTATGTGCTGAATGTCATCGCCAATACCAATACAACCGCAAACACACCGTTCGGCATGTATGGCATCGCTTTCGGCAGCGCGCCAACCGTGACATTCACTGCAAGCGCCATGTCGGTCAAATCAGGCGGTAATGTTACGTTGACGTGGAACAGCACCGATGCAGATTCCTGCGTTGCCTCGGATGGCTGGTCAGGAAACAAGGCCACCTCCGGAAGCGAGTCGTTCGGACCGATCAATGCTGATGCCAAGCTGACATTAACGTGTTCCGGCGTTTCGGGCAGTGCCAGTCAATCGGTCACAGTCAAGATTGATAACACAGTCGATCCATCATCTACAAAAAGTGGTGGCGGCGGGGCGCTGCAGTGGTGGTTGCTGTATGGAATGCTGTTACTCGCTGTTTGCCGATTTCAAGCGCTGCGCAGGCCGGTGCGTTGATGCAAATGTTCGCAGTACCACTGATAGGTACTGCGAATACCCTCAGCCAAGTTAATTGACGGTTTCCATCCCAGTTGGGCAAGTTTGGAAGTATCCAGCAACTTTCTGGGCGTGCCATCGGGCTTTGTGGAATCGAACACGAGTCTGCCTTCATAGCCCACAATCGATTGAATCAGTTCAGCCAGTTCCTTGATGGTAATGTCTTCACCCCAGCCCACATTGATCAGTGATTCTTCATTGTAATGCTGCATCAGAAATAAACAGGCATCCGCCAGATCATCCACGTGCAGGAATTCTCTGCGTGGCGTACCCGTTCCCCAGATTTGCACTTCGGGTTTATTTTCCAGTCTGGCTTCATGGAACTTTCTGATCAGTGCAGGCAATACGTGTGAGTTGTTGAGATCAAAATTATCACCGGGTCCATATAAATTGGTGGGCATGATGGAGATGGCATTAAAACCGTATTGACGTTTGTATGCCTGACACATCTTCAATCCCGCAATCTTGGCAATGGCATACCATTCATTGGTGGGTTCGAGCGGACCGGTCAGCAAGCAGTCTTCCTTCATGGGTTGCGGCGCATGCTTGGGATAGATACAGCTTGAACCGAGGAAGAGAAGTTT
>DASZSV010000022.1:0-10350 GCA_035548495.1 Steroidobacteraceae bacterium
TCTTTCACCATAAACTTTTTACTATCAACATTCACATCGGCAACGCCCTTGGCATCGGGATTCTTTTGCGCGCGATCATCAAGCATCTTCTTGACGCTGCTTGTGTAACTCTGTTTGGAGATACGCAATGGCACGCGATCCTGCGGACGCCTGGGGCCGGCGAGGGAAGGCTCGACATCGGCCAGATTCAATTCCAGCACCGTGGTATAGTCCGCTTGACGTTGACCATCTTCACGCCACAGATGTTGATGTTTGGCATACGCTTCAATCAACGCGCGTTGTTCAGTGGAACGTCCAGTCAATTCCAGATAACGCAGTGTCACATGATCAATGGGAAAAATCGCACAGGTGCTGCCGAACTCTGGTGACATGTTGGCAATGGTGGCGCGATCAGCCAATGGCAAGTTACTCAAGCCATCACCAAAGAATTCTACAAACTTGTCCACCACGCCATGCTTGCGCAGCATTTCAGTAATGGTCAACACTAAATCTGTTGCTGTCGCGCCCGGCGAGAGTTGTCCTGTCAACTTGAAACCAATCACTTGTGGAATGAGCATGGTCACGGGCTGACCCAGCATCGCCGCTTCCGCTTCAATACCGCCCACACCCCAACCGAGTACACCCAAGCCATTCACCATGGTGGTGTGTGAATCTGTTCCAACGACGGTATCGGGATAGGCGATGTGTTTACCATTGCTGTCAACATCAAAAATCACGCGTGCGAGATACTCGATGTTCACCTGATGAACAATGCCGGTGTTGGGCGGCACCACTTTGAAATTTTCAAACGCGGTTTGTCCCCAACGCAGAAAGGCATAACGTTCAGCATTGCGTGAAAATTCAATGGCGGTATTTTCCTGCAACGAATTGGCTGTGCCATACGCATCCACTTGTACAGAGTGATCAATCACCAGTTCCGCGGGCGACAATGGATTGATGTGAGCCGCATTGCCGCCGAGTTTGACCATGGCATCGCGCATGGCGGCGAGATCCACCACCACCGGCACGCCAGTAAAGTCCTGCATGATGACGCGGCTGGGGGTGAAAGAAATTTCATGGTCCGGTGTGGCGTTGGGATTCCACTTCAGCAGTGCTTCGATGTCGTCGCGCGTGACATTGACACCATCTTCAAAGCGCAGCAGATTTTCCAGCAATATCTTCAGCGAGAAGGGCAAGCGATCAATGTCGTGCGATTTCGCAAGCGCCGCGAGGCTGTTGATCTGATACTGCTGTTGATTGCACGACAGCGTGGCGAGTGTGCTGAATGAATCGGTCATACATCCTCCGGGCTGCGTTTTGTCACCAGAACGGCGCATGTCGATGGTAACGCTTTTGACGGTCGGCGCAAGACGAATTAGCCGTCGATTAATCCGGTCACGCGGTAAAGATGCAGCCAATGTGCGCATCTCCGTGCCGATGGCTTTTCCTGTACAAATGGAATACGCTATACATGTATAGCGCTATGGAGCTGGAGTTTTTTTATGCTTGCCATTCGGTTACCGCCTGAAATTGAAAAGCGCCTCGCCAGCCTGGCATTGGCTACCGGACGCACCAAAACATATTATGCACGGCAGGCTATTCTGGAACATCTTGCCGACCTCGAAGACCTTCATCTCGCGCAACGCGAAGTAAAAAAGGTCAAGAGCGGACGCAGCAAAACCAGATCATTGAAGAAAGTGATGGAACACTATGGCGTGGAAGATTGAACTGTCTTCACTGGCCGAAAAGAATCTGGCGAAACTCGATCCGCAAATTGCCCGGCGCATATTAATTTTCTTGCGAGACCGGGTGGCGCCGTTGCGTGATCCGCGCGGTATTGGTGAGGCGCTCAAAGGTGCAACGTTGGGTGAATACTGGAAGTATCGCGTTGGCGACTATCGGATTATTGCCCACATCGAAGACAAGGCGTTGCGAGTGCTGGTGGTCAGAATTGGCAATCGCAAGGACATTTATAAAAAGTAATTTAAGTCGAGTTATGTGCTGAGATTGTAAATTTACTCTTGTCATTCTGCTTTAATTCATCGACGATTACGTACCTTTGTTTTAACTGGTGATTCCATGTCCGCTGCCCCAAAAACTGCCAAGAAATCCGTGAAGAAGTCCGCCGCCAAAACCGCCAAAGCGCCTGCCAAAGTCAATCGCAAGTATTCATCCTTGGTGGTCGATGGCGTAAAGCAAACCGCCAGCCGTGCCATGTTGCGTGCAGTGGGTTACAAGGACGCCGATTTCAAAAAATCCGCAGTGGGTATCGCATCCACCTGGAGCAATCTCACGCCGTGCAACATGCACATCGACAAGCTGGCGAAGATTGCGGCCAACTCGGTGGATGTGTCCGGCGGCAAGAGCACCACCTTTGGCACCATCACCGTATCGGATGGCATTTCCATGGGTTCGCCCGGCATGCGTTACTCGCTGGTGTCACGCGAAGTGATCGCCGATTCGATTGAAACCGTCACCGGTGCGCAGGGATTTGATGGTGTCATCGCCATCGGCGGCTGCGACAAGAACATGCCGGGTTGCATGATGGCGCTGGCGCGACTCAATCGTCCTGCCATTTTTATTTATGGCGGCACCATTCGTCCCGGCAAGGGACACACCGATGTGGTGTCGGTTTTCGAAGCAGTGGGTGCGCATTCACGCGGCGCATTGAGTGACAGACAATTACTTGAAGTGGAGAAACATGCCATTCCCGGTGCGGGCAGTTGCGGCGGCATGTATACGGCGAACACCATGGCATCGGCCATTGAAGCACTGGGTATGAGTCTGCCCAACAGTTCAGCACAGGATGCAGTATCGAAACACAAGCAGGAAGATTGCAAGCGCGCCGGCAAGGCCATCATGGAGTTGATCAAGAAGGACATCAAACCCTCCGACATTCTTACTCGCAAGGCATTTGAAAATGCCATCACCGTGGTCATTGCACTGGGCGGTTCCACCAATGCGGTGTTGCACCTGCTGGCCATCGCCAGCGCCGCAAAAGTAAAACTGGAAATCGATGACTTCAATCGTATCGGTCAGCGCGTGCCGGTGCTTGCCGATCTGCGTCCCAGCGGCAAGTACATGATGTCCGAACTGGTGAAGATCGGCGGCATTCAACCCTTGATGAAGATATTGCTGAAAGAAGGTCTGCTGCATGGCGATGCATTGACCGTGACTGGCAAGACGCTTGCGGAAAATCTCAAGTCCGTTAAACCTTATCCAAAAAATCAGGATATCGTGCATGCGTTCAAGAACCCCATCAAGCCCGACAGTCACCTGCGCATTCTGTATGGCAATCTTGCCCCCGAAGGCGCGGTGGCAAAAATTACCGGCAAGGAAGGATTGCAATTCACCGGCCGTGCACGCGTGTTCAATTCCGAAGAATCTTCATTGCAGGCCATTCTCGATGATGAAGTGCAAGCCGGTGACGTGCTGGTGATTCGTTATGAAGGACCCAAAGGCGGCCCCGGCATGCGTGAAATGTTGAGTCCCACCAGTGCGATCATGGGCAAGGGTCTGGGAGATAAAGTGGCGTTCATCACCGATGGCCGTTTCTCCGGCGGCAGTCATGGTTTTGTGGTGGGTCATATATCACCGGAAGCAGCGGTGGGCGGACCGATTGCATTGATTCAGGATGGTGATGAAATCACCATTGATGCGGTGGCCAACACCATCGACGTAAAAGTGCCGGATTCGGAAATGGCCTCACGCAAGGCACAGTGGAAAGCACCAGAGCCTTATGCAACTCGCGGTGTGCTCGCCAAGTACGCGCGTGCAGTGAGCAGTGCGTCATACGGCGCCGTGACGGACTGTGATAACAATGATGTGTGTTGATTGATGCATGACCTTTGAACTCATTACTCCCCTCGCCCCTTGTGGGAGAGGGGCGGGGGAGAGGAGTGCTTTCAAAGTCATATTCAATATGAAAGTTATTTCACCCTCTCCCTTTATCCCTCCCCCATCAAGGGGGAGGGAAATAGATTGGAATCCCGATCAAGTTCGTAGGTTGGGCTGAGCCCGCGAAGCCCAACATCTGTGTTGGTGATCTGGAAATCGTTGGGCTTCGCGGGCTCAGCCCAACCTACTAATGAAAATGGATGTATAGATGAAAAAACTGCTTCTTATAATCGGACTGACGATGACGCTGCTGCTCACTGCATGCGGCGGACCGGGTGTGGTTGACACATTGAAGGATGCCGATTCAGTCAATGTTTATTTGTTCAACAGCGCCAAGGCGGTGGACAGGGTGGTTGACAAGCGTGTGTTACCGCGCGCCGCGAGTGGCTACCACGCCATTATCGACTGGGCGAAGAAGAACAAGTCCGATTGGCAGAAGACCACGCAGATGTTTGCGCCGGTGTTGATGATTGAAGGCAAGGGATTCTCGCTGAATGTGCGCAAGGACTATATTGTGTTTACCGGTGCCGAAGGAACCTACATACGCAAAACCGGCATCAACGATTTTGCGTGGTTCGAAAGACAGCTTGGTGTGATGGACACGACGCAATGACAACGCCGCATGCTGCCGCTCATCATGTCGAGCTCGTTGAAGTCGGGCCGCGGGACGGGCTGCAGAATGAAGCAACGATTTTATCCACTGCTGACAAGGTCGAACTGATACAGCGATTGATCAAAGCCGGTTCACGGCGCATTGAAGTCGCCGGCTTTGTCAATCCCAAACGCGTGCCGCAAATGGCCGATGCCGAAGCCGTACTCGCATCATTGCCGAAACATCCTGATGTATGCCGTATCGGCCTGGTGCTCAATCGCAAAGGTCTTGATCGTGCGATTGCTGCGGGCTGTGATGAAGTGGGACTGGTGGCAGTGGCCACCGATACATTTGGCGTGAAGAATCAAGGCATGGATGTCAAACAATCCATTGCCAGTTGCAACGAGCTGGTACCGCTTGCCAAAGCAGCGGGACTGACAGTGCAGATCACCATTTCCGTCAGCTTTGGTTGTCCTTACGAAGGTGAAGTGTCCGCGGAACAGGTGCTTGACATCGCCAAGCAACTTGCAGAACTGCAACCGCGCGAACTGGCATTGGCAGACACCATTGGTGTGGCCATTCCCATGCAGGTGCAGCACTTGTTTGAAAGTGTACATGCCTATGCGCCCGCGCTGGCGTTGCGCGGACACTTTCACAACACGCGCAATACCGCGCTTGCCAACATCTTTGCTGCTTATCAATGTGGTGTGCGGGTGTTCGATTGCAGCATCGGCGGCATTGGCGGTTGTCCTTTTGCACCAAAAGCCAGCGGCAACGTCGCCACTGAAGATGTGGTGTATGCGCTGGAACGCAGTGGCATTCGCACTGATTTGTCGTTGTCAGCGTTAATTAATACTTCGCAATGGTTGCAGCAAAAACTGGATCATCCGCTGCCCAGTGCGGTGGCGCGCGCCGGTGTTTTCCCGTAGAGTTGTCTACTCATATTTTTACTCCTCAAGGCAAAGGCGTTCAGGCGCCAGTAGCGCCAAGGTGTAAACAAAGTGACGGGTCATCCCCGTGAAAACGGGGATCCAGTTCGGGATGAATCATCAACTGATTTCCAGCCTGCGCGGGAATGACGCATCACCTTGATCAAGCTTGTTAAGAAAGTTCTGCTTCCAGTAAATTCTCACAGGAGATGTTTTCATGACTATCAAAGTTGGCGACACCATGCCCGTTGGCACCTTCAAGACCATGACTGCTGAAGGGCCGAAAGAAGTTACCACTGCACAGCTGTTCAGCGGCAAGAAAGTCTTGCTGGTGTCTGTTCCCGGTGCATTCACTCCAACCTGTCATGCCAAGCATTTGCCGGGGTATGTCAAGCAGAACAAGGAACTCAAGGCAAAGGGCATCGACACCATTGCCTTCACTGCGGTCAATGATGTGTTTGTGATGGATGCGTGGGGCAAGGCATCCAATGTTGGTGACGACATCCTGATGCTGGCGGATGGCAATGGCGATTACGTGAAGGCACTGGGGCTGGAACTGGATGGACGCGGCTTTGGAATGGGCACACGTGGCCAGCGTTTTTCCATCATCGTTGATAATGGTGTGGTGAAGCAGTTGAATATTGAACCACCGGGTCAATTCAACGTGTCATCGGCAGAGTGTGCGCTGGGGCAGTTGTAATTGCTGCTTTGATAACTGGATTCCCGCTTTCGCGGGAATGACGCGGTGGTTTTAATTGACTTTAAATGCACTTATTGAATGACCACTTCGATAACGACACCGTACGCACAAAGTCATCCCCGTGTAAACGGGGATCCAGTTTTTATCGTTCATGGTGAGCCCTGATTTATCAACGTGGGAACCATTCAAATCATAAGTATTCACAGGTGCAACAATGAAAATATTCCTCGCCATCACTGCGATCATGTCGTGGCTGTTCGGCATCATGATGCTGTTCTTTGCAAAGGACTTCTATGCACCCATGGGCATTCATCTTACTGAGCAATTCAACCTCATCGCGCAGGCGGAAGGCGCCGGATTGATGGGGCTGGGTGTGTTCAACTGGATGGCGCGCAACATGAATCGTCAGGGACAGATTGCCATTCTTTCCGGCAACTTGTTGACGCAGGCCATTTCACTGGTGCTGCTGACACGCGCCACCATGCTGCATGTCGTCTCCGGCACCTTGTCGGGCGTGATCACCCATTTGCTGTTTGGAGCGGGCTTTGCTTACTTTTTGCTGCGGGCATCACGAACACCCGCGCAATGAGTGCATCCGATCCTGCACTTGAAACATTGCTGCTGCCTTTTGTTTCCGGGCAATTGCAATGGCGTGATGATGCGTTGTTTCTGCGTGCACGATATGCATCATCACTGTCCTCAGTTGCAACCGGACAGTTGATTTGCGAGCAGAGCTTCAAGCCTGATGCAGATGAATTGCAACGAATGGGTTTCAGTGTGTCGCCCGCGTTGCCGGAAAATGCGGCAAGCAAAAAGTTCTCATTGATCCTGATTCTGCCGCCGCGACAACGTGATGAAGCGCGTGTGCTGTTCGCTCGTGCGATGCATCTCTGTGGCGACGGTGGTGTGGTTATCGCTGCGGCAGGAAATAACGAAGGCGCACGTTCTCTGGAAGCTGATCTGGAAAAGTTGTCCGGCAACATTCAAACCCTGAGCAAGAACAAGTGCCGGGTGTTCTGGTCCGTATCTCACGTGCATGCAATCAATCGGCAGTTGCTGACGGACTGGATGCAACTGGATCAAAGCCGTCCGATATTGAATGGACGGTTCATCAGCCGTCCCGGTGTATTTGCATGGGATCATATTGATACCGCTTCGGCATTGCTTGCGCAACATCTTCCTTCTGATCTGACGGGAAAGGCTGCCGACCTTGGCGCAGGGTTTGGTTATCTCAGCGACGAACTGCTGCGGAAGTGTACGAGCATTATTTCACTTGACGTGTACGAGGCGGAATATCGTGCCTTGCAATTGTCGAAGCTCAATCTTGAGCAACATCAGTCTCGTTTATCAATTCAATATTGCTGGCATGACGTCACTGGCGGCCTGCCACACAAGTACGATGTGATCATCACCAATCCTCCATTTCATGCGCAGGGCAGCATGGATCGTCCTGACATCGGCCGCCGCTTCATCAGCGTTGCCGCGCAATCATTGAATCCCGGTGGACAACTGTGGCTGGTGGCCAATCGTCATCTTCCTTATGAAGAAGTGCTGGCGGAAGGATTCGATGGTGTGCGAATGATTGCACAGCAACAGGGATACAAGATCATCGCCGCAAAAAGATCATCTGCTGTCAGACATAAACGTCAATGAAACTGGTCAAGTTGTTATCCAATCTCGGTTACGGCAGCCGCAAGCAGGTTGCATTGATGTTTCGTGAAGGACGCATTACCGATGACAGCAATGAAGTGCTGTACGCGGATGATCAGGTGGAACATGCACGCATTCGCGTGGATGGTGAACCGCTGGATCCGCCCATCGGGCTGACCATTCTGTTGCACAAGCCGGTGGGCTATACCTGTTCAACCAGCGATCCCGGCAAGATCATTTATGACCTGTTGCCAAACCGTTTCATGCAGCGCTCGCCGGTGCTGGCCAGTGTGGGCCGTCTCGACAAGGACACCAGTGGCATGTTGTTGATGACGGATGATGGCAAGCTGCTGCATCGCATTGTTCATCCGAAATCACATCTGCCAAAAATTTACGAGGCAACACTGGCGCGTGATTTGCGCGGAGATGAAGCGAAGATATTTGCCAGCGGCAAATTGAAACTGGAATCCGAAACCACGCCGCTGGCGCCGGCAATACTCGATGTTATTGATGCACGCACGGTGAAGGTTACGCTCACCGAAGGCCGCTATCATCAAGTGCGGCGCATGTTTGCCGCAGTGGGCAATCATGTGGAAACCCTGCATCGCAGCCGCATTGGTGGTTTGACGATTGGTGGTCTGCCTGCAGGACAATGGCGAGTGCTGTCGCCGGATGATATCCGTCAATTGTTCGCAGCATGAGCGCTGCGCATCATGCCGGCACGTTTTCCATATCGCCTTGTGAGAGGATGCGCTGTACTGCAAGGACGAGTTCATCAACGGTGTTGGGCTTGGTGATTACTTCGCGGATGCCAATGCTGCGGGCGTGTTCGATCTCGTGGGCTTGCAGATAGCCTGACACCAGCACGATGCGCGTGCCGGGTTTTTGTTGCAGAATTTCACGCGCCAGATCGGTGCCGCACATGCCGGGCATGGATTGATCGGTGATCAATAAATCAAACTCATGGCTCTTCATCAGAAAATCATTCAGTGCGGATTTCGGATCGGTATAGCCGGACACCCGGAAGCCATGACGTTCCAGCAGGCGTTTGGTGAGAAATACCAGTGACTCTTCATCATCGACATACAGAATGTGTTGCGATTCTTTTTTTACTGACGTTGTTGCAAGTGGCGTTGCTTCGGCGGTGATTGCATCGGAATCATATGCCACGGGAAACAGGATGCGGAATGACGCGCCCCGTCCCGGTGATGAATGCACGGCGATGGCGGCGCCGTGACCGCGCACGATGGTGTGCACAATGGACAATCCAAGTCCGGTACCGTCGCCTGCGGGCCGGGTGGTAAAGAAAGGTTCAAATATGCGTTCGACATGTTCCGGATGAATGCCGCCGCCGTTGTCGCGGACCTGCAGACAGACATAATTGCCTTCCTTAAGTTGCGGATTCAGCTCTGCTTCCTCTGCATTGACATGATGAATATCCAGACTCACTTCAATCAGTCCCTGGTGCTGGTCCATCGCCTGATATGAGTTGGTGCACAGATTGAGCAGTAACTGCGATATCTGCGATTCATCAATCAATACGCGCGGCAATGACGACGCAAAGCGGCATTGAATGTCCACACTCGCGGGCAGGCTGGCGCGCACCAGTTTCAATACATCCTCAACCACCGGCACCAGCTGCAACAAACGCACCTTGCTTTCCTGCGGACTGGCGAATGATGTCATGCGATTGACCAGTTCCTTGGCGCGCCGTCCGGCCTTGCGGATTTCATGCAGGCTGGGCAGCACCGGATGGTTTTTTTCCAGATCCTGCAATGCCAGCTCGCTGTTGCCGAGAATGGCGTTTAGCAGATTGTTGAAGTCATGCGCAATGCCACTGGTCAATGTACCAATGGCTTCAAGTTTCTGTGCATGGCGCAGTTGTGTTTCCAGCCGCAGGCGCATCTCTTCGGTGGTCTTGCGTTCCGTGATGTCGCGGAATATGGCGAACAGCATGCCGTTTGAATCGGGAACCAGTGTGCTGGTGATTTCCACCTGCAACATCCGGCCATCCTTGCAGCGGCACAACGATTCGACTACGCCGCTGCCATCGTCCTTGATCAAACCCAGGTTGCCACTCAGTGCATCACGCGCGTGAGTGCTGAGGTCGGATATGTTCATCGCCAGCAGCTCATCGCGCTGATAGCCGAACATTTTTCCGCAACCGGGATTGGTGTCGATGAAACGTCCCGATGCATCCAGCAACGCCAGACCACCACGGGTGATGTTGAACAATGTATGAAATGTGCGGGTGTGTGCGCTGGCGCGCTTCTCGGCTTCAAGCTGGCGGTTGCGTCGATGCAATTTCAGGCCGAGACCTGCCGAGCACGCGGCCAGCAACGCGAGGGAACCCAGATACTGCATGTCATTCATGATTCTTGTACAGCATGATCCTTCTGACAAACCCCTTGACGGCACGGAACAGCAGGTGCTGTCAGCGCTCCGTTGCAATAAATACTAGCATGATCGTTTTCGAGGATAGTGAGGGATGACATGCATCGCGCGTGAAGCATCCATTGCCTTATTCCCGGCCTGATGTACAGCGCCAGCAGTTGGTAGCGGTTGCATAAAAAAGCTGCTGATCAAGGGCGATTCAGCGCTGG
>DASZSV010000023.1:0-28639 GCA_035548495.1 Steroidobacteraceae bacterium
AGCACATCACTGGCATCTGCAAGTGATGTGATCAGGCTGATGGCCTGATCGACGGGAAATTTCTTCGCTTCCAGCAACTGGATCACTGCGCGAAAATCTTCAGGCAATGCATTGCGTGAGCCGAGGATGTCGAGTTCCTTCTGTACAAACAGTCTGGTTTCATAGGCCACCGGTTCTTTTGCATAACCGATGTACACCACGCGGCCGGTGAAGGCCACTTCTTCCACTGCGGCACGAAAAGTATCCGGTGTGCCGATGGCTTCAACGATCACATCAGGTCCGGCGCCGTCTGTCATTGCCAGCAGGCGATCATGCAACGAATCCCGCGCCGTGTTGATGCAATGCGTGCCACCCGCCGTTCGCGCCAGGTTCAGCTTGTCATCATCGACGTCCACGCAAATGGTCATTGCACCACGCGCAGCACAGGCAGCAATGGCGCCCAGTCCCACACCGCCACAACCGAGTACGGCCACCCTGTCGGCGGCGGTCACGCGGCCGCGTGCCACGGCATGAAAGCCCACAGTCAACGGTTCGACCAGTGACAATTCTTTGGGAGAGAGTCTGGCGGGATACAACTTCTCCGCAGGCATGGCGATGTATTCCGCCAGTGCGCCATCGCGTTGCACGCCCAGTGTCTGATTGAACTGGCAGGCATTGGGACGGCCGCGTCTGCATGAAGCGCATTCGCCGCAGGCTGTATAAGGCGACATCGTGACGTCGATGCCGGTTGCAAGTCCGCTGCTGTTTGCATCAACCACCGTGGCACATACTTCATGTCCCGGTATGCGTGGAAACGACACCATCGGATTCAACCCACGGAATGAATTCAGATCACTGCCGCACAGTCCCACCATGCGCACTTTCAGCAACACCTGGCCGGCGGTGAGTGAGGGTTCAGGAACAGAGGCAATGACTGCCTGTCCGGGTTGTTTCAACAGCAATGCTTTCATGGTTACCAGCTCAGCTCCAGCAGTGCGACAGCCTGCGATGGTTCGTCAATGTTCAAGTCAATCATGTCATTCTCAGCAGATATCCATTGCGGTGCGTCCAGCAACTGCAATTGTCCCGCATCATGCAGTTGTTGCATCTGCGTTGCAGAAGGATCAGGCGGCGAATTCATCGCCAGCCATGCGGCAAGGGCGTTGCTGTGAGTATCATCAATGCGCCACTGCCGGAGCTGTACGTTGTGCAAACCGGAAGGCAGGCCCTTAACTGCAAGCTGAATGGCTTGCGGTACTGCCGGAACAGCATCGTCGCGATAGTTCCATATCAATATGTTGATCTGATGTGCACTGCGGGTGGCGATGACATTGACATCGGTGCGATCACGCACGCCCGCGCTCAGCATGTCATCCATGTTCAATGCGCCACTGCTGACCGCTTCAATGCGTTTGTCGTTCAACTTGCCAAACATGCGGAATGCATTCATCAAGGGCAGATCAATGTCATGGGTACTGAACGCACGCAGTCCGGCAAACAGCGGCTGCCCGGGAAACGTGAATGCCCAGGTGAGGTTGCCTTGCAGATTGATGTGATGACGCTGTGCCAGTGCGAGCGAACCATTCAATACCTCGGCTTCATAACTGGCATATTGCGAAGTCAGGCGATAAGCATTTTCCGGATGCGAGGCCACGTCGCAGGCTGCACAACTTTCCGGATCGGATTCGGTGATCAGCACCGGCAGATCACGCAAGGCGCGAAAACTTTCAACAATTGCAAAACCTGCATCGATATCACGCAACTGAGTGGCGATGGAAAGCTGCACGTGATTGTCGATAAGCGCTGCCCTGCCTTTTGCATGAAACGAAACAAAGTCCAGCGGCACTGATTTTTTTCCGGTTGCCGCATTGATGCCGTGCAGGCAATGATCAAGAAATGCATGCAGAAAAGCTGCGGCATGTTCGCCGGAAGGACTGGTGCTGGCAGGGCCACCGACATGTGCCCGCGGCAGGGCGCGGCGCACGGCAGTCACCGTGTAGTCATAGAGCTTGAAGTACTCCTGCGCTGTGCCATGCCAGTAAAAAATATCCGGTTCGTTCCATACTTCCCATTGCCATGTGGATACTTCGCGTGCGCCATAACGCTGCACCATGTGTTGCACCCAGCGATACACCAGTTCCGACCATTCATCGTAGTTGACGGGCGGATAAGACCAGCCGGTGGCAAACGTCTGCGGCCAGTGATGTTGATAGGGAATGGGCGAAGTGGACAGTGCTTGCGGCATGAAGCCGATCTCCACCAGTGGTTTGATGCCGGTGGCGCGATACGTATCGAAAATGCGATCCACGATGCTCCAGTCATACACCGGTTTTCCATTGGCATCGCGAGTGAATGCATTGGTGGAACCCCACTTCAACGCTGTCGTGCCATCACCACTGGTCAGCAAATTGTGGGTGCGTGCATGAACCGTGTGTGTGCCTGATTGCGCAAGTTGCTTGAGTGTGTAGATGCCTGCATCGCTGTAAGTGTTGTTGGGTTCGTCGTAACCGATCCATGCCCATACCGGCGGCAGTGAACCCGCTGAGCGCGATGCATCAACCTGAATGGAGACGGCCTGCGAATGGTCTGATGACTGGTTGGATGACTGGATAGATGATTGGGCAAATGATTGCACCGGCCACAGCGCCGCCAGTGCCAGCAGCCACGCACCGGCAGGGCGGCACAGCGGATGCAGGGAAATGAATGGGCGCATGTCACTCATGATAATGAGTCGCCGCACGGAAATCGAAGCAAGAATATGTCATGGCCGATATGGTTTTCAGTATTCGTGCAGAGGTTCCAGTATGGATTTTCGCCTGTCAGAACGCCCATTGCTTCTGTATCATATAATTTATATTATAATTTTGTATTACAATCCAGCCAGCACGTTCACACTCGCATACATAAATCATAAGAGGGGTTGCAGACCATGAATCACAACCAGCACGAAGCGGTGGCGCGCTGGCCGCTGTTCCTGATTACGGCGTTGTTCTTTTTCTGGGGCATTGCCAACAACCTCAATGACATTCTCATTCCGCAATTCAAGAAGGCGTTCACGCTGACCGATTTTGAATCGGGTTTTGTGCAGTCCTTCTTCTATGTGGGTTATTTTTCATTTGCACTGCCCGCGGGATTTTTTATTCGCAAGTATGGTTACAAGGCGGCTGTGGTGCTGGGTCTTGGTCTGTTTGCCGCCGGCGCGTTGATGTTTTATCCGGCATCGCAGGCGGCGCAATATCAATGGTTCCTCGGCGCCCTGTTTGTCATTGCATCAGGGCTGGCGTTTCTGGAAACCTCCGCCAATCCATTGATCACCGCGCTGGGATCGCCCGATCGCGCCGCGTATCGTCTGAATCTGGCGCAGTCATTCAATCCACTGGGTTCATTGACCGGGGTGTTCATCGGCAGAACATTCATATTGAGCGGCAGGCAACTGTCGCCGGACATGGTGGATGCCGCGAGCCAGCATGCCTTCTATCTGAATGAAACCCGTGCGGTGCAGGCGCCGTATCTGTTCATTGGCCTGTTCATGCTGGCCTGGGCGGTGCTGGTGGCATTCACACGCTTTCCTGCACAGGCCAGCCGCGACTCCGCGCAACAGGACGCCTCGCACCTGAATGCGAAACAGGCATTGACGGATCTGTTCAAACAAAAACATTTTCTCCATGGCGTGCTTGCGCAGTTCTTTTATGTCGGTGCGCAGGTGGGCATCTGGAGTTACACGATTCGCTATGCGCAGGCCGAAATCGGATTGACTGACAAGGCGGCGGCAATCTATGTGCTCATCTCGCTGGGACTGTTCTGGATCGGCCGAGTAACAGGCACCATGCTGATCAGCAAACTGCCGGCTTCCAGAGTGCTGGCAGCATTTGCACTGTGCAATATTGCATTGACAACGTATGCGGCCAGTGCCGGCGGTCAAGGCGGACTGTATGCATTGGTGGCGGCATCGTTCTTCATGTCCATCATGTTTCCCACCATCTTTGCGGTTGCCATCGAAGACTTGGGGCCGCTGGCAAAAACCGGTTCATCATTGCTGGTGATGAGCATCATTGGTGGCGCAATACTGACGGCCATCATGGGCAAGATTTCCGATCTCAGCCACATTCGCACGGCCATCTTTGTACCCGTGCTGTGCTTTGTGGTGATTGCATGGTACGGCTGGTCGTCACCCAGGGTGAGAAGCATGTTGACGGCACGCTGAAAGAATGATCGAAGCGGCAACTTAAACGTAGATGCGCATTGATAGTCATCAACACTTCTGGCAAATCGCTCGGCATGGTCATGAATGGCCAACGCCTGATCTTGCGCCGATTTACCGTGACTTTGGTGTGCACGACTGGGTGCAGGAATCATCGGCCAGCATGATCACCGGCACTGTGGCCGTGCAATCACAACCCTGCGATGCAGATACAGAATGGCTGTTGCAAATGGCATCGCAACATGTGGTGATCAAGGGTGTGGTGGGCTGGACTGATCTTGCAGCAACCCATGCTGCTTCGCATCTGGCAACACTGGCGCGCCATCCAGAATTCAAGGGCGTGCGGCCAATGTTGCAATCACTGCCGGATGATCACTGGATATTGCGCGATTCAGTTCAGCCTGCATTGACCGCACTTGTTGAACTGGGCTTGTGTTTTGACGCACTGATATATACGCGTCATCTCCCGGCGATTATGCAACTGGCAAAACGTCATCCAGCGTTGTCCATAGTGATTGATCACGCGGCCAAGCCGCCGATTGCGCAACGCAATGCAGTTGCAACCCGGCAATGGCGTGATGATATTGCACGCGTTGCGGAAGCCCCCAATGTCCATTGCAAGTTGTCGGGACTGTTCACCGAAATGTCAACAGATCAGTCTCGCGATGAAGCCATTCCTTATGCAGAACATGTATTGAATGTATTTGGTGTCGAGCGGGTAATGTGGGGATCGGACTGGCCGGTGTTGAAGCTGCGCGATGGCTATGCACAGTGGCATGCATGGGTGATGGATCGTATTGCGCATCTCGGGGTGTCGCAGCAGGCGATGATCATGGGCGGCAATGCACAGCGGTTCTACAAACTATGAAACTCTCTGCACTGCCAACGCGCCACATCGGCGACACCGGCATCGAAGTGACCACACTGGGTTTCGGCGGCGCCAGCATTGGCAACTTGTATCGCGCCATCAGTGATGAGCAGGCACGGGCAACGGTGCTCGCTGCACTTGATGAAGGAATGAATTTTTTTGACACGGCGCCTCACTATGGGCAGGGCCTGTCGGAGTCGCGGCTGGGCAATGCATTGGCAGGTGTAAAACAGAATGTGGTGCTGTCCACCAAGGTGGGCCGCGTACTCAAACGCATCAGGCGGCCGCCACCCGGTACCGAACGCTGGGGCTTTGTCGATGGGCTGCCTTACGAACCGGTATTCGATTATTCGTATGATGGTGTGATGAAATCCTTTGTCAGCAGCTTGCGGCGTTTGCGGGTGAAGAAAGTGGATATTTTGCTGGCACATGATCTGGGCCGCGCCACGCATGGCGATCAACATCAGCAACACTGGAAAACATTTGTCGAAGGCGGCTATCGCGCCATGTGCGAACTGAAGCAACAGGGTGTGGTGCGCGCCATTGGACTGGGTGTGAATGAATGGCAGGTCTGCATGCAGGCATTGCAGTATCTTGATGTGGATGTATTCCTGCTCGCTGGCCGCTATACCTTGCTGGAACAGGAACCGCTGGATAACCTGCTGCCCGAATGCCAGCGCCGCAAGGTGGCCATCGTGCTGGGCGGGCCGTTCAACTCCGGCATCCTGATCAATGGTGTGCGTGGCGGTAGCGCATCGTATTACAACTATGCACCCGCAGTGCCCGGCATCATCGAACGCGTCAATGCCATTCAGGCGATTTGCGATGCGCACTATGTGCCGCTTGCCGCCGCCGCACTTGCATTTCCATTGGCGCATCCGGCAGTGGTCAGCGTGATTCCCGGACAAGCCGATGTGAAACAGGTGCAGGCGGCACGGCACTGGTCTCAATTCAGCATACCCGCCGCGTTCTGGCGTGATTTGCGCAGCGCAGGGTTGTTGCATCCTCTGGCGCCGGTGCCAACACCGTGAAGTACTGTAGAGCCTTTCTCAAAATGACTGCGCTCCGGTATGACGCAACCTGTCATCGCTCGCTACATTTTGAGACAGGTTCTGGTGAAGTTTCATTGCCAAGGTCCATTGCAGGGCGATACTGCGAAGTGACGTTGTGAAGTAACATGGCGAGATGAACGTGTCGAATTTCATACTGCTGCATCCCGATGACAATGTGCTTATCTGCCGCAAGCCGGCCGCGAAGGGCAGTGCGGTCGATCTGGACGGCGTGTCTGTCGTCCTGCATGAAGACATTCATGTCGGTCACAAAATTGCACGGTGTGCGCTCAACAGGGGCGACAGGGTGATCAAGTATGGCGCGCCCATTGGTTCAATCGTGACGGCAGTTGCAGCAGGCAATCACGTGCATCTGCACAACATGCAAAGTGATTACATCGCTTCACACACGCGCAAGGTGATCAGTTGAACATGAGCGAGGTTTGCGTGAACAGGTCTCTTACCGGTTATCTGCGCACGGATGGCAGAAAGGGCATTCGCAATGTGGTGGCCGTGGCCTATCTTGTCGAATGCGCACACCACGTGGCCAGCCGCATCGTCAACAAGATCGATGACGAGAATGTGCATCTCATCGGCTTTCCGGGTTGTTTTCCCAATGAATATGCCTTCAAGATGATGCGGGCGCTGACCACTCATCCCAATGTTGGTGGTGTGGTGCTGCTGTCGCTGGGTTGCGAGAGTTTCAATCGTGAAGCATTGAAGGCACATATCGAAGCCAGCGGCCGTCCGGTGGAATTGTTCGTCATCCAGAATGAAGGCGGCACGCGTGACACCATTGACAAGGGCATGGCGGCAGTGCGGCGCATTCACGCGCAGATTCAGCACACACCGCGTGTGCCGATGATGATCAACGAACTGGTGGTTGGAACGGTTTGCGGCGGATCGGACGGTACATCGGGCATCACGGCAAATCCCGCAGTGGGACGCTGCTTTGATGCACTGGGCGCGCAGGGTGTGGCGTGCATCTTTGAAGAAACCGGCGAACTGGTTGGCTGTGAACGCATCATGTCGGATCGTGCAGTCACGACCGAACTCGGTGCGGCGATTGAAGCCTGTGTACAAAAAGCAGAGCGTTACTACTCCATCATGGGCTTTGGTTCGTTTGCGCCCGGCAATGCCGAAGGCGGATTGACCACAATGGAAGAAAAATCCATGGGCGCCTATTCCAAATCCGGTTCTGCACCCATATGTGGAATCATCAAACCCGGTGATGTTCCACCTTCTGGTGGGCTGTACCTGCTTGATGTGGTGCCCGATGGTGAACCGCGCTTTGGCTTTCCCAACATTTCCGACAATGCGGAAATTGTGGAGTTGATTGCCTGTGGCGCGCATCTCACGTTATTTACCACGGGCCGCGGCAGTGTGGTGGGTTCGGCGCTGGCGCCGGTGATCAAGATCTGCGCCAATCCCGAAACCTATCGCAAGTTGCGTGATGACATGGATGTGGATGCGGGCCGTATCATGGAAGGTCGTGCCACACTGGATGAAGTGGGCAATGAAATCACCAATCTGGTGTTGCGCGTGGCCGCAGGCGAACAAACCAAATCCGAAGCAATGGGACATCGCGAATTCATTCTCACTTATAAGTCGTTTGAACCTGTGGGTCCGGCGTGTCTGCCGGTGCGCACATCAGCTACGCTAATGCGCAAGTAGATCACCCGGTGAATGGCCCAATTTGTCACATGGTGAACGCAGCAAATCCTAGCTTAAGGATGATTTGCTTGACCGATGGTTTCAAGAACGCCGTAAATCCATTGCACTACGCACTCCATGCTGCGTGCAAGCCCGGGGTATACATCCATGTACACCCGCTCGGCAGAACAAAGCTGTGCTTTGTTGCAAGCGCCGCCTCGCCCATGGAGGCTCCGCAAAAACTCCTGTTTTTGACGGTCTTGAAACCATCTTGTCAATCAACTCACCTTGGCGCCCTTTGTTCGGTGACAACAACTGCGAAGTATGGAAGGTAACATCATGGGTCGACTAAGTGGCAAGACAGCGGTGATCACCGCAGCAGCGCAGGGCATTGGCCGTGCCACCGCAGAAGCCTTTGTGCATGAAGGCGCGCGCGTGATTGCAGTGGATATTCAAGCGGACGCGTTGCAGACATTGCAAGGTGTAACTGCGCGCTGTGTGGATGTCACCGATGCAAGAGCAATCCAGGAACTCGCCGGAGAATTTCCCGATGTCAATGTGCTGTACAACTGTGCGGGCGTTGTTCACACCGGAACCATTCTGGAATGTGATGAACAGGCATTCGCTTTCTCGCTCAATCTCAATGTCACTGCGATGTATCGCATGATCCGCGCCTTCCTGCCTTCCATGTTGCAACGACGGCAGGGTTCCATCATCAACATGTCGTCGATTGCATCATCCATCAAGGGCATTCCCAACCGTTTTGCCTACACTACCACCAAGGCGGCGGTGATTGGCCTGACCAAGTCTGTTGCAGCGGATTACGTGACGCAAGGTATTCGCTGCAATGCCATCTGTCCGGGTACGGTGGATACGCCTTCATTGCGTAATCGTCTTGCGGCAACCGGTGATTTTGACAAAGCCTATGCCGACTTCTGCGCGCGACAGGCCATGGGAAGATTGGGTCGCGCCGATGAGCTTGCTGCACTTGCGGTATATCTTGCTTCGGATGAATCATCATTCACGACGGGGCAGACGCATGTCATTGATGGTGGTTGGGTTAATTAAAACTTTCTTCAGAACTACTGCGTCAGTTGTGTTTAAAGACAGGTGTGATGAAGGCGCGCCTCGGGCGAATGGCACGCCGCCGTTCGTAATCCAGCAAGACAAAGCATCCGTATTTGACTGGATCCCCGTTTTCACGGGGATGACGCAACAGGGATTTTGCTCTCGTTGCAGCACTGATCGTGTGAGTGCATGTTTTGCAATCTAATGTGCAGTTATGATGCTGCAAGACGTTTTGTGAAAGTTTTCCAACAGGTGTCGTATGAAACTATTGCGTTTTGGTGAAGCAGGTAAAGAGAAGCCCGGCATGCTGGATGCTCAAGGCCGCATTCGTGATCTGTCCGGCGTGGTGGATGATATCGCCGGTGATGTGTTGTCGGATGTGCAACTTGACCGGTTGCGCTCCATCAACATCGACGCCTTGCCGGTGATCGCAAACGATGTGCGCATCGGCGCATGTGTGGGGCATGTCGGCAAGTTCATCTGTATCGGTCTCAACTATGCGGATCATGCTGCCGAATCCGGCATGACACCACCGAGTGAGCCCGTGGTGTTCATGAAAGCCACCTCTGCGATTATCGGCCCCAATGACAATGTGCTGATTCCACGCAATTCAAAGAAAACCGACTGGGAAGTGGAACTGGGCGTTGTGATTGGCAAGCACACGTCATATGTGTCAGAAGTGGATGCGATGAATCATGTTGCCGGTTACTGCATCGTCAATGATGTTTCCGAACGCGAGTTTCAACTCGAACGCGGTGGTCAGTGGGACAAGGGCAAGGGTTGCGATACCTTTGGACCCATCGGTCCGTGGCTGGTGACACGCGATGAAGTGAGTAATGTTGACAATCTCTCCATGTGGTTGAGTGTCAATGGCCATCGTTACCAGAACGGTTCAACACAGCCCATGATTTTCCGCGTGCCGTTTCTCATTCACTATCTGTCGCAATTCATGAGCCTGCAACCCGGTGACGTGATCTCCACTGGAACGCCGCCGGGTGTGGGCATGGGACAAAAGCCTGCACCCATTTATTTGCAAGCCGGTGATGTGATGGAGCTGGGCATTGAAGGACTGGGTGTGCAACGACAGGTTGTCAAGCAGGCGTGAGGTGCCGGGTTGATGACTGCCGATGCACGGCTAACTTGTTCTCGAATACGTTCCATCCATGATTTGTACCCACGTTGCGCCGCCATCAAACGAGCTTTCCAGCAGCAGGTGATATTTATTGTCTTCCGGAAAACTATAGGTATGCCGTGTCTGGCCACGAGGCGAGGTACGAACAAAGTTGCAAGTGTTGCCATCGCGCACGCCGGGTGCAGGCTGCGTTGGCACAAAACCGAGGCTGTCAAACCAGAAGAGGTTGCAGCTTGCATTCGATTCATCGAATACGAATATCGCATGTGCAGTAAGCCATATCTTTCCATCGCGTTCAGCGCGGTAGTCCTGGATTAATGCACGGCCATTAAAATCCAGCCGTGATGAGACGATTGACACGGCCGTGCCGCCTGCGCCCCACTTTGATGATGCGATGGTTTCCTTTCCAGTCCATTGTCCGGCGAGGAGCGAGAGGAAATTGTCGGATGAGGTTAAGTTCATAGAGGTTAAGTTCATATCAATGAAACGACGCTGAATAGTTAAGTGCCAGGCCGCCATCAATCGGTAGCAGCGATAAGGTTGATACTGAGTGGTGTGGCTGGTTGCGATTAACCACGAAGTGCGCGGTTGAGAGTCCCAGTGCCGCACCGGCCACCGTATCAGATAACCAATGCTGATTGTGCTTTAGCCGCAGATATGCGGAGCCCGCCACCAATCCATATCCGAGCACTCGGCGCACCCAGCGATAATCGTCGCCGCCGGATTCCGCCAGCACGCCGCCGATTGCACCTGCAAAAGTAACATGTAACGAAGGGAATGAATCACCGTGTTTCCAGCGATTGCTGTCCGCAGTGACATAGGGACGTTCGCGATGAGCGACTTGCTTGATGATGTATACGCTGGCGACACTGAAGGCGCTTGCTTCAATCATGTTGCGGCCTTCACGATATCCGGCAGTGTCATCCCACACAAAAGACAGCGCCCATGTGCCCGCGAGTACTCCGGCCGCAGGCAATGCATCCCTGGTGCTGTACTTGTCTGTTGTATCCAGCGGTGCACTATTGATGAAGTGCGCACGCACCTGGTTATCATAATGATGTGATGCGGCAATGGTCGCCACGACACTGCCGGCATACAACCAGTCACGCTTGTCCCAGCGAGCCGGTGCAGTGACGTACAGGCGCAAGTCGTCCACCAGTGTGTGATTGTCGGTATGATCTCCGGCCAGCGCCGGTGACGTCAGGCTTGTCAAAATCAGCAGTACTGCCAATGCACCTATGCCACTGGAAGTGCTGTCTTTCGTCATCTTCATGTCAATACACGCCCGGGTAAAACCGAAAGCTTAACAGAGAATGTAAACCATCGTGATGCTGTGCTGAGTACATCGACTTTTGTACGTGGTGGTGGCCATGCGATCCATGCCTGTTTCATTCTGTCGATCAGGAAAGACTTGCGAATTATTCATTGCAACGCACGTGTTCTTCTGGTTATTGCCCGGCACGCACGCTGCGCGTAAAGATAAGTAAATCCACGCAAAACGATACGCACAACATTCATGCATCACAGCGCATCAGAATTGCAAATCGTCATGTAAGCAGCGAGCTGCTGCTGGATAATTACCATATCCTTAATTTCGCCGGATGGCCGGCATGACTGATCTCGCATCCAGAGGTGTGATGATGAGCGCCGGTAACTGGAAAATTGCAGCAATTGTCATCGTGCTTGTTGCCGGTGTTTCGTGGGCTGCTGTTCACTATGCAACACGTACGCAGATGTACTATCAAACAGCGCGTGTGTCGCGGGGAACAGTGGCGCCGCACATCACTGCCAGTGGCACGGTGAATCCCGTGACCACCATTCAGGTTGGCAGTTATGTTTCCGGCGTCATTCAGGAGATCAAATGCGATTTCAACACACGCGTAAAGAAAGGACAGTTGTGTGCCAGAATCGACCCGCGTCCATATCAAACCATTGTGGATCAGGACATGGCCAATCTTGCCACCGCACAGGCCCAGCTTGAGAAGGACAAGGCAGGTTTGCAACTGGCCAGACAGACTGATGAACGCAACTCGCAATTGCTGCAGGCGGGTGTGGTATCGCAGGATGTGGCGGACACTGCCAACAGTGCTTATCAACAGGCGAAGTCGCAAGTGGTGCTGGATGAAGCGGATATCAGGCAGCGTCAGGCGGCGCTCTCTGCTGCAAGAGTCAATCTCGGCTATACCAGCATTGTTTCACCCGTGGATGGCACGGTGATCTCACGCAATGTCACGCAGGGTCAAACCGTGGCGGCAAGTTTTCAGACACCCACATTGTTTCTCATCGCAACCGACCTGACACAAATGCAGGTGGATTCAAATGTCAGCGAATCTGACATTGGCAGCGTTGCTGCCGGTGATCAGGCGACGTTCCGCGTTGAAGCCTATCCGGAACGTACATTCAATGGTGCAGTGGTGCAGGTTCGTCAGGCGCCGCAGACCGTGCAGAATGTGGTGACCTATGATGTGGTGATTGGCTTCAGCAATGCAGCATTGTTGCTCAAGCCCGGCATGACCGCAGCGATCAGCATTTTCAGCAAACGTCATGACAATGTACTGCGCGTACCGAATCAGGCATTGCGTTATCTGCCCGGTGGAATCGGCAACAAACAGGTGAACGACACATCGGCAACGCAGGTGTTTGTCGAACGCAATGGAAAGCCGCAACGGGTCATGGTTGTCACCGGTCTGGTGGATGACAGTTACACGGAAATTCTGCAAGGCGAACTCAAGGTTGATGATCGCGTCATCATCAGTGAGCAGGTCACGAACCCGGCCGGCACCCGTTCCACTGCCAGCCTGCGCATGCCACGCATGTGAGATGCCATGAACGCTGCAGTCAAACAGGATTCAACACACTTGATTGAAGTGACGGACCTGAGGCGTACCTATCACGTGGGTGATGTGGATGTGCATGCGTTGCGCGGTGTCACGCTGGGTGTGCAACAGGGTGAGTTCGTTGCCATCATGGGCTCATCGGGATCAGGAAAGTCCACCTTGATGTCCATTCTCGGTTGTCTGGATCGTCCCAGCAGTGGTCAGTACTTTCTGGAAGGCGTGGATGTGTCTTCCTTGACCGAACCGCAACTGGCGCGCATTCGCAATCTGCGCCTGGGATTTGTGTTTCAGAGTTTCAATCTGCTGGCGCGAACCAGTGCGCTGGAAAATGTGGCGTTGCCCCTGTTTTACAGCGAATCTGAATCGCTGAATGCCACTGCACGTTCAGAACGTGCACGCGCTGCGTTGCAATTGCTGGGACTGAGTGATCGCGAGAACAACACGCCGGGTCAATTGTCCGGCGGTCAGCAACAGCGTGTGGCCATTGCCAGAGCGTTGATCAATTCACCGGGCATTCTGCTGGCCGATGAGCCCACCGGCAATCTCGATACGCGCAACTCGCATGAGATCATGGAAACCCTGCTCAAGCTGAACCGCGAACAGGGTGTGACCATTATTGTCGTGACACACGAGCCTGATATCGCAGCGTACACGGATCGCATCATCACCATGCGTGATGGTGAAATTGTTTCTGACGAACGCAAGTCCGATGGCGACATCAGTGCAGTGAAGCATGCGGCAGTGATTGCGACTCCTGTCACTGCAACGGCGCCCGCACGTGGCGGCAACCTGCCGCTGGTTTCATCCTGGGCTTTTGCACGCATGATTGCCGGTTCCGCCATTCAGGCCATTGCACGCAACAAGATGCGTTCGGCACTGACTGTGCTGGGCGTGTTCATTGGTGTGGCGGCACTGATTGCCATGGTGGCCGTGGGACAGGGCGCCAACGACGCCGTGCGCAAACAGATAGAAAGCCTTGGCACCAATTTGTTTGTGGTGGTTCCCGGTGCAGTAACCAGTGGTGGATTGCGTGGCGGCTTTGGCAGTGCATCGACACTGACGGTGAACGATGCCGCGGCCATTCAGCACGAAGACGCTGCGGTAGCCCAGGTGGGCTACTTGATCCGTCAGTCCGGACAAGTCCAGTATGCAAATCAGAACTGGTCCACCAGCATTCAAGGTGTCACCACCAGTTATCCAGTCATTACCAATTGGAGCATCGCCGCGGGTCGTGGCATCAGTGACGATGACATTCAAGGCGCATCACTCGTGGTCGTGATTGGGCAAACGGTTTATGCCCAGGTGTTCGCGCCCGGAGAAAATCCCATCGGTGCAACACTGATGGTGAAAGGCATTCCACTGCGTGTCATTGGCCTGTATGTTGCCAAGGGTCAAACTGCTTACGGGCAGGATCAGGATGATGTGATCATGATTCCGTTCTCCACTGCGGAACGCAAAGTTCTTGGTGTGGCTGCACCAACACAGGCGCAAAGTTCATTGAGCAGCGCCTATCCTACGCTGCCGAATCCGTTTGGCATCACGCCAAGGCTCACTGGCTATGTGAATCAAATCTATGTTCAGGCCGTAAATGCAAGCGCGATCAACACCGCCATTGAACAGGTGACACGCACATTGCAACGCCGCCATCGCATTCGTGAAGGCGATGCCAATGATTTCAATGTGCGCAATCTCAGCCAGATCGCCAATGCCGCTGAAGGCAGCAGTCACGTCATGGCATTGTTGCTGGCCACTGTTGCATCGATCTCGTTATTAGTGGGCGGCATCGGCATCATGAATATCCTGCTGGTATCCGTCACCGAACGCACACGTGAAATCGGTTTGCGCATGGCCATTGGCGCACAGCGTTTACACGTGCTGTTGCAGTTTCTGGCCGAAGCGGTGTTTCTCAGTGTTGCCGGTGGTGTGGTGGGCATAGTTGTCGGCGTGGCCGCCTCAAAGATCATTTCGTTGATCGCCAAATGGCCCACGTCAATTTCAATCGGCGCGATTGCCGGAGGTTTTCTATTTTCTGTCGCGGTCGGAATTTTCTTTGGCTACTATCCTGCACGTAAAGCCGCACGGCTCGATCCGATTGAGGCGTTGAGGTATGAGTAGGTGAAGATCAGTTTGTTGTTATGTGTCCATTAGCCATCTACGAGGCTGCTCCAGAACGGATAATTAATAGTGAAGAGCGGATGTAGCTTGGCAGTTACAAGAGTGCGATATTGATCAGAATATGTCGGACGTTAACATGAAAACTTCGCTAGTTGCATCTTGGTACTATCTCAGTTGATGGCCGCACAAATTCGTAGCCATGTAGGCTGGGCGCCGCGCCCAGCATCTTGAATTAACCATCAGAAGCTGGGCATGGTGCCCAGCCTGCAAACAAATCAAAACCCAGCGATCAAGCGCGTTAGGCTGAGTCCGCGAAGCCCAACAGACAGGACATAGACCGCTGATTCCGTTACCTTGGGCTTCACTTCGTTCGGCGCCAACCTGGCTGCACAGGCATGACTGAACACCGTATCTGACTACGCGCTATCGCGGATGGTTGTGAAACAGATGGTGACGGACACTGCTGTCCGCTGTCGCCAAGTATTGTTCAGCATCTTCAAAGATGTTATTGCATCCGTTATGGAGGCTCCATGCAACTGTCAGCTGCCATTGCCGAGCGGCGCGCTGTTCGCGAATATACCGTGGAACCGATAACTCGTTCCATCATTCAACAATTGATTGATGAAGCAGTGTACGCGCCCAGTGCGCGCAATCAACAGCCGTGGTCATTTGCGGTCGTGCTTGATGGCCGTCGCGTGGAATCGCTTGCACAGCAAGCAAAGCAATGGCTGCTGGCAAATCATGACTCGATACCTGAGGGCTTGAACGAAGCGCTGAAAAATCCGGGCTTTTCTCTTTTCTATCACGCGCCTGCATTGATTCTGGTGATGGCAACTGATGCCAGTACTCAGGCTGACGAAGACTGCTGCCTGTTGGCGCAGAACCTGATGTTGCTGGCACGTGACCAGAACATTGGCAGTTGCTGGATAGGGTTGAGCCGGCCTTGGTTCAACCTGGATACAACGAAACGCGAATTGCATCTGCCTCAACACGTTCACATTGTGGCGCCGATTATTCTGGGTCATCCGGCTGCATGGCCTGCTGCGCATGGCCGCAAACCGGCGGACATTCACTGGCTTGATTAATGCGGCTGCGTGAAGACATATATGCGGCATCTGCAATCGCCTTATCTGCAATCAAAGCCATGCAAGCTACGCACTGCGCCCAGCATCTTGAATTAACCATCAGAAGCTGGGCATGGCGCTCAGCCTGCAAACAAATCAAAACCAAGCGATCAAGCGCGTCAGGCTGAGTCTGCGAAGCCCAATAGATAAGACGCGCGTCGATGATTTTGTTACGTCGGGCTTCACTTCGTTCAGCACCAACCTACATGAATCTCACATGAACATGGCTGAGTGAACGCATCTGCTCACTCCGCCAACCTCGGATACAACCTCGTCGCAATCGCCAGCAACAACAGAAAGATAAACACCAGCACGCCTGCATCAAACATCACGCCGTGGGTGCTTTCACCATTCACAATCATCAAGCCGCGCAGCGCATCGACAAGATAGGTAAGCGGATTGATATTGGCGATGAAGCGCAGCCATGCAGGCATCAGGCTGATGGGATAAATGGCATTGCTGGCAAAGAATAAAGGCATGGTCAATACCTGCCCAATACCCATGAAGCGTTCGCGGGTTTTGACGATGCAGGCCATGATCAGCGAGAACGTTGAAAATACCGCTGAACCCAACGCAACCAGCAACATCACGCCGGCAATCGCGGCAGGTTCCCAGCGCAGCGGCACACCCATCACCAGTGCAATCAGATAAATCACTGCTGCCTGCACGATGCCGCGAAAATCAGCGGAAATGGCTTTGCCAAAGATCAATGATGTTCTGCTTGCGGGACTCGCCAGCAGTTTTTGCACCACACCCAGATCACGTTCCCAGATGACGGCGATGCCATAGAAGATGGCGCTGAACAGCACGCTTTGCGCCAGAATGCCCGGCGTCATGAATGCCAGATAACCCACCTTGCCGGTGTCAATGCCACGCACATGGCTGAGCACCTGTCCGAAGATGGCCAGCCACAATATGGGTTGAATGGCGCGTGATAACAATTCCGTGGGATCGCGCAACAACTTGCGCAGCTCGATATCTGCAATCGCATAAGATTCGCGTATGAAACGGATGCGCGACAGCATCGTACTATCCAAGCCGTTTGGCGACACGACGCGTCTCCGAAGTTGCATTCAACCGGCCGCTTTGTTCCGGGGGACCGCTGTACTTTGCGAATACATCATCCAGCGTTGCGTCAGCACCAATGCCCGCCTTCAGCGATGATGGTTTGCCAATGATGGCCACGGCGCCCTTGTGAAGAATGGCAATTTCATCACACAGGTGGTCGGCTTCTTCCATGTCATGCGTGGTGATCAGAATGCTCATGCCGTACAACTCGCGCAACTTCAGCAGATGATCCCATACGGTGTGACGTGCAACGGGATCAAGACCAATGGTAGGTTCATCCAGAAACAACACCTTGGGCCGATGCAACATGGCCTGTGCCAGTTCAAGACGGCGAATCATGCCGCCGGAATAGGTCTTTACCAGCCGGTGTGCGGAGTCGGTTAATTCCAGCAATTGCAATGCTTCTTCAATGCGGGTGGATGTCTCAGATGGCGCGATGCCATACAGGCGTGCGGACAACAACAGGTTTTCATATCCATTGAGTGCACCATCTGCCGACAACATCTGCGGCACATAACCAATGCTGCGTCGCACGGATTGCGGTTGTCTGACGATGTCATAACCAGCCACTTTCGCCGTGCCTTCGCTCGGCTTCAACAGCGTGGTGAGCATCTTGATGGCGGTGGACTTGCCGGCGCCGTTGGAGCCCAGCAAACCAAAGATGACGTGTTCATCGACATTGAATGCAATGTGGTTGAGGGCGAGCACCGCGCCAAATCGCCGGGTCAATTGCTGGATTTCAATGGCATACGGCACGGTAAGCCTCGTTTGTTATTGCATCGCCGGACAACAGACGGCAACGGCGAAATGATTCTGGCATGCAGGTTGATGCGTGGGAAGTGGCATAACGATCTCTTCATTAATGGGTATGCCGGATAATTCGCGGGAATAAGAACATTCACCATTATTGCGTTGAAAATCCTTATTCACGGCATCATAACGGGCGCGTCATCCTTTTAAAGATATTGAGGTACATCATGGCCAGCCTGTTCGATCCAGTTCAGTTGGGTGAGTTGCAGCTTGCCAATCGCATTGTCATGTCGCCGCTTACTCGATGCCGTGCCGAAGGCCGTGTGCCCAATGAATTGATGATGGAGTATTACCGGCAACGTGCCACTGCCGGTCTGATCATTACTGAAGCAACCTCCGTTGATCCCATGGGCGTGGGTTATCCCAATACACCGGGCATCTGGTCTGCTGAGCAGGTGCAGGGCTGGAAAAAGATTACCAGCGCAGTGCATGAAGCCGGTGGCAAGATGATTCTGCAACTGTGGCATGTGGGCAGAATTTCCGATCCGCTGTATCTCGATGGCAAGTTGCCCGTTGCGCCTTCCGCAATCAAGCCTGCCGGACATGTCAGTCTGGTTCGACCGATGAAAGAATATGTGCAGCCGCGGGCACTCGAACTGAATGAAATTCCACAAGTCATCGAAGCCTACAGAAAAGGTGCTGAGAACGCGAAGCTCGCAGGATTCGATGGCGTGGAGGTTCACGGCGCCAATGGCTATCTGCTCGATCAGTTCCTGCAATCGAACACCAATCATCGTACTGATGCCTATGGCGGATCCATCGAAAATCGTGCACGGCTGATGCTGGAAGTCACTGATGCGGTGATCGGCGTGTGGGGCAGTGGACGTGTCGGAATGCATCTTGCGCCACGCCGTGATTCGCATGACATGGGTGATGATACGCCGCTGGAAACCTTTACCCATGTGGCGCGCGAACTGGGCAAACGTGGCATTGCGTTTATCATGACGCGCGAGAAAGTGGCTGAAGATTCATTGACACCGGCCATCAAGCAGGCCTTTGGCGGGCCCGTGATTGCCAATGAAGGATTTGATTACGATACGGCCTCGCGCATTGTCAGCGAACATCATGCCGATGCCGTGGGCTTTGGCAAATTGATCATTGCCAATCCCGACCTGGTGCAACGCTTCAGGCAACATGCACCGCTCAACGCCTGGGATTCAACAACCTTTTATGCGTCGGGTGCAAAAGGATATACGGATTATCCATTCCTCGGCTCATGACAGCGGCCTGATGAACTGTTGACAGACTCCGCATAGAGACGGATTCCCAGCCCAACCCGTTTGCTGTATAAGGTGCGGCAAATAAACTCATAAGCGTCGGGTTGGGGAGTTACATGAGCGAACCAGTCGTATCGCCAGCGCCAGTCAAGCGTCCTGCTGCCCATCGTGGCATATTGATCGTTTCCATTATTGCTCTCATCTTTGCCGTGCTGGCGGCGTATGAGTACCAGCACAGCGCGCAGTTGAACACCATGTTGAAGCAGGCCAACGATCAAGTGACGGGCTTGCAAACGCAACTCACCACAGTCAGCGGACAACTGGCCGCAGCCACAACAAAGATAAATGAACTGAAACAGCACAACATGCCGGTGACCCTGATTTTCCGGCGCGCCGGCAATGGGCTGGTTACCATCTTCAGGAACAATGCGCCGACAACCTTTGATGTATCCGTGCTGTTGATCAATCCGGTCAATCATCACAGCCGCGAAGCCAGTCTCAGCATACCGCCCAATGGCACACAGTCGATCGGCGAAATGGAAGGCTGGGTGTTCGAACCGGGACAACACATTCAGTTGACCAATACACAGTTTGGTACGGTGGACTATGTGGTGCCGGAACAGCCATAGGCGTCTCTGGAAACCTGCTGCGCTCGACATTTCAGCGTAAGCTGAATGGTCTCAGTTGGGCACCGTGCCCAGTGGGCAGCGAATATGCGCAACAGTGAACGACTTATTGCTTGCGCATTTCTATTTCGGTGACACGCTGATTGATCACTGAACTTGCCATGTTGCCCAGCATGCGCGACAGTGTTTGCAATAAATCATCAAATGAAACAATACCGGCCAGTGTGCCATTCTTGTCAACCACCGGTACACGGCGCACACCATTCTCGCGCATGTGCGCCAGCAGGTCTTCAAGATCATCGTCGATGGATGCCACCAGCGGATGCGTGGTCATGACATCGGAAACCTTAAGCTCATGCGGACTGATGTCTTCGGCAACGGACTCCATGACAATGTCACGGTCACTGAGCACGCCCACGGGATGACGTACGCCATTGCGTTCGCTGACCACCACCAGAAAACCCACATGATGTTGGCGCATCACTTTGGCGGCGGCGGCAAGGTCCGCATCCGGCCCGATGGTTGCAATATCGCGGGTAACGTACCGGTTGGTGTGCATGACAATCGCTCCTGTTGTAGATGCTGGCGGCAATAGATGTGCAGTTCGTGATGTGCACAGAAAACAGTTCAATGCATGGATTATAGGTACCGCACCGAATGGTTGATTGAGGGAAAACTGTTAGGGGAATAAGAATTAGCCACAGTCATTCGTCATACTTTTCATTCGATATGTATTTCGTGCATCCGCGTAGACGTTTTCACTCACCGCATTGCCTGTCGCTTGCTGGCATGATCAACAAAACATCTGCTGTCCCTGTGAGCGGCATGAATGATTCGCATTGATGATGCCTCAGTCGTTCATGTTTGTTGTTCGTGTTGAGGACTGCATCATGCCGGAGAAACATTCCATGACTGCAACTGACTTGACTGTATGGCTGGAAAAGGTGGGACGTCATGATGTGGGCAGGGTAGGCGGCAAGAATGCATCGCTGGGTGAAATGCTCGCCAGTCTCAGCACGCATGGCATTCGCGTGCCGCCGGGCTTCGCGACTACGGCATCGGCATACTGGCAGTATCTGGATGCCAATGGTATTCGCGATGTCATTGCCGATGCCATCAACAATCATGCAACTGGAAAAATGAATCTGGCGGAAGCCGGTGGTGCAATTCGTCAGGCATTCATTCGCGGCGACTGGCCTGCATCACTGGCAGATGAAATCAGACGAGGCTATCGCCAGTTGTGTGAACACACCGGACAATCCGATGTATCCGTTGCGGTGCGCTCCAGCGCCACTGCCGAAGACCTGCCTGCGGCCAGCTTTGCCGGTCAGCAGGAAACATTTCTCAATGTGCGTGGCGAGCAGGCATTGCTAAAAGCCTGCAAACATTGCTATGCATCGCTGTTCACGGATCGCGCCATCACTTATCGCATCAACAAGGGCTTCGATCATCTCAAAGTGGCGTTGTCGATTGGTGTGCAGCAGATGGTGCGCAGTGATCAGGGTGGCGCCGGGGTGATGTTTTCCATCGACACGGAAACCGGCTTCAACAAGGTGGTCATCATCAATGCGGCATGGGGGCTGGGTGAAAACGTGGTTCAGGGAACGATTGATCCCGATGAATATGAAGTCTTCAAGCCCTTGCTGAACGAATCCGGATTGCAACCCATCATTGAAAAGAAAACCGGCGGTAAACTGATGAAGCTGATTTATCAGGAAGGTCAATCCGGCACGGTCAATGTACCGACATCCAGAGCTGAACGAAATGCATACGTGCTGGGTGACAGGGAGATTCTGCAACTGGCGCGCTGGGCAGTGCTGATCGAAACACACTATGGCATGCCGATGGATATGGAATGGGCAAGGGATGGTGCCGAAGGTGAACTGTTCATCGTGCAGGCACGGCCGGAGACTGTGCAGTCACAACGCAGTGCGGGAACGCTGCGCAACTACACATTGAACAGCAAGGGAAAGCAGTTGTTGACCGGCATTGCCATCGGTGATGCGGCTGTAGCCGGGCGTGTATGTCTGCTCGACAATCCGCAGCAAGCGGCGCAGTTCACCGATGGTTCCATACTTGTCACCGCCAACACCGATCCCGACTGGCTGCCCATCATGACACGCGCTGCCGCAGTGATCACTGATCATGGTGGCCGCACCTCGCATGCAGCCATTGTCAGCCGCGAACTGGGATTGCCTGCCATTGTCGGCACGGGAAGCGCCACACACCAATTGCATGATCAGCAGCTTGTCACTGTATCCTGCGCAGAAGGCGATGAAGGCTTTGTCTATGAAGGCCGCAGTGAACTGACAGTGAACGAACTGGCGCTGAACAAATTGCCGGCAACGCACACACAGGTGATGCTGAACCTTGGCAATCCTGCAGCTGCATTTCGCTGGTGGCAGTTGCCTGCGGATGGTGTGGGGCTGGCACGCATGGAGTTTGTCATCAGCAATCACATCGGCATTCATCCGATGGCATTGGTGCATTTCAACACACTGAAGAATCATGAAGTGCAGCAGCATATTGCCGAACTCACCGGCGGCTATGCAGACAAATCCAGTTTCTTTGTAGATCGGCTGGCGCGCGGGCTGGCGCGCATTGCTGCTGCGCTGTATCCCAAGCCGGTCATCATCCGGACCAGTGACTTCAAGACCAATGAGTATGCCAATCTTCTTGGTGGTGATGAATTTGAAAACGCGGAAGAAAATCCCATGATTGGCTTTCGCGGTGCATCGCGTTATTACTCACCGCGGTATCGCGAAGGATTCGAACTGGAATGCCGGGCGTTGCGCAAGCTGCGTGTCGAGCTGGGATTCAACAATGTCATTGTCATGATTCCATTCTGCCGCACGCTTGAAGAGGCTGATCAGGTACTCAGTATCATGAAGCAATGCGGCCTGGAACGTGGCGTTGATGGCTTGCAGGTGTACGTGATGTGCGAGATTCCCTCCAATGTCATTCTTGCCAGAGAGTTTGCGCGGCGCTTCGATGGATTTTCGATAGGCAGCAATGATCTGACACAGCTGACACTGGGTGTGGATCGCGATTCTGAAATCCTTGCGCCATTGTTTTCTGCATCGGATCCGGCGGTGATGTGGATGATCGAACACATCATCAGCGAAGCACATGCAGCAGGTTCAAAGGTGGGCTTGTGCGGACAGGCGCCCAGCGATCATCCGGAGTTTGCACGTTTTCTGGTGGAGTGCGGCATTGATTCAATATCGGTCAGTCCGGACAGTTTTGTTGCCGTCAAACAGCATGTTGCCGCGGCAGAACAGCGCGTGGACCTCAAGGGCGAGGAAGCGGCAAGAAAATCGCTGCGCGCGTGAGTGTGTTGTGCGAATGAATGACGCTATTCCTGACTAACCTGGTTGATACGTTATTTTCAAGATCGCCGTGAACCCTTCCTTGGGGGCTCCGGCAAAAACATCCTGTTTTTGACGGTCTTTAAAATAACGTATCAACCAGGTTAGTCGATGCCTTCAGGTTAGTTGCGGCTTCTGTTTGATCATGCGGTGAGTATCAATCACCGCGTGATGCGGTGCGTTGCGCCGGTGAGCTGACACAGGCGTGCGAATCTTCATCGGCGTGTTCAGTGGTCTCTTGCACGAAATCAAGATCAACATAGGTCACCTGATTTCTGCCGTTGCTTTTTGATTGATACAGGGCACCATCGACTTTTCGATAGATGATGTCGCTTGGTCGCGGGCTGGCGCAGATGCCGAAGCCGCAGGAGATGGTGACGCGGTTGAACGGCGGATTGGTGACGTGCGGAATGTCGAGAGCTTCCACATCGCGACGCAGGTTGTCGATCAATCCGGCCACTTCTTCATGACTGCGTCCGCCATACTGAATGAAGAATTCCTCGCCGCCGATGCGATAGGCGATATCCGTGGAACGCTGCAAGTGATTGCGGATGACGGCGCCGATTTTTCGCAGCACCTCATCACCGGCATGATGACCATAGGTGTCGTTGAAATTCTTGAACTGGTCAATGTCCAGCAATGCCACGCCAACCAGTGATTGTGGTGTGGCTTCGGCACAGAATGACGGGAAGTTGCGCTCGAACTTGTTGCGATTCAGCAGTCCGGTGAGCATATCAAGCTGGCTGTGCACGATTGCAGTGACATCAGTGAATATCCAGATTCGCGATCTGCCCAGATCAGCATCGCGAAAGGAAACGCTGCGGCGCTTGAAGGTGCGGCCATCGCGCAGTTTGATTTCATCTTCGTAATCGTTGTCGTTCCGGTGCAGCATTTCCACCACTTGCACAAACAGCTCCGGGTCTGCGACCTGTGACAGCGCATACTTCATGATGGCCGGGCCTTCATCGTCGATATAGTGCTGCGTTGGGATGTCCCACATTTCGTGAAAGCGGTTGTTGGTGTAAACCATACGACGGCTTTCAGCGACGATCAGGATGCCATCCGGAAGGGCATCCAGAACATTCTTGAACAGTGCGGCAGATAAATTTGTTGATCCCATGTTCAACACACCAGCAAACCAATGCGGCTGTTCGCGCCAGACAGCCAAGACTACCGGGATTCACACTAATGTGCCAGCGGCGTTTATGCCTATATTGAAGAGCTGAAACATGATCAGTCCGCATTCAATCCAGCGTGCGCTTGTAAAATCTCACGGCGACAAATGTCACAACAACCGCAAACAGCATCATCGGCCACAGATGCAGCCAGCTGTCGCGCCAGCCTGCGCCTTTGAGCATCACGCCGCGGACCAGACGATTGAAATGCGTCAATGGCAAAACTTCACCCAGGTATTGCGCCCAGCGCGGCATGCCGGCAAACGGAAACATGAATCCCGACAGCAGAATGTTCGGCAGAAAATAAAAGAAGGCAAGTTGCACACCCTGCAACTGATTCTGTGCAATGGACGACAGCATGATGCCCACCGACAGCGTTGCCGCGATGAACAGCAATGCGCCGAGATAAAGCAGCAACAGATTGCCCACCACCGGCACATGAAAGACATAGTGTGCTGCAAGCAGAATGATCGTTGCCTGCAACAGGCCAATGGCCACATAGGGAATGATTTTTCCCGTCGTTACTTCAATGGGCAGTACCGGCGTGGCCAGCAGGTTTTCCATGGTGCCGCGTTCACGTTCACGAGTGATGGCAAGACCGGTCATGATCACCATGGTCATGGTGAGAATCACACCCATCAATCCGGGCACCACGTTGTACTGTGTCCTGCCTTCGGGATTGTAGAAGCGGTGTACTGCAACATCATATGCTGCCGGTTGTTGCAGCAGTGATGACAGGGGTCCCTTCAGATCTTTTTGCAGTGATGATTGCACGATGGAAGGCAGCGAACTCAATGCAATGCCGACCGCAGTGGCATCGGTGGCATCGGCTTCCATCAGCAATGAAGGATGCAGGCCCTTGACCAGTTCACGTGTAAAGTCCGGTGGAATGTTCAGCACGAACAGCGCCTTGCCCTGCAACAGCATGTTGTGCGCCACTGCTTCATCCTGCGTGGTCGCGATTACGTCAAAGTACGAAGAGGTTTGCATGGCTGCAACCAGGCTGCGCGTGAATTCGCTCTGCTCTGCAGGAACAATCACGGTGGGCAAATGTTTGGGATCAGTGTTGATGGCATAACCGAAGAGGATCATCAGCATGATGGGAATGCCGATGATCATGGCAAAGGTGAGATGGTCGCGGCGCAGTTGCAGAAACTCCTTGATGACAATGCTCCACCAGCGCGCAAAGGAAAATCGCGTGTTCATTGCACACGGTTCTCCTGCCGGTTGCCCTGCATGTTCATCAGGTAAATGAAGGCGTCTTCCAGATTGGTGGCAATGCGTTCGACACGCAGGCCTGAATGTTGCGCAACGACGTTGCTCAATGTGTTCTGCAACATCGCCTCATCATGACCGCTGACATGCAATGCTGAGCCGAATACCACGGTTTGATCCACGCCCGGCGCATGACGCAGCGCTTCATTCAAAGATGAAAAGTGATCGCCGGTGATGCTCCACGTTGCAAGATGCAACGAATCAACAATTTCCTGCGCGGTGCCCTGTGCCAGCAAACGTCCATTGAAAATATAGGCAAGCTTGTGACAACGCTCCGCTTCATCCATGTAGTGCGTGCTTACCAGTACCGACATGCCGTTTGCCGCCAGCCGATGCAATTCTTCCCAGAAATCACGGCGTGCACTGGGATCAACACCGGCGGTGGGTTCGTCCAGCAACAACAACTGTGGCTTGTGCAGCAAACATGCAGCCAGTGCCAGACGCTGCTTCCATCCGCCGGACAAGGTGCCTGCGAGTTGTTGTGCGCGTGCGGTCAATCCCAGATCTTCAAGTGCTCGGTCCACCACCTGTTTGCGATTGGACATGCCGTACACGCGTGCAACAAACTCCAGATTCTCGCGGATCGACAAGTCTTCCCAGAATGAAAAACGCTGTGTCATGTAACCCACCTGTGGCTTGATCATCGCGCTTTGCTTTTCGATGTCCGCACCGAGGCACGTGCCCTTGCCTGAATCCGGTGTCAGCAAGCCGCACATCATGCGAATAGTGGTGGTCTTGCCGCTGCCATTGGGTCCGAGAAAACCAAAGATTTCACCGCGACGAATTTGCAGTGAAACATTGTTGACGACCTGTTTGCCATTGAAGGACTTGTTCAGTCCCGCAACGGCAATCACCACATCGTTCTCCGCGCTCATTGCAATGTCACCGTGACAGGCTGACCGGGGTGCAGCTTTGGCGCATCAGCAACGGCAGGCCGTGCTTCAACAAGAAACGACAGCGTGTTGCGTGTTTCATTGCTGTAGATCACCGGCGGCGTATATTCAGCACGATCCGAAATAAAGCTGATGGTGGCAGCGACATCAGCAGCGCAACCATCGCAGTGAATGGTGACATGCCGCCCTGGTTTGAGCGATCCGACGGTCATCTCCGGAACATAAAAGCGTATCTTCACATTGCCGGGCGGCAACAAGTTGATCACCGGACTGCCAGCCGGGACCCATTCACCATTGCGATACAGTGTGTCGAAAATCAATCCGGCGCTGGGCGCACGAATGCGGGTTTGATCAAGCCGCCATTGCGCCTGCTCCAGTGCAGCTTGCGCAGCCTGAGCTTGTGCGGTCAATGCCTTGATCTGTGCATCACGGCCGGGAAGTTGCGCAACCTTCAGGTCGCTTTCAAGTTCGTCGACATGTGCACTTGCTGCGGTGGCTGCAGCGCGTGCATCGTCAAGCTGGCTTTTGGCAATGGTGTGTGCAGCGTACTGTTGCTCATCGCGTTGCAATTGCAGTTGCAGGTTGGTTGCGTCAGCGCGCGCCTGCACAATCTGTGCACGAATAACCGCGATTTCCGGCGGACGTTTACCCGTGAGCAAATCGTGTTGCTGCGCCAGTGCTGCTTCATATTGACGCTTTGCCTGCGCCACCGCAGCGGTTTCATTCTGTGGATCAATTTCAAACAGCGGTGCATCGGCTGCCACACGCTGTCCGCGCACTACAGAAAGATTGACCAGTTGTCCCGCCTGTGAAGAAGCAATGTATACATAGTCGCCTTCCACATAGCCGTTGAAGGTGCTGGTATTGCGTGATGCACATGCACACAACATGAGCATGAGTGTGGCCATCAGCAAATGACCACAACGGCGATAATCGCAACTTGAATGGATGGTGTTCATGAATTGGCAGCGGGCGTGATGGGCATCGGTGCAACGTAATGGCGTTGCAGTCCGCGGCAATGATAAATCACACTGGCAAACAATTTCACGGCCGCATGATATCGGGTGCGGCGTGACCGTCAGTGCATGATGCCTGCCGTATCATGATCAAATGATGATTGCCGGCGATGAAACCGGCATGCGCGGGCAGCGCAGAAAGCGGCCAGCGGAAAATCTAATGAGGGTCGATGGCGCGTTTTTCTTCCTGTAATTTACGCCGTACATGCTTTGCGGTCAGCAACGGAACAAAGATGGTGATACGTGCCACCATTTCCAGTTCTGCGCGTTCAATCTGATACAGCGACTCGACTTCTTCAATGGGAACGCTGGTTTCCCTGGCCAGTGATTCCATTGCAAGCAGATGTTTGTCGGTGCCGTTTGATTTGATATTGATTTCGTTCATGTCGCACCTCGTGCTTCGAGCGGCACGTAGCCTAGCATGACTGGCGGGGATGAACATGCTTTTATGCGGTCCAAACGGGAGCGTTATTCCATTACTCACTCAGGGAAGTCGCGTATGTCATTGGTGCGGCAGACTTAAATGATGATCATGAAGATTTGAAAGCCGCAATGCTGCACCGCCATGTGGCGTATGTTATGCAGTGCAGGAGGCGATGTTCAGAACCGTTCATTGCCCAATGAGCTTTGGTCTTTCTGATATGCGGACGCCCAGTCGACTACATCTTGTAGCCTCATGTTGAGTCCAGTGGACTGATCACTGCGCGACCGCCCTTGTTGAGCACATGGGTGTAAATCATGGTGGCACTCCATAATGCGCATGCCTGTTCCATACACCATCTTAAGAATCAACCCACTGGTTCCATGCACATGCGCCAGCATGGAATCCACCTCGTGTTTGGTAAGCACCACTGGCAATCGCTGTGGCATCTTGGCAGCTACAATATTTTCCATCCATGGCAAATTCAGCTTGAGCACTTCTTTATATAAAAACAACAGAGCACTCTTGGCCTGATTCTGGGTTGACGCAGAAACCTTTCCATTTACCACCAGGTGCGTCAAAAACTGCTCGATTTCCACGCCGCCCAATTCACGTGGATGCTGCTTTTGATGAAAAATAATGAACCGTTTGCACCAATGAACATACGCTTCTTCGGTGCGCATACTGTAATGCTTGAACCGAATGCAATCACGTACTTGCTCCAGTAGTCTTTTCCTTTCCATG
>DASZSV010000024.1:0-62304 GCA_035548495.1 Steroidobacteraceae bacterium
GCTGGCACTCAAGCGCGCCACTGCAGTACAAACGCAATTGCTCACCAATACCGGGCTGGACCCGCAACGCGTTTTCATGGTGAGCATCGAACGCACCAGCAAATCACCTGCGGGTGTGGTGAGAATGGAATTGAAGCTGGAATAGCAGGCGAATTGATCAGCCAGTCAGTGCCGCACTGTCTGACTGCTGGCTGATGACTGCATGTTGTCAGATTGATTCCCCGGCTCCACCTTCACCATGAAAGGCTTGTCGGCATTCGTCGCGGATTGCGGTTTGGGCAGCGGCGGCTTCTTCGCATCGAAAAGCACCGGCGTCCAGATATCAATGATTTTATGTGTAACTTTGATGCCTCTGTCGATCAACAACAGAAACAGGCCAATAACAATCGCAACAAACAATGTCCTGATCGCAATGTATGCCGGAGACCGGTAACGTTTTTCACTGGCGCGTTCCAGCCGGTACTGCGCGCGCTTTTGCAACATCAATCCCATGTCCTGTTGTGGATTGGTTGCGTGATCTGATTTGTCGGATGCAGCCGGATCTTCGTTCATTCAATGATGATATGCCAGATGCCACCTGTTGTTAAGCAAGCGACCGCAACAGCGAGAAACATCCGTTCGTAATGAACCTTGCAACAGACTCAGTGCAAGCAGCCCTATCATCTGCAGAACAGAATCATGGCCAGTTGTTTGCCACGCGTTTGTCAATCGCGATCACATCGGCAAGCACCAGATCGGCGCCATCGGGCAACGAATAGATTTTCACCGTTGTTGCCGGACCGGAAGGAAAACGATCCAGCATGCGCGATGCTTCAGGCGCCAGCACCATGCTGCGCTGATCGCCAAGACGCTGCAGCACATAGCGAATGACGGGATACACATCGGCAGTATTCTGTGCGCCGGACGCAAAACGTTCAGCCTGTGCATTGAGCAAGTTCCAGTCCACATCGTCACGAATGTTGTGCTGCCTGATCAGCTCCAGCGCCATGCGCAACACCTGCTGCGCCTGTGCCGCAATCCGGCCGGCACTGGAAACACGAACATGGACATTGTGCAATTGTACCGATCCTTTGCCGTGCAACATGAACCCCAGGCTGATGCTGGATGCGTCACCGGCCACCACTGCACTCATGGTCCGGGTGGCAGCGTCGTTGCCGTTCCACAATGACTGATCTGCATCGCTGTCAAACAACAATGCCTTGCCATCGCGCAGGGACTTGATCCATACCACCGGTTGCAATGCACTGCCGGAATCAATTCCGGCTGTTATTGTCACTCTTTTATATTGCCATTTATCAGCGGGCAAATTCAGCATCACATTGCCGGCAATTTGCTTCTCAGCATCACAATGAATATTCAACTGCGCGCCCTGTTCGCTATTCACGTCACCGAGCACTGCCAGCACGCAGGCAGAAGCCAGATCACCATTCATTTTCCACGGGTCACTCTGCGAACTGGATGAAGTGATTGCCGGCAGATGCGACACAGCAAAAAGCAGGCTGAGCAACAAACCCTTCATTTAACAACCCTTCCGATCATGGCGATCATTGATCTTTGTTATGTTTACTGCTTGAATGCAGTGGCTGCAAGTGTGAAGGGTTTCACACAAATAGGGAAGCAGAACATTTTTTTATGTCGAACCCATGACGAGGTCTTCCATGTCCATCAGCGGTGGCTGTCTGTGCGGTGCTGTGCGTTATGAAATTTCCGGCGAACCCATCACCATGCGTGTGTGCTGGTGCAAGGATTGTCAGCGGCTGGCGGCGGGCAATGGTTCGGCAAACCTGTTGTTCCGGCGTGATGCGGTAAAGATCACGGGCAATCCGGCGACTTTCAGCAAACCGGCCGACAGCGGCAATATCATTGACAGAAAGTTTTGCGCCGCCTGCGGCACGCAACTGTTTGGCGAGACCGCAGCCCGCCCGGATTTTATTGTGGTGCGTGCGGGCACACTGGATGACAGCAGCATCTTCAAACCCGTTGCCAATATCTGGACCTCTTCCGCACCGGCATGGGCTTGCATGAACGACAGCATCCCGCGGCATGAGCGACAGGCGCCGCCGCCCACCAGCAAGTAAGGAAAAGGTGCGCAATGACCCTGCCCATTACCGGTAGTTGTTTATGTGGTGCGGTGAAATACACACTCAGTGCAAAGCCCATCATCACTCGTCTGTGCTGGTGCCGGGTGTGTCAGTACTTCGCGGCGGGCAATGCCACGGTAAATGTCTGCTTTCCCAACGATGCCATTAACATCTCAGGTGAATTGCGCGATTACAGGAGTGTGGCCGACAGCGGCAATATCATGCATCGCCGTTTTTGTCCGGTTTGCGGCACGCACATGTTCAGCGAAGCAGAAGCGCGCCCGCATCTGATTTTCGTGCGTGCCGGCACCCTGGATGATGCCAGTGTGGCGCAGCCTGCTGCCAACATCTGGGTTTCGTCCGCACCCGGCTGGGCCTGCATGAATGCGTCGCTGCCGCAATTTGAGCGGATGCCGCCTCCTCCCGGCAAGTGACCACGTATTCACCGCAGCGATGGTCCATTCCAGCGCATTCATCTGCTCATTTCATCTCTATATAGCCAAAGTTTCTGACAACCTGCCGGGGGCTGGGCTACAGTTGGAATATGTACCAATACGACCAAATTGATAAGCAGCTGGTTCTTGAGCGCGTGGCGCAGTTCCGCGATCAGACCCAGCGCTTTTTGAATGGACAATTGTCGGAAGACGATTTCCGCCCCCTGCGTTTGCGCAACGGTTTGTACATTCAGCGTTATGCGCCCATGCTGCGCATTTCCATTCCGTATGGTTTGTTGTCCAGCAAACAGGTACGCATGTTTGCCCGTATTGCGCGCGAGTATGACAAGGGCTTTGGTCACTTCACTACACGCACCAACATGCAGTACAACTGGCCTGAACTGGCCAAGGTACCGGATATTCTTGAACTGCTGGCCAGTGTGGAAATGCATGCCATTCAGACCAGCGGCAACTGCATTCGCAATGTCACTTCGGACCATCTCGCCGGTGTCGCCAGGGATGAGCTTGAAGATCCGCGTCCGTGGTGCGAACTGGTCCGTCAATGGGCCACGGTGCATCCCGAGTTCGCGTTCTTGCCAAGAAAATTCAAGATTGCCATAACCGCATCGACTGCCGATCGTGCTGCCGTGCGCATTCACGACATTGGCCTGATTCTGAAGCGCAACGGCGCCGGTGCGCTGGGCTTTGAAGTACTGGTCGGTGGCGGACTGGGCCGCACACCAATCATGGCGCAAACCATTTATGATTTCGTGACGCCGCAGGATTTGCTCGGTTGTCTTGAAGCCATTCTGCGCGTGTACAACCTCGAAGGCCGTCGCGACAACATTCACAAAGCGCGTATCAAGATCATCGTCAAGGCATTTGGTATCGACAAATTCCGCGAACTGGTGGATGCAGAATGGGCGGCATCAAAACACTATGCACCGGTGTGGAGTGAAAGCGAAATCGCTCGAGTGAAATCTTTCTTTGCGCCACCCGCATATGAACACTTGCAGGACATTGATGTGATCACCGGCAAGGGCAACGCCAAGGAAGCAAACGAATTTCGCCGCTGGTACCAGCAGAACACCCGCGCCCACAAGGTGCCGGGATATCGCGCTGTGATCCTGTCGCTCAAGTCAGTGAAGCGGCCGCCCGGCGACATTACTGATTCGCAACTGGACGCAGTGGCTGATCTTGCTGATCAATATTCATTCGGTGAAGTTCGCGTGATGCACGATCAGAATCTGTTGTTTGCCCATGTGCGTCAACAGGACCTGTTTGAGCTGTGGCAGAAGCTGGATGCGATTGATCTCGCCACTGCCAACATCGGCACCCTCACCGACATGATCGCCTGTCCCGGCCTTGATCTGTGTTCGCTGGCGAATGCACGCACGTACACTGTGGTGGATTTGATCAATGAAAGATTCGATGACCTCGATTACCTGTACGATCTTGGCGAAATCCAGTTGAAGATGTCGGGCTGCATGAATGCCTGCGGACATCATCATGTCGGCCACATCGGCATTCTTGGTGTCGATAAGCATGGCGAAGAATGGTATCAAGTGACCATCGGCGGCGCGCCCAGCGGCAGTGAAGCCGATCTCGGTGAAGTCATCGGCCGTTCCTTCAAGCAGGAAGAAATTCCCGACGTGCTGGAAAAATTGTTCCGCGTCTATCTTGATCTGCGCGAAGGTGATGAACGTTTTGTAGATACCGTGCGCCGTACCGGTATTGCTCCTTTCAAGGCAGGTGCGTATGCGCAAGCTGATCAAGCTGCATAATTCCACACGCAGCATTGTTGACGACACCTGGCAGTATGCTGAAGAAGACGCCAATGCCTCATCCCTCATTGTTTCATTGACACAATGGCAAAGTGAGCATGATGCACTGCTGGCGTCCGGTAAAAGGCTCGGGGTCAAACTTGCGCCAGCCGACAAAGTTGAAGCGATTGCACAGGATGCTGCAAAGCTGCAACTGATTGCACTGCAATTCGGCGGCATCGGCGAAGGCCGCGGCTACAGCCAAGCGCACATTCTGCGCCGTCGTTGCGGTTTTACCGGTGAACTGCGTGCTGTTGGAAAAATCTATCGTGACCAGTTGTTCTACATGGCACGTTGCGGCTTCGATGCATTTGAAATGCCGGAGAATGCGGACTTGAATGTCGCACTCACCGGGTTTGATGATTACACCGTGGCATATCAGCCAGGCATTGATCTGGCAGGCGTGGCGTTGCAGAAACGGACTGGCACTTGATCTAAATCAGCTCAACTCCGGCCAGCTTCGCAGCCTTGACATCGAAGGTCAACAAAGGCGGATAACCTTCACTCGCACTCAACGCTGCATGCAAACAATCAGCAAACTCGGCAGTGCTCTCTCGATACAAATGCAATGCCCATTCGATGGCAGCTTCTGACTGGAATTGCATATCCCTTGTTTCCAGCAGCGCAACCATCGTTTCAATTACCTCCATCTTGTTGAACTGATAACGTGATCGCAACACCCATTCGAGTTCCAGCGACACGGTTACCGGAACAAACAACGCCGCATCATCAGCACCGGTACTACGAAACAACTTTCTGATACGTGCCGACTGGCGGGCGTCGTCATCCACCAGCCATCGCACCAGCACATTGGTATCGAGACCTGGCATCAACCGCGGCCAATATTCATATTGGAAATGGTGACTTTGCGCTTGCCTGCTTTTGTTTTCAGCATCCCCTTGATGCTCTCAAGAGAGCGCTTCTTGGCACGCAGCACCGTTGTGCCATCCGGCAAGCGTGTGAACACCACCTTCTCACCGATGTGCAGTCCCATTGCCACACGTATATCAGCCGGAATGGTGATCTGTCCCTTGCTGGTGAGCGTTGCTTCTGACATGTTACCTCCTTACCTATTTTCAAATAGTAAGGGACAATCAGGCATCTCGCAAGCAACTCCGGCCCGTTCGGCAAATGCAGCCCGGCAGGTTGCGGCTGGCAGGCGGCGTTGCAACGTAGAATTCCGCATTGACCAGGAGTCACTACGGACATAGCGTGCAACTGCGCTATAAACAGCGTAAAAATATTCTATAGCATGGAGGCTGAAAGTTGTTCCCCCATCCATCACGCTGCGTCTGCAATTGCCTCTGAGTGACTTTGTATGCCCATAGATGCTTCTCAGGCCGCCTTGGTCGCCGTCAATCATATCTCGGCGATGGTGGCGTATTGGGACAGCAACCAACAATGCGTCTTCTCAAACAATGCCTACCGGGAATGGTTTGGCAGAACACCGGAAGAAATGGTGGGGATGTCGATGCGCGAGTTGCTCGGTCCGCTGTACCCCAAGAATCTTCCCTACATTCTTGCGGCACTTAAGGGTGAGAAACAAGTCTTTGAACGCCGTATCCCTTTGCCTGGAGGTGAAGTGCGCGACACCATCGCCACCTATACACCGGATATCTTTGACGGCACCGTAAGAGGTTTCTGGGTGCATGTCGCTGATGTCACTTCCATCCGGCAACGCGAAACGGAACTGGAAAGAACCATACAGGAACGAGATGCAGCGCTGGCCGAGGTACGCACGTTGCGCGGATTGTTGCCGATTTGTTCCGTGTGCAAGAGCATCCGGGATGAAAGCGGAACGTGGCAAACCATCGAGCAATATGTATCCGACAGAAGCGATGCAAGTTTCACGCACGGAATCTGTCCAAGCTGCATCGCCAGACTGTATCCCGATGTGGATATGAGGGACATCAAACCGAAGCGATAAAGTCCGGCTGTTCCGCTTTCAAGCCACTGCAACGCATCGCTGTCAGTCTTTCTGCCGCTGCAACTGTTTCTCGATAAAGTCCATCCACACCTGAAATGCGGCAGGATAATCATTGGGCTGCCATATGCTGTGCATCAATTCAAATGCGCGCTCCCTTTCCCAGCCTTCACGCACGGCGCGATACAAACCGACAAAAGCACTCACCCGGTAATTCGCCGCACAATGCACCCATACCTTGCGGTGCCGGTGCTGATCGAACGCATTGAAGAATGCATCCAGATCCTCACCGGTGGGACGATTGAACTGCACCGGTATATGGACATATGTCATGCTCAGCGCGCGAACCTCGCCTGGTTCGTCGGCAAGTGAATAACGCGGATCGTCATGCAGCGCAAGATTGATCACCACTTCATAGCCGGCTTGTGCAATCGCCTTGAGGTCGTTCTCGCTGGGCTGACCCGATGTTGCAAGTGCCGGTGTTACTTGCCGGAAGTTGCGGATATGTGAAAAAGCATTTTCCATTGGCATGCCTCTTATCGACTGCAAGGTGGCAGTCGCCATACATCGTATCAGTGGGATAACTTAATTCAATGCTGTTTTGCCGGCAAAGTACTGAAAACACGCGTCGCCTCTTGTGGACAGTTTGTGCATCACCGAAAGAAAGTGACCCGACATCCACCGTTGCTCATTGAACCCTGCTGTGTTTATATTCCACCCACGACACAACAAGAACGCACCGGTGATCATGCGATTGAGAGGATCAGATGATCAGCGGCAGCAGGACAGACAATGACGCATGCGTGACACAAGGCTCCGGTGGCTTTGTTGGTGCGTAATACAACTGGCGTAAATCAATTCTTTCATCCAGCATCTGCCGGAAGATTCGTGATCATGTTTGAATTCCGGCGCGCTCGCGATGAACGGTGTTGATCAATCTGATTACAATGACCGGGGAATCATCATGAAATACCAGAACTCCTTGCTGACATTCATCCTTGCAGGCATGGCACTTGTCCAAACCGCATCTGCAGATGACAACATTGCGGACAAGGCCATCAACCAGCCCAGAATATCCGGCATCATGGTGTATGGCAGCGCGCAAACGAACAATGAAGTAAAAGACAAAGCGGTGCTGGGTGAAAAAGCCAAACGCATCGAGGCCAAGGGCACCGGCAATCCCTGGGATGCGGCCGCACAAACGACTACCACCGGTAAAATTCTGACGGGTGACCCGATTGTCTGCGTGGCATTTCTCAAGGCAGTCAAAACGGCGAACAATGCGCCTGCAAAAGTTACCCTGCGTTTCCAGGAAAGCGCTGCGCCGTATACCGAGATCAAGCAGGACACGATTGATATCGGCACAGACTGGAATCAATACCAGATCAGCGTGACGGCAAACAAGGATTACGGACCCGGCGACACGGCATTTGTCGTGCAGCTTAACTACGGCGCACAAACGGTGGATGTCGGACCAATGTTCATTCTCAACATGAACAAGACCAAGCCGGGGTCGAGATAAATAAAGCCCCTTCATCCCAACCCTCTCCCTCAAGGGGAGAGGGAGATCAGGAGTAGTGAAGCGAGAAGTTAAACACTGGCATTCTCGCCAAACTGCAACTCAGCCAGACGTGCATACAACGGATTGCTTGCAATCAGCGCTTCATGCCTGCCGATGGCAACAACACGGCCCTGATCCAGTACAGCAATGCGATCCGCCTTGAGGACGGTTGCAAGCCGATGCGCAATCACAATGGTGGTGCGATTCTGCATCAGTTTTTCCAGCGCTTCCTGCACCAGCCGTTCGCTTTCAGCATCCAGTGCGCTGGTGGCTTCATCGAGCAATAGAATGGGTGGATCACGCAGAATGGCACGCGCGATGGCAATACGCTGGCGCTGTCCACCGGACAAACGTGTACCGCGTTCGCCGAGATAGGTGTCGTAACCTTGCGGCAAGTGCATGATGAATTCATGCGCGGCAGCGGCACGTGCGGCATTTTCAATTTCTGCATCAGTTGCAGTTGCACGTCCATAGCGAATGTTCTCGCGTGCGGTGGTGCCGAACAAGACCGTATCCTGCGGCACCAGTGCGATGCGGCTGCGCACAGCGGCGGGATCGGCAGTTGCAATGTCCACACCATCAATCAATATCTGCCCATGTTGTGGATCATAGAATCGCAACAGTAATTGCAATGCGGTGCTCTTGCCTGCGCCCGATGGCCCGACGAGCGCAACGGTTTCACCCGGCATCACATCCAGTGAAAAAGATTGCAACGCAGAACGATCAGGACGTGATGGATAATTGAAAGTGATGTTGTCAAAACGGATGTGCCCCTTACCGGGCTGCGGCAACTCCTGCGGATGCGCCGGCGCCACAATGTTGGGTGTGGCGGTATACAACTCGATCAATCGCTCCGTTGCGCCTGCTGCACGTTGCACATCACCCCACACTTCACTCAGCATCGCCGCCGCTGCGGCCATGTAACCGGAATACATCAGAAACTGGCTGAGCTCGCCAAAGGTCATGACGTTGCTCAATACCTTGTGTGCGCCAAGCCACAGTACAAATGTCACTGCAGAAAACACCAGCATGGTACCCAATGCCGTCAGTACGGAACGTGCGCGCACACGATGAACTGCAGTAACAAAGGAATCATCGACTGCAGCAGCAAAACGCGTGCTGTTCAATGTTTCAAGCTGGAACGCCTGCACGGTTTGAATGGCATTCAATGTTTCGCCTGCCATTGCGCTGGTATCGGCAATGCGATCCTGTGAAGTACGCGACAACTTGCGCACACGACGTCCCATGATGAGCATGGGGCCGACAATAACCGGCAGCAACGCCACAAAGATCAATGTCAGTGATGCACTGGTGATCAGCAACATGATCAACGCGCCCGCAAGCGTGATGATGGAACGCAGGGCCATGGAAATGCTCGACCCCACCACGGTTTGCACCAGCGTCGTATCAGTGGTCAGTCGCGACAGCACTTCGCCTGTTTTTGTCACTTCAAAGAATGCAGGATCCATGCGCACAATGCGTTGATAGACGGCCGCACGAATATCGGCGACCACCCGTTCGCCGATCCAGCTCACCATGTAAAAGCGCAATGCAGCAAAGATACCAAACAAAATTGCAGCGCTCAGGAACAATACAAAGTAGCGGTTGATGGTCGCCGCATCCCGCAATGCCATACCATCATCAATCAAGCGGCGGAATGCCAGCGGCAATGCAAGCTGGGCTCCGGCAGCCACCAGCAGAAACAGCGCAGCCAGCAATAACATGCCGCGATAGGGCCGGATAAACGGCAATAGCGCCGCGAGTGGACGAAGCGATGTGGCCTTGGGCCGATCAGGTGTGGATGGCGGCATGTGAATCAACTATTGGTGAACAGTTCGCTACTCTATCAGGTTGCGTAGAACCCATCTCAAAATTACTGCGTTCGATATCTTGCGTCGTTACGGCGCCCGGAATCCTCATGTATGTTCATATACACTCCGGTTCCTGCGCTCCGGTACGACGTAACCTGTCATCGCTCGCTACATTTTGAGATGGATGATAAATACATCAATATCACGATCGTCATCACAATCGTCATCATCATCGTCGCGCCATGATTGTCGTACCTTGATTGTCGTACCTTGATGATCATAACCGGCATGACACTACTATTCGCCACCATATAGGGCTGAGTCGCAACAAAACAAGTCAGGAACTGGAGTCCAGTCCAATCATTTAGTCATGTCACAATAATGCAACATCAACAGCGCTGGACTTGTGGAGCGGCATCGCTCATCCTGCGCATTTGATCCGAATGCAGAGGATAATTGCCCGCGATGTACGATGAATTCGATGCACTGATTTTTGACATGGACGGCACCCTGGTGGACAGTGGACAATTGCATGAACACGCATGGACTGCGATGCTGAATCACTACGGCATTCCCGTTGACCGTGCCTTGATGCGGTCACTGGCCGGTGTGCCGACGAAGGCCACCATTGAAGTAGTGTTGAAAGCATTCAGCCTCAACGCGCCGGCATCACTGGATGAAATGAATGCCTTCAAGGAAGACATGGTACGCAGACACATGCACGAGCACGTCAAGCCCACAACGCTGATTGAACTTGTCCGGCATTATCATGGCAAGAAGAAAATGGCTGTCGGCACCGGCGCAAGTACTGAAGAGGCGTTGATCATTCTGCGCATCTGCAAGCTGGACTCATTGCTGGATGCCATTGTCGGCGCAGATCAGGTTGCAAATCCCAAACCGGCGCCGGATATTTTTCTGCGATGTGCAACATTGATGAATGTAAAGCCGGACAGCTGCGTAGTATTCGAAGATTCAAAACTGGGCTTGCAAGCGGCAGTCAATGCAGGCATGAAGGCCGTTGACGTGCTGGAAACACATCAAGTGGTGAATGAGTATTTTTTGTAAGACCATCATTCCAGTTGCAGAGGCATCAAGTCCGCGCGATGCGCCATCTTTTTATTGATGCACAGCACGAAGAACTTATTGCTCCCAAGTCAATCGGCGTTCCGGAATATAATAGAGATCAATTGACTTGCCGATACGTTCAATGGGTTTGTACTGCCGCAACCAGCCAAATGCTTCACCCTTTGATACCGTATCTCGCGCATAAATGCTGGCTGCTATCCATCCAGTGGCAGGATTGAATGGTTGCACCATCCATACCCCCGGCAGGTGTTCACCGATCACATCAGCACTGCCGCGATATACAAAACCAAATTTGGTGACATGCAACTGGTTCAGGCGAATCTCCAGCCGCTTCAAGTCCTGACCCCAGTCGAGATCGGAATCAATCAGGACTCTTTCCGGATGCTCGCCCGCAAACGCGTTGAAATACGGCAAGTAATCGGGATAACTGGCGAACAATGTCGCCACCTGAATCAGCACCAGCGCACTCAAACTCAAACGCACGACACTTGCGTCACATCGTTCCCATGCTTTTACAAACACCGCGCCCGCTGCAACACACAGCAATGGATACAACACAAACACATGGCGCACACCTATATTGATGTGGCTGTAAAAAATGCAGAACAGCAGCAATACGACAAAGGCGATGGCAGGCGCGGCCTGTATCCATTCGCGTTTCCAGTCGCGTGAACAAAGCCGCCAGCACATCCACAATAAACCACTTGCTCCCAGCAACAGCAGCGGAATGGGTGTTTTGACCAGCAATGCCACAGGATAAAACATGCGAAAACCGTTCATGCTGAATTGGCCCAGCAAGTAGGACAAATGACCTTCGGTGTTGTGTTGCACCAGCGCTTTAATACTGAGAATCAGTCCTTCGAAACCAGACGGCAATGGCACATGACGTGCGACGGCATAAATCACATCATGCATGACACCTTGTGTGCCGCACAGATAGTTCAATGCTTCGTTACTGACATGTGCATCATCAATGATCCTGTGAAAGCTGAATCCATAGCAGAACATGGTGACGATTAATGCCACGCTTCCAATCATCACTGATTGCACTGCCCAGCGGGATGCATGTTGTGAAAGTGTCCGGCCGTTTCGATGACACGTCAATGCAAACACGCTCCATGCCGCCGCCACAATGCCAACAAACGGCAGTCCCGACAGCTTGGTGCCAATGGCCAGTCCTGCGGTCACTGCAGTCATCAGCGCATACTTCCAGGACAAGGACTGCAACCAGCGCAGCATGAAGTAAAAAGCAAGTGTACACAGTGCAGCACCGGGAACATCCAGTGCTGCTATGCCTGCGTGACCAAGTATTGGCGGCGTGGCAATCAATAACAGCGAAGATATGTACGCAACACCGGTGCCGTAAAATCGCCTTGACCACAGCCATGTGGCAAGTATCAACACCACAAAGAAAGGCAACATGCCGATGCGCGCCAGCGTCAACAACAAGGTGTAGTTGCCGGTGCGATACAACAAGTCACGTCCTTCCTGCTCACCGCTGGGACCGGGTTCGCCGAAAGATCGTGCGCCCGCAAGATAAGGCCCGATTGCCATCGCCACACGTGCCAGCGGTGGATGTTGCACATCGTAGGTATAGATGTGCCTGTCGATCAGTTGCATGCCTGCGGCAAGATGCTCCGGCTCATCCCAGGTGTGATGAAAGTAATGCCAGGTTGACGCCACCAGTGCACACGCCGCGACAATCATTGCCCACAGCATGATGCGTGTGTGATTGAGCAACCAGGCACGCATGACCATCAAGTGCTTCGTTCCTTTTGCTAAAGACATGGATGTGATCAATTGTCCTTGATGACCAGTTTCTGCCATTGATCATTCACCAGAAAATAGACGATGCGCCGGCCGTTCACCTTGCCTGATGCAAAGCCGTTGTTTTCGGCCTGAATGCTGGAAAGCTGATCAAGCTGTGCAACGGGATGATCAATGGCATCACTGCGTTGATACAGCCCTGCTTCCATCGGACGCAATTCACTTTCCGCCAGTGACAGCGGCCAGTCTTCGTTCAGTGTGATCCGCCATTCACTCCTGTTGTTGATGACGGCGATCAATTTGACAGCGCCTTGTGAGGACTTCACCAGCAGCGCACGATCCAGTGTGCCATTGCCATCGAAATCGCCTGCAACCACAAATGGGCAGGGCCAGTCACCATTGGCAGCAATATCGTGAATGCGTGTTTCACCGGCATCCGTGGAAAGCGGCGGCGAATAACCCGGCAAATCCGTTGCAATGCGCACACTCAGCGCAGGTGGAATCCACGCTGCACAAGCATCTGCCGGCACCGGCGGCTGTGCTGCAACACGTGCAAGCAGGATCAATTCTATTGCCATCATTCCTCGTCATCTGTTGCTTAAGGAACCTCTGAGTAACCGTCGCGAGCGAAGACAGGTTGCGTTCGATCGGAGCACAGGAACCGGAGTTTATCGAGAATAAATGAGGATTCCGAGCACCGTACGGACACCCACATCTTATGGATTTGGGTCGAGCGCAGCAGGTTAATCAGAGATTCCGTAACCGTATAACGCCACTGCATCTGGACAGAACAAAACAGTCTTTCCCGGCAGCAAAATGGTTTATACAGTGTCGTCGCTGAAATGGGTCTTACTGCGTAACCACTGGTTCTATACATATAGCCATGAACACTGACACTCTCTCGCCCCGACTGCAAGATTTGCAGCGCAATTCGGCGGCCTTGCTGCAACGCGCGGTCGCGGAATACGGCGATGTCGTGTATTCGTCCAGTCTGGGCATTGAGGCCATGGTGCTTACCGATCTCATTTTCAGCTTCGCGCCGCAAATCGGCATTTTCACGCTGGACACCGGCCGCCTGCCGCAGGAAACACTGGATTTGCTGGATCGCGTCGAACGCCACTATCAGCAACGCATCACCGTATATTTTCCCGATGCGGCCGCAGTGGAAGCCTATGTGCGTGACAATGGCATCAATGGATTTTATCTGGGACTGGAAGAACGCCAGGCCTGCTGTGCCATTCGCAAGATCGAACCGTTCAAGCGCGCCATTGCCGGAAAAAAAGCCTGGGTTACCGGCGTGCGCCGTGAGCAATCAGCAGAGCGTGCCAATGGTGAGGCGGTGGCATGGGATGAACGTTATGGCATGTGGAAGATCAGTCCGCTGCTAGACTGGACCGAACAGGACATTCACGACTATGTCAAAGCACGCAAGCTGCCGTACAACCCGCTGCACGACAAGGGTTATCCCAGCATTGGTTGCGCGCCCTGCACCCGTGCAGTGGAACCCGGCGCCGATCCAAGATCAGGCCGCTGGTGGTGGGAAAATCCGGAAACACGCGAATGTGGTTTGCAGCCGCGCAAGCGAGTGGTGCCCATCAAGCCCGTTGCCGTCTGATCGCACATGGGCTGTAGAACCTCATCACTGCAATGGATTATTTCCCCATATTTTTGCGCATCACTGACCAGCCCGTTGTGGTGATTGGCGGCGGTGAAGTGGCTGCACGTAAAGCCTCGTTATTGTTGCGTGCCGGTGCGAATATCAGTGTGATTTCTCCGGAGCTTTGCGTTTCATTGCAGGACAGCGCGGCACGCGGTGAGCTGCAACACATCGCCGAAGCATTCCGCCCCGATCATTTGCACAATGCACGATTGGTGATTGCCGCCACGGATTCACACGAAGTGAATGCCTGGGTGTCGCGTCAGGCTGAAGCACGTCATATCCCGGTGAATGTGGTGGATGATCGCGAGTTGTCGCGCTTCATCATGCCTGCCATTGTCGATCGCTCACCGGTGATTGTTGCCATCGGCAGCAGTGGTGATGCGCCGGTATTGACTCGACGCTTGCGCGAAAAAATTGAAGCGCTGCTGCCCAGCGGTTTGAGCAAACTCGCAAAGCTGTCGGGTGAATTGCGCAGCAAGGTCAAGCAGCGCGTGAGCAATCCCGATGCACGCCGCCGTTTCTGGGAACGTTTCTTTGATGGTGATATTGCGGCCGACGTACTCGCTGGCCGCGAACAGCAGGCACGGCAACGTATCGAGTCAGTGATTGATCAACAACCTGCGTCCGCACCACATTCCGCACCGCAGGGAGAAGTTTCACTGGTGGGCGCAGGCCCCGGCGATCCAGGTCTGTTAACATTGCGCGCTTTGCGCGTGATGCAAAACGCCGATGTCGTCGTGTATGACCGGCTGGTGTCCGCTGAAGTGCTGGAACTGGTGCGGCGCGATGCTGAACGCATCTATGTCGGCAAGGAAGCAGGCAAGGCGTATGTATCGCAACAGGACATCAACCAATTGCTGGTGGATCTGGCCAAACAGGGCAAACGTGTTTGCCGTTTGAAAGGCGGCGATCCTTTTGTGTTTGGCCGCGGTGGCGAAGAACTGGAACTGCTTGTTGAACACGGCGTGCGTTTTGAAGTAGTGCCGGGCATTACGGCTGCCGCGGGTTGTGCTGCGTACGCGGGTATTCCGCTGACGCATCGTGATCATGCGCAAATGCTGACCTTTGCAACTGGACACATGAGGCATGCCGATGCACAAGGTGAAGCCGCGAGCATGCTGCCCGTTGAGTGGGATGCACTGGCGAAAGAACATCAAACCGCGGTGTTCTACATGGGCCTGAATGGCCTGGCAGATATTGTTCGCGAATTGCAGGCACATGGTGCTCCGGCATCGCGCGCTGCCGCAGTAATTGAACAGGGCACACGTGACAATCAACGCGTGATTGTTGCGACGCTGGCAACGCTGGTGGATGAAGTGCGTGCTGCGAAAGTGCAATCACCTGCATTGCTGATTGTTGGTGAAGTCACACGCCTGCATCCGAAGTTGCAATGGTTCAACACTACTGCAACACAGGCGCAGGCGGATCGTGAACATATTGACATGAAGTGACGATGAAATAAGCCTGCTGGGTTACTGATACTGAGAGTTTTAATTTGGAGATCGTAGGGCGGGTTGTAACCCGCCATCTTTTCCGGAGGCGGGATATATCCCGCCCTACTTCCAGGAAGTACATTGATTAAAGCAACCATGAAAACCGCAAACGACCCGCTGATTGGCGATGGGATTCGCAATGGCTTTGCCGATGCCATCGGCAACACGCCACTGATCCGGCTTGCACATCTGAGTGCGGCAACCGGCTGCGAAATCCTGGGCAAGGCGGAATTCATGAATCCCGGCGGCTCAGTGAAAGATCGTGCGGCGAAGTGGATGATTGATGATGCAGAACGCAGCGGCAGATTGAAACCCGGCGGCATTGTGGTCGAGGGCACGGCAGGCAATACCGGCATTGGTCTTGCGCATGTGTGCAACGCACGCGGTTACAAACTGATCATCACCATGCCGGACAATCAATCGCACGAAAAATTCCAGATACTCAGAACACTGGGTGCTGAAGTGTTGCCGATCAAGGCGGTTCCCTATTCCGATCCCAATCATTATCAGAAAGCTGCCGCACGCATTGCGGAACAACTTCCCGGCGCCGTCTGGGCGAATCAATTTGATAATGTCGCCAATCGTCAGGCGCATATTGACAGCACGGGTCCGGAAATCTGGCAGCAAACACAGGGCAGCATCGATGCATTTGTCTGTGCCACCGGTACAGGCGGCACACTGGGTGGCGTTGCGCGTTATCTGAAACAGCAAAGCACGAAAGTAAAAACTTGTCTCGCTGACCCACAGGGCAGTTCGCTGTATCACTGGATTCGCGATGGCGAACTCAAGGCCAATGGCCCCAGTTCCATCACCGAAGGCATCGGCATCGGACGCGTTACTGCCAATTTGCAGGACACGCCAATCGACGATGCCGTGCATGTCAACGACATGGACACCGTCAGCATGGTGTACGAATTACTGCGCAAGGAAGGATTATTTCTTGGCAGCACCAGCGGCGTGAATGTCGCAGCTGCCGTGCAGGTGGCACAACAACTGGGCCCCGGCCACACCATCGTCACCATCCTGTGCGACAGCGGCCACAAGTATCAATCACGTTTATTCAATCGCAGCTGGATCGAAGAAAAAGGTTTCGCCCATGCTGCGGGTTTTCATCTTTCTTCTTTTGCAAATGAACCGGAGCTGCATCGTGTCCTCAACCACTTCCGCAACCGCCCCTGATAATCAATCCACCATCAAAACCGACGCCGTGATTGTGGGCGCAGGTCCCTGCGGCTTGTTCCAGGTCTTTGAACTGGGATTGCTGGGCTTGAAAGCACATCTGGTGGATTCATTGCCCAAGATCGGCGGTCAATGTGTCGAACTGTATCCCGACAAGCCCATTTATGACATTCCTGCCGTGCCCGTTTGCACCGGTCAACAACTCACTGATCAATTACTGGAACAGATAAAGCCATTCGGTGCGGAGTTTCATCTTGGACAGACGGTGCAAACCGTGCAGAAAAAAGAAGATGGCCGCTTTGATGTCGTGACCAGTGCAGGCACACGCTTTGATGCCGGTGTGGTCATCATTGCCGGTGGCGTGGGCGCATTTGAATCACGCAAGTTGCCGGTACCCAATGCAGAAAAATATGAAGGCGGACAGATTCAATACCGCGTGAAAGATCCCAAGGCTTTTGCAGGCAAGGATGTGGTGGTACTCGGTGGTGGCGACTCCGCGCTCGATTGGGCCGTGGTGCTTGCGGATCATGCCAACAGTGTAATCCTGGTGCACCGCCGTCCGGAATTTCGCGGCGCACATGCAACGGTGCAAAAACTGGAAGCACTGCGCGATGAACATCGTGCCGACATTCTTATCGGCAACGTCAAGGAACTGGTTGAAGACGGCGACACATTGAAAGGCATTCGCGTGCAATGCGCCGATGGCGTGACCCGCGTGGTTGATGCCGATCAATTGCTGGTGTTCTACGGCCTGCATCCCAAACTCGGACCCATTGCCGAATGGGGTCTTGATATCAACAAGCGCCAGATCACCGTAGACACGGAAAAATTCCAGACCAGTATTCCCGGCATTTATGCTGTCGGTGACATCAATACTTATCCCGGCAAGAAGAAACTGATTCTTTCCGGCTTTCACGAAGCCGCGCTGGCTGCGTTTGCCATCAAGGAACATCTGGAACCCGGCAAGAAAGTCTTCCTGCAATACACCACAACCAGCCCGATCATGCACAAGCGGCTGGGCGTGGCCACCGCGGAAGAAGAAGCCAATCTGGCCAACAAATAAGTGGTGAAACAAGTAATGAAGCATCACAGCACCAAAAGCGCCGTGATGCTTCATCGCTGCCTCCATTGCAAATTGTCAGGTTAAGCAAAACGATACAGATGTAACGCTAACAAACTTCGCGACGGTGATTATGATGCAACACCGGAAAAACAATATTGGCGATGAAGACATGCACGAAATGTGTTGTGTCTGTGGAAAAGTTATTCCAGAATGCCGGAGAATTTTTAAAGTCGCACGGCCATGAATAACTTAAAACAATACGTCCGCGATGTTCCCGATTTTCCGAAGCAGGGCATTCTGTTCCGCGACATTGCGCCCCTGTTGCGCGAGCGCTTTGATGCAACTGTGGCCGCACTGGATGCATTGTTCAGCAATGAAGAATGGCATTCCATTGATGCGCTGGCCGGTATTGAATCGCGCGGATTCATTCTCGGCGCAGCACTGGCAGCGCGCCGCAACAAGGGATTCGTTCCCGTACGTAAACAAGGCAAGTTGCCGCCGCCGGTGGTGGACATGGCATATCAACTGGAATACGGCACTGGCATACTGGAAATGCAGCGTGGCACTGGACGCTTGCTGATCATTGATGATGTGCTCGCCACTGGCGGCACCATGACTGCAACCGCAGAGTTGTGCGCACAGGCTGGTTATCAGGTGCGTGCACTTGCAGCACTCATTGATCTCAAACTGATAAAGCACTATTCATGGCGCGAGCTGTCACTGCGTGCAGTCATTTCGTATGAACCCGGCTGATCCTCTGCCACCGGTGCTGGTGGTCATGGCCTTGCAACAGGAATCGCAAGGTGTTTTTGAAGCGGCCGGTGTGCCCGTGCTGTACACCGGGCTGGGCAAGGTGAATGCCGCCATCGCACTTACCCGGCAACTGGCCCGATACAATCATCAATCACGGCCATTACCGTTGGTGGTCAATTTTGGCACCGCGGGCAGTCACGTTCATCGCAAGGGATCACTACTGGCCTGCCACGAATTCTTGCAGCGTGACATGGACGTGAGCGGACTGGGATTTGAAGTAGGTGTTACCCCATTCGAGGACACACCCGCCTTGCTGAAATTCGAACCCGTGTTTGGCCATCTTCCCGCTGCCATTTGCGGCAGCGGTGATTCCTTTGTCACAGCGCAAACAGGCAGCGAGTACACTGTAGTTGACATGGAAGCATACGCACTGGCCAAGGTATGTTTGCTGGAGCGCGGCAATTTTGCCTGTGTCAAATATGTCACCGATGGCAGCGATGACGATGCCGGCAATGACTGGCAAAAGAATGCGCACAAGGCTGCTGAATCATTTCTGGACTTGTACCGCTGGCTGGTATCGCACCAGCAATACTGAAATCAGCCGCAAGATCTGCGCAGCCACTCTACTTTTCCCAGTGCAGCACAATATTCTTTTCCAATAATCCGGCCTTGGTCAGATTGGCATCGGTCCAGTTGCCGTCGGCAGGTGTGCCATTTTTCAGTTGCGATGCGCCTTCCTTCTTGTCACTCAATGCCCAGTTGCAATTGGTCAGGTAATGCGCACGCATGAAACGCAACCAGCGCCCGGTTTCAACCCTGTTGATGCCGCCATCACCATTAGCATTGACGCTGCCCCACTCGGTGACCATCAGTGCAATGCCTTTGTTCAAGGCATATTCGGCCTTCTTGCGCAGGCTTTCCTTGTGGCTGCCCGCATAAAAGTGGAGTGAATACACGATGTTGCTGAACCCCGTGATCGGATTATCAGCCGCTTTGTCGACATCCTGTGACCAGGTCTGCGTGCCGACCACAATCAGATTATCGGGGTCGATGGCACGTATCTTCTGAATCACCTGTTCCGCATAGGGTTTGACCATGGTTGCCCAGTCAACATTGCCCAGCGGTTCGTTGTATATCTCATAGATGATGTTCGGATGGTTGCCATAGCGGGTTGCAATGGCCTCGAAGAACTTGATGGCAACGTCCGGATACTTGTATGCATCATGCGAATGCCAATCGACAATCACATACATGCCCTGCGCAATCGCGGCATCAATGACCCGCTGTGCGCGCTGCATGTTGTCTTCCGGATTGGTGATGTAGCCACCTGGGGTGGTACCGCCGATGGCGGCACGAATGATGGTGGCTTTCCATTGGTTGTGTACGTAGGTAACGACGCCAGCATTGTAGAAGCGGTCTTCATGATACAAGCGATCCACAAAGCCTTCCGTATCGCTATTACTCCAGAACAGGCTGGGGCCTGCAAATGATGCCGGCTTGCCATGACTGTCCACAATCTGATTGCCTTTGACCGACAGCGCACCATGCTTCTCCACGGCTGACACCGCGGTTGATGCGGCACCGGCACTGATTGACAGGGTCAACGCAATGACACCGATAACGACTCTGGTGATCGAACTCATATTTCCCCACAATACGCCGGACCCTTGATGGTGCCGCGGCAATTCATGGATTGATCCCATGCAGTAAACCGCGGCTTTTGACATACAACTTATTTGTCTGCGTTTTCAGTCAGTATAGCCAAACCCCGGAAATTAAAACATATTTGCATTGAACTTGAGTTAAATTACAACGCCACCAAGCAATATGGTTGCAACTCTTCTGGAAAAGCACCCGGCACGACAAGGTGACCGCTAACAATCATGACAGCCTGTGGTAAACATTTCTGCATTCTGCCCTTTGTTCACATCCACATGGAAAGTTCGGGTGACCTGAGTCCCTGCTGTATCAACAGTACTGCCATGGGCAACGTCAATGACGGTACGCTGCAAGACCTGTGGCAATCGGAAAAATACCGGCAACTGCGCACTGCCATGCTGAATGACGCTTACATTCCCGGTTGTGAAATCTGTTACAGCCAGGAGCGCGGCAAACACCATAGTCTGCGCACCCACAGCAACGAGAAATTCGCGCGTTTCATCGAGCGTGCTGCTGTGACGCCTGATGATCCGGTCTATTTCGATCTCAGATTCTCCAATCTCTGCAATCTCAAATGCAGAAGTTGCGAGCACAAATCAAGCAGTCTGTGGTTCGATGATGCCAAAGCACTGGGACTGGCCGCAGACAATCAGGCATTAATAAAAGCGAGCAACGACTCCGCCTCCCTGCTGCAACAGATACGCAACTACCTGCCCAATGCAGTGGAGTTCTATTTCGCTGGCGGCGAACCGCTGGTCATGGAGGAACACTACGCCTTACTGGACATGCTGATTGCAGAGGGCCGCACCGACGTACGGCTGGTCTACAACAGCAACTTCATGAAGGTGCAATTCAGGGGCAAAACCATTTTTGATTTCTGGCGTCATTTCAGCAATGTTGAACTCTGCATCAGCCTGGACGCCATCAATGAAACTGCCTCCTATGTCAGGAAAGGCACGCGCTTTGCCGATCTCGTCGAAAACCGGCGCCTGCTTGGCGAGCTAACTCCACACATCAAGGTTGCCTGCACCCCAACCGTGAGTCTTCTGAACATAGGTTCACTGGATAAATTATTGCAATTCATCCTCGACAGGAAATTCTGCGATCCTGGCAAGATACATCTCAATATCCTGGAATATCCGTTGTACTACAACATCAAGGCAGCACCCCAGCATGTCAAGGACCTCATCAGGAACAGGCTTGACGTGTTTTCAGCATCCATTGCACATCATGCTCACCTGACCGGGCAAATTGCCAATGTCCTGCAATATCTCAGCTCTGGTGATCTTACTGGTGAGCTTGAACATTTCAGGGAAGTGACTTTGAAGCTGGATGCATTGCGTGGTGAAGATTACAAACACATTCTTGCGGATGATGATCCGGCACGTCTCATTCTCGAACAGCGCTGATTTGTGCTGGCACACATTCAATCCGTCCACGCTGCCTGATTGCTGATCGTCCCAATTCTGATCTTGATGCCGATCCTGAAGCAGAAGAGCATTCCTGCTCTACTGCTTCAACCATTCACACGGCATTATCAGAGCAACCGCATCCATGCAGTTGGTCATGACTAGAATCTGTCTCAAAACATATCAGTCGTTCTTGCAACGCGGATCCGTATCGTTCTTGTTGCACAGATCCGGCATTGGCCGGTGCATGGCTCCCTTGAAGAACTCGCCACTGCCGGTAAGCTTGAATCCATCAAAACTCTTCAACAGGGTTGGACCCCAGTCGGGATCAAAGGCCCATGCTACCCAACTGATACCGCGTGATTCCAGAAACCGCGTGATACGGTTGCCATAGTCCTGTTCACCTGCAGGTTCACCTGGCTTGGCATCAAAGCCGATTTCGGTTGCGATGACCGGATATTGACCAGCTGCAAATGCAAAGTCTTCTTCCCAGCGTGACTCCCACGGCTGGCCACGCTTGAAGGGATAAGGATGCACAACATAACCAATACCTTGCGCATTCACAGGATCGAAATGCAGATCGTTAAGGTTGTAGGCCCAGTCAAATCCCGCCACCAGTGGAATATGTTCCTTGTCCCAGAAACGGATAATCCCGATCATTTCCTCATTCAATTGCCGCCACTCCGCCCAGCTCATTGAACCAAGCATGCCGTTGTAATGAGTGGGTTCGTTGAACAACTCATAGAACGCCACGGTATTGTTGCCCTTGAAGTGCTGCGCAATCAGCCGCCAGAACTGAAACGTTTCCTGTTGCGTGGTGACATACATGGGATCCTGATACAGACCCGACTTGAGATTGCCGATGGAATGCCAGTCGATAATCACGTACAGGCCAAGATCAGTACACCAGTCCACAGCCTGGTCGAGCAACGCAATGGAACCTTTATCGCCATGAATGCGCCATGAAACAGGATGCACCGGAATTCTTACCAGATTCGCGCCCATATCCTTGACGGCTGCAAACAGTTCCCTGTTCCAGTGACCCTGACTGATGAGTTTGTCGGGATCTGCAACTGACACACCGCGAAACAGGATGGGACCAACACCCGCTTTGACGAAGTGATTGCCCTGCACCGAAATCAGCGGCAATACCTTGGCCCTGGGATTGGGCGGGGGCGCTGTCCAGCTCTCATTCCACCAGCCCGATGATGATGGGCGCGTTTCTGCCTGCGCCAGCGGCAGCATGAACATCATCAACAATCCAAGCAACCCCACTCTCACATTCGCATATTTCATGATTGAATCACCTTCATTAAATGATTTTCTTGTTCCTTACTTTCTGTTTGTAACAATGCTTTCCTGCGGCCTTGCATGTCCAGCAGTGCGATAAAAACATTCTTCAGCACGGCCAGCGTCAAGAAGCGTATCTTAACGCCGCAATAACAGACTTATCATCTTAATTTACATGTTCCTTTTGGCGCATGGTGTTTCAAGACACCTTCCGTCAACTCATAACGAGTGTCATTGTGGACTTTTCGACTGTTTGATCAACCATCGCTGGCCTGAGTCATCACCAGTGAGCGACTGCAAATGTATTGTCGCCGTATTGCCGGCACCCGTGATCGTAAGATACTTGCCGGTCCAGACATTTTTAAGTCTTATCTCATTGTTGCCGGCAATTGGTTCAATAATCCATTCCTCGCTGCCCCAGCCAGCATTCAGTGTGTATGTAACAACCTCCGCGCCCTCAGCGTCACTTGCAACGTTAAGATATGTACCGAACCCGACATTCTTCAATCGCACATATCCCAGGTTTTCGACCGGTTCAATCATCCATTGCTGATTGTTCAGAGCAGAAACAGCGGGCAGGGCTCCGGTCGGTGCATTGTTGGCGTTACTTGTGCCAGTCAGCAGTTTTCCTGACAAAGCATCGACCAGAGATGCGGTATAGGTCGCTGGCGCCGCGCGATAGATCACCTCGTATTTGTAGTTGTCGGAACATTCTTCATCAGGATGCCCGCTGGAACTGCATTGAGGCGTCGCCGGCCGTTGCAAGGCCGCCTTGAAGAATTCGCCAGTGCTGGTCAACTTGAATCCATCAAAACTCTTCAATAATGACGGCCCCCAATCAGGATCAAACGCCCACGCCACCCAGCCAATACCATGTGATTCAAGAAACCGCGTGACGCGATTGCCGTAATGCTGATCATCAACCACGTCGCCGGATTTCAGGTCAAAACCGATTTCTGTTGCGAGGACGGGATATTGTTTGGCTGCAAATGCAAAGTCCTCTTCCCAGCGTGGCTCCCACGGCTGGCCGCGTTTGAAGGCATAGGGATGTGTCACGTATCCAATGCCAGGTGCATTTACCGGCTCATAACGAAGATTGCCGAGATCGTAGGCCCAATCAAATCCGGCTACCAATGGAATGGTTTCGTGATCCGAGTAGCGGATGATACTGATCATTTCTTCATTAAGCTGCCGCCATTCGCTCCAGCTCATATTGCCCAGCATGCCGCCATAATGAGTGGGCTCATTGAACAATTCATAAAACGCGACTGTATTGTTCCCGCTGAAATGTTGAGCGATGATCCGCCAGAAAGCAAACGTTTCCTGTTGTGTGGTGGCATACATGGAATCGTGATACTGGCCGGATTTGAGATTGCCGATGGAATGCCAGTCGATGATCACATACAGACCCAGATCAGTGCACCAGTCTACAGCCTGATCGAGCAATGCAATGGAACCCTGCTCGCCATGAATGCGCCATGAAACGGGATGTACGGGAATGCGGACAATATTTGCACCCATGCCCTTTACTGCGGCAAACAATTCTTTGTTCCAGTGTCCCTGGCTGACGAGCTTGTCGGGATCTGCAACCGACACACCGCGAAACAGGATGGGACCACCGCCCGCTTTGACGAAGTGATTGCCTTCCACTGAAATCAAGGGTAACGCCCTTGCCCTGGGTCCGGGCTTGAGCGGAAGTTTCACGCTTTCATTCCACCAGTGCGATGGCGATGGTTGAGGCGCCGCCCATGCTGATAACGACAACATCGCAAGCACAGTCAACAGCATCAGGCGCGCTGTACTAAAACAGACATGCTTCATGATTATCCCCTTGCCAGATCAGTTGTTTTACCCAGGAGTCAATGTCTGCACGCTTCTTCCGATTGTTTTCATGCGAAAGAAAATCACCGACGGAAGTATTCACAGAGAATGCGTCATACAAATACAATGCCCTCTCGGAACATTCACGCCCTGCGTGCAAATCAGTCTCACGTTGCAGGCAATTCATAACGCTGCACTCCCTTCAGCCAGAGCCTGACCGCCACCATCCACAACACCACAATAATGCCCAGCATGGCGTACAGTGGAACAACGCTGGGCGTTTTTCCCATCAATATGGAACATGGATAGAACGATACGAATGCGATGGGCAGCAATGTAGATAGCAGAGTTCCCATCATGCGTCCGTAAATGCCCAGAGGAAAATATGCAACGCCGTGAATGCTTGCCAGAAATCCCAGCAGAGGATTGGAAATGGTGAACCAGAATGCCATGGCGCTGGCAAGAACAATCATTCCCGCAAACAATGCCGCAGACATCAATGTCAGAAGAACCAGCTCGCCGGTGCGCGGCAGTGTCCAGTGAAATCCGGTCGAACCCGCTGCTGCATGCAGTGTTAACACGCCAAGCGCAATGGTTGCAATGGAGCGGATGTCAAAGGATTCTGCAAAAAAATGAAACAGCGGATTCAGCGGCCTGATCTTGTACTTGATGAATCCGCCCGAGGTAACGGCATCCCTTAAACCCCATGCCTGATTGAAGAACAGCCACGCCACGCCCGACACCATCAGGTTGTAACCATATGCGAAGATGATTTCACTCTTGATCCAGCCGTCGATGTTCTGCGTTCTCTGAAAGATGGCCCAGATGGAAAACCGGGCCAGTGCAAACGACAGTAACAGGCAAACGATACCGATGACAAAGTCGGCGCGGTAGACCATCAATGTCTTTAGATGCTTTGACAGAAACATCAGGTACAGCTGCACATGCCTTTTCATCTCAGCCACCGTTGATTTCTATTTTTGTGATGAGGCGTTTCAACGCCCGGTTGACCACCAGCATCAGGACCACGCACCAGAACAATTGCATGCCCAGCAAGCGGCACATTTCCATGCCGGACATGCTGCGCGATGTCAGCAATGTCACCGGCGTATGGCAGATCCCCTGAAAAGGCAGCAACAGCATCACTTTCGACAACGAGGATGGCAACAGGTACAGCGGGATCAATGCACCGCTGAAAACCGAGACAATGTATTCCTTTGCCAGCCTGACACCCCACACCGCCTCGGTCTTGATGGCGACCAGACCAGTGAGCATGTCGATGTGTAACAGAATGATGAAAGAACCGCTCAGGCTTGCCGCAAACAACCACACATTGCGCGCACCAATCATTCCATGAGGCAGCAACAGCAGTATCACCGTCATGCAGGGAATGAACACCAGCAGGAACCGCAATCCCATGGTACCGATGGCCGCTGCAATTTGTGAATCATGGAATCCAAGCGGACGTACAATATCCCTGATGACATCGCCGCTGATGATGGAGCGTGAAATATTCGTTTCGGCGGACGTATTGAACGTCACCAGCAACACCACCGATATCGCCACGTATGCAAAGGTCACTTCAAAACCCTGTGTGGACAATGTCGTCGATGCGCGGTAAACCGCACGCCACAGATAGTACGCAAAGAATACCGTGAACAAACTCGACACGGCCGCGAACATGCACTCCCACCGGTAGGTGATCATGGTCATGAAACCGATCCTGCTGATGGGCAGGTATTTACGAAACGGCATGTTTGCTGTACGCATACTTGATGGCACTCTCCAGGGATGCTCCCTGAATGTGGAATTCATCAATGGCAAACAGGGAACCTACCTTCTTCACCATCGTCATCGGTTCTATCTTGGTCTTGTCAAACGTGATTTCGCATCCCCTGGTATTCTCCGGATTGGCGGCAAAACCCACGATACCTTCATGCACCAGATGCACACCGATCTGTCCGCAGTCAATATCATGCTGTGTGGTTACTTTAAGGGTATAGAACACACCATGTTCACTGATAAAGCGATGCACGCTGTTGTCGAATATCAGCCTGCCCGCATTGATCAGCAGTATGCGGTCGCAAATATGCTCGATGTCCGACGTATCATGCGATGTCAGAATCACGGTGATGCCAAAATGGCGATTCATGTGGTTGATCAGTCTCCTCACCTTGTCCTTGACTTCAAGGTCGAGTCCGATGGTCGGCTCATCAAGCAGCAGAATGTCCGGCAGATGAATGCATGCCGCCAGTATTTCACACAGTGTCCGCTGTCCCAGCGACAGGTTTTTCGCCGGTGTCTTCAAGAGTCGGCTCATGCCGGTCAACTCTTCAAACAATTTGAGCGTGGTGATGTAATTTTCATCCGATACTTCATAAATGGTTTTCAACGCCAGCAATGACTCCGTGATTGGCAGCTCCCACCACAACTGCGTACGTTGTCCAAACACAATTCCCAGGCGCTTCTTGAACGCATAGGAATGACGGTCAATGACCCTGCCGTCAAGGCTTACCGTTCCCGTGGTGGGCGACAATGCGCCACACAGGATTTTCACCAATGTTGACTTGCCCGCGCCATTCTGGCCAAGCAGCGCAACGCGCTCGCCTTTCCTTATTGAAAAGGAAACATCGTCAAGCGCAGTGACATTTCTGTACACCGGCGAAAAAATATTCTTCAGCATGCCAAACCGCTCATCGCGCGCCTGCAATTGCCGGTATTGTTTGCGGATGCCGCTAACGACTAGCTGGGTCATGAAAAATTCCTGTTACAACTTTTGCAGCTCGGATTCAATTGAGCCGATATCGGTGAACTGACTGATTCTCAGAAAGGCATAGTGCCCGACAATGTGACTGCTGTTGATGTTGTTGCTGCTGGCGTGGTTCGCCTCACGGTACGGCGCCACCAGATCGGGAAACCATTTGCGCAGAATGGCAAGCACCACGGTGGAACGGCTCATCGGATACTGACTGCGCGGCTCCAGCTGATGCAGCGGCTGACAGGCCGTGACCATGAAAAAGAAGGGACAATCAATGTAGTCGCCGTTGAAGCTGGCGGGAAGAAAAGTCTTTTCCAGTTGTGTTGCCATTTGCGCAATCTCGCCGTAAAACTTCCGCAACGCTGCAACCTTGCTGTCCGCCAGCGAAAATTCCGATATCAACCGTTCACATTGCAGATAACTCAGCCGGTAATTGCTTGAAGGAATATCGAGTTGCGCGGCCATGTTCTCGCCGGGCCAGCCCCAGTTGATGATGGCCTTGCATTGCAGGATCAACGCACTGTTGCGTGAGATGATCGCACCGCCTTCACCACTGTTGAACAGCTTCGACGACTGGAAACTGAAGGTGGCCGCATCGCCAAGGTTGCCGGCGCGTACGCCTTTGTAATAACCATCATGAATCTGCGCGCAATCCTCGATCAATGGCAAATGGTTGTCGCGGCAATACTGTGCAATTGCCTGCAACTCACGATTGATGAAGCCGGCCAGATGTACCACAATCACCGCGGACAAGGGTTGATTCAGATGAATGGCCTTGAGACTGTCCAGTGTCAGACCCATGTAGTCACGTGATACATCGGCAAAAACGGGAATAAGTCCGCATCGTGCCACCGCCGTGGCCGTGGCAAGAAACGACAGTTCAGGCACCAGCACTTTCGCACCGCGCGGCAGGTCCATGGCGGTGAGCAGAACCTCAATGGCATGTGTGCCATTGCTCACCATGCAGACGTTGTCACATTCAAACTGCTTTTTGAATGCTTCTTCCAGTTGTGCTTTTACCAGTACTTCATGCTTCATGAAATGGTTCCTTGATGATTTACCCTGAGACAGGCGGCCAGTTGCGTTCGTACGTCGTGAACAGTTGTTACATGGCGCAGGCAACCGCCTGCAAAACGCGGCGGCATGAATACCTGCAGATGAACATCACTGACAGACGCTGTCTCACCGCTTTCAAGCCGCCGCCAGTTGTCTTTCTCTACAAGGTATACCGCTGCGTTGAAACAATTCGTGAACTGTCCCGCGGGCGCAGACAACGTCAATGCCATTCCCTTGATGGCAGCCGGATGCGGCCATGCGAATGCAAAGTGGGCATGCGGCCATGGCATGTCAGCAATCGTCATTGGCGGAACATACTGTTTTAGTACTTCAGCATAGGCGGGCAGCGATCTGGTTGCGGTGTAATCACCATTGCGTCCTTTCATCAAACCCAGTCCACCTTCATCGCAGTATTGATAAAAGCAGATGCCTTCCAGCCAGGGAAAATCGCTCTGCAATATTCTCTTATATACAGTGGTGATTGCTTCTGCCTGTCCTGCCTCTCCCGCCACATCGGCATCCGAATTGAACTCGTGCAGGAACAGCGGTTTCATGATGCCACCGTTGCAATGAATCATCAGCAGATAAGTCTCTTCAATCAGCCGCCACCAGGTATCGATGCTGCCTGAAAAATAATTCTCCGACTGTGCCGGATGCGTGTGAGGCCATCCCCAGTTGAGCGTGACATATTTGTCGAGTGACCAGTAATCGGCGATGGCCAGCGCTTCACGTAATCCTGCCTGGTCAAGACAGGCAAGTTTGCGCGTTACCACACTATTCACCTGATTGCCGACGAAAATGTCGGCTGTCAGGCTGAATACCGTCTTGATATTCGGCGCATGGCACTGAATAAGTTTATGGCAGCGAACAAAGAAATCACTGATCTCCTTGCGCGTATGCAATTTGTGATGTCTGAACCACGCGCCGTTTGCCTCATGATTGATACGTAGATACACCACACCGTAACCTGCAAGTCTGCTGAACAACTGCACCAGTTCGGCATCACTCAGGGACATGTCCAGCGACAATGTCAGGTGCACATCGGCACCAATCATTTTTATTTCATGGAGCTGGCGTTCAACACTGCCATTCTCCACGTCAAAATCCAGCGGCCAGTAATCATCGTAATCGTGATCCCATGCATACGTCGCAGCAGGATTGGGATGTGCCTGCGAAATCTTCAGCCGGTTAGTCCACTTGGGGTCGCTGGGATAATAGGCTTTCAACAGCTGCACCCCGTCGTGTGGCGAGGCAAACTGCTTCTGTACCTGTGTACAGGGGATGTAATCGCCACGCTCACTGCCATTGCTCAGTATCAGCCTGGTTCCGGCACGGCCTGCCGTGCATTCCCGGATGTCGAATTCACAGGAGGTGGTCATTCTGTCACGGCTTCCCCGGCGTGCGCTTCTTCCGTCACCGGCGTCTGCATCCCGGCCGCGTCGGCACTGTTGGCAATCATCCAGTACTGCTGCATGTTTCCAAGATCAACGATGGGATCGGAGAAAATCGGATCTTTCAATGTCGCTATGAATTGCGGGAATTCAGGGTGAAAACTCTTCCAGATGGCATTGTGTTCATATTGTTCCCTGGACCATGTCTCCCAGTCATTGAGCAGATTGAACACTATGCGTTCAACACCCAGCCGTTTGCCGATTTCGATCGCACCGCGCATCTCGTGATAATTACGGTACTGCACCACAAACGCCAGCATGAAGCGCCGGATCCTGCCTTGTTCATACAGCGATTTCATGAACTCCAGATTAGCCATCAGCTTGTCGAAATCGCCGTTGACGCGCACCTTGTCATAGGTCTCCGCGGTACAGGCATCAATGGAAATCAGCACTTCATTGATGTTGTCCTGTATCTTTTCCATCTTTTCCCATGCCTTGCGGTCAAACAGCACGCCATTCGACTGGATGTTGATGTCCAGATTCTTGCGTGAACGTCCGTCAAAGCTGAAAAGAAATTCCTTGAATAATTTCGACGAAAATGGCTCGCCTGAACCGGAGATGTTGATGCGCCCCACATTGTCGAATCCGGCTGACTCGATGTACTTCAGTACTTCGTCCTGGATCTGTTTGCGCTGTTCGTATTCCGGTCCTCTTATATAACCGATGGTGCGTGTCCTGCAACTTGGGCAGGCGAGATTGCATGACTCATCATAGGCAAAGTTATAGTTGGCCGGATGAATCTTCACGATGGTTTCCCTGTTGAAGATGGGCGCAAGCCAGTTGCGGTGTTTCATCACCCTGTCACGCCGCACCGCATCCAGTTTCTCCGGATGCTGCAACTCATCAATGGTGAACAGGTAATGATTGTCATTGCTGTAGAAGGGACACTGGTGCCAGTCGCAGAAACTGTAGGAACCATCCAGAATGCTGGCGCGTATTTTCTGAATTGTTTCGCCGTTCCAGATTTCATTAAGGGAATTCTGTTTGATGTTGCCGATTTCCGTACGCATCCAGGATTCGCTGCAACAGCGCACACCACCATGACTGTGCACGTCGACGTTGGTAAATGGTTGCAGGCAAACCTTACCCTGCATGTCCTTGGGCTTTTTCAATGTGCCATCGGCAGTAAATTCTCTCATGTTACAGCTCCCGTGAGTTCGGCGGTGCGTTGTTCCGATTCAATTTGATTGCAGACGTACTCGATGTGGTCGCGCAGATGCACCAGACATTCACCCGCCTGCGGCAATACTTTTTTCATCGCTGCGTTGGACCAGATGCAGCCGTTTGCCTGCCATCCGCTGTCATGCAACACGATTTCGCTTGATGAACGCAGGCGGGTAATAATCTGTGCGGCGATAAATTCCCATGAATACTGGAAATCACTGCCGGCCGTGATGATCTTGGCCGTCGTTGATGTATTCAACAGATGCGCATACAGTTTCACGAGATCTCCGACCCAGATGAGCTGTGTGCCATCGTTCTTGATCAGGTTGACCGGTCTTCCTTTGAGTGCCTGCGATGCAATGTTCCAGAATCGTTGATCCGGTTGCGTGGCACATCCGGCAGCGACAGGATTACCGAAGGTGTATATCGGGCGAAGAATGTTGCATTCCGTCGAGGTATTGCGCGACAACGCCAGCAGATAGCCTTCCACTGCCAACTTGGTGGCGCCATAAAAATCCAGCGGTCTGCATGCGCTGTCTTCGCTCATCAGCGGGCGATACTCGCCAACGGCCATACAGGATGAAGTGGCAATGATTTTTTTAACCTTGGCGGCAATGGCCTGCTCAAACAAATTGATCGCAGGCAACGTATCCCGCTGCAGCATTTCAACCGCTGTTTCTCCCCAGCCCAGTGCGCAATGAATCACGGCATCCTGCGATATAACCAGTTGCCTGACGAGCGAAAAGTCTTCGATCAGGCCTCGCACCTTATTAATATTCGGATGTTTGAGTGCGGCTATCTTTTCAGGTGTGCGGCAAAACGCGGTCACATGATGACCGGCATCGGAAAAGTGTTTGACAAGATGAGACCCGATGAAACCGGAGGCGCCCGTGATCAGCATTTTCATGGCAGCGGCACCGTTTCATCTGCCATTACTTCATTACGGATGTTATTCGGCCAATCCGCGTTCTTCACCAGCATGCGGCCGATTGCAACCAGATCAGCATTGTTGTTCCTGATGATTGTTTCTGCCACCGCCCTGCTGTTGATGCGCCCGGCGACGATGACTGGAATGTTCACGTGCTGTTTGATCGCTGCAGAATACTTCGCAAAGCAGGCGTCACCGGCTTCATCCAGTGGCGCATCGGAATATTGCGGTGACAACACCGTGCCGCCTGCAGATACATCAATGCACATTGCCCCTGCCAGTTCCAGTGCGGCTGCAAAGCGAACCGCCATGCCGATATCAAATCCATTGTCGACAAAGTCAACCGCACTGAAACGGTAAAACACCGGCAATGCTGGACACGCCTTGTGCATCGCATTCACTGTGTCCAGCGGCAAACGGAAACGATTCTGTTCATTGCCGCCAAACTGATCGGTTCTTTGATTGATCAACGGCGAGATGAGTGACATGAACAGGGAATGATGTGCGCCATGTATGCCAATACCGTCGTATCCCAGTTGATGCAGTGTGCCGGCGGCCCGTGCAAATTCCTGCGGCAGCACAGCCAGTTCATTTACTGAGAACTGATTGATCTGTTCACCCACACCGGAAAATATCTGCGGCACCACCTTGCAATCAAAGCTGTGCATCATGTCAAGGAAGGGGCGTGATTTACCTGCGAACGAAGCCTTTTCCAGATCACTCAAACCACCATGCGTTGGAACCGGCACCATGGCAAGTGCCGCACCGCCTCTGGCACGCGCCTCAAAGAAGCGCATGAAGGCACGCGAACCGAAGTCCCACTCATAGTACAAGGGCGCAAGCACAATCCGGTTCTTCAACCTAAGTCGCGCAGTGATGTTCACGCTTTCAAACAATTGCGGCTGAATCACTGTTGCTTCTCCGGAATGGCGTTGTTGCAGCATCGGATATTATTCAGCCCATTCTGGTCTTGGAGACCATGATGTCCGATATACCGCCCGGGCACCATGCTTCCGGACAAATGACACCTGATTTTGGAAATTCGATCTGCGCATCTCGGACATTGCCGATCCGGCCGACTTTGCCGCACCAGCTTGGAAAAATGTCGCCATGCATGTTCACCACCAGTTCCTCGATTCCCACGTTGCACTGCCAGCCCTTCCATGCATTGAGTTTCCTGATGATGATGTCGCCGGCCTTGATCAGTTGTTCCGAATTGTCCGCATAGCGCAGCTTCATGAGGCCGCGAAACGGTTTTCTCTCGCGCGTCAGCTTGAGATTCGAATTAATCTCCCTGCTCACGCTCATGATCTTCTCGCGCTGTTCATCCGTGTATGAAAACGGCCGCTGGAAATTTTCCAGCACAATCTGTACATCGATGGTGACTTCGCTGGTCTCTTCGTGAACACGATAGGCTGCTTCAATGCAGCGGTCGAAATATTCCGGCTTGACCATGATGTTGACATGCGTCTGGACATGATCCTTGATGGCATTGATGACGCGGATGAAGTGATTCAGCCGGGTGTGGTCCGAGTGAAAGCTGATGCTCACATAGTCCAGATATTTGCGGGCTTCATGCCAGTAACTCACTGCCCTCGAGCCATTGGTGCTGATGCCTATTCTGTTGCCTGCTTCACTCTGCGCCTTGATCAGCGGGATGAAGTCCTTGAAGATGGTTACTTCGCCACCGGTGTAAAGAAAACATATCTCGCGGCCGAGACCTTCCTTGTAGTGCTGGTTGATGCGCCGGGAGAATGCCAGCACCTGTTCAATGTCCATGAAAGGATGCGAGCCGCTGTGAGTTTCCGGCGGACAGTACGTGCATTTGTAGTTGCAGGTATTGCCCAGGCTCCAGTCGACTACCAGGATATTGCTTATTTCAGCTGTCTGATGCTCGATGCCGATGATGTCATCAGCGCTTTTCACTACCGCATTCATTTTGTCACTCCTGAAATTGATGTGTCATCAACTGTGCATCGGGCTGGTTGCAGCCGTGGTGCCCGCAAGGCCGCCGATCTGGTAATTAAGCGCTGCCTGAGGTGAAAGCCGGTTGGCAAGCATCACGGGAACGGTGCCGGCCGTGATCACCATCACAGCAATGAGCAATGCCACGCATACTGCAATGGCCACCAGAGCACCCTTGGTGAACACGAAGTTGCCCGATGTCACCATCGGCAGGCTGAACATCAGCACCAGCACACCAATCGCAAGACTCACACCGAGAAGCCATGCTGTCTTCTTGAGAAAGGTTACAGTGATATCCGCATCGGTGGCGCCAATGGCCTTCATGATTCCCAGATCGTTGGTCTTCTGCATGGTGACGCGGGTGGACAATCCATAAATGCCCAGCGATGCCATGAGGAATGCAAGCAATGCAGCCGGCAGAAAGTTGTACACCATGGACATGATCTGACGGTTGTTCTGTGCAAGACGGTCGCGCAGACTCATGATGGCCGCAACCGCAATCTGCGGATTCACCTTGCGTCCTGCGGACTTGATGTCATCAAACAGCGATGGTGTTGCGGAATTTGCTGACGCAACCACGTTCATGGTTCCCCATGCAGGAAGCAACTGGCGCATGGGGCGATAGAGATCTCCAAAGATGGTGCTTTGTTCAACCATCGGCGAACCGTGCATCACGGTTGAAACAACACCGACAATGGTGATCAGCGGCCCCTTATTCTCCAGATCAATCTGTATCTGCCTGCCCAGCACATCGCCCTTGCTGTCCAGCATGCGGGCGGTGCGCTCATCGACAATGCCCACAGCGGTAGAGTCTTCAGTATCGGAGCGGTTGAATGTGCGACCACGCAGCAGCTTCACACCCAGCACATCAAATGCATTGTCGCTGGCAGTGATCTCGAAGATCTTGTTGACGTTATCGGCCGAATCCACGCCACTGTCCGGCAGCCGGTATGAAACGGTCGTGCCTGAAAATCCCGGCAGCGCCGACATGAATCCCACCTGTCTTACGCCGTCGATCCTGCCAACTTCCTGTTGCAGCGTTTCGTAATAGTTGATGCGGTCATTGAGTGTGGGATGCGAGAATTCGGACAAACGCACATCGGCCACCGCCACATTGTCCAGCTTCACACCGTAATCCGCCTTGAGTGTGCGCATCAGTGCTTCAACACTCAAGCCGGTGAGTACCATCAGAACGAATGCACACACAATCTGAATGCCGATCAGCACATTCATGATTGTGCCTGACTTGCCGCTGATGCCACCCTTGCGGCCGCTGGACAACGCCGATCCGGTGGGTGCGCGCATCGACAATATCACCGGCACCAGTCCCGTACCCAGCCACATGAGCAATACAAACATCGCAGCCAGCAGCGGAATCATCCCATTGAACTTCAATGTCCACCAGTAAGGTCCATCCGCATACATGAAACTGCCCGCCACCTTGATGAACACTGCACAGCACAGCACCGCCAGCAATCCTGCAATCAGGCACATCCATAACGATTCCAGCAATGGCTTGGCAGCGACGTGCCTAGCAGGGATGCCAAGTGCAGTCTTGATCATGGCTTCGCGCTGGTTTTCAAGCATCCGGACAATCAGCAGATTGGCCACACTGAAACAGCCCATCAACAGGATCACCGTGCCGATGATGCTCATGATGTGCAGACTGGTGACAGCAGGCGCGGAGAACGCATCGGTGTATGGCACCACCTGCACATCCTTGCCCTTGAACTGCTCCGGATAATCGGCACGCAGCTGCGCCGCCAGCGCCTGCATTTCCGATCGAGCCTGTTCAATGGTGACACCGGGTTTCAGGCGGCCGATCATGGTATTCCATCCCTGTGTATTGACCTGCGGCATGTCCCACAATGGATAGTTCACCCAGATGTCATGATTGACCGGAAAATTGAATCCCTCCGGCATGACGCCGACAATGGAATACACGAGACCATTGAGTGTGACCTGCTTGCCCAGCACATCGGGCTTGCCGCCAAAAAAACGCTGCCACAGGTCATAACCAATCACTGCCACCTGCGGCGAGCCATGAACGTTGTCATCCGCCACCAGCGTTCTGCCCAGCAGCGGATTGACACCGGACGCAATCCTGAAGAACTCGGCATTGACGGCAGCACCCTGCACACGTTCGCTGAATTGATCAGTTTGCAGCGTTGCCAGACGGTCTTCATAACGCGCCAGTGTTTCAAAACTGGTTTGATGCGCGTTGTAAAAAATGAAATCAAAATAATAGATGCCGCCGGTGGTGTAACCCCAGCCATTCTCATGACGGGTAATGGAAACAATTCTTTCCGGATGATTGAATTCAAGCGGCTTGTAGCGGATGGTGTATATCTGATCGAACAGGAACAGCGTCACTGCCAGACTGAGCGCCAGTGACATGATCACCACCAGCGAATACTTGTAGTCCTTGAGCAGTACAGCAAACGATTTTTTTAAATCAAAGGAAGAAATCATAACGCCCCACCATCATCAAACTTCATTGGTACAGGTCACTGGTTGTCGGTACTGCATGCATCACACATGGTTTTCACGGACCTTGCCGTCCAGCAGGTGAATGGTGCGTGTTGCATCGCGCGTGTAGCGGGGATCGTGTGTCACGATGCAGATGGTTGCGCCCTTGGCATGCTGATCCTTGATGAGCTGCATCACCGTACCCGCGCTCTCGGAATCCAGATTACCGGTGGGTTCGTCGGCAAGAATCAATTCGGGCCGGTTCACAAAGGCGCGCGCCACGGCAACACGCTGCTGTTGTCCGCCGGACAATTGCGTGGGACGATGATTCTTGCGGTGTGACATGCCGACGGATTCAAGTGCTTCCTCGGCACGCTGCCGCCGCTCCCTGGCACTGATGTCCTTTCTGTACACCAGCGGCAATTCCACATTCTCGATGACGGACAGACTCTCGATGAGATTGAATGACTGGAAGATGAAACCAATTTCGCGATTGCGTGCATTGGCCAGTTGCACGCGATTCAACTCGGTGACGTCGCGTTCGTTCAGGTAGTACTTGCCCTGCGTGGGTCCGTCCAGCAATCCGAGAATGGAAAGCAGCGTTGACTTGCCGCAGCCTGAAGGCCCGGAGATGGCAATGTATTCGCCTTTGTCGATATGCAATGACACGCCATCGACAGCACTGGTTTCCACTTCTTCGGTCTGGAAAATCTTGTGGATGTTCTCCAGTTTCACGACCTTTTTTGACATGGGAATGTTTCCTGTTTCTTGGTTATCAGTTGATGCGGACCGAATGGGCGCCGCGCAGGCCATTCAGTTCGGAAATGATGATGCTGTCGCCTTCGTGCAACCCGCCGGTGACCTGCATTTCGTTGCTGGACAATGCACCGGTGTTGATATCGACCAGCTCAGCATGCGAGTTGTTGGCGGCCAGCCGGTAAACCTGGGTAACACCGTTTTCAACGGCGGCGGCAGGACGCGCAACCATCAGGGTGTTTTTCAGTTCCGCAACGATGACACGCGCATTGACAAACATGTCCACTTTCGCCGAGGTGGTGCCCCCTGTCAGCCGCACATCAACATCAATGGTGGTGCCTTTCACGTTGGGATCAATGCGGGTTACCACACCATCCACCATCTGCCTGTTCACTTCAATCTTCGCGGTCTGTCCCTTGGCGATCTTGTTGGCCTCCATCGCCGGTAACTCGAGTCGCACAAACAATGATTGCGGATCGACAATCTTGCCGATGTTCTGTCCGACCGTGATCTGTTGTCCCACCTTGTAGTCAAAGTCCTGAAGCACACCTGCCTTGGCTGCAACGATCTTCAGATCCTTGACATAGGTACGGTACTGATCGCATTCATGTTCTGCCAGACGTACCCGTGACTTGAATTCATCCAGTTGCGCCACCTTGCTCTTCTCAAAATTTTCAAGCTGGCTCTGTGACAGTTTGTAGAGCTGTTCCTGCTGCTGATAGGCAACCTTGGCTTTCAGGAATTCCAGCATCGATATCGGCGAGTAATCCGTATCCATCAGCTTGGTATATGAATCGTAGATAACCTTGTCCGCTTCATAACTGGATTGTGTTTGCAGTACCGCCGACTGCAATTGCATTTCCTGCGACAGCAATTCGAAATTCTTGCTGGACAACATCGCTCTGGCTTCCAGCAATTTCGATTCGGTTTGTGCAAGCTGCACATCGGTTTCATTGTTGGTCAGTTCCATCAGCAACTGTCCTTCCCTGACTTCGTCGCCCGCTTCCGCATGCACTTTGGTGACAACACCGGGCACGCGTGCCACCACCCATTCCACACCGAACGGCATGACACGCCCGCTGCCTGCGACATCCACCACCAGATCGCCGCGGCGCACCTGCGCGATGCGAATCTTGTCGCGATCAATGGCCTTGGCATCCCAGTCAAAACCAAACAGAAACACCAGACACAGCGCCAGCGCAGCGGGTGTGCCAACCGCCATCGCATAAAACTTTGCTGTTCGTTTCTTTTTCGCAAGAGGCCGGTCCATATGTCACTCGCAACGGCGAAATACAAACGGGATGATCATCAATTCATTCATCATGCAAGCTCCAGCATCATTCACATGGTTCATGCCTTCAGGACACCGCTTCATTGATGGCTCTGGATTGCCGCCACGGATCGAATTGTTCGCGTTTTTTTTCCTTGCTGAATTCCAGTCTCTCCACTCCCAGTCCCCTGAGTATGGCGAGCTCCACCGGTGAAAAGTCCCTGGCATCGGCGCGGTTGAATTGCATGGGTTCTAGCAGTGAAACCGGCGGATTGGTCAACAGCCGCACGTTGTCGTTTGTTCTCGGTGACGGCGCATGGATCATGAATGGATGACACAACACCACGTCCCCCGCATCGCCGGTGATCTCGACGAAGTCGCTGCACTCTTTATATAGAAGTGTGAACGGACGCGGGTCCAGCCCCTGCGAACTGTTGGCCAGCAGCAGCTTGGCCACCTTGCCGATCGAATCGCATGCCAGAAATGTTCCGCCTTCTCTTGACGACACACCGGACCACAGAATCAGGCACAGCAATCCCTGTTCGGGGCTGTCAAGATAACGTTTGAAAAAATCACCATCGATATGCCAGCCGCTGCTGTGACGTTCCGGCGGCAACCATTCCGTTTCCGGCACTGATTGCGTGTTGAAGTTGAAATCATCATGCACCTGCGGCACTGCTACGCGATCCTCACCGCCCAGCAGCTGTGTCACGGCCTTCCATGCCCGCGGCGCAATGTCGTGCAGAAATTCGGATCGCGTATGTGTCAGTTCAATGATGCCGTTGTCGGGTACGCGCTTGACACGTGACAACCGTTGCAATCCGTGTCTGAACCATTCCTCGCGGATGTTCTTCTTCACCGCATCCTTGATGACGACAAACCCTCTTGCAAGAAAATGTTCGATCTCTGCATGCGTCAGGCCATAGCCGATATTGTTGCGACCATTAGACATTTGAAAGCATCCCGTGATGTTGTTTCAGGAACTCACCTGCTCTGGCGGAACGAAGAATGGCGAGACAGGCTTCCTCATCGGATTGTTGGTCAATTGAAATTTTGTACTTGCGCAGTATCTCCGGCAGGATGTGCACCATGCCTGCGCGGAAATAACGACCCGCGGTGTATTTCAGCTGTGTCGCCAGCAACAACGTACGCAATTCCTCGCTGCCAACGTATCCGGCATATTCATTCTCTTCGTCATCCCAGAAGTCTGCGAATTTCCTTGCGTCCTCGATGGCTGCGAAATTGACCACGTTGCCTGCCGAAAGAATGTTTGCCTTTTTCAGAAAGTCGATGATCTCGGCGCGCAGGTCCTCATCATCGATGTCCGCCCTGATCAGGTCTTCCGCAATGAACAGGCCAACGCAATTGAAACCTTCGGGAATACCGAAAGGAATCTTTGCCTGTTCATAAATTGCTTCGAATAACCGGACGATCAGTTCTTCGAACTCTTTAATCATGCCTGCGGCAACCAAAGCACCTGCAAGCGAATATTGCACACCCAGCCATACTTCCTGTGCCTGATGTGTATCAAGATCGGCACCACCGCGCGCCACCAGATTGGAAGCACCGATGCGATATTCGCCGCCGGCGATGTTCTGCTCCATGATGTTCTTCAGGATGCGGCGTCTGGCCGAAATGCCGGTGATTTCCGGCAGATCAAGGTAGTAAAGATACGTGTCGGCACACAATTGATTGGCGAATACATGGTCGCATTCGGCCTGTACCACCGCCGTCTCGAAATCCTTGATGAACATGCCCGGCAGGCAGGCGTGAACAAAACGCTTTTTTAATGCGCGCCGTTCCATCTTGGACAGACGATGCAACTGTTGCAGCGCATGCAGCTGAGTTGCATCCAGCGAGCCGGCTGGCGCGAGCTGTTTGACAGCGAGTGTTGCGGCATCGTCATCCACAAATGCATTGATTGCGGCAAGGAAAGTATTGATGCTGCCATTCGCCAGCGGTTTGCCGCCAATGGCTTCAAGCAGCGCACTAAACCGGCCATCGTTGCTGTTGCATGCAGCGGCAAATTCCTTTTCATCAATATGTATCCTGCGTACCGGCGAAACACTGTAAAGATACATGCCCGCCTGCTCGTCCCATAAACACGCCAGCAATTGTGCCTTGCCCCTGGCTGCCATCTCTGCATATGACTTTGCCGCAGCGTGTTCACCCAGCAGCACGGCCATGGCTTCCGCTGCACGCAGCCCCGCGACCCACAACGACGCCGGATAGATGCAGATGCCATCGCCGCGGAGATTGTCAAAGGTATTGGCATAACCGACGGAGACCGGCAGATATCCCTCATCGCCGATGAATTTTTCGCGGATGTATTCCAGCGCCTGTTTAACTGACGGCCAGCTGTCACGCAGCAGGGCAAGATCGCGCGTGGTCAGGAAACTGCGATACACCAGCAACACATACTTGGGCGCCAGATCAACCCACAGTGCTGCATCCTTCCACGAGTAGGCATTCGCCGCGGCGTCAAATGGCGTACCCATGTCGTGCGGCGTACTGCCCAGCACCTTGCGCACACCGCGCAAGGCCTGATTGATTCTGCCATCACGGAAACGCACGAATGAACCAAACAGCTTGGGTCGCAGATCCTCGGACAAAATGGATTCACCAAACTCCCTGACGATACGATTATCGACCTGCGGTAACAGCTTCAGCAGTCCGAATGAGCCGTAAAAATACACATCCAGCGAATTGAAGAATGGATAATCAATGCATTCACGCACCAGAAAACGGTCATTGGCATCCCACACGGCCGATTCGGCAATGAACGACATATTGTCTGCAAGCATCTGCCGCAGCCGCGCGACAACCGCGGAATCAATGACACCGGAATCCAGTACCTGCTTATGACGCAACGATTCACGATATACCCATTCATGGGTGTACAGTTTTTCGCGGTTCTCGAAAATATAGCGCGCGATGGTTCTGCTGCGATTCACCGGATCAGCAAAGAACGCAGTGTACTTTTTCTGCGCAGAGTAATCGCCTATCTGCAACGCGGGAATATCCAGCACGGTTGAAACACCAAAGCCCTTGGTTTCTCCGGGCATGACCCGGAACGATACACAGAACGCGCCGCAGCGGGGTTCCCTGCCGGTGAAGGACACCGCATCGTCATTTACGTCATGAATCTTGCCGACAGCGATGCCCGCATTGACCACATTCGATTCGGTGCCAATGAAATATGCTGGCTTGATCGTCACCAGCATGTCATCCGAGTTCCGGGTGATCACGGCGAAACAGAGTTCCCCCTGAATATCACCCCTGTGTGCGTTATCGTCCTGATTGAAAACGAAACCGTGAATCCGGCTGTCACCAAGCTCCTCGACATAGCTTTCGCCCTTCTGTCCCTTGAAACCGCGTTGCATGCGCAACAATGCATCCTGAACGCCGGTCCTGGTCTTCACCAGGTCATAACCGATGAAGTTTTCAACGGAGAGGACGAACGACACATCCATCGCTTCGTAGGTAGGGTTGGTCACCTGGAATCCCGTCATGTATGCCGGCATGTTGCACAGCCGTTCATTGTCCGGCGAGATGCAGCTCATGTGGATTTTCTTGACAACGCAGCGCTGTGTTTCCTCGCGATAATGCGTCACGCTGAGTGGATACTGGAATTCGTACAGCATCTTGCCTGATGGATAACACTCCTTGAAGAGGCGATGCGAGCATTGCAGATCGGCAATTAGCGACCGCGTGAACACGATGTTTCTGGTCACGCTGAACGAGAATATATTCAGCAGAAAGGCATAGTTTCTGAAACGGTAATCGCTTTCCTTGCGTGAATGATACAGAGTTCCCTGTTTCTCCTGACTGATCAGTCCCCATTTGCACAGATTTTCATAGTTATCCTCGACAAACGTATCGGTGACAATGATGCGCCTGAGAATGTCCAGCGCCTGTTCTTCGGATTCATTGCCGGTGAAATATTTCTCACCACGATGATCGACCAGTGGAAATGCAACGCAATCTTCCTGGAAAAACGAATGACTGCGTATCTGCAGGGTCAGATCATCGCTGATACATTCGCCATAGAAGTAGTTGTTGAGCTCGATGGTCTGGCCGTCTTCGTTCTCGATGCCGCAGCCATTATAAAAATGAAAACAGGGCGTTGTACCTGCAGGTGTTGCAGTAATTGCGGTACCGATACCGCCAAGCGCCATTCCGGTGTTGCCCTTGCTGGTTGACACGCAACGATACCAAGGCTGTACGAAATCCACGCCGGTTACACCGGTCATCAACTCTTCTACTGTTTGCACATACATAAATATGTTCCCGGCATCTTCCCAAAGCGTTGTTGGTTATTGGTATTGCCAGCCCTGTACACATGCATTCGCTAAAAACACGCCGACCAGGACCCGGCCTGGCGAAGCAATGCAACTGAAGTGGGCACCCATGCGAACACCGCGCGCGGCAACCCATCATTCAGCGGCGCCGCCGTTCGCGAAAAAACTGGATTGGTCAGTGTGGGTCCCGTAATTGTCCCGTGCGGTTCAACGGCGTTACCGTCAGCACTCTGATGCCGGCTTTTTTTCTTCCGGCGCGGAACGTCAGTTCTCCCGCGCAGGATGCATTTTGAATATCAAACATGATGTATTCCCCAATTGTTTTCAGTATTCATCAACACGCCACAACCGGTCTGCCACCTCTGCAACGACAGTCGGTTGATCCGGCATTCGTCAACATGCGAGTGCCGTTCCTGTAGTGTTACCAGCCACTGCAAGGAATTTTTTTCGTCTTCCACTTGTTCACTGCATGCCGACAGTGAACTTCCGTTGTTCCACAAGCATGATTTAAAGTCTACTACTTCCTGATTTACATTTTCATGATGTCTTAAAACACCATCACTATTTGTCTGATCTTATACATGTTGTACTACCATTGTAAATTAATGTTACATAAAGATTACATTATGTACTTTCACCAATAGATTGAGATTGTGCGCCCGCTTTCTGCGAACGCTATCAAATGCAATCAATAAATGTTCATTGCGCGTCACTCGATCAACAGTTAAAGCATCACGCACAATGTCGATGCCTTGTTAAGGCTACCATCTGGTCGCGTCTCTGTTGTCGATTGCACATGCACTGCAATAGCGCGTTCAGGCATGATTGCATGAAAAGAATTCCTGCTGGTTGAAAGCATCTGTCAACAAAGAAACACACATGAGAGTTGTTTTCCCTCACTGGCAACTTCCGCTTGCAGCGATGCAGTTTCGTGGTCTTCTGCGAACGGGATGAAGATGAACCTGAAGCACGCTGGAAGATAATTACTGAATCGACGCATGACAGCAGATGTCATCATCGTCATGCTTGTTGTTTGTTTTATTCGATAAAAATGGAGCAGGCAAAAGCCTGCTCCACGTCAAACGAATTGCGGTGCATCCGCACCCGTCAGATCAGTAGTCTGTTTAATGACATACCTGACCATTCAATGTGAACGATGCGGGCGCTGCGTTGGCGGCTCCGCTGAGACTGGCGGTAAATCCTATTCCTGTGACTGATCCGCCCGGTGGAATGTTGCCGTTGTAACTGACGTTATTCACCGTCACGGCTGATCCATTCTGTGTGTAGCTGCCGTTCCACAGATTTGAAATGGTTTGTCCATTTGCAAAGTTCCACTTCAACACCCAGCCTGAAATGGCGTTGCTGCTGTTGTTGGTGACATTGATGTTGGCGTTGAATCCGCCCGGCCAGGAGTTGGTCACACCGTATGTCACATGACATGCGCCACCGCCGGAGCTGGAACTTGAACTGGAGCTCGAGCTTGAACTGGATGATGAAGACGAACTCGAACTGCTGGAACTGCTCCCCTTGGCTGATGCAGTGACTGCAAAGTTGTTCACTGCCAGGCCATTGCCGCCATTCCAGATTTCAAATCCGAATTCAACGCCAATCAGCCACCAGTTGCTTTGCAATTGGCCGCGTGCAATGGCGTCACTGAAGAACGGCAGCAAATCCAGGTTGTTGACGGAATTGACAGGATTCACGGCAACGTAGGACACAATGTTCCAGGTACCTCCGCTGCCAACCCACACTTGATAACTGGCGCCGTTGATGGTTGTCGTGCCCGTCAACGATCCTGCCGGTTGTGGCGCACCCTGATGATTGATCCAGATCATGATCTCGGTGCCGTTCGGCTGACCGGATGTGGCCGGTGACTGGTTGAACCAGATGTCGTACGCCGAATCATTGGCATAACCCGAAGGCTGGGTGATGCCAACACTGGTGGATGCAGAAGCCAGATTGCTTTCCTGGATGGGGAACGGATTGGAACTGGTGCAATTACCCCAGTGGCAACCACGATAGATGGAAGGATAGGTTGCAGGCGGGCCGTTTGTTGCCGTATTGAAGTTGGCAGCAGTGACCGTGAAGCTGGTTCCTGAAACTGAAGCGCATTGCTGCAGGCTCGAATTCCATTCATCTTGTTGATAAATGTATTGCCCGCCATTGATAGCCACGGTGCCGAAGGTATCGCAAGTGGTGGTGCCACCCGAACTTGATCCGCTCGAACCTGATGACGATGATGATGAACCACTGAATATGCTTGCCGGTACCGCTGTCGCATTGATGCCATTGGCGTTGTACACCAGCATGTTTCCCCATGACGTCAATGTTGTGCCGAACGAAGACACGATGTCGAGCGCAGTACAGCAACCGCCATTGCCCGACCACGACCAGCCGATGTAGCCGATGCCGCGCGACTGGGCTTGCGCCATGACATCGTTGGCATCCACGCTGTTGCCATTATTGGATGAACCGAACTCACCGACGACCAGCGGCGCTCTTGCATTCTGATACGCCGACATGTAGTTCGAGATGGTGCCGAGATTCTGATACACCTCGTACATGTGCACGCTCAGCAACGTGTTCTTCAACGGATCGCCATTGAAAATGGTGGCGGCAGAACCGCTGAAGGTATTCGACCAGTCCTGTCCCCAGTTGGTGGCATCCACCATCAATGTGTTCCGGTAACCTGCATTGCGCAGGCTTTGAATGGCACTGATGGTATCCGCCACGGCATTGCCCGGATAATTATTGCCAAAGGGTTCATTCGCAATATTGATGATTGCGTAGTTCTCCTGACCCATCAGTGCGCTCTTGACATCCGCGCTCAGCCAGTAGGACACGGCATTGGATAACGGCGCTGCATTGGGTGCATATGCGGTATCACCATAGCCGGTTGAATCATGCACTTCGAACACTGCAATCATCTTGTTGTTCTTGCACCATTGCAGCAGATTGCTGATCTCTGCACCTGAGGTACGCGTCCATTGCGCACCGGTTGCCAGCACGAAGCGTATGGTATTGGCCTTGGTCGCCGCTATGTTCGCAATGTCCTGCTGGGTACTCGCTGGATATCGTGATGTGTACCACGCATAGGGATAGTTGATGCCACGCATCACGAACACATTGCCATTGCCGTCAACCAGCCTGCCATTGCTGTTGATGGACATGGCCGCCGATGCCGTCAATGGCGTCAGCAGAAGCATGGCCAGTGGTATTGCAAACAATCGACTCAACAATATGGATATTCTGTTACTCATATAGGTTCTCCTGGGCAACAACAAAGCATGTTCAATGCTTCGCGATTGCGTGGTTGTTAATATCGAACACCCTTGCCCCGTTCCCCGCAAGGTGGCAGTCGTTGACCAGACGGCAATTGCTCAACCGTCATGATCCGCTGATGCGCATGCGAAACAATCGATGCCAGTCGCTGTTTCATACACCCCAGCTTCGCAACACGCATGTGACACTGGCATGCACAACACCGGATGCGACTTCCTCTCTGCAAAAAATCTTACGACACCTGCAACCTCAGCTCCACATTTTTTCATGTATGTATTTTCATCAGTGATGAAATGCATTGACTGCACTTCATGTTGAAGTTGTTTCAACGCGCAGATAACGATAGCCATGACATTTGAATATTGTTGCCATGCAGAAGCGAGCGATAGCAGCTTTTATGACACATTGACACACTGAATGCATCGACTGACATGCAATGAACGGATGCATCAACATTCATCAATCATCCGGTTGTTACGGCGCTTTAATTTCTTTAACCACTGACGACAGCAGTGATGACCGGCAAATTCAGTATGATTTGAAATTGAATGAATTGATCATCATTCATCGGCGCAATAAAGCAGCGTCAACCTGGAAAGAACAAACATCAGGCTGATAACGTCAACACAAAAATTGATGACGAGCAGTGGCAAATCATGACGACAACTTGACGAGACGATTTACACAGCATGTATCCGTTATCACATTCCATTTGCCAGAGTACATGCCAGTGATACCTCTAACACCACGCGGTGCAACAATGTGCAATGCCTTCTGGAGGTTTTTGTCACAAACAGGATGGAAACGGACATGGTTGCGCAAAACTAGCAATGGGCCGATGATCATGACTCACTGTGGGTCACCATGATCGGGCATTGACAATCAACCTGGACCGACGGGTCAATGAGCCTCGTATATATAAATGATGATCACGGGACGGATCCTGCGCGTCCATCATTCTTGTTGAAAGCCATAAAAATGGTGACGAACATTGAACACAGCATGCGAGCGTCCGCGTGCGTTCAAATATTGATGCAGACACCTTCCATATGCAGATGAGGAAACACTCCCTTTGTCCTGCTTTCATCACACCCTGGCGTCTTGCCTGAAACAGCCTGTCTTGCAGGATCATCTGTTCTGGATGAAATATGTTTCATCCAATACCTGATCATATGGGTGTCTGCACTGCATGCATGACCATGCCGGCATGATGCCGACTTGAAATCATTCCACCGTTCTGTTCGAGGCAAGACCTGCTTCTCACTTCGCGGTCCCGGCTTTATATATGATCAGGACATTTGCCACGCTGCGCAGCGGCACCTGCAAGTTGAACCTATTTTGCGAACAGCGGTCATATGCTGGCCAATGAAAATTAACGAAGAGAATCGTCTTCAGGAATTACAAACGGCATTGCTGATTTCCCGGCAGACATAATTCTTTTCAAGCATTGGATTGCGGAACAGCCATCGCGCGAGCGTCACTGGCCGTGAGCTTCTGAGTTTTTATTACGCGGCTCTCAAATAACACATGGCAACCAGCGGAAAAGCACGCTTCTTGGGCAACTCGCAGCAGCCACAATTGCTCAGCACCTCACCTGCGCCGGCGAGAAGCCTGCATGGCGCCATCGCACGCGACATTGGTATCAAGATCGTGTCGGGTCATCACAAACGTGATGAAGTCCTTGCCAGCGAGATCACCGCCAGCAGCGAGATGCGTGTCTCGCGCACTGCCTACCGGGAAGCCATGCGCATGCTGATCGCAAAAGGATTGCTGGCACAACGCCCCAAATCCGGCACCCGTGTTACTGCGCAGGAAGAATGGCATCTGCTAGACCCGGACGTGCTCGCCTGGATTTTCGAAGCCGAACCCGATGAACAGTTGTTTACCCAGTTGTTTGATCTGCGCAAAGTCATTGAGCCCGAGGCCGCCGCGCGTGCGGCAAAATACCGCAATAAAAGGGAACTGGCACAGATGACCGCGGCACTGGAGAACATGGCCAGATATGGACTGGCCTTTGACGAGGGCCGGCGCGCCGACCAGGAATTTCACCACATCATACTGCGCGCATCGCGCAACATGTTCCTCGCGTCGCTGAGCAATGGAATCAGTGCGGCCATCAACTGGACCACCATCTTCAGATTGCGTACCCACAGCCATATCCGCAATGGCGTGGATGAACACCGCAAGGTATACGAAGCCATTGCTGCTGCCGACCCGGTTGCCGCCCATGAATCCATGAGCAAACTTATTGAACTTGCATTGCTGGACATCAAGAACAGCAAACGCAAGCACAAGCGCAAGAAATCATGAGGCCGCATCATCGGCATCACCGAACCGCTCATGCCGCACAATGACTCAAGTATCACATCGCGATACTCATGCACTGATCGCCTGGACACAAATGCACTTCAGTGTGGTGTTGTTCGGTTTCACCGGAATACTCGGCAAGCTGATCACGCTGCATACCGCACCACTGGTGTGGTGGCGGGTATTGATTGTTGTTGCATGTCTGTTGTTGCTGCCGCAAACCTGGCGCGGACTGCGTCAACTGACACCGCGATTGCTGTTCACCTATCTTGGTATTGGTGTGGTGTTGTGCCTGCACTGGCTGTGCTTCTATGGATCAGTGAAGTTTGCCAATGCATCGGTGGCCGCCGCCACGATTGCGCTGGCTTCCATTATGTCGGCGTTCATCGAACCATTATGGTTGCGGCAACGTATCAAGCCGGCGGAAGTGTTATTGGGAGTGTTGATCATTCCCGGTGTCATGTTGATTGCGCGCGGCACGCCCCACTACATGTTGTTCGGCCTGATACTCGGCATGCTTTCCGCATTGTTTGTTGCGCTGGTCGCGATACTCAACAAGCGTTTCATTCATCACAGCGATGCATTCACCATGACCTGCATCGAGATGAGCGCTGCATGGCTGTTCATCACTGTGTTGTCTCCGGTATTGCCTGCCGGCGAATCTGCATTTGTCATACCCGGCTTGCATGACGCCATTCTGTTATTGATACTGGCATTGTGCTGCACGGCACTGCCCTTCGTACTCACCTTCAAAGCCATGCGCCATGTCACGGCCTTCGGTTCACTGCTGGCCGTCAACATGGAACCGGTCTACACCATCCTGCTCAGCATCATCTTGCTGGATGAACAACGCGAACTGGGACCGCGCTTTTACATCGGCGCACTCATCATCCTGATTGCAGTATTTACCTATCCGTTCATGCACCGGCGTACCAACGACTGAAACGTCACGCGCTTGCAACACAAGCAGCGTACATCACCAAACTCTGTAATCTGGCTGTTCAGCGCTCACTGAATCTGATCGATTTTGTGCAGCACGGTAAATCTTGCTCACCATTCCAACTACGCTTCTCGACCGTACTAATACCTAATTGTGCGAGTAGTTCCTTAAATTGACTCTCGTTCAGAATAGGTTAGTTTGTCAGCGGACCGCAAAGTCACATGACAAAGACTCAGTGGCATAACAGACAACATTCCTCAATTTGGCACACGTGTTTGTTTCAAGGCAGGGGATCATGAACACCATCGGAAGAATTCTGCGTTCTGGAATCGCTTCTGGCATGTTGATGATCGCGCTGAGTGGTTGCAGTGGTCATACCGGCGCCACCGGTCCTCAGGGCGAACAAGGACCACCGGGAGAAGTGACGGTTGGCGTAACCTCACCAGCATTGTCACAAGCGCTGAACATGACGGTAAGCGATGCCAAAGTCGCCGGAACACCCGTCGTCAACTTTACTGTCACTAACGAAAACAACGTTCCGGTTGCAGGCCTTACCGATACTGATTTCCGTTTCAATATTGCCAAGCTGATACCGGGAACCAATGGCAATCCTGATACCTGGCAAAACTACATCAACCGCGCCAGTGGCGGTGCAATGCAGGGTTCGCAGGAACGCAAGAGCACCGGTTATAACTGGGGCACACTCGTAGACCACAAGAACGGGACTTATTCCTACACATTTGCAACTGACATCACCAGCGCGACAGCCAACGCCTGTCCTCCACCCTGCACCGATGCGGATGGCAATGCACTGGACATCAGTTATCAGCCGTCATTGACACACCGTATCGGCATCCAGATGTCCAACTCGGCGTATCCAAAGTCAAATGCAACTTATGACTTTGTACCTGCTGGTGGCAATGTCACTACTGATCGCGTGATTGTTGATACTGCCAAGTGCAATCAATGCCACAACCAGTTGGTGGCGCATGGCAGCCGCATTGATACCAAGTTGTGCGTCACTTGCCACAATCCGGGATCATGGGTTGCAGGCAGCAGCGGCGCAGCAAACACTTCAGTTGATTTCAAAGTATATATTCACAAGATTCATCATGGTGAAAGCCTGCCCAGTGTTATTGCAGGCACTGCTTACAAGATTGGTAATTCGGATTTCTCGGACGTTGCGTTTCCGCAGGACATTCGCAACTGCACCAAGTGCCATGACGGTGGCGATGCTGCAAGTCCACAGGGTGATAACTGGGAAACCAGACCCAGCGTGGCTGCCTGCGGTTCGTGCCACGATGATGTGTACTTCGGCGCCGCACCCGATCCTTTGAAGCCTTATCAAACCATTGCGCATCCCGGCGGTGATGTCAGCGATGTTGACAGCAGCGTATGTCTCACCTGCCACAAGTCGGGCGGTGTAGCAGGCAGCATTGCCGAAGAACACACCATCCTCGCCAGGACATTGCGTGGCAATTTCAAGTTCAACATTCTTGCCATCTGCGGCACCGCAGTGAATGCGAATCCGGTGTGCGCACCGGGCAGCACACCCACCGTCACCTTCTCGGTCACCGATCCGACCGGCGGTACGCATGGTTATCCCAACAGCATGTACAACATTTTCAGCGATCCCGAATTCTGGAACAGCACTACCAGCAAACCAGCTGCAAGCATGACCATTGATATTGCCTGGAACACACGTGATTACAACAACACCGACGGCACACAGGCCCGCCCGTCACGTGCAAATCAGTTCAGTGTGTATGGCACAACCGCAGCCAGCACACCCTACGGGCAAGCGACCGGCGCGTTACCCTCTTATGCAGCGGCCACCAGTAATGGTGATGGCACTTATACAATGACGGCGGCAACAGCCATACCCGCTACGGCAACCGGCAGCGGCGCCATTGCCATTGAAGGACGCGCTTACAGTACGATTGCGGATCCGGGATTGAGCGGCTCTTCTGCCAACCGCATTCCCATCAAGGCGGAAGTGACTTACTTCGGCATCACCGACAGCAAGCCGGTTGCGCGCAGAGTGGTGGTCGACGCGCAGACCAAGTGCGACAACTGTCATGATCAACTCAGCTTGCATGGCGGCAATCGCAATGACAATGTGCAGCTGTGCGTGATGTGTCACAACCCCAATGACACGGATGTATCAAACGGTTCGCGTCCCAAGGACTCCACAGGCAATGATCTGGCAATCATCACCGCCGCATCACTCGACGGCAAGAAGGAAGAATCCATTGATCTCAAACGCATGATTCACGGCATTCATGCCGGCGCACAGATGTCGCTCGATGGCAGCACCACCCTGCATGGTTTCCGCGAGAAAGGTTTGTGGATATCCGGCAGCGACTTCAGCGATACCCGCTTCCCCGGCATTCTCAACAATTGCAGCAATTGTCACACGGGCACTTCCTATCAATTGACAGGCATATGGGATTCACCGGCACAGAACGGGATTCTCGGCAGCACCATTGATTCAACCCCCACCATGATCGCCGGTGTCAGCACCAAGGCCGAAGTGGATGCAGCACTGAATGATCCTGCCGACGACATGAAAATTTCACCGACCGCCGCCGCATGTTCATCCTGCCATGATGATGCACTGGCACGGCAGCACATGATCTCCACCGGCAATGCGCTGTTCTCGGCCACTGAATCAACCATCAGCAGCAATCTGGAAACCTGCTCGGTATGCCACGGGCCGGGCGGCATCGTTGATGTCAAGGTTGTTCACAATGTGCAGTAACGAGGTTCCGGGAATCATCCAGTCACATCATCACCTGCTGCATGCTGTTGAAGACATCACGTATTGAAGTCAACGACGACAGCAGCGAGGTGAACTCACCGCGAGGTTGCCGGAGATGCCGGAACGAATTGCAGGAACAAGTCATCCATAATGAATAACAAATTTTCCATTTGCATGTTGATGCTGCTGGCACTGATGACCGGAATGCCGGCAATGGCGGCAATGGCGGCAATGGCGGCAACCGATGACAACGCGACAATTGATGCTTCAGGCGGCAATCCAGCGGCAGCCGAATATACCGAAAAAGGCGCCGACACCTGCATTCGTTGTCATGATGAGGATTCGCAGTTTCCGGTGTTCTCCATCTTCAAGACCAAACACGCGCAGGTGGCCGACACGCGCACTCCCTTCGCCCACCTGCAATGTGAAACCTGCCACGGACCCGGCGCCGACCACGCCAGACACGTGCGACCGGGACAAACACAGGCGTACATATTTGCATTTGGCCAGACATCCAAACTGACAACAGATCATCACAACCCTGCAACGGTTGCCGCACAGAATCAAGTCTGTTTGAACTGTCACCGCGACAATGCACGTATCGACTGGAATGCCAGTGCGCATCAGAACAATCATCTCGCCTGCGTCAGTTGTCACAAGATTCATGCGGAACACGATCCGGTGCTGTCAACCACCACGCAGCCGGATGTCTGTTACACCTGCCATAAAAAACAGCGGGCACAATTTGAATATCCTTCGTCACATCCGGTCAGCGCCGGTCAGATGGCCTGCAGCGATTGCCATAACCCGCATGGCGCCAATAGCGAAGCACTGCTGATCAAGCCCACCATCAACCAGACTTGCTACACCTGCCATGCGGAAAAGCGCGGTCCATTGCTATGGGAACATGCGCCAGTGACCGAAGACTGCACGCTGTGCCACACACCACATGGTTCCATTTATACGGCGTTGCTGAAAAAGAGTCCGCCGCTGTTGTGTCAGCAATGTCATTCACCTGCCGGCCATCCCGCGATTGCACGCACCGGTGATGATTTGCCCGGCGGCAGCGGCGGTGCTTCGGCCTTCCTGCTCGCAGGAAGTTGTACCAACTGTCATTCACAGGTGCACGGTTCGAACAGTCCGTCCGGCACCTTGTTGATGAGATAACAATCAATGAGCATCATCATTGCAAAACATCCATTGGCACTGGTCATGCTGTCATCGACGGCAATGACGATACTGACGACGGACTGTCTTGCTGATGAGCCCGCAACCGTTGATACCTCGCAATGGAAATGCAGGTACTGCGAATTCGAATCCGGTTTGAGCGGCACGCTGGATCTGGGCGCAGGTTATGTATCCGATGATTCGTTCAAATTCGGTGAATACAATGGACTGGACAAAAAGGGCGGTTACCTGATCGGTAATGCCGATCTGCGTTATCGCGGCGACAATGCCAGGTACCTGAACATCGACGCAACCAACATTGGTCTGGACAGCCGCTCACTCAACATCAGCGGCGGCAAACAAGGCAGCTATGACGTGTCATTCACTTACAGGGAACTGCCGCATTTCATTTCTGACAGCGCAATGACGCCGCTCGCCGGTACGGGAAGCAATTCATTGACATTGCCAGCGACGTGGGTCACGGGCGCCGCCACCAACACCATGCCACAACTGATGAATGCGTTGCACCAGGTCGATCTGGATACCAAGCGGAAACGTGCCGGACTGGCGATCACCCTGCATCCGGCAACCTCATGGCATTACGCCGTTGACTTCCATCACGAGAGCAAGCAAGGCACGCAGGGAACAGCAGGAACTTTCTTCCTGAACGCCACGCAACTGGTGCGACCGGTCGACTATGAAACCAATGAGATGAATGCTTCAGCTTCTTTTACCGGCAGAAAGTTACAGGCCAGATTCATTTATACAGGCTCAACATTTCACGACAACAATGATGCGTTGACCTGGCAGAATCCGTACACGCCATTGTTCAGTGCAACCACCGGACAACTGGCATTGCCACCGGACAACCAGTTTCATCAACTGCTGGCAACAGTGGGTTATCAACTCAGTGCACGAACGCGTGCAACAGCCGACATCGCAGTGGGCCGCATGACGCAGGATCAGGCATTTCTGCCCTTCACACTGAACTCGACACTGAATGTTTCGCCACTGCCGAAAAATTCACTGAATGGCAAGGTCAACACGACTGATGCAAATGTCAGAGTGTCATCAATGGTGACCACGAATCTGCAATTGAATGCAACCTATACTTACAGCGATCGCGACAACAGAACCCCGCAAGCGGATTATGCATGGGTAACCACCGACAGCTTTGTCAATGCACCGGCGACAAACTTGCCATACAGTTTTACGCGCAGCATCTGGAAATTGCGCGCTGATTACCAGCTTGATGCCGGTACGCACGCCGCGTTCGGCTTTGACTATGACAATCACAAGCGCACTTTCCAGGAAACGGACACGACAAAAGAAAACACCTTGTGGGTAAAAATCGGCATGCAGCTGGGACATGGCGCGGAGCTGAATTTCAATGCGGCGCATTCGCATCGCGATCAATCCGGTTACGCGGCAGTGGCCGCCATCATTGCGCCCGAGAATCCATTGCTGACACGCTTCTACCTGGCCAATCGTGATCGTGAGAACACCGGCATCAGCATCAATATTCCGCTGGGCATGCATGCGATCATCAGTGCTGCGGTGGATTATGCCGGCGACGATTATCCCGATTCGGTACTGGGTCTGGTCAAGGATAAAGACCTGACCTACAGCGGTGACGCAGCCATCATGCTTGGCAAACAAACCAGCATGCATGTGTTCGTCAATCGCGAAGAAATCCGTTCCACGCAGAATGGCAGCCAGACTTTTTCAACACCGGACTGGAGTGGCGAAAACACCAACATCGTCAATTTTGCCGGTGCCGGCATCAAGCACACATTGAGCAACAAGAAATTCGACATAGGTGTTGATTACACCATGATGCAGTCGCGCGGTTCCACGGTGGTCGATACCGGCCTGCCTTCAGCACCCTTCCCTGATCTGACTGCACGACGTGACAGTGTGAAGTTGCATGGTACTTATCATCTCAAGGCCAATCTGTCATTGCAGGGTGGCTACTGGTATGAACGATATCATTCCGGCAACTGGATGCTGGCGGGCATTACGCCGGACACCATTTCCAATGTGCTGGCATTCGGTACGTTGTCGCCGGTGTATCACGTCAACGTGTTTACTTTAAGTTGCCGGTATGCGTTCAAGCCATGAGCGGATATGAAACGGTCAGCAACGCACATGCATGTTGAATCAACAATCACCAACAGAGGTACAGCAATGAACACATACAAGTCATTCAAGGTTGCGGCGCTTGCCATGACCGGACTGTTTGCGGCGGTATGCAATCATGCAATGGCGGCGGATGCAAACAAGTTGATGGAAACCTGCGCCGCCTGTCACGGCAAGGATGGCGCCAGTCACGATGCGAATGTGCCCATCATTGGCGGCATGTCTTCATCGTATCTGCACGACGAACTGATTGCCTATCAGAACAGGGAACGCCCCTGCCCCGAAACAAAGTATGTTGACGGTCCCAAGAAAGACCAGAAAACCGACATGTGCCAGATTGCCAGGGACTTGAGCGAAGCCGATATCACTGCGGTATCCCAATATCTTGCCGCGAAGAAATTTGTCCGCGCCACACAGAAGAACGATGCGGCACTGGCAAGCCAGGGCAAGGTCTACTTCGCCGATCATTGCGAGAAATGTCACACCGAAGGCGGCAGCGTTGCCGAAGACGACAGCAGCATCCTTGCCGGACAATGGATACCCTATCTGCGTGAATCATTCGATGAATTCAAATCGGGCAAGCGCCCCATGGACAAAAAGATGAAACCGAAGTTCGACGAAATGAACAAGCAGGATATGGAAGCCGTGATCAATTATCTTGGCGGCGAAAAGTAACGTCAAAAGGACACCCGATCACACAAGTTTCAGATTGATGTCGCAGTGACAAAGGCGGTTGATATGTCAGACGAAAATCAAAAGAGTAACGGCGTCAGCCGCTGGCAGCGACTGTGGCGGCCATCAGGAAAATGGTACCTGCTGTGGCTTCCCTACGGTGGCGTCATCATGTTCTTCGCCGGCATCATCATCTGGGGTGGCTTTAACACTGCGGTGGAACAAACCAGCAGTCTGGAATTCTGTATCTCCTGCCATGAAATGCGTGACAATGTTTATCAGGAATACAAGAAGACCATTCACTACATGAACCCGGCCGGCGTGCGCGCCGCCTGTCCGGACTGCCATGTACCGCATCCGTGGTTTTTCAAAATGGAACGCAAGTTTCAGGCAACCTATAACGAGCTTCCCAAACATTTATTCGGCGTCATCGATACACGGGAGAAATTCATCGCCCACCGCAGGGAGCTTGCTGAAGATGTGTGGGCCACCATGAAAGCCACGGACTCAAGGGAATGCCGCAACTGCCACAGCATGACGGCGATGGACCTTGAAAATGAAAGCCGCAGTGCGCGCAACAAACACCAGCGTGTGCTCAGCGGCGAATTGAAAATGACCTGCATTGATTGCCACAAGGGTATTGCACACACACTGCCCGATGATGATCCGAAGCCAGGTGCAACACCTGCCGCCGCGCCTGAAAGCAGTGAGTCAGCGACCAGCGCTGCACCGCCGGCAACGTGATTGATCACATCACGGCAAACATTACGGCCAATTGCTCACGGCCACTAACTGACACTCAGTACCATGCATTGTCCGGCACGACATGCCAACCCCTGGCGACGGATAGGTGGTATGTCGTCGTGAGCAGCCGGCGGAGATTTTCAAGAGTTGTCGCAAATTAACAATGAACGCAAACATGAATATTGAATCGCCGGCGCCTTCTGTTGCTACTCCCGCCTATCTGCAGGATGTTTACTGGTGGGCGTATGTGCACAAAAATGCGGTGAAGATTTTTGAACGCCGCTGGCTGATCAATTTGATCCTTTGGGGCAACTTCAAAAAGCTGCGTGATACAGTGCTTAACGAGCTGGGTACCAATATTCCCGGTAAAACGTTGCAAGTGGCATGCGTCTACGGCGATTTTTCAACTTGCCTGGCAGAACGCATTGCGATGGATGGCTGGTTGGATATCGTGGATGTGTTACCGATACAGCTGAACAACATGCGCAATAAGCTGACGAAAAATTCGCGCGTGACTCTTTACCTGCGTGATTCCACCGATCTGGGTTTTGTCGACGCCAGCTATGATCAGGTCGTTGTGTTCTTTCTGTTGCACGAGCAACCAGAGGCGGTGCGCAGAAAAACGCTTAGCGAAGCATTGCGAACGCTTAAACCCGGCGGCAGGCTGGTCATCGCGGACTATCACTTGCCACATCGAATGCATCCATTGCGCTATCTGTTTCGTCACGCACTTGATTGGCTTGAGCCATTTGCGCTGGATCTGTGGCGGCACGATTTGATCACGTGGCTGCCAGCATGCGTGCGTCCGGAGCAAATCACAAAAAGAACATACTTTGGCGGGTTATACCAAAAGGTGGTTGTCAGGGTGTAACGCCAGTGCGATTAGCGTTGTTACATGCGAGCCGCCTCCTTAACTCGGGCCAGATTGCAGCCGAAGCGATCTCCGCAGAAATTGTCTGACCAGAATATTTCCCGTTAAGTATGTCCACAATCTCTTTGGTGACAAGAACAACACACGGAGGAATGCAGCTATCTGGATTCTCTTAGTGTTTTCATTTGTTTCATATCAAACGCGTTTTATCCAGTCTGACTAACATGTCGCCTGCAAGAGAACATCGGAGCAAAATCCGTCGCAAGCACATGCGGAAAATGAATTATCTACCGGGGCCGATGCTGTCACGACTACGCCATCACAATTCGATTTCACCAACGTATCAATTCATGAAATGGGGGTTTACGCGGAGGAACCAACAACCAATGGATCGAATCGCTCCGTCGTATCCATGCGAACGTTGCGGAGCTTCATCGTTTGGAGGTGTGCAGCGTAAAGCGTCTCCGCAGAATAACCAATCAGGATGGAACGGCGACGTTTACCGGTCACGTTCAGACTACCTGCATGTACCAAATCAACATCAAACACCAGGATGTCACCGGCAAAGCCCGAGAGCTGCACGGACCGGGACTCATCATTAAAATCGAACAACGGTTCTCCCGGCTGATGACGATGGCTGCCGGGAACGATACGTGTCGAGCCGTTGCCGGGACCGTAGTCGTCCAGATACGCGAGGGCGCTTACCGAATCACCAGGCCGTTGTGTTGACATGTCCCGGTGTAGCTGCTGATAGCCCCCGCCTTGCACAGGCTCGCGGCCCTCCACTTGCGAAAGAAAGAATCGTTCTCCGATCAACTCACCCGCTACAGCCAGCATCTCAGGCAGACGACACACCGCCTGCACCGTCGAATCGAGGTCCATCATTGCATGCTGCCAATCCGGGCCACGAGGCACGGGCCATTGGTTCGACGGTTTAACCCCTGCATCGAACGCAGTGCGAAGGTCACTCAACCACTCTGCCGGAATCACTCGCCGCAGCAAGACGTAACCATCTTGATGGAGTTGCTGGCGGTCAATCATCGTTTCCTCACCTGCCCTGTCATCAACGTATCTCGTGGAAAAAACTCAATTGTCAGATTGACATTCATAATTGTAATAGCGCTATTTGCGGGCCTTCACTTCAACACCAACCTGCTTATCGGCGCAGCAGTCAAAAGCATCTGATTCCGTTTGTGGTGAGCACGGCGTATGAAGAATCGAACCACCCCGCTTCCAGTCGCTTGACCTTGCGACGAGCTCAGGGCTAACAGCATTGAAGATTGCCGGCGATTCGAATCCCGTCATTTTCCCATCGTAAACCGTCTTCATTTGGCGAACAAATTGCGGTCCGCACATTCATGGCGGTAAGGTTGGCGGCATCTGACAAAGATCAGTGGCCAAGGGGATGACTATATGAAAACGCAATACCCAGTCCGGCTCATTACCGTGGGGCTGCCATGTGCTTTTGCGCTGGCGTCCGTTTTGTCCTCGCCAGCACGAGCCGAGGAATGGCTGTCAGTATCAGTCCCTGCCCAATACGATACACTGACCGTGCCCGATGATATTCGCAATGAGTGCATCGGCCTGGATCGTACCGTGGGTGTTGAAGTGGCTTATGAGCTGGAAAAAAGCGGCTTTGCAAAAGTTGATCGCACCGGCATCGTCAATCTCAAGGCGCGCGGAAAATTGCTGGCATTGAACATCACGGATGCAGCGGCAGACAGTGGCGAATTCACCAACTCAAGAATGCTGGCAGTGAAAGCCGAGTTGTTTCAGGACGGCAAATCGTTTGAATGGGTAATCAAGACTCGCACCACACGCGGTGAAAAAGCGATGTGCGACACCATGGAACAGAACGCCACGGCCATCGCCAGAGACATTCATCAATGGCTGATCACTACATTGCACAGCAAGACATTGCCCGCCAATCTCACTGCGGTCACGCCGGGCACCGGCATTGACGCAAGGCTGCATCAGTTGCAATCGCATGTCGTGTGGATCGACGTCAATGTCAAATATCTGCCAGGCACAGCAAAACCACGTGTGCTGGACGATTGCCGCGTTGAATCCACTGTTGTCGATCAGGCCATCGCCACGTTTTCAAATTCGCTGACGGTAAAGCGGCTGGGTTCAGCCGATGAAGCAGGACCGGATGACAACACCCTGCGATTTTCCGTCGTCAACATCAAAGGCGATGGCGACGATGCCAGCATTGAAAAACGCGGCATGACATGGCGCGCTGATCTGCTGCATGATGGCAAGGTGGTTGATACTTTCAACGGCCTGCATTCCACCGAACATGGCGGAGTATTCGGACAGGTGTTCCACACCACCTGCGAAGCACTGCACGATATTTCCAGCACCATGGTCAAGGACACATATCAGTGGTATGTCAGGCGCGACGCATCAGCAGTGAGTTCGTCAGACTCTTCCAGTCCAGAATCAATGCAGCCCGTGATACCACGCAATGAAGATCCATTACCCCGTGAAGGCGGAGCTCAGTAGAACAAAGAGTTCGTATCCTGCTGGATGCCCGCCTGCGCAGGCATGACAGTCACGCCATGTTCAGTGTTGATGCATTCTTCGACAGCTCGCTGTGAACGGCAATAAAGATTGTCGTTCTGACAGTCAGCGGTTCGCTAACTCAGGCGTGGATAGGCAAACAGCAGAAAGTGCGTGGCATTCATCGCAAAGTGCGCCAGCATGGCCATTTCCAATCGCTGTGTTTTCATGAACACCATGCCGTAACCAACACCCGCCAGTGCAGCGAGCAACGCATACTGCCAGCCGCCCGCGAAATGCGCAGCACCGAACAACGCAGCGGCAATAATCACGGCAAACCATGCGCCCTGTTCAAGATGAGAAAAACGCAATGTCAATTCACGTTGAATGAAGCCGCGAAAGAATACTTCTTCACCCAGACAGGTCAGCAACAGATTGTGCACGGCCCATATCCAGAACAACGGCGTGTACTTGGGCGCAAAATTCAAATAGCCCATTGACATCGACAACGCAACCAGCACCAGCACATTAACCACCATCACCGGCATTGCAATCCGCCACACCTTGCGCAGTGTCTTGATATCGTCAATGGGATTCTTCCAGATAAACGCTGCCATGATGATCCCCGCCATGGCCTTGTCAAAAGACAGCGGCAAATAGAACGGCGCAGCGCCCGGCGAAAGTATGTGCGGCGTGATCAGCATCAGTGTGTGGAACCCCGGCAACACATGCAGCCCCAGCGCAAGTGCCAGCATGCCCATCAGCACTGCACCGGCCAGTCGCTTTGCTCCCCGATTGAAAGCATAAACAGCCGCCGCAGCACCAAGCAATGCCAGCCACAGTACGCCAAGTTGATTCGCCGCTCCGCATGAATAGCCCAGCGCCACGGACGCAAGCAATGCAGTGACAACATAGAATCGCGGCAACCGCAGCGACAGCACGGTGACTGACAGCATGCCAAGCAGGATCAATGATGAATTACTCATGGCTCATTATGCACACCATTGCCGGCATGTAACAACGCAGCAATGATACTGAATCAGAATTTGCCATTTACCTGCCATGCATAATCCATACTCCATCATGACACCAGCAGCATCAAAACCGATGCAAGTACTGGTGCTGTGCACCGGTAACGACGCGCGCAGCATCCTGTGTGAAGCACTCATCAATCACCACGGCAACAAACATTGGCGGGCTTTCAGTGCAGGCAGCCATCCCGCAGGGCCGCTGCATCCTGCCGCGTTACAAACACTTGAGCAGCATCACATTGACACCGCAGATTTGCGCAGCAAAAGCTGGAATGAGTATGCCGCTGACAGCGCACCACGAATGGATATTGTGATCACGGTTTGCGACCATGCCGCTGCAACCTGCCCGCCATGGCCCGGCTTGCCAATGAAAGTACATTGGGGCATGGCCGATCCCGCCGCCGCACGCAAAGATCAACAAGCTGATGCATTCAGAACTGCATTCATGACATTGCAACGCCGCATCACACGCATGATTGAATTGCCCGCGACACTGGATCGCGACTTGCTGCAAACGGAGTTGAGAAAGCTGGCGTTGGTGTTCTGATTATCGGAATTTTTCGATACTCAGACCACTTCCTTCCACTATGCTTTTCAGAGTACCAATGGGAATAGGCTTGTTGCCATGCATGGCAACGATGACTTGCCGGCCGTTGGGATGCCTCCACTTCTGATGACTGCTTTTCTGACTGGCCATCAGAAAACCATGTTGCCGGAGAACTCGAATAACTTCTTTGGCGGTACAGACCGGAAAGCGGTCATTCATGCCAGCACGACTTCCAGTACTTTCGCGCCAACAGGAATTGCGGCGGCAGAGGGTTCAAACCATAAATCCAAGGCCTCCCTTGCGTTTGCTATGGCTTCCTCTTCGGTGTCTCCGGCCGAAGCACAGCCCGGCAGTTCCGGAAAGAATGCAGACCATCGCCCGGATTCGGAATCAAATTCAACGACCAATC
>DASZSV010000025.1:0-36611 GCA_035548495.1 Steroidobacteraceae bacterium
TGAAAATGAGATTTTCAACAACCCGCCGGGTGAATAACTGATACTGCACGTGCGACGCCATGTTTTTTCACCATTCAGATGACTGGCATTGATCAATAAAACCACCCCTTGTCCGAGTCAACAGGAATGACTGCACTGCCACGCCATGCTTCCGGCAATTCGATCTTGATGATCATGTCAATGCCATCCGTCGCGCCCGCCGGAACCTTGATCGTCGTGCGTACCTTGTCTTGATGGTATGTGACCGGTTGACCGTCAAGCGTGGTCATCTTCACGACACGCATCGGCAGGTTTGGCAGCGATATCATTCCGTCATCAGCTGCGTTGAACACGTGCACGTACACATTCTTTCCCTTGTGCGTGGAGACGCCATAGTCTCCGGGCAGCCAGGGACCACCACGAGTGCCGTAGATACTTTCGCCGTTTTGTTTAAGCCAATCGCCGATGTCCCGCAACCGTTGCAGCTGCGCGGGTTCTATTTCGCCGTCGGGTCGCGGTCCTACATTTAAAATAAAATTGCCGTCCCTGCCGACCGCGCCGATCAACAACCGCAACAGATGTTGCAGCGATTTCACTTTGGCATTCTTGTCGTAACCCCAGCCGCCATCAACGATGGTAGTACACAGTTCCCAGGGTGTTTGATTGTCGAATTTTCCCAATGAACCATCACCTTCGCGCGAACGAAAATCGGCAGGCGCATCGGTGCGATCATTGATGATGATTCCGGGTTGATGTTCGCGCAGCAAACTGACGATCTTGTCATCCTGCCAGTCAAACTTGCCGGTGTATGGTTGGTCGCGAGGCCGTGCCTGCCAATGACCATTGAAGGAAACGCCGCCCAGGCCAAGCCATTCGTTACCGCCACCGTCGAACCAGAGGATATCCAGCTTGCCGTAGTGCGTTGCCAGCTCGGTAATTTGCCGATGATATTGCTCGCGCATGGCAACAGCACTGTCCATGTAGAGATCCGGAAAAAAGAAACCGGGGAAACGCCAATCGAGCGGTGAATAATACAAACCCACACCCAGTCCGGCATCACGCACTGCTTTCACATAGTCGGCAACGAAATCACGATGTGCCGCCGATTTCATTGCAGTGAAATCACTACCTGGATCATCAAACAACGCAAAGCCATCGTGATGTCGCGCGGTCAGCACAACGTACTTCAACCCCGCATCCCTGGCTGCACGCGCCCACGCCGTTGCGTCGAAATGTTGAGCACTGAATTCCCCCGCCAGTTTAGCGTATTCGCCGGTGGGTATTTGCTCACTCCACTGCACCCACTCACCGCGTCCTGGAATTGAGTAGACACCCCAGTGAATGAACATGCCAACACGGGCGTTGCGCCACCATTCGATGCGCCCGGCACTGGCATCGTGAGCGAGCGGTGCCCATTGCGCCATCAGCGATGACGTTGAACACACCAACAGCACAACGATCGCAATCGCCCGTGGGATCCGAAGGCATTTCATGCTCATGACTTCGATCACTCACTCAGGCAGAGTGACACTACCAGTCACCGCAAAACTTCCCGCCACTGATGGCGCAATCGTTTCCGGTTGTCCTCCTCCCACAGATATGGAGTACTTGCCTTCGGGAATGATGATCCTGGCATCATCGGTGACCATGCTCAGATCGCGTTGCTTCAACTCGAAGCGAACTTGTTTCGACTCACCGGGTTTGAGATGCACGCGATGAAAACCGCGCAGCGCACGCAATGGCGCTCCGGGCACACTGGGAAAACTCAGATAAAGCTGTGCCACTTCATCACCTTCACGCTTGCCGGTGTTGGTCACCGTTACCTCGGCATCAAGCGCATCACCGGCCTTGATGACATGCGGCAGGGTCAAACCACTGTAAGCGAAGGTGGTGTAACTCAATCCATAACCAAAGGGATACAGTGGTTTGCCATCGAAGTAACGATAGGTGCGTCCTTTCATTGCGTAGTCATCAAAGGATGGCAATTGATCCACACCAGTGTAGAACGTCACCGGCAGTCGTCCTGCAGGATTGTTCCTGCCGGACAAAGTTTCCGCAATGGCAGTGCCGCCTTCTTCGCCCGGATACCACGCATCAAGAATGGCGTTCACATGATCCTTGGCCCAGTTGACTGCGAGTGCACTACCGTTGGACAGCACCAGTACAACGGGTTTGCCGCTTGCACTGACGACTTGTAACAAGGCTTCTTCCGGCTTGGGCAGATCAAGGCTGGTGCGGTCACCGCCCTTGAATCCTTCTTCATTCACCGGCATTTCTTCGCCTTCGAGCTCGCTGGTGATGCCGAGCACTGCAATGACCACATCCGCTTTCTTTGCAGCTTCAACGGCTTTTGGATCGGGCGATGGATCGTACTTCGACCAGATCAACTGAACGCGCGTGTGTGTTGAACCATTGGCGGCATAACGCACTTCAATCGGTACTTTCCTGCCTTGCTCAAGATGCAGATGTCCCACGCGAGTTTGCAGCGTATCGCCGCCTGCCCATCCATTTGCAACGTCCTTGCCATCCACCGTGACCTTGGCAAATCCGGAATCGAAGCGAACGCCAACGCGGTACTCACCAGTGCTGTCAGCCGTCAGAAAGCCTTTCCAGTCGATGCGCACAGGTGTTGTTTTATCCGCAACCTGTTTGGGCAAATCAGCAGCGCTCAAATCAACCAGAGCATATTGACGGCTTGCAATGGTCTTGGGCTTTGGATCGAATGCCGGTGCGTCCGAAAAGGTTGCTTCAAGCCCGCGCTTGCCATCCGCCGTTGACAAGGCTGAAGCGGGAATGACATCGCCATCCTTCCGCAAAAACTGCGTGCCCGGAACAAACGTTATCTGTGCCTGCGGAAATTCGGCTTTAATTCCTTCAAGCACGGATACACTGCGAGTTGGCGTGCCATTGTAATTGCCATACAGGTATTGCTTCTGATCGGCCAGCGGTCCGACTACGGCAATGTTCTTCACCGTCGCATGCAGCGGCAGCACGCCATCGTTTTTCAACAACACCATTGATTTGTTGGCAAGATCAAGCGCCATGTCGCGATGTGCGGCGCTGTCCAGTTCCGTGTCACTGATTTTTGAATACGGAACCATTGACGGCGGATCAAACATGCCCAGCTTGATGCGCGCGGTATAGAGACGGACCAGTGCAGTATCAATGGTGCTTTCCTTGAGAATGCCCTGCCTGTATGCATCGAGATAAGGCTTGTAATCATGATCATCACTTACCTTGCCAAAATCCACGCACTCATTATCCATGCCGCGCTGCAACGCCAGTGCCGATGCTTCAGCCTGTGTCTTGGTGAAGTGATGATCACGATAGATGTTGATGATGGCTTCGCAATCTGAAACCACATAGCCCTGGAATTTCCACTTGCCGCGCAATTGATCCTGCAACAGGAATTCATTCGCACAGGCCGGTTGACCATTGAGGCTGTTGTAGGCGCACATTACCGATCCGGCTTTGGCCTCGGTAACCGTGGCACGAAATGCAGGCAGATAGGTGTCCAGCTCATCGTGCTTGCTCACATGAACATCTGCGGTATGTCGTGTGGGTTCGGGGCCGCTGTGAACCGCGAAATGTTTTGGCGTTGAAATCACGCGATAGTATTTCGGATCATCGCCCTGCATGCCGGTGACAAACGCAACGCCCATGCGCGCAGTGAGAAAAGGATCTTCACCATAGGTTTCCTGTCCACGGCCCCAGCGTGGATCACGGAAGATGTTGATGTTGGGCGCCCAGAAATCCAGTCCTTCAAAAATATCGCTGTGCCCATCACGCATGCCCTGCTCATGAATTACACGCGCTTCGGTACCAACAGCGACCGCCATGCGATGGATTGCATCGGGATCAAAGGTGGCGGCAAGACCAATGGGTTCGGGAAACACGGTTGTGCCCTTGCGCATCACGCCATGCAATGACTCGCTCCACCAGTCGTAATCGGGAATGTTCAGCCGTGACACGGCGCGTGATTGATTCACCAGCTGCGTGACTTTTTCTTCAACCGTCATGCGATGCACCAGATCTTCTGCGCGTTGTTGCGGTGACAACGAGGTATTCAAGTAGGCAGGTTGCCCGGCCCCGGCTTGTGCGCCTGACACGCTTGCCAGCAAGGCAACCATTGTCATCAGGGAATATTTTTTCATTGCTGTTCTCCTGTAATCACAGTGCGTATATCGGACAACTCAGCGTTGTATTCTTGAATGAAACCAGCAGGCGATTTTGCTTCATGCATGTTTGTTGTCCACCATGTGATAGACGGAATACTTTTCATGCACAATGTTCGACAAGGGAATGAATGACACCTGCTGGTTGTTTGACGTTGCATGGAAGACCAGCGTTTGTGCGGAAGGTTCAAGCCAGCTTGCCGGATCATCCACCTTGCCGTTGAATTGCAATGTCGGCGCCGCGGCCTGCTTTTCCTCAGCACGGAAATGCCGGTACCAGTTTTCGCGTGGCTCTGCTGCAGATTGCGCGGCCAGTACCGAAGGACCATACATCACCGCCTGCAGCTGCTCATTGTCGGGCATCGGCGCGGCATGCAAGTGCATGGGCAGATTCAATTCAATGCGATCACCATTTCTCCACGGCCCACGCAGTACAAGATAACTGCCGGCACTGGCAAACACGGGTATCGCGCGTCCATTGATCTTCACACTGCCGTTGCTTGTCCAGTATGGAATGCGCAGCCTGATATCAATATCAACAGGATGTGTTGTCCTGATAGTGATCGTTGTGCCCTGCTCTTGAGGAAATGCCGTGCGTTGCGACACTGTCAGGTTTTTTTCAGGCCAGCTTACATCGGAAGCAATGTACAAGTTGACAAACAGAGAGTGATCATCATGAAAGTAGATCGTATCTGTCAGTTTGGCAAATTCTTCTGCGCCCGTGCCATTGCAACACCAGAAGGAATCAAAGGGCGGCGCATAAATTTTTGAATAGCCATTGCCCAGTGGCAGATAGTAAACCGTGGTGCCGGTCTCCGGATCAATCGTGCCCAGGCGATGATTGAACAGCGTACGTTCGTAATAGTCCATGTAGCGCGCCTGCGGTGACCACGAAAACAGATGGCGCGTCAGTTTCAACATGTTGTACGCGCAGCAATCTTCGGTGGTGTCCGGACTCAACTGGTCGGCCAGCACGCCGGGATCATTGCGCCATGTTTCAAAGTTGCTGGTACCGCCGGTGCAATAACAACGTTCACCGGTCACTTCATCCCAGAAATAACCGGCGATGTTCCAGTAATTACGGTGGCCGGTGAGTTCGTACTGTCTTGCGGCAGCAATCACCTGTGGAATGTGGGTGTTGACGTGCAGACCTTTCAATTCATCACGATGTGCCGCCAGTGGTTCGAAGAACACTTTCTTGTCGAAACGCTGCGCCAGATCCATATATTCCGTTTTGCCGGTTACGCCATACAGATTGCTGAGTACTTCACCCATGCCGCCATATTCCACCTGCAACACGCGCTGCATTTGCGCTTCACTTAAAGGATCACTCCAGCTGCGAACCCACTGCGCCATTTTTTCTACAGTATCCAGCGCCTGCGCATTGCCCACATGCTGGTACATGTCCAGATGTCCCGCCATGATCTTGTGAAGCGTATAGAACGGCGCCCACACATTCACGCCATCACGCAGACGATCAAACTCTTCCACGGGAAATGCACTCAGGTAACCGTTCTTGAGTTGTGCCTGGCACTTGGCCAGTTCGGCAACCATCACATCGCCATTGTGTTTCAGCTCATCATCACCAGCGCTTGCATACGTCAGTGCGCAGGCCGACAGATAATGTCCGCCCGCAAAATGACCACGCAATTCGCAGTCCGGTTTTTCCCAATCACCCAAGGGTGCCGCCGATGACGGCAATCCCGCCGTCAGACGAAAGCTGTGCAACAAGCGATCAGTGGGCAGTGTTTTCAGGTAGCGTCGATTGGCATCCGCTGCAGCACTGAAAATTCCCGGCGTAAGCCGCACGTTGTTCATGGGAAATGGTACTGCCCGCATGTCGACCACTTCGCGGCCCGGTGCCGTTGCACGCGGCCGTGAACTGTTTGCGCGATCTTCAACTGCGTTTGCTTCAGGCAATACGGTTGCGGCTCCCGCAGCAACCGTGGCAGTGACAAATTCGCGGCGGTTTATTGCTTTCATCGTATCTCCCCAAACGGTTGAATGAATGCGCGAACGCCGTGACGCTTTGTCACACCATGCACATTCATTCTGGCAAACCCAGGCAACCGCTGATCAAGCCCGCAGGCCATCAACCCAATCGGATGCAATTCACATCGTGATGCTTCTCAGCAATTACCTATTCAACAGGGAACGAATAAATGCTCACACTGAATGGCGGAGCCTGCAATGATTCCGGCACAGCCTTCAACGTCTGTTCCTGAATTTCAACACCAGGTTTCTGCCCAACAACAATTGTCGCGTCCACTTTATCCGGTGCAAGACGCCACAAATGGCCAGTGCTTGCCAGTGTTGTTCCATGAATGGACAGGTTCAAATGCTGTTCGGCATCAGAGGGATTCAACACAGCGAAGGTTAATGTCTTGCGGTCATCACTCAACCCCGCACTGACATCCAGCGGATAAGTATCACTGCCGGGATTCACCGCAGGCTGATCACCACCTGCAGGATAAATGGGCTTGGGTTGCGGTGAATCACCGGACACTTCAACCGGGATGCTGCCGAAGTGATTGCTGTACATCTTGAACAGTAATCCCGTCGGGCTCAATACGGCATCAGTGCGTGTTTCACTCATCATCGCCGTGGCAAAGGTGAACGCGCCGAGCTGGTACAAATCCGAATGACGGAACATTTCGTGAAACGCCCATGCGTATGCAGGCACGACTTTATAGGAGTTCATGCCACCGCCGATATAAGCCCATTCATCAATGGCAATGGGCACCGGCTTGGCACGCAATGCCGGAATCAGTTTAAGGTATTGCTGATAGTGCTCATACTTCACGCGTACCTGTGTTGCCGGTGCGCGTTCCCACTCGATCAACGGTTGCGGTCCGATATTCACCTTCTTGCCGGTCTTGAGATCAAGATGCATGTCGCTGCTGGAATAATAGTGCTCACTCAGCATGTCGATATTGTCGAGACAATGCAGCAACAGATTGCCGCTCCAGTCTGCCTTCGATAAGTAATCTGGAACAATCTGGCCATTGATACGCCGCGATTGATCCGCGCCGGCCATCACGTCCGGCATGGCACCACCGGCAATGAGCACAATCGAAGGATCGACTTTGCGCATGGCTTTGGCGAACATGTTGTGCTTGATCTCATACTGATATTCCGCCATGGCGCCCATTTGATAGTCGCCCCAGGGTTCGTTGCCAATGCCCCAGAACTTGACATGATACGGTTGTGGATGACCATTCGCTGCGCGCCACTTGCCCATCGGTGTGGTTGCAGCGCCATTGGCGTATTCAACCAGTTGTCGTGCCGACCACTCATCACCGAAACCCGCGTTGACTGTGATGTAGGGTTCAACACCTAATAACTTGCACAACTCAACGAATTCGTCGGTGCCCACATCATTGGGTTGCACCGCTTTCCATACCGGATCATAAATGGGTGGACGCTTGTCAATGTCACCCACTGCGTTGCGCCATTCATAGGAAGAGACAAAGTTGCCGCCCGGAAAACGCAACACGCCAAAGTGCAATTGGCTGAGTGCCGCAATGACTTCCGCACGAAAACCTTCAACGTTGTTGGCAGGCATCAGGGAAACCGCACCGACATGCACAGCGCCCTTACCGGTGGCCGTGATCTGCAAGGTGGCATCGTCGCTGTCAACATGTGACTGAAAATGCAGTGGATACTTTCGATATTGCGCCGTCAATCTGGATAACGTGATTGTTTGACGATCATTCGCATCCTTGCCCCATATCAATGTGACTTTCACTGCGGCATCGGCACTGCCCTGTAACACAATGCGTCCCGTATAAAATTTGTTCTTGCGCACTGCCAGTCCGCTTTGTTCAAAGCCATGTGCAGCACTTGCATCCAGCTTGATGGATGGCGTGTGATCGCCGGTATATACATCCTTGACATCCATGGTGACGAATTCATCGCCACCAATGGCTTTCCAGAATCGTTGCGGTCCGCGACGCCGCCATTCGGGTACCGGCGGCAGTTCAGGTGGTTTTGATGTCACCGGATAATAGAACTTGCGATCAGTAAGCATTTCGGCCCAGATGCCTTCGTTGACGATGTCACCGCCGTGTTCGAGAAATTGTCCGTAAATATTTTTTGAAATCGGCGCGAAGGTAACGGATGTGTCGATGGTTGCATTGACCGGTTTGTCCTGTGCAAAGCCCGCGGCCGGCAGGAGCATGCACAACACTATGATTATGAATCGCATGGCGAGCCTCTGTTGTTAGCGTTCAAAGCAGCTGGTGAAAAGAAAGCATGCGGACAAGTTACGTGTAAACTTGTCCGCGCCGTATTAACTTCTTACGTTACTTCTCGCCTTACTCGATGGAAACAACGGTCACGGACTTGGGCTGCAACTTCAGCTCCACCGTGTTGCCTTTGACTTTTGCAGTAAAGCTGTGCGGCACTACCGTATTGGGTGCGTCGAAGGTATTGATGCTGTCGACCTTGGCTGCGGTCAATGTTTCACCCATTGCCCTGGTGGCGTGAATGCCGCTCAATGACAATTGCACATCGGCAGGTTGATCGGGATCAATGTTGGTCACCGACAGCCACAACTTGCCATCCGTGCCGCGTGCGGCAATGGCATCGACACGCGGCAGGGTGATGCCATCATGCGTGTACTTGCCTGCATCGTAATTCACCGGCACAAAGGTGGCATCCTGGAAAGGCACGTACATCTTGTAGACGTAGTAGGTGGGCGTCAGCACCATCTTCTCATTGTCGGTGAGAATCATCGCCTGCAATACATTGATCATCTGTGCAATGTTTGCCATGCGCACACGTGCCGCATGACGCGCAAAGATGTTGATGTTGAGCGCAGCAAGCACTGCATCACGCATGCTGTTCTGCTGCATCAGGAAACCGGGATTGCTGTCCGGTGGATAAGGCGCATACCAGCCGCCCCATTCATCCACCACCAGTGCGACTTTCTTTTCCGGATCGTACTTGTCCATGATGGCCGAGTACGTATTGATGAGATCATTCATCTTCAACGTTTCCTGCAGAATCTGCGCGTACTCAGTTTCACCAAAGCCCACTGACTTGTACTTGTCCTTCCAGTTGATCACCGTATAGTTGTGCATGGAAAGGCCATTCATGTCCCAGCTCCAGGAGTGATCCTTGTAGCCTTTCATGATGGTCTCGGCCCATTCTGTCCAGCGTGGACCTTCACCACCGGGACCTACTGCGATTTTCAGCATCGAATTGTTGCCCTGCTCCTCCGGATTGAAGTTGCGTACAAAGCGGCTGTAGATCTTGAACTGGCTGAGATAGTACTCCGGGGACATGTTGCCACCGCAATCCCAGCTTTCATTGCCGATGCCAAGAAAAGGAACTTTGTATGGCGCAGGATGGCCGTTGGCTGCACGTTCTTTCGCCAGTGTAGTAGGCAGTGCAGAGGTCATGTATTCCAGCCAGTCTGCTGCTTCATGCGGTGTACCCGACCCGACATTCACCGAGACATAAGGTGAAGCGCCGACTTGTTCAGCAAAATCCATGAACTCGTGAGTGCCAAACGTATTGGGTTCGGTCACGCCACCCCAGTCCGGATTAAGTGTGACTGCGCGATGCGCGCCAATGCCATTGCGCCAATGATAGTTGTCTGCAAAGCAACCACCGGGCCAGCGCACATTGGGCACCTTGATGGCTTTCAATGCCGCGACGACATCGTTGCGAATGCCGCGCGTGTTGGGAATGGACGAATCTGGTCCAACCCATATTCCGCCGTAAATGCCGTGACCGAGATGTTCGGCAAACTGGCCGAAGATATTGCGATTGATGATCGCACCGCCTTGCGATGCATCAATGGTCAGTTGAGTTTTTTCCGCGGCGTTGACTGAAGCCGCTGGAAGCACCAGCAGAAAACCAACCACCATCATGAAGTAACGCAGCATAGAACCCCCAGTCATTTAATTCATTCTCGTGAGAGAAATTGAAATCTCCCTCACATCACGGACGGAATGGATTGCGGCGAGTTTGCTTTGCAGACCCTTGCGCAACGGGAGCTGCACAGGAGCTTACACGGATGTATTACAGCATGCCTGTAAAAACAAACTCGTCGGCATCCATTCAACGATGCATCACAGTCAGTGTTGATTGACCACTTTCAATGCGAGTCGCGTGGCACCTCTGCACCACTGTTACCCACCAGAAAATCCAGATCCGCACCCAGATGCGCCTGCTGCACATGTTCCACATACAACTTGTACCAGCCGCGCTTCGGCACGGGCTGAGCCTGCCATTGACGGCGGCGCTCAGCAAGTTCCGCATCAGAAACATCGAGATGCAGCTTGCGTGCAGCCACATCCAGTTCAATCATGTCACCGGTTTTCACCAATGCCAATGTACCACCAGCAGCGGCTTCGGGCGACACATGTAATACCACGGTACCGTACGCCGTGCCACTCATGCGCGCATCGGAAATCCGCACCATGTCGGTAATACCCTTGCGCAACACCTTGGGCGGCAAGGGCATGTTGCCCACTTCGGCCATGCCGGGATATCCCTTGGGACCGCAGTTCTTCAGCACCATGATGCAATGTTCATCAATGTCCAGATTTTCATCGCCGATGCGCGAATGAAAATCCTCGATGTTTTCAAACACCACTGCGCGGCCGCGATGTTTGAGCAAATGCGCTGAAGCAGCCGACGGCTTGATCACCGCACCGTTTTCAGCAAGATTGCCGCGCAACACCGCGATGCCCGCTTTTTCCTTGAACGGTTGATCGAATGAACGAATCACTTCGCGATTCCAGCACGGTGCATCGGCAATGTTCTGCTCGATGGTCTTGCCATTCGCCGTCAGTGCAGCGCCATTGAGCAAGTGTTTTATTTCCTTCATCACCGCAGGAACGCCGCCCGCGTAATAAAAGTCTTCCATCAGGAATTTTCCCGACGGTTGCAGATTAACCAGACAGGGCAATTGCGAACCCAGTTGATCCCAGTCTTGCAGTTTGAGTTCCACACCCAGCCGTCCGGCAATCGCGATCAAGTGAATCACGGCATTGGTTGAACCGCCGATGGCGGCATTGACCTTGATGGCATTTTCAAATGCAGCACGGGTCAATATTTTTGAGATGCGCAAATCTTCCTTCACCATCTCGACAATGCGCCGGCCGGTGAGTTGTGCCAGACGATTACGTCGTGCATCCACCGCAGGAATTGCAGCATTTCCCGGCAACGATATACCCAGTGCTTCCACCATGCTGGCCATGGTCGATGCAGTACCCATGGTCATGCAATGTCCTTTTGAACGATGCATGCACGACTCGGCTGCATTAAATTCTTCCATGCTCATTTCACCGGCACGCACTTTTTCCGACATCTGCCACACACCGGTGCCCGACCCCAGATCATGCCCCTGAAATTTGCCGCTCAGCATCGGCCCACCGGACAAACCAATGGTTGGCAGATCACAACTGCTGGCGCCCATCAACAGGGATGGCGTGGTCTTGTCACATCCCATCAACAGCACCACACCATCGATGGGATTGCCGCGAATGGACTCTTCAACATCCATGCTGGCCAGATTGCGAAACAACATGGCAGTGGGACGCAGTAAAGTCTCACCCAGTGACATCACCGGAAATTCCAGCGGAAATCCGCCAGCTTCATACACGCCGCGTTTGACAAACTCCGCAAGTTCGCGAAAGTGGCCATTGCACGGCGTCAGCTCGGACCAGGTGTTGCAGATGCCAATGACGGGACGGCCGTCAAACAAATCATCGGGATAACCTTGATTCTTCATCCAGCTGCGATGCATGAAGCCATTGCGATCCTGCTTGGTAAACCAGGCATGACTGCGAAGCGATGGTTTCTTTTTGGAATCCATGGTTATCTGTAATTGAGTGAAAAAGAAGTGTTTTGACTTCCGGACATCGTACAAGGCATAGTCATACTAGAATAATCAAATATTCCAGTCCATACATACCGACTTTTGTATATTTGTTCCGTAACCATTACTTGCCGAGATCCTCATGGCCCAGATCACCACACTCACTGACATTCCCGACTGGAGTGCCACGTACCCGAGCTTGAAGGACAAACGTGTATTCATCACAGGCGGTGGTTCCGGCATTGGCGCCAGTCTGGTGGAAGGTTTTGCACGTCAAGGTGCACGCGTGGCATTCGTCGATGTTGCCGATGCTGCCGCAACGACGCTGGTGGAAAAGATCAAATCGAAAAATCATCCCGCGCCCTGGTACCAACATTGCGATGTCACTGATGTATCGCAGTTGCAGCGCATTATCCGTGACGCAGCAGCAGCGCTGGGTGATTTCAATGTATTGATCAACAATGTCGCAAGTGATGATCGTCATGCCACACTGGATGTCACACCCGAGTACTGGGACAGGCGCATGGCCATCAATCAGCGTCCGGCATTTTTTGCAATTCAATCGGTGTTGCCCGGCATGCAAAAGCTGGGCGGCGGCTCCATCATCAACATTGGTTCAACCGGATGGCAAACCAAAACCAGCGGCTATCCCGCATACGCTACCGCAAAGTCATCAGTCATGGGTTTGACACGCGGACTGGCCAAAGAACTCGGCGCACATCGCATTCGCATCAATGTGGTTTCGCCGGGATGGGTGATGACAGAACGACAATTACAGCTATGGGCCGTACCCGACATGGACAAGGAAATTGCCCGCAATCAATGCACACCCGATCCATTGCAACCGCCCGACATCACCAGCATGGTATTGTTTCTTGCATCCGATGATGCACGTGGATGCACAGCGCAGGAATTCATCGTCGATAGCGGGTGGAGCTGAGAAATCAAGAAGATGTTCATGAATACTTGGACAAACTCACTTTGCCCGGTTTGATTTTGTCTCGCTCATCATGCGTACAACCATGTTGCGTTCGTCGCGTACGAACTGATCTTGTCCGTTCACTCTGAAATTGTCGAAGAGTTTTGCGGAAAAACTCGGCTCATTCTCAATTGTCTTTCGCTGCGATGCTTGAGCCATAGGTGCTGATGGCCGCAGTCTTGATGGCCTGCAGTACCACCTTGCCGCCCGGCGACAACAACCAGTCCTTGCGCGTGATGATGCCGAATGCGTCCATCGCACAGGACAGTTGAATGGGCAGAATCGACACCATGCCGAATGACGCGTAGTAACGCCCCACATCGCTGGGCATCACTGCAACGAAATCACTTTGTTGCAACATGCGCGTGATGAACAGCAATGCCGAGGTTTCGATCAGGTGCTTTGGCGCGTTCAACCCTGCTTCATAGAACATCAGTTCAAAACGATGCCGCAGCACACTGCCCGTTGGCGGCACAATCCATGATACTTTTTCCAGTCGCTCAAGATTCAAGCCGCCAACATTCATCAATGCATGTCCCGGTCTTACCACCGCACAAACCGGTTCGTCGGAAAGTCTTTCGTACATGAGATTGGTCTTGTCATGACGTTCGAACAACCGCCCCACCATGATGTCGAGCTTGCCCTGCAACAGACTTTCGATCAGCAAGTCGCTTGATTCCACCAGCAAGCGCACACGCAATGCCGGTTGCTCACGAGCCACGATGGCAATGGCATGCGGCATCAGATTCAACGCAGGACCGGTGATGGCGCCCACACCAACTTCACCGAACCGCCCGTTCTTGATGGCATCAATTTCCTGGCCGGCTTCACGCAGACTCGACAACGCAATGCGCGCATGACGCACCAGCGTTTCGCCATACCACGTGGGGCGCATGCCGCGCGGCAGACGTTCAAACAGCGCGATGCCAAGCACATCTTCAAGATCCTTGAGCAGCTTGGATGCCGCCGGTTGTGACATATTGAGTGCCTCGGCGGCACGATGAATGTTGCCTTCTTCGGAAATCATGCTCAGCAACATCAACTGGCGCGGCTTCAGTCGCGCACGTAAAAACCAGGGCATGGGTGTTGGCATTTTTGTTTCCTGGCCATATTGATTCGCATATGGCTTTTTTGAAAATTTCAATTTGTTTTATATACTGCAAGCCGCGCAGAATGCGCAACTTAAAAATTTGCCCCTCCTTCCGTTAGGCGATCACCAAACCCATGCGACTGATTCAATTTCTTGATGGCCAGGGGAATCCGCATGCCGGACGTGTCAGTCACGACGGTGCTCGCGTTGCAACATTGAACGGGTTTCGTTCGGTGTATGACATGGCACAGGCGTGCTTCAACAAGCGGTGCACGCTGGATGAGCTGGTGCAATCCATTGATATGTCAGTTGAAGCACCGTATGCGGAGCTGCTGACATCGGGCCGCATGTTGCCGCCGCTGACACATCCTGATCCACATCATTGCCTGGTATCCGGAACTGGTCTCACTCATCTTGGCAGTGCGGCAACGCGTGATGCCATGCACCAGAAAGCCAAGGCACAGACGGAAAGCGGCGCGCCAGTGACGGACTCAGCACGCATGTTTCAATGGGGTGTTGAAGGCGGCAGACCGTCAGGTACGGAACCGGGCGCACAGCCCGAATGGTTTTACAAAGGCAATGGCAGCATTGTTGTGGGTTGCGGCGCACCGATCACTGCGCCTTCATTTGCGCTGGATTGTGGTGAAGAGCCGGAACTGGTGGGACTGTATGTCATTTCGCCTGAAGGCAAGCCGGTGCGTCTGGGATTCGCCATCGGCAATGAATTTTCCGATCACATCACCGAACGCCGCAACTACTTATATCTGGCGCATTCCAAGTTGCGTCAATGTGCAGTCGGGCCGGAGCTGCGTACTGATCCACTGCCGCATCATCTTGAAGGCCGCAGTTGCATTCGTCATGGCGACAGCATTCGCTGGGAAAAGCCCTTTCTTACCGGTGAAGACAACATGTGTCACTCACTGGCGAATCTGGAATACCACCACTTCAAGTACGCAGCGCATCGCATTCCGGGTGATGTACATCTGCATTTCTTTGGTACTGCAACATTAAGCTTCGCGGATGGCATCAAAGTCGAACCGGGTGAGCGTTACGAAATTCACCTGCCCGCGCTGGGTGCGCCGCTGATCAATCCATTGGCCATTGCGCCGCGGGATTTTGAGCTGGGTGGTGTGGCGACACTTTGAACCTGGATTAATGATTGGATAACGACTGTACAAGTCATGCCTTCGCGGGCGAACATCCAGTAAGATGACGATTCAACTGTTTTCACGGGAATGACGACGCGGCCACGATCCGGCGATGCCAAGGTGGATGTACAAGGGTAAATGTGCCGGACTGAATGAACGGTTGTGAATGCATCATCCGTTATGAAGTGACGATTATTTTGGGGGATTTAAAAATGAAAGCCATACAACGCATTTGTTCCATAGTGCTGCTTGCAACAAGCATGCTGGGTATCAACGCCTGCTCGCGGCATGACAGCAACAAACCCCATCAGATCGTGCTGGGCTTCAGCCAGATCGGTGCGGAAAGTGAATGGCGCACCGCCAATACCAACTCCATCAAACAGTCTGCGGCGGACGCCGGCATCCAGCTGAAGTTCTCCGACGCACAGCAGAAGCAGGAAAACCAGATCAAGGCCATCCGTTCATTTATTGCACAGCATGTTGACGTGATTTCATTCTCGCCGGTGGTTGAGACCGGCTGGGAAACTGTATTGCAGGAAGCCAAGGCTGCAAAGATTCCGGTCATCCTTACTGATCGCGCCGTTGATGTCAGCGACAGTTCACTGTATCTCAGCCTGATTGGTTCGGACTTTGTTGAAGAAGGCCGCCGCGCAGCGCGCTGGCTGATGGAAGATACCAAGGACCGCAAAGGCGATATCAACATTGTGGAACTGGAAGGCACGGTTGGCTCGGCACCGGCCAATGATCGTAAAAAAGGTTTTCAGGAAGTGATTGCCGCCGATCCGCGCTACAAGATCATCCGTTCTGAATCCGGTGACTTCACCCGCGCCAAGGGCAAGGAAGTGATGGAAGCATTTCTTAAAGCCGAAGGCAAAAAGATCAATGTGCTGTTTGCACACAATGACGACATGGCCATTGGCGCCATTCAGGCTATTGAAGAAGCGGGATTGCAACCGGGCAAGGATATTACCATTGTTTCCATTGACGGCGTGAAAGGCGCCTTCGAAGCCATGGTTGCGGGCAAGCTCAATGCCACGGTGGAATGCAATCCACTGCTGGGCCCGCAACTGATGCAGGCGGTGAAAGACGTGGTCGCAGGCAAACCCATTCCACGACGCATTGTCACTCAGGAATCAGTGTACTCACAGGCCGACGCCGCCAAGGTATTGCCCACCCGCAAGTATTGACACGCATCGCACGCGATGACCACAGATGTTCAATGCATACTCAGGGCGCACGGCATTACACGCACCTTTCCTGGCGTGCGTGCGCTCGACAATGTGCAATTGCAGTTGCGTGCGGGTGAAGTGCATGCATTGATGGGGCAGAACGGCGCCGGCAAATCAACGCTCATCAAGGTATTGACCGGCGCCTGTGCAGCAGATGCAGGCAGCATCGAACTGGAAGGCAACGTCGTACAACCGCAGTCGCCACTGGATGCGCAGCGCTGCGGCATCAGCACCGTGTATCAGGAAGTCAATCTCTGCCCCAACCTCTCTGTGGCGGAAAATATTTTTGCCGGACGTTATCCAAGACATTCATGGTTGAAAGGCGCGGGCATCAACTGGAAAGCGGTAAATGAGCACGCACAACAGGTGCTGGCAAAACTTGATCTCAACATTGATGTCACCCGCCAGTTATCGGGTTATCCCGTTGCCATTCAGCAAATGGTGGCCATTGCGCGCGCCATCAACATTTCGGCACGCGTACTGATTCTCGACGAACCCACCTCCAGTCTGGACGATCATGAAGTCAAGCAGTTGTTTGCCGTGCTCAGCCGCCTGCGTGAACAAGGCATGGCCATTCTGTTTGTCACGCACTTTCTTGATCAGGTGTATGAAATTTCAGATCGCATTACGGTGTTACGCAATGGCGCCTTTGTTGGGGAATATCTCACCAAGGAATTCAATCGCAGTGCGTTGATTGCCGCAATGGTGGGACGTGAATTTGTGTTGAACAGTGAGGCGAGCAAGACACAACGCAATGACACCAGTGACACAACACCAGTGCTTGAAATCAGACAATTGTCGCGCAAGGGACAGGTTCATCCCGTTGATCTGCAAATCCGTCAAGGTGAGATTGTGGGTGTGGCAGGTTTGCTGGGCTCTGGCCGCACCGAACTGGCACGTCTGATATTTGGCCTGGATCGCGCCGATCATGGCAGTGTAAACATTGATGGCAATCATGTTGCGCTGGACAGCCCTGCCGATGCCGTGGCGCACGGCCTGGGCCTGTGTCCTGAAGAACGCAAGACCGAAGGCATTGTGGCTGAATTGTCAGTGCGTGAGAACATCATTCTCGCCCTGCAGGCTCGCAATGGACTGCTTCCCTGTCTTTCATTGAAACAACAGCAGGAACTGGCAGAAAAGTTTGTTGCGATGCTGGGCATCAAGACGGCAAGTATTGAAACGCCCATTGGCCAGCTGTCCGGCGGCAATCAGCAGAAAGCGTTGCTCGCCCGCTGGCTGGCAATAAATCCGCGTTTATTGATCCTGGACGAACCCACACGCGGCATTGATATCGCTGCGAAGCAGGAACTGACCAATGCCATCGTTGATCTGGCGCGCAAGGGCATGGCCGTATTGTTCATCTCGGCAGAAATTGATGAAGTGCTGCGCGAATCGGATCGCATTCTGGTGATGCGTGACCGTCGCAAGGCGGGCGAACTTGCCGGTGGTTGCAATGAACATGCAGTGTATTCATTGATCGCGGAGCATGCATGAACATGGCACAACGCGACGAAGATACCCTGATCAAGCGATTGACCACACATCAGTTGTTTTCACCCATTGCTGCATTGCTGTTGTTGCTGGTCATCGGCACCGCAGTCATTCCGCACTTTCTGCGCATCACCTGGTTTGAAGGCCATCTCAGCGGCACATTGATTGACATTCTTAACCGTGCGGCACCCTTGATGCTGGTATCCATCGGCATGATGCTGGTGATTGCCGCGCGCGGTCTGGACATTTCCGTGGGGGCCATTGTCGCCATCACGGGCGCAGTGGCAGCGCAGATCATCGGCAACAACACCAGTGTCACCGGCACTTATCCTTTGATTGCAAGTATTGCAGGCGCACTGGGTGTTGCCGCACTGTGTGGTTTGTGGAATGGTTTGCTTGTTGTGAAAACCGGCATGCAACCCATCATTGCGACATTGATCCTGATGGTGGCAGGACGTGGCATTGCACAGCTCATCACAGGCGGACAGATCCTCACCATTTATTACCCGCCCTATTTCTATATTGGCAATGGTTATCTGCTGGGCTTGCCATTCGCTCTGTTCATCGCCCTACTGACGGCCATTACACTTCATGTATTGCTCACCCGCACGGCATTGGGATTATTCATTCGCGCCATTGGTTTTAATCCGGTTGCAGCACATGTTGCCGGGGTACGCTCAAGACTCATCACAACATGCCTGTATGTGTTCTGTGGTTTAACCGCAGGCCTGGCGGGATTGATCATCAGTTCCAATGTCAAAAGCGCTGATGGCAACAACGCCGGTCAGTTGATGGAGCTGGATGCGATTCTTGCGGTGACATTGGGCGGCACCACATTGAACGGCGGACGCTTCACGGTCATCGGCACCGTGCTGGGCGCATTGATCATCCAGACACTGACCTCGATGATTTATTCATCTGGATTGCCGCCACAGGTGAATCTTGCGGTCAAAGCCGTGCTGGTATTTGCTGTAATGCTGCTGCAATCTGCGGAGTTCCGCGGCACCGTGCGCAATGTGCTGTTCAAACCACGCACAGGCACATCGTCATGAGCAGCATCATGAATGACACCACGCCATCCGAGATGGCTGCATCGACAAAGCAATGGTGGCGCATTGATGCGCGGTTCATCCCGCTGGTGATCACGATCTCGTTGTTCATTGTCATGGCCACCGCAGGTTCGGTGCTTTATGACGGATTCTTTGCCCCGCAGGTATTTCTGAATCTGCTGATCGACAATGCCTTCCTGTGCATCGTCGCCGTCGGCATGACCTTTGTGATTCTAACCGGCGGCATTGATTTGTCCGTCGGCTCCATCGTTGCACTCACTACCATGATCTCCGCATCGCTGGTGGAACACCATGGCATCAGCCCCTTCATCACCATTCCACTGGTACTGGTCGTTGGCGCATTGTTTGGTCTGTTGCACGGCGTGCTGATTCAACGCTTTCGTTTGCAACCTTTCATTGTCACTCTGGCCGGCATGTTCCTCGCGCGCGGCCTGAGTTATCTCATCAGTACGGAATCCATCAGCATTGATCACCCAGTGTATCTCTGGTTTGCACAAACGCGCATTCCATTGGGCTCTGCATCATTGTCCATCAGTGCAGTGATTGCCATTGCCGTGGTATTGATCGGCATGTGGATTGCCCACGCCACGCAATTTGGCCGCACGGTGTATGCCATCGGTGGTGATGAATCCTCTGCGCGCCTGATGGGCTTGCCGGTTAATCAAACCCTGATTGGTGTTTATGTATTGAGTGGCTTTTGTTCCGCGCTTGCCGGCGTAGTCATGACATTCTACATGTTGTCCGGTTACAGCCTGCATGCGGTTGGGCTGGAACTGGATGCAATCGCCGCAGTGGTGATTGGCGGTACGTTATTACGCGGCGGCATTGGCTATGTTGCAGGCACTTTCTTTGGCGTATTGATCCTTGGCATCATTCAAACCTTGATTGCCTTTGATGGCACCTTGAGTTCGTGGTGGACACGCATCATGGTCGGCGTGTTGTTGCTGATCTTTTGTTTGCTGCAACGGTTTCTGGAAGCAAGGCGCACTGCTCATTAATCGGGTCAGTGGTTGTCTTTTGTTTACTGGGTTCCGCACCCAGCACGTTGTTTCACGATGCTGGGCACGGTTGTCCAACCTAAGCCATATCATTGCGCCGTTGCATACGCTGATGTAGGCTCCGCACACGCCTTGAATCATGCTAAGGAGTCACTTTATGAGTCGTGCTTATTCCTGGAAAGTTCACGCCTTCTTCATTGGTTTGGCGCTATTCGGAGCACTTGGTTGTGCACTTTACGGAAACTCCGGTATGGCAGCAGCCCTGGTTGTAGGCGCCGTGCTTGACAGCATTTTCTGTGCAGTTTTAGTTGGATTCAAAACACTGGCACGCAAGCGGAGCGAGTCGTTAGGCGTCTGAGGTAGAGTGTATACATTTGCCGAAAAGCTGAGACTGATTGGGCTGTTCGTTTTTATATTTGGTTTTCTTTGCCTGCTATTTCCAATTACGAATCCGGAAGCGATTCAGAGCGTTTTTACGATCTTCATGTCTTTAGGCCTTATCGTGAAGGCCAGTACTCTTGTAAAGATTAGTGCGCTCACCATGCTTTCAGGTATCACGGTTTTCGCTCTGTCCTTTCTGATAAAGAAGTAATTACGACGACAACATGAGATGATTAAAATGGCCAGCCGCGCAAAAGTCACAGTTGCATTTGGAAGTGCCTTGTTTGCGATCGCTTCGCAAAAATACTGGAACTCCCATATCGATTGGGAGCTTGCGTCGGGCTGATATACCTTGCTGCGGTCGTCGCAACCGCTTTCATTCCTATGGCGGCTCACGTAAGGTCTGATGATTTGAGTGGAGCTGCAACATGGCTTCTACTTCCATGTTCAATTGGGCTCGTGCTACCGGGGGTTTCGGCATTCCGTTGGCCATCGGTCTAACCGCCGGTTTCGAGCAATAATGGCAGGGAAATGCACGCAGCGATTTGCTATATTTGATTGGTTGTCAGATTGATTCCGCCGATCATAAATTCCAGCCAGACTACTCTGCTCATGATTCACGTTGAAAATCTTACCAAGAAGTTCGATGACTTCACCGCAGTTGATGGTGTGTCATTCGATGTTGCGGCGGGCGAGATATTCGCCTTTCTCGGTCCCAACGGCGCGGGCAAGACAACCACTATCAAGATACTCACCACCCTTCTTTCTCCCACCAGCGGCAAGCTGGAGATTGACGGCCTCGATCCTACGCGTCATCAGCACGAAGTGCGCAAGCGCTTTGGCATTGTGTTTCAGGATCCCAGTCTGGATCAGGAACTCACTGCCATGGAAAACATGGATATTCACGGCGCGCTGTACCATGTGCCGGGAAAGATACGGCGTGAACGTTCGGAGTTGTTGCTCAAGACATTTGAACTGTGGGACAAGAAAGATGCCTTTGTGAAAACATTTTCCGGCGGCATGCGGCGGCGATTGGAAATCGCACGCGGGTTATTGCATACGCCAAAAATTCTGTTTCTGGATGAACCCACGCTGGGACTTGATCCGCAAAGCCGCAACCAGTTGTGGACGCAGGTCAAGTATCTCAATCAGCATGAAGGTGTCACGGTATTCCTGACCACGCACTACATGGATGAAGCAGAGCGCGTTGCCAGCCGCATTGCCATCATTGATCATGGCAGGATCGTTGCGATCGGCACTGCACAGGAACTGAAAGACAAAACACAAAAGCCATCATTGGAAGAAGCCTTTCTGGCACTCACCGGCACTGCATTGCGCGATGAAAGCTCCAATGCTGCCGAACGTATGCGTCAGATGGCTCGCATGTGGAGACGTTGAACGTGGGCGTTATCTATGTATTGTGGTTGAGAGAACTGCGCCGTTACACGCGATCACGTGTGCAGATCGTTGCATCGCTGGGGCAACCCATGCTGTATCTGTTTGTGCTGGGCTTTGGTCTGGGCGCAGTATTCAAACAGGCGGGCCGCGGCAGCTATCTGCAATTCGTCGCGCCCGGCATCATCGCCATGACGGTGCTGTTCACCTCGACATTCTCCGGCATTGCATTGCTGTGGGACCGTCAGTTCGGCTTTCTGAAAGAGACACTGGTCGCACCGGTATCGCGCTTCCAGATCATGCTCGGCAGAACTTGCGGCGCAGCCACCGTTGCCATGATACAGGGCATGGTCGTTGCCATCATTTGTTTCGCGGCAGGTTTTCGTCCCACTGACGTTACGATGCTGCCGGTTGCGTTCGTATTTCTTGCATTGACTGCGCTGGTATTCGCAGCGATGGGCACTGCCATCGGTGCATCATTGAAAGACATGCAGGGCTTTCAAATGGTGATGAACTTTATTGTCATGCCCATTTACTTCATGTCAGGCGCGATCTATCCACTGGATCATCTGCCCGCCGCGCTCACGATTGCAACCCGGCTTGATCCGCTTACCTATGGCATTGATGGTTTGCGTGCCACATTGATCAGTCAGCCCCATTTCAACATGACCATTGATGCAATCGTGCTGATTGTTTCTGCATTGGTTCTCGTCAGTCTCGGCGCGTGGCGTTTTTCGAAGATTGAGGCATAGCAATCCAATTGCCCTGTATCTATGGCTGTTACAGTGGCGATGAAATGCCGGTCAGCCACCATCGGCATTCCCGCTTTTTCGGGAATGACGTTGCAACATTCATCCGGCGGTGATTACGCAAGTACCTTGCTTGCTGCCTTTATTTCTTCGTATCCGTGATATGCCACAGCACACCGGCAGGATCGCTCAGATACAGCACGCGAATGCCCCACGGTTGCATGGCCGGCGGCTTGCACATGATGCCGGGATATTTTTTCGCGATATCGATACTCTGGATGTATTCCCACCACTTGTCCGCATCGTCAACAGCCAGACTCATCATGAAATTGCCGGCATGCTCGGCAACATAGAATTTCTGCAACAGAAAACGAAATGAACCAATCTGCAATTCCGCAATCTCCGGGTTGCTCCAGTTAATGGTGAAACCGAGATCGGCATAGAATTGTTTGGACAGCTCGAGATCCCTGGAAGGCACAAAGGCTTTGAGATCAAAGACGTCACCGGGATGCATGGAATACTCCTGACTGTAAGCTTCAATTATTGACCCGCATCATTCACGCTGATGCCTGCTATTTTTCAAGTTGATCCACATAGTGTGTCGCTTCCGTCAAGCCACAGCACCTGACGCGTTGCGCCAGATAAATCGCTTCGAGCCTGCGCCCGCGCCTGTCCAGTTCGCGGATGCGCTGTTCCTGTTGTTTCGCATCAAGACCATGCACATTGGTGAAGTCTTCACGCAATTTTACCGGGTCATGAATTGAAATCGACGCAGGCAAACGTTTCAGAAAAGTCCTGGCATTTGGCCGCACATTCCATTCAATGCGCAAGAATGGCGGCACTTTCAGTGTCACCGGATAATCCCGGTATGTCGCGGTGTTATCCGGTGGCGAATGATTTCGCTCTTCCTGCAGTGCAGCCGATAACGATTCAGTACTGGAGATCAATTCCAGTTCAACGTAGCGATGAAACTCGGTACTGCTGGCATTTTGCCGGTCAAGCCGCGGAACAGTGACGGTCTCGCGCACCAGTCGCGCCGAACGGATATCGCAATACGGAATGAAAGCGACGGTGGGCGTCAACACCGGCCACCGGTAGTTAAGATAGGAACGGAATTGCACATACAAGCCATCCTCTGCGGTGCGCACCAGCCAGTTCGATGACTGGAACGGCGCAATGATGAATCGCTTGAACAGGAATAAAAACAGCAATCCGACGACGGCAAAAATCTTGAGCGGATGAAAATGCGGTCCGTTGTGAACCAGCATGACAATGGCCACGCAGAGACAAGCCAGCCAGATCAGCAACGGAGTGATCTTTGAATGTGCATAGGTCGTGACGTTCGCAGCCTGCCGGATATCATCCGGCTTCATTAAAGTAATGGCCATTGCAAATGCCCTTTTCGTCAATTGCCTGCCGGGACTCATGTGCGTCGCGCACATGATAGCAGTTTGGCGGAACATCAATGGCCATCATAAGCACGTTGTAATACGGCCATGTCCAGCTTGCGCATTTGCATCATGGACTGCATGACGCGCTGCGCCTGAGCGGCATTGGCAGTCTTCAACAATGCAGGAAAGGCGGCAGGCACGATTTGCCATGACAGGCCAAACTTGTCGGTCAGCCAGCCGCACTGCACTTCCTGTCCGCCATCGGCGGTCAACTTGCTCCACAACCGGTCGACTTCTTCCTGAGATTCGCAACTCACCATCAAAGATACCGCCGGTGTCAATTTGAAATGCGGCCCGCCGTTGATGGCCTGATATTCAATGCCGTCAAGCGTGAAATGCACCACCATCACTGTTCCTTTTGGCATGGGCATGCCATCTCCATAATGCGACATCTGGATGATGCGTGAATTATTGAACAGTGATACATAAAATTTTGCCGCCTGCTCGGCCTGGTTATCAAACCACAGGAAGGTTGAAACTTTTTGCATGATGCGCCTCGATTCGTCAGGTTGACCGCCTGATGGTGTTGACATCGTTCTTCAGGACTTGCTTATTTGTTCGCGCAACCGTGCTTCCTGTGCCTGCAATTCCGGTGTGAACTCTTCGCCAAAATCCCCGGCTTCAAATATCTGGCGAATTTCAATCTCGCAATCTTCTTCATGCGGATTGGGACAGCGCTTCACCCATTCAATGGCTTCGTCCCTTGATTTGCACTGCCATATCCAGTAACCGGCAATCAATTCCTTGGTTTCCGCAAACGGTCCATCCACCACTGTGCGTTTACTGCCGGAAAACTGCACGCGCACACCCTTGCTGGTGGGATGCAATCCCTCACCCGCCAGCATGATGCCCGCCTTCACCAGTTGTTCGTTGAAATTGCCCATGTCGGTCAGCAATTTTTGACTGGGCATTTCACCGCGTTCTGAAGCCTTGCTGGCTTTTACAATGACCATGAATCTCATGATGAACTCCTCAATACTGTATGGAAAGAATCTTCAACCGGCTTTCGTTTCCTGATGTTTTTATATGCTGCCGGTGACATCCAGTTGGCGCACCGGTCGCACTTCAATACTGCCGTATTTCGCTGGAGGAATATCCGCCGCCAGCCGGATGGCCTCGTTCAGATCCCTCGCCTCGATCAGATAAAAACCGGCGAGCTGTTCCTTGGTTTCTGCAAACGGGCCATCCACCAGTGATGTCTTGCCATTGCGCACCCTCACCGTCGTTGCGGTATGTACGGGATGCAATGGCATGCCATCAACGAAATGCCCGCTGCGTTGCAAGGTTTGAACATGGTCGAAACAGATGCCATCAGGACAGGCATTCCAGTTTTCCTGGTCGAGATAAACAAGGCACAGATATTTCATTTGTGTTTCACCATTGTCAGAATGCGACGGACATTGCCGATTGAAATTATGTTCGGATCAGAACTTCAGTTCTTCACCATTGATAGCCCACGAGGTGCCATACTTGTCGGTGACCATGCCAAATTGCTTGGCCCAGAAGGTCGGCGCCCATGGCATGGTGATCTTGCCTCCGTCACCCAGCGCATTGAACACACGTTCCGCTTCAGCCACTGTATCGTAGATGAGTGAAATCGTGATTCCACACGGCATCTGGTGTGGCATGTCTGCTGGTACATCACCTGCCATCAGGGTACCACCGTCCTTGAGTACCAGCCGGGCGTGAATGATACGATGCGCGTGCTCCTTGGGAATTTGATCGGCCATGGGCGTGTCCGCACCGCTGAGCATCATGGTGATTTTCCCGCCGAAGACTCGCTGATAGAAATGCATGGCTTCCTGACAGTTGCCGTCAAATGCAAGATAGGGAATGAAGTGAGGCATGTAGGTACTCCTGAAAGTTGAATAATAATTGATCAATACAGGCATGGCTTGATGCCTGTGCTTCAGGTAGTCGAACGGGCGTTCGCTAAATCGACAGGCCCGGAAAAATATTTTTTCATGCTCTCTCTATTCCCCCATCAGGGGAGAGGATGTCTACCCGGCTGATCTTTTTGGGAGCGCAGTAAAATCAGGATTTTATGACCGGACGGGATGCCGCTCATGCACGCACGACGATGCAGCACCGAATCAAGCATGTAACGGTCAACACCCCAACTGCGACAATCGCCATTCAATGAAACGCCGCTCCGGCTCCTGTTTTGTCAATTGCAAGGCGCGTTCATAGGAAATCCTTGCTTCATCCCTGCGATTAAGACGTCTGCACAGATCAGCTCGTGCGGCATGTGCCAGATGATAGTTCTGCAACACTTTGTCGTTCAGCAATTCGTTGACCAGTTCCAGACCGTGTTCGTAACCGTCACGCATGGCCACGGCCACCGCACGATTCAATGCCACCACCGGCGAGGGTTCCATTTGCATCAGCACATCATACAAACCCACAATCTGCATCCAGTCGGTTTCATCATAACGGGCTGCTTCTGCATGCACCGCGGAAATCGCCGCCTGTATGCTGTAAGGGCCAAAGCGGCCACTGCGCAAACTCTGTTCCACCAGTGCAATGCCTTCAGTGATCATCGCGCGATTCCACACGCGGCGATCCTGATCTTCCAGCGGAATCAGATCACCGCGAAGATTGGTGCGTGAAGCACGGCGTGACTCATGCAACACCATCAAGGCCAGCAACCCGCCGACTTCGGGTTCCGGCAGCAGCTCATGAAGCAGGCGCGCCAGCCGGATGGCTTCTTCAGAAAGAGGATGCCTGGTCAATGATTCACCGGAGGATGCCGAGTAACCTTCGTTGAACACCAGATAGATGACGCGCAACACGCTGGCAAGCCGCTCATGCAGCGTTTCACGTTCAGGCACCTCATAAGGAATGCGGGCATCCTGTATCTTGGATTTGGCACGTACAATGCGTTGCGCCAGCGTCGATGCAGGAATGAGGTAGGCACGTGCGATTTCTTCCGTGGTCAGACCACATATCTCGCGCAACGTCAATGCCACCTGTGCATCTTCGGCAAGACTGGGATGGCAGCAGGTGAAGATCAATCGCAGCCGGTCATCTTCAAGCACCTGTTCATTGTCATGAACGGATTCGTCTTCGATGATACCGGCCCGTTCACCAAGCTCTTCAGTAGATGTGAAACGCTTTTGTCTTCGCTGATTGTCGATGGCCTTGAATCTTCCTGCGGACACCAGCCACGCCACAGGATTGGCTGGCATGCCTTCTCGGGGCCATTGTTCAACGGCCGCACGAAACGCTTCATGCAATGCCTCTTCCGCTGCGTCGAAATTGCCGAGCAGGCGAATCAATGTTGCAAACACCTTGCGTGATTCGTTGCGGTAAATTGCAGCAATGCTGTTTTGCAACGAGATGTCTGTGGATTCTTCAGGTTCCGCCATGCGCAATGAATTCTATTGTTGATACCGTAACTAATTGTACTCCGATTGGTTGCCACTCAGGATGAACTGCAACAGGTACGGAAAATGCCGCTCAGCGCGAATCATCCTGTTGCTGAATACCAGCGTTGTTCATGACCGCCACAGCCGCAGCAGGCCATTGGTGATCCGCAATTTCCACATTAGATTCCAGTTGATTGTTGTTGTAGCCGGAGTGCGGTGAAATCATTTTTGCCGTTGAGTACCAGTTGCCGATGATGCGATTGTCCGTGGTTGCACGACGCGGCCATGCATCTGCAAGTGTATTGATCAGCAGCCATATGCCGGCACCGTCAATGACATTGTTGCGCATGGTGATGTAGCGCGAACCTTCATCAAGGTACAGACCAGTTCGTCCCGGGATATCGTAGATGTAATTGTCCATGACAAGCGTATCCGGACTGGCAGAAAGATTGTAGATGGCGCCGCCGTCATGAAACAGCTTCTTGATATCATGCAAGCGGTTGCAGGCAACTACAATGCTGCGATTCGTGGTGGGCATGTCGTAAGTCGGATTGTCGGGAAAATCGTAATAAGCACGTTGTGCCCGATACACCGCATTGCCGCCCGCATCATTCATGCCCCAGCCCCAACCGATGTCAATGCCATCGTAAGGAGCATTGGAGATGTCGTTGTGAACAATATCGGCGCCATCCACATAGGTGGCCAGAATGGCGCTATTGTCCTTGTACACTTCACTGATGTCATGAATGTTGTTGTTGATGATGACAATGTCGCGATTGGTTTGCAGTGGATCGGAAGGATGATGTGCATGGGGGCTGATACCACCGGCGACAATTGCACCACCGGCCAAGTCAAAAAATTCACAGCGCCTGACATCGATGCTGTTTGCTCCAAGCCCGACATGACTTGCATTCGCGGTATCATTGTTGCCGATGCCAAGTGCAATTTGTCCCAGATGCGCAAACACTACATGATCAAAATCCACTCGCACTGCGGCGGAAACCTGCACTGCCGCCGGCATCTGCGACCAGTCATTGCGTCGTGCTTCGAAACCGCGGCATCCCCAGCGGCAACTCTGCAATGCATCTTTGGGGCGTGTTACAGATGCACCCGCCAGAAATGCACCGCTCTGCTGATCTGCATAACCCTGACTGGACGACGGAAAATTCCAACTGGTAAATGAAAATTGCAGGCCGGAAAAATGCAGATCCCTGACCGGCTGACGATAACTGCCGCTTACGGACACCAAGTACTGCAATACCGGCAGTTCAACCTGCTGATCTGCAGGTGAAGCGCCGTCTTCCGGTTTGTAGTAGAGACGGCCCGCATGCGGATCAATGTAAAACTGATTCGGCGCAGTCAGAAACGCCAGAGAATTGGCAAGAGACAATGTGGCAGTTTCTTCGCCCACTGGTGCGTTCAATGTGTCGTAGCCCCAGGTGTTGTTGTTCCACGCAGGTTGCTGCATATACATGATGCCATCGACAATCCGTTTCACCGGCGATATGCGATTGGTAAACCATCCGGTGGCATGCACTTCAAGACGGTCTTGCGCGGGCAAGGATGACAAGTACTGGTACTTTTCGCTCTTCAGCACGATGCCAGCCGCGGTGAAATCGAGCAATGACCGATCGAGCTCAATAGCACCCGGTGTTGCGATGTGCCCATTCACCCATATCTGTCGCGCATCCATACCTCGCGGAATATTGGCGACATAAATGTTCTTTGCCGGATCAAAAATCTTCCAGCCATTCACCGCAACGGAACCGGCAATGACTGCATGACTGCCTGAGCGTGATTTCCACACAACTGTTGTTCCCTGCTGTCCACCATCGGCCGCAGTAAAACGCAATGGCTTCGCCAGCCGGTAAGTACCTGCTTCAAGTTCGACAACCACATTCTTCAATGAATTACTGGCTCGCACCGCGCGCTGTGCACGTTCAATGCTTTTGAATGGATGTTGCTCATCCCCCGTCGCGCCGTCATTTCCTTCCGGCGAAAGGTAGAACGTTACTGTCGCAATGGATGACGTGTTTTGTGGAATGAATCCGGCATGACCAGCATTCCATATCAGGCACGCAACAATTGCACTCACCCGGACATGGTGATCAATGCGCATGGAAAATACTCAACCTTGTTGTGTTTGGCGATGATTGCATGATGCATGTGTCATGACTCAATCCAGTTCCATCACAAATCCTCCCCTGCCCTTCACATTGATCGCAACGGTCTTGCTGACTGAAAGATCAACCGCCTGTTTGCGGAAAGACAGATTGCCGCCATCGCCATCGGTGATCAACATGCCATGCGTGACTGGCAATTCGTCAAAGGAGAGCTTCAGTTCTTTGTCGGTTCGTTCACCATTGATGCCTGCAACATACCAGTGACCATTACCCTGGCGCGCCATCACCACATACTTTCCGGGAAAGCCATCCATGAATTTCACATCGTCCCACACACTGGGCACATTGCGCAGGAAATCCCGCACGTAATCCGGTGCTTTGGCCATGCCTTCGGGAATTTCTGCATAATGCGTAATGCCTGATGTAAACAACACGGATAATGCCAGTTCAAACGCACTGCTGGTGCGGCGTTCAATATTGTTGATGTGATCCAGCACCACAGGCGTGAAGTCCATGGGATCGAACACATTGCGCGTGAACGGCAACATGGCTGCATGTGTGGGTTCATCCTCGGCATTCTTCTGGTCAAAGGTGATGTATTCAAGACCACGGATTGCTTCCATGGTCATCAGATTGGGATAAGTGCGTTCCCAGCCACGCGGCAGCGTGGCGCCGTGAAAATTCACCAGCAATCCATACTGTGCAGCGTCGTCAAGAATATCGTGATAGTAAGCGATGACGGATTGGCCATCTCCACCAAAGAAATCCACCTTGATGCCGGCAATGCCGATGGCCTTGATGCGTGCAAATTCCTGCATGCGGCTGTCGTGAGTCAGCATGCGATCACGCGGTGTCAACGGCGCTGTATTCCAGTTGCCTGCGGAGTTGTACCACACCAGAATCCTGATGTTCTTTTTTCCGGCATAGTCCACCAGCTCCTTGAGTTTGTCGTAACCGATTTGCCTGTCCCAGAATGCATCAATCAATGTATATTGCCAGTGCATGGCAGCTGCATAGTCAATGAACTGCTTTTGCACATCAAACGTGGTGTGGTCATCACCCAGCAATGGCCAGCTCCATGATGCCTTGCCGGGACCGTTGGCAAATTGCGATGCATCAACTACGGGCTTGTCGGCGACATCAGTGCCCAATGTCGATTCAGCAATGGTTTTCAAGCTGCCAACCACAATCAGACGCCATGGCATCAACCATGGTAGCGTCGATTGCGGATTCACCGGCCCATGATTGATGCCTTCCAGCGGATCAGGAAATGCAACGGTGTATTCCGTGCTTTGCCAGTGCGACTGCAAACGTGTACCGCAATAATTGCGTGGCAATGAACCTTCACTCACCAGCAACCAGGTATCACCACTGTGAAATAAGGCAGGATACACCCAGCCTTCTCCGGTTGGTGAAGGTGCGCCTGTCGGTACATCCTTGTCGTATATTTCTTCATACGATGGATTGGTGCCATTCCATCCCGACTTGGCCACCGCAACCGGCTGCGTCCATGCATGCGTGCCGGGCAGGAAATTAAAGGTGGTTGCTTCGGACTTCAACTGATGAACCGTTGTTGATTCCGCCGGAAAGAAATAGCGAAAAGCCACACCATCATTCGACACCTGGAAAATGATTTGCATGGCTTCGCCATTACTGGCTTGCAGGTCAAACGCCCTGCGATTGGCGGCATAGTGATTGACACGACGCTTGATGGTTTGCAAAGTGTAGTCATCCGTGACCCGTTCAACATCATGTGCACTCACCAGTTTGAGATGCGTTGAAAAATCCGCATCATCACGCACCACGCCCAATCGCGACGGCTGCAACACCGGCTTGTCATCCAGCGTGAGTGCATATCGCGGCGTGCCTTCTGCATCGATGGTGAAATCAACTGCAAGATGGCTGTCAGGGCTCATCACGCGCAAGGTGTGATCAACCGTGTCCGCTGTCGCAAACGCCATTGAGCAGATGTACAAACACACAAGACCGATTGTGACTTTGCAGTTCATGTAATGACCCCGGCGGATATGAATGAATGTTGTATATCCGGCAAAGTTTATCGCAGTTTGGAGCCGGATCAGACCTGCAGATCAAAAACAGTATGGCACGATAACCAAAACGACTCCGGCTGCGCTACCGATAACAGCCTCGCTGTACCAGCGATTGTAAATACGTCGTACTCCGTACCGGCCGAGGTCAACCCGAAACCACACGATGATCAGTTCAAGATTCGCAGGCCACGCTCAGCCCTGCTCAGCGGAATTACTGAAATTTTGCGGACAAAGAAGGTTAAAAGCGCTTGATGCGTCTTTTCTGAGTGACGATTTCGTGACAAGATTTGTCTGGCAAATACGCATCCAATTGTTCGCATTCTGGAGGCATCATGAGCACTGACAGCAGGGAACTACTGGCCGATCACCGTGTTGTTACCATCAAGCGCATGGTGGAATACGTGTTTCACGACTACACCGGCAGCCTGGGAATACGGCTGTGGAACGGCGACAGCATGATATTGGGCCGCCCCTCACCTGCATGCACCCTTGTGTTCAATTCACCGCAGGTGTTTCGCCGGCTGGTGCTGAAGCAGGATTTGTTGCAGCTTGCCGAAGCTTTCATTCATGGTGATGTGGATATTGAAGGCGATCTGAATGCGCTGCTGGCGCAGCGTGATCACTTGCAGGCGTTGCAATTGTCGAAAGGTGACCGGCTTAACCTGATGCTGGCTGCGCTTTCCATACGCGGCAATGCCGCCCGCGATGCAGAAGAAGATGAAATACACTTTGGTGCAGCGACCTCGCGCGTGCTCGGCCTGCGCAAGCATTCACGCACCCGTGACCGCAATGCCATTGCGTTTCACTACGATGTTTCCAATGACTTTTACCGTCTGTGGCTGGACGAACAGATGGTGTATTCCTGCGCCTATTTTCGTCGTGACGATGCCGACATTCATCAGGCGCAACGCGACAAGCTCGATCATCTGTGCCGCAAGCTGCGACTGAAAGCAGGCGAATCGCTGCTGGATATTGGTTGCGGCTGGGGCGCATTGATCTGCTGGGCGGCGCAACACTATGGCGTCAATGCGCATGGCATCACATTGAGCCAGCAGCAATACGAATATGCACAGCAAAAAATTCGCATGCTGGGGTTGCAGAACAAAGTCACGGTCGAATTACGTGACTATCGCGATCTGCCGCCGGATGTCGTATACGACAAAGTGTGCAGTGTCGGCATGTTCGAGCATGTGGGCATCAAACACCTGCCGGAATACTTTCAATGTGTCAGCCGGGCACTCAAGCCCGGTGGCCTGTTCATGAATCACGGCATCACCAATGATGAAGAAGGCTGGAAGCCCAGTGTGACAACGCGTTTTCTGCAACGCTACGTGTTTCCGGATGGCGAGCTCGAAACCATCAGTAACGTGCAACGCGTGATGGAACACAGCGGCTTCGAGATCTGGGATGTGGAAGCGCTGCGCCCGCACTATGCAATGACGCTGCGTCACTGGCTGGCGCGGCTTGAGGGCAATCATGCGCAGGCTGCGGCACTGATTGGAGAATCTGCCTGTCGTGTGTGGCGCCTGTATATTGCCACGTCGGCCGCACAGTTCGATCGCGGCACCATTGGCATCTACCAGATTCTCGCCGTCAACGGACGCGGCAAGCCAAGTGGACTGCCATTAACTCGCGATGACATTTATCAATACTGACCACTGTTGCTTTCGCATTCACTTGCGGCAAGTCCCGTTGCGGACGTCATCATACATGGTATGAACTACACCTTCGCCGTGAATGATGCCTCGCTGTAAAGCGGCAGTGATCGTTATTGCTACAACAACTCCATAGCAGCCCATGCCCCATCATTTTCTTGATTCATTTTTTTCCCCGCAACGCATCGTATTGATCGGCGCCAGTGAACGCGCCGGTTCAATGGGTTCGGTGTTGTACCGCAATTTGCGCAGCAGCGGATTTACCGGCGTCATCGATCTGGTCAATCCCAAGTACGACCGGCTGGACAATCAGCATTGTTATCGGGAGGTCAATGAGTTGCCGGAAGCACCGGAACTCGCGGTGATCTGCACGCCACCGCATACTGTCCCCGGAATCATCAATACACTCGCGCAATGCGGCACCCGAGCCGCCGTGATCATTACTGCCGGAACACCACATCCATTGAATCATGGTGCGCCGGACTTCAAGCAGCAGATCATGGACGCCGCGCGATCGAATTCACTGCGCATCATTGGTCCCAATTGCCTTGGCGTGCAATCACCTGCACATCATCTCAATGCCAGCTTTGCGCACCTGCAGGCAGCACCGGGATCACTTGCTTTTATCACGCAATCCGGCGCCATGCTGACTACGGTGCTGGATTGGGCACAACCGCGCGGCTTCGGATTTTCGCATGTGGTATCGCTGGGAGACATGGCTGACGTTGATCTCGCCGACCTGCTTGACTATCTCGCCAACGATGTGCACACCACGGCAATACTTTTATATGTTGAAGCCGTGACTCATGCAGAAAAATTCATGGCCGCCGCCAGCAAGGCATCGCGCATCAAACCGGTAGTGGTCATCAAGGCGGGACGCAGCGCCGCAGGCGCCCATGCAGCGGCATCACATACCGGCATGCTGGCCGGAGTGGACGCGGTATACGATGTTGCCTTCCGCCGCTGTGGCATGTTGCGCGTGTTTGACATGCAGGAATTGTTTGCTGCTGCGGAAACACTGGCACTGTCAAAACCGTTAAAAGGCGAACGCATTGTCATCCTCACCAATGGCGGCGGCCCCGGTGTGCTGGCCGCCGATGCGCTGGTTGCGCAAGGACAGTCCGGCGAACCCGGCGCAACATTGACGACATTGTCATCAGCGACAATGAACAAACTGAATGCGGTACTGCCTGCAACATGGTCACATGGCAATCCAGTGGACATCATTGGCGATGCCTCGCCACAGCGTTATCTCGATGTGCTCAACATCCTGATGAGTGATCATGACATTGATGCGTTGCTGGTAATGAACTGCCCAACTGCGATTACCTCCAGCATGGATTCGGCCACCGCCGTGGCTGGCTTGCTGGCACAATCGGATAAGCCCGTATTCACCTGCTGGCTGGGCGGCGCAACGGCGCATGCCGCGCGACAAGTACTGCGTCAACATCATGTCCCCTGCTACGATACACCGGAACTCGCAGTGGAAGGCATCATGCATCGCGTGCGTTTTCATCGCCATCAGCAACTGCTGAACAACGACATCGCACGGAGCACATCCGTGGCCCGCAGTGTCATCGCCGGGATCGTGGCTGTTGCCCGCAGCGAACAACGCGAATGGCTGTCCGCCATTGAGATCAATCAACTGCTGAATGAATACCAGATTCCCTGTGTCACCACCTTTCAGGCGAGAGATGCACAGCAGGCGCGTGATTGCGCCATAAAAATCGGCAAGCCCTGTGTAGTGAAAATTCTCTCCAGCGACATTTCCCACAAATCAGATGCCGGTGGCGTGGCGCTGAACCTCAACAGTCCTGATGCAGTATTCGATGCAGCGAGAAAGATGCTTGCACATATCCAGCAAACCATGCCGGCAGCGCGTATTGATGGATTCATGGTTCAGGAAATGATTCAGCGCCCCGCCGCCCATGAGTTGATTGCGGGCTTTCATCGCGATCCGCTGTTCGGCCCGGTATTGTTGTTCGGACAGGGAGGCATCGCAGTTGAAGTCATCAATGACCGTTCACTGGAACTGCCACCGCTGAATTCCACGCTGGCGTTGCAAATGATGGAACGCACGCGAATCAGCCGATTGTTGAAAGGATTCCGCAATCAGCCCGCAGCCAATATGGATGCCATTGTCGATGTGCTGCTGAAGATGGCGCGCCTGATGGTTGAATGCCCCGATCTTGCCGAGATGGACATCAATCCCCTGCTGGCTGACCATGATGGCGTGCTGGCACTGGATGCACGGGTGAGAATAAGCCCACATGAAAAGCAGTCAGTGTAACAACATCGTTCAGGCTCTTCATGCATCAAGTCAGAAACGATGCGTATAACGCAACTGGAAAAAGTTTTCACCGGGATTGGGATGATCAATACCCGCGTTGGAATAGTGCTGGAATCGCAGTGATACCTCTTCTTTGCGCAGCTCTCCAAATTGACGGCCAATGGCAAAGTGATCGCCAAAATTGAACTGCGTGCTGAACTGTTTCCTGCCGCTGTGATAAAGCGGCAGAATGACATTGGCACCAATGCCGATCTCGGCAAAATAGGTACCGTGAGCCGTATCCATAAACTGGCGCAATACCGGCGTGATACCGGCTTGCGTTGCCCAGGTGCCGCCGCTGGATTGAGGTGCAGCGCTGGTCCAGCGGCCAAACGATGCTTCCGAATAACCGGTTACTTTGCCCAGTGAAGTTTGCGACTGCCAGCGCCAGTCCCACAGTGCGCCCAGCGTATAACTTTGCGTATCGCTGTCGCCTGCGCCTGCCTGTAAAAACACGCCTGTGGGCATGAAGAACTCAACAAGACGCGATGATGCATTCGCACGATGGTCTGCAAGCACTGACATCAGCACAAGAAAAAGAATGCTGACATGATGTACAGCGCGCGTGCGGCGCCACCATTGTAATGATCCGTGCTGATGTGATGCACTGGAAAATTGGCAACCCCCACCTTCTGATGACATCGAACAACCCCTTCAATATTTCGATGTCACTCAATGTTGTGGTTGTGGTCACAATCCCTATGCACCACGTGAACGATGCGGTTAGCTTCTCACGACAGGCAAAGTACTACCTCCAATGATGGATTCAGCAGCACATCTGACGATGGACGAGGATGAACATCAATCAATGAACACTCAGCGGAGTTATTAACGCGGCAATAAACAGTATCTGGTTTCGTTCGTGGTGAGCCTGTCGAACCACTCTGTTTACTGGGGCTTCAGATTGATCCAGTTTGATTAACAGCTTGTTGAAAAACCAAATCCTTGCTGCAGTAGTGTCTGTTTTTTCAAAAACGCCGTGAATACATTGCACTTCGCAATCCATGCCACGTGCAAGCCCAGGGCATACATCCTTGCATGCCCGCTCGGCTTAACAAAGCAGTGCTTTGTTAAGAACAGCCTCGCCCCTATAGGCTCTGGCAAAAACCTCCTGTT
>DASZSV010000026.1:0-68375 GCA_035548495.1 Steroidobacteraceae bacterium
CTTGTGTTTGATGATGCTCTGATTTAAAAGACTCATGCGGGGTTACTCCTCTAAGGTTTAATGATTGCTTGGTAACAACCATCAAACCGGGTAACCCCGCCTTTTTCAAGACCAGTGTCAGATCAGATCGTGACTAGTACAATTCAACTAAAGGTATATTGTGATTTCTGTATTCTTCGACGAAGCGTTTTCATCACTTCTCCATGCAACCTCCAAGCGATTCCTGACAACATCCAGCCTAGTCACGACGTGTCTATGGTTCGGAAAATATGCTCGATTTACATTCTGTAGTTTCAGGATCCGAGCATCTTGACTGGCCACCTTTCTTAAAAACGGCCAAACAAGAAGACGCACCAGCCAAGATGGCGCGAACTTGTCTTCTACGTGAAGCATCGCAAAAACCTTTGTCGAAGTGGAAGTTGCTGGACTGAAACAAAGTGTGATGAAAGCAGCCCACCCCTTTTTGTATCGATACTCAATTTGGGCGACGCTCAGTCCAGAAAAGTGAGCGCGCTCTTCAGTGCGGCTTGACTCGAATAGCTTGAACAAAATCCCTGTTTGGTCAGCCTGTCCAATGTAGTCGACGCAAAAGCCGTCTCCTTCGGCTCGAACATTTACCGAAACGGCGCGACGTTTAGAATTCCGGCGTACTAACCCCGGGTGTACAAGGTGGGTATGCAAAGCGTCAAGAAAATTTTCCTGTGCTTCGAGGATCGGCGCATCCCAAGTCATAACCTCTAGGAAACGTCGACTACCAGGTTTCATTGCCGATATGCGTTCCGGCATTGGTCGCTCACCGCACTTCAATATCCAAATCAGTCCATCCTGTTCTCGTACCGCGAAAGATGACTGATGAATCGTCCCTATAGGAGTGTTGCAGTTTGCTCCGGGCATTGATACGCACAACCCATCCGCGTTGAAAGTCCAACCATGATAAGGACATTGGATCGAATCACCGTATATACGTCCTCCTGACAGAGGAACACCACGGTGTGGACAACGATCTTCGAGCGCAAGCACCCGTCCGCTTTGCAATCGCGCAACCACGATCGGTTCTCCAAACAGCATGACTTGCAGTGGCAGTGACCGTAGATCTCTTGATAGCGCGACTGGAAACCAGTGCGATTTTGTGTGCTCAGCAAAGTCAGTCATAGCTCATACTTCCGCATAATAGGTTCTCCGATCCTTCGCGCGAGTATTGATAACGCACTAAGGACGTGTCTGCGCACCGCGGGGAGATGCCTCGAATATACAGCGCTATATTCGATTTCTGGAATGCCGCCCCGTAGTCTTTTGAACCCGGCTGCACCCGCACTTAGGTTCACCCGCTGACCAGTCTCAGCAGCACGCTCGAAAATGGTTGCCATTAATAATCTATAGAGACCCAGGCGCTGCGGGAGAGAAGTGTCGTAACCAACAATTGGTGCCGTGACGGTACCGTCTAGTTCCAACATACCGATAACAGCGATTAACTCACCGTTAGCGGAACGATAACCGATTAGCGACAATAAACCCGCATTGCTCCAAGCACTCAGCAGTGTACTGGTATATTGTGGATTTAATTTTGAGTACTTCTCGAGATAAAGTTTTCCGTAGAGTTTTTCCGCCTGGACATAGTCGGCTGAATTCCACGTATTCGCATCACTACGCCTGTTGCGCCATTGGTCAAGCAACGCGAAGTCCCATCGCAGATTTTTTGGTGTTCTAGCGTTCGCTTGTATGCAGTCAAATAAGTAAACCTGTCTGCTTGGTATAAGTATGCAACCTGCAGCCGTTAGGGCAGACAACCACTCCGACGTGTAACGACGATTGAGCGATCGAAACCAAATCGCATGTGAAGGCCAGCGGGAAACTGATTCTTCAATCCAGCCATTCACAGTTTTAATTGGTGCTTCAGGGTAGCAATTTGTCGAGACTAGCCAGTTGTTCACGGTCACCGTATCGTCAATGCGGGCACTCAATAACAAATTCCCAAGCATCTGACACAAGAATGATAATGGCTTCGTATACAAGGGGTGGCCGAACCTCTCCAGCTCTTCAGCGGCATATGACACATATGTCGTATAGGGCGAGCAAATCCAGGAATTGCATCGCTCTGAACTATTGATGGTGACCGGTACTCGTAGCGTTCCTTGACCCACCGCGTCGATTGTTGTGGCGATGTTGCGTATCCCGCGATGTACGACATGCGCTGTCTTCAGGTAGACATCAACTTGTTGCGAAAATTCTTTTTGGCGCATTAGCATTCTGGTAGGGCCTCGCCATCCCATTCAATGTCACGAGTAGATGCCTCGCGTACCGAACAACCCTGCCGCAGTGAAGTCTTAACAAAGGAGCCTATATCTCGCATCGCACCGAGAAGCGGCGCCCTGTCTTTGCGGATAGACAATACATCTGAAGCTCTCGACCAATCGTATAGCCACCTGCGTAACGATCCATGTCGCACGGAGGACGGAAATCCAATAGCCAACATGACGGCTGCTATCATTTTTGGGCGAGCGAGATTAACGTCAAATTTAGCGGTGGCTTCACCAAGAATCGCCGCCGGAATCTGGCAGTCACTATGGAATAAGTGCAGTCCGCTAATTGCGCGAGGATTGCACTCAATAATGGTAGGCGAGGAGTTTTCTGAGATGATCCAATCGAAAGATATCTGCCCTGTGTAATTAAGGTGCTCAACAAACCGCCGAACAAAATTTTCGATCTCAGGAATATTGGCTGGCTCGAAATAGTAACTGCTGCTACGTTTTATCCGATATGTTGGCTCATAGCAGACGTTAGCAAGCAAACGGCCATTGACAGAAATTCCGTATGAACAAATCTCGCGCCCCTTTCGATACTCCTGCACAACCCAATTACCTTGTTCCGCAAGCGGAGAACTATCATCAGGTATTCCCGACGGATAAATTCGCACATGAACTCCAAATCGAGAAAACTCAGGCTTTAGCACGACGGGTCTTCCCCTTGCCCAGTCTCTGGCCTCTACTAGAGATGTAACTCCCGCGGTATCGGGAACGTTGATCCCAACAGTTTTTGCCAGTTCGATAAACTGAAGCTTGCTATGTAACGTCAGCAGTTGCTCAAACGGCGCGACGAAGACATTGCAAGACGCTGGCAAGCGCCTCCTGATTCGAGATAAGAAGAAGACTTCTTCGCAAGTTGGGAGAACCAACTCGAATCTATGAGTGTGTATCGCGTGTGAAAGTGTACGTGCGAATTGATCCAGAGCCCACCTTGGTGGCGGCAATGTGATGACACCACGAACTAGCTGGGAACTAGCAGATAAGTGACAAGAAACACTGTCGCCAATCCAGACTTCGTGTCCTGCATTCGCAAATCTCCTTGAATGTTCAAGCGCGACTGGCGCGCGTCCACCCAATACTAAGATGCGCATGCTTTGTCCCTCAAGCCGCGTACACGCCGCCGTTTTGTTAGTGCCAGCGTGTATCTGGGTAGCAACTCCAGCTCAATCGACGGTGGTTGCAAATTTAGCTGCTTGGCTAACACTCGAAACTCATCGTTCAGTTTCGAGTAAACGCTGTTATCAATGATTGGAGACAACCGTATTGTCCATTGACCTCGCGCACGCTCGATTACTTCATAATCTTCAATCATTGGAACTGCACGAACTAACGTGCGAGTAACTAGGTCAGGAAACACCGGCCCAATTCCGGATGGACCTGATAACCAAAGGACATCGTCATATCGGCCGTCAATATTTGCCAGTGCCGTCGTGGGACGTCCACATGGGCATGGTTCTGGCAATAACCTTAAGACGTCATCGAGCCGGTATCTGATCACTGGTTGTGTGCGACGCCATAGATCAGTAACTATAGGCACAAACCGTGTCTTCTCTGCATCTTGCCACTCCCTTTCGACAACCATGTATGGTTCATTTAGATGTACATTATTGAATTCGCAGCTCATGCCAAGTAGCCCTTCAGTAGCTTGATATATCTGTTCAACAGGAACGCCAAAACCTGCTTTGATGTGCGCTTGATCAACCTCGTCAAGAACTTCAGCGACCGAGATTACTCGGCGCGGCGCAGGTCGGACTGTTTCGCTGACGAGACGTGAAAGATGCTGTGGTGTACCGACGAGAATTGTGGGTGAAAATTCAACGATCGCTTTGCATAGTTGTTGCCATGGCTGCGCAAGATCGAAATAACGAAATTGGAGTCGCAAAGAGTTGACAGAGTCGTAGAGTGTATTTCCAGCACGTAATATAAGCGCAATCCGTTCATGGGCAAGCAGTCCATGTCGGAGAAGTCTTCCCAGTATCGTACCCGCCCATCTGCTCCTCTCGCCAGGGGAGGCGATGAAGAGACCACGTGCGCCAGAAGTACCGGTGGAGAGACCTACCGAATAACCGCACCATTCACTACTGAAGTTGCGCGACCTCTCAGCAGTTAATGCAATGTCTTCGATGGTTGCGCGCTGCGCACCAACCGTGTTGATTTTGTCAAAGAAATGCATCCAGTTGCTTTTTGTCATGACTGGCCACTCACTCAGTTCCTTTCCACCATATTGACGATAAAAAGGGGAATCTCGTGACACTGCCTTTAGCGATCTGTCTAACCAACGTTGCTGAATGGCTGTTATTTCCGAAACGTTACGAATCGAATCAATTCGGCGTGCACGCCAGTAAGCGCCGAATGTCTGTAGAGATTTTGTGATTGTCATGGGCGAAGCTCACGACAATGCGATGGAACGAATTTCACATCGGTGCCACGCGAGGCCATTGCATGCAGCATCGAGAGTGTCTTTCGATAGGTTTCGGTATCTCCCAGAAGTGCAGTGGCCCATCGAGGCGGAGGCAGATTTTCCTGTATTGCTCGCGTAGACCAGGCCGCATCGCCGACTAGAAATACCCATCGCCCATCGCTTCTGAAGCACAACCCGAAATGACCTGCAGCATGTCCAGGCAGAGGAATGGCGATTAATGATCCGTCACTTAATACATCAAACCCATATTCGAATGGAGCGAGTTCATTTACTAAAAGGATCTTTTTGCATGATTCAAAAAAGCAAGCCCTTTCTGCAGTCCTTTTAGGCACCAGTGCTGGTAACAATCCCTTGGTAAGTGCGGAGAATCGTGTTCGTGTATTTAGATCATTAAGTCCCACCGAGCTACACCAGACAACTGCATCGGGAAAATCCGCAAGTCCACCGACATGATCACCATGGAAATGCGATATGATGATCGTTGTTACGTCAGCTGGACTGATTCCTCGATCATATAACTGAGTAATGACCGCTTGCTTTGGTAAAAACCTCACTGGCGTAACTGTTCGATACAATGCCTCGGGAAAATATCGCGTTGAACGCAGAAATGCTTCGCCGTAACCTGTATCGAAGAGTATCCATCCCTTTTGTGGGTGATGTATTACTGTCACCAGTGCGGGGAACTCACAAGCAGTCCATGTTCCTCCCTGCAAACTAGACGCTTCTGGATGAAGGCAATGACCTGCTTCTAACAAAAACCAGCTCAAGTCCGTCATTGTGATTTCCACCAACGTGCGTAGTACTCCAATCCATCGTCAATTGAAACTCGAGCCGCGTATCCTAGCTCGCGTTGCGCTTTGGAAATATCTAGCGTCTGTGAAAAACCTAGTAAGCCTATTCCATAGCGAGTGATACGCGGTTCCGGATTGCCGGGCAACATACCTGCAACTGACTCGATCACCGCTGCGATTCCTAGGCCAACACTCCGAGAGAATGGAATGAATTGAACGTTGCAACCAAGTATCTCGAAAAGCCGCTCAAGCAAGTCACGTACAACGACGGGCGTGCCATTACTGATGTTATAAGCATATCCCTCGGCTGACACTGATGCCGATAAAGCAAGTTCAACCGCATCAACAACGTTGTCTACACACGTCACGTCAATTCTTGCCTTCCCTTGATTAGGAAGCGGAAAGTATCCACTTCTGGCAACTGCAAGTAATCTAGGAACAATAGCGCGATCGCCTGTACCGAATACAGCACGCGGCCGCAAAGCAATTGGCCCCAATTCACGAGCTTTTAACGCTATGCATTCTGCCAGCCACTTGGTCTCAGCATAGTGCGTTACCCAGTTCGTTGGTGGTGAAAATTCTTCGCCTATATTTTCTTGGTCCGCAAAGCGGAAATATATACTTGGAGTTGAAAGAAAGATGAATCTGCGAACACTGCCTGCATCACGCGCAGCGTCGATGAGCCTTTGCGTGGCAACGACATTGTCCTGCAGAAACTGTCGACGTCGTCCCCAAGGAGCCGCGCGCGCTGCACAATGCACGACGGCATTACAATTCTCCAATATGCTTGCCAGATTGTGAATTCCCAAATCCAAATTCCTAATGACAATCACGCCATTTTGATCCTCCATATAGTTGTCACCTCTCGTCGTGGCAACTACTTGATGTCCACGTGCCAGCAAACGTTGGACAACATGTTGACCAATAAAGCCGCTAGCGCCAGTTACGAGTACACGCATGATTAATACCGAAGGACTGCGCCGCCGACCGATAGTCCTGCACCTGTTCCGATCAATACGACGAGGTCACCGCGTTTAATCAAGCCGTGTCGACAAGAGCGATGGAGGGCGACCGGCAACGATGCGGAGATTTGATTGCCGTGAGTCGCTAGTGTTTTAGCGAATTTATTGGGAGGTAGCCCCAACTGCCGCTGCAAGTGTTGAATGGCAAGGCCACTGGCTTGATGGGGAATCCAAATGTCTATTTCGCTAATGAGCACACCAGCGCGTGTCATCAACGTATCAAGAAATTCGGGTAGTACTTTCGACGCTAGGCGATAGGTGTGTCTACCTTTCATCTCAAAGTAGGTTCCACGAATGAATTTCTCGAGCTCAGTATGCGGATTTATTTTGGTTCCACCAGACTGCACCTGACAGTACTCGACCCCTTCACTAAACGTCTGCAAGTGAGTTGCAAGCAAGTCCGAGTTTTTTCGGCGCGCCGCTCCGATGACCACGGCACCTGCACCATCACCAAACAAACCGGCAGTTGCGGTGTTATTCCAATCCAGACCCGCAGAAGCGATTTCACTTGCCACAATTAATACGTGACGAAATCTTCCAATCGCTATTGAAGCGGAGATGACATCAAGGGCGACTATGAAGCCAAGACACGTTGCATTGATGTCAAATGCAGCAACGCCAGTTGCAGACAAGCCCAGCGCGCGATGAATGAATGCAGCCGTACAGGGAATTGCTTGAGCAGGTACGCTACCAACAGCCACTATTGCGTCGATGTCCGTCGCCAGGAGTCCAGCATCTGTCAACGCCTCTTGAGCTGCCTGCACAGCCATAAAAACAACATCCTCATTGTCACCGGCGAATGCACGAGATTCCACGCCAGTTTGCTCGAAAGTCCACCCCGCCGGCATTGACCATCGCTGATCGAACTCAATCGACGATACCCGCCGTGACGGCACGAATTCACCAGTACCTAATATTTGTAGATCCACGTTGGCCACTATCCCTCCTAACGGCATCAATGTTGTCTAATGGTAGCCTGCATTGAGTACCTTATTGTTAGCAAGCACCTAGTGTAGCAATGACACCGTGTGAATTGTACGGTATCGTCTGGTTATACCACTCGAGGGCAACATGACCAATTCAGCTATTCTCGTTCGGGGCATCAAGGCACGGCTAAAAGTCCAGGGCATCTCCTATACGGAGCTCGCCACACTAATTGGTGTCAGTGTTCCTACCGTGAAACGCGATCTCTCCCGCGGCAAATTTTCACTGGAGCGACTGGACCAGATATGTGAGGTTTTGGGAGTAGGCGTTGCCGATTTGGTTATTCCGGACGAACCTGTAGCATTGACTATGCTCACGAACGCTCAAGAACAAGCTCTTGTAGCTGAACCAAAACTGCTACTTCTTACGTACTTGGTTGTGAATGACTGGAAATTCGATCAGATAGTCAATGCTTTTAATTTGAATGCTAGCCAACTCATTCATTTCTTACTGAAACTTGATAAGTTAAGGATTGTTGACTTCAAACCTCCGTCTCGCATCCGTAAGCTAACGGCAAGAAACTTCACGTGGCGCAAAGAAGGTCCAGTGCATCGCTATTTTGTTGACCGCGTTGTGCCAGAGTTCTTTGACGCATCCTTTGAAAAAGAAGGTGACGAGTTTCAATTCATGGGAGGAACTCTATCCAAATCATCTCTATTGCGGATGCAGGCGTCTTTAATACGGTTAGCCTCCGAATTTGAACAATTCGCGCGGCATGATGCAAAACTCCCTCTTGAACAACGACATGGATGCACCGCGATACTTGCTTTGCGATCATGGGAATTCTCTGAGTTCTCCCGGTTGCGCAGAAAGGGTCGTTAGGTCATCAATGGCTTTTGTTGACGATGATCGGTCACTCGCTCCAATGTTCTTCGCACTAAAACCGAAAGCAGGAAAACATCGCTCTCAGGGAGAAAGAAGACGCTTCGACGACCGGTTTCGGAAAACTTGAGAAGCAACATTTTCTTCCGCTCTTGGCCGAACTGACCCGGTCATCCTGATATGTGGTGCAATCTCGGGGAATCGGACCAACTTACGCATTGGTCGCTACTGAGTTGATCAATTCGTCTACCAATCCTCACGAGCATCAAGCGCGAATTGAAGTAGTTTCTTAATCCTTCCACACAAAATCATATCTCTGGGCGATGTGTACCCAAATTGCGGATTAGGGGACGTAAACCATAAGGCTACTTTCCGATCTTTCATGTTGCATTTCAGGACGCTGAGCTCTGCCTCAACTGAAGACTTTCATTACTCTTTTGCCGGTTGCACACATGTGCTTCCCTCGGCTTAAGTCTCTTTACTTTGCTCCATCAAGCACCGCAGAACCTCATCTTCAAAGCGATGCACCAAGCATAAAGCGCTCACCGTCCTTCGGTGGAAATGCCGCCACGCTGTCACCGACCATCCATACTGCGGCAGCAAGAACAAAAGTAATGACCTCGGCACCCCACATGAAGTGGACATTTGGCTTGGTAGCCAACTTTGTACCCCAGGTTTCAACCAATGCCGTGCCCCAGCCTAAAACTCCAAAGGCCAGATACATAAGGGCCGCCATACGCGCGGCAGCAAGTGCGCATATTCCCGACAGGAGCGCTATGGCCACCATTAAGTGCGCAACCCCGGTTGCGGCATTCCAGAAAGCGCCGCCAAAGGGCATCCAGTGCGGCACAAAGTTAGCGCTCCGGCTGAATGTCACGAAGTGAACCACCATGAATGAAATTGAACAGATGCCGAACCAGAGACGCGATGCAATTGCAAGCCGGACGACTGCGTCGGTCTTTTGTTTCGCAAGGCTGGTGAACAAAGCCAGGAAGCCAGCGGTTATCGACGATATTTCAGCGAAACAACCCCAATTGGGATCGTACACCAGGGGCGCGTTAACAATTGCTTTCACCCAAAATACAGAAAAAGCAATGAAAATGAACGCCAAGACAAGGCTCGCGAGTTGAGAAGTGCGTCGCCAGAACAAGCCCGCGCCGGCCACCATCAATAGCGCGCCGGTGAAATAGGCGATCCATTCTCTTGCTGTTCCAGACAGCGTGACATTCACCCAGGGGGTAACAAAATCATCCCAAGCGATAATGAAAGCGCCCATGAAAAGGGTTGCGGTTCCGGCCACTTGTCTGCCGACATTGTTCATATCATCTTCCTGTGCAGGTTGGTCGAACGAGTGTTCGTTCGTGAGGCTTTTTCACAAGTTACTTGGACTCAACAACGCATTTCAGTTGACTGCGTTCTGGCTTAACACACTCTTCGTCACATCACGCAAACCAAATCTGGTGATGTGGGCGATTGGAACTCCAACATAGAAAATGTGGGCCAGCAGGCCACTGACGATATTCCAGCCTGTGGGTAGCTTCCAGCCGCCAACTGCCGACAGAGGAACTGCGATATACACCATCACTATCCAGGTGATGACGCCATAAATGCCGCCGGTCAACCATGCATGCGTTGTCAGAACGTTCTTCTTCATTGCGGCGTACATGAAGACTGCGGCCATGATGGTGGTAAGCGCAAAGTGAATCAGCAAACCGAGCCAGGCCATGCCAATGCCGCCCTGCATCGCTGCTGGGCCAACAAGACCACTGGCGACATACTTCAATATTCCTTCTACTGTGGCGCCCTGCGAGGTATAGCTGGCAAATGCCGACAAGATATCCAGTGTGCCCGCGGTTACACCGCCAAGAATGATGGTGGAAAGTTTTGTCATTTTAAATTCCTCGGTGGTATTTCCACAGCTTTAATGATGCAGATCAAGTGCCACATGATTGCTGAATAACGATACCACCGGAAATTGTCATGATGTTTCCGGCAGTAAGTCGATTACTTTTTGGATTGTTATGGCGCTACAAACACTGAGCAAGCCTGCGGACGGCTGTACGAATCTCCGCCGCAGTCATGGATGCATAACCCAGCAGCAGGCCCGGGTACGGTGGTGATGTCTTGTAACTGAAAGCGATGGATTGCACAGCCACTTGGCGGTTGGCCGCTTCCCTTATCAGCGCGTCAAGCTCGGTGGGCTTAAGTGCCGGGAACCACAGCACCAGATGCATGCCGCTGTCATGCGGGCCGATTCTCACTGCATCTTTGAATGTGCGCTGCAGTTCATGAACAAGCACTTTGCGTCTGACCATGACTTCCTGAATTGATGCACGCAGTTGTTTTTCATACAGTCCGCTTTGCATGAACGTGGCCAGTGCCGCTTGCTCCGATACTGGAGAACCGAGGTCATCCAGCAATTTGGCCTTTGCCAAATCAGTCCTGATTCGTTTTGGGCAGATCATGTATCCGAGCCGCAATGAGGGGAACAGGGATTTGGAAAAACTGCCGATGTAGATGACACTGTCGTTCATGTCCATTGAATAAAGACTGCGATACAGTTCGCGGCCACCGTGAAACTCCGAGTCGTAGTTGTCTTCCAGAATCCATGCCTTGTTTTCCCGCGCCCACGACAATAATTCCAGGCGGCGTTGCATGGACATTTCCACACCCGAAGGAAATTGATGAGCGGGCGTAACCAGTGCCATGCGCGCTGAGCAATTCGGTATCTCCGCAACGCAAAGGCCATCCTGATCCGTTCTGACATGAGTGACGTCTGCGCCATGTGCAATCAGTGCGTGAACCGCCAGCTCGTAATATGGATCTTCAACAATGACGGCGTCGCCTTCATTCAGCAACACGCGCGCTGCAAGCGCAATGGCCTGCTGCGTTCCCGAAACAATCAGCACATCGTCCGCGCTGCAATGCACTCCACGACGGCGCGTCAGATAATCCGCGACAGCAGCGCGCAGCGCCGGATGTCCGGTGACTGCTCCATAGTCTGGTGCGGTGCGTTTTGCAGCCGTTGCCAGCTTTCGCGCCCAGGACAAATAAACACGCGTGTTCACCAGTGGTGCACCGTATTGAAACGAGTAACGCAGCCCCTGCGTCGTGCCGACGAGTGACAGCGCTGGCAGTGCACTGGCTCGTTGCGCGAAGCGTGACAGCATTGCGACTGATGTATCGCCGGCAGCACTCGGGCGATTGTCGTTCACAGGCGAGGCAACCACCGTGCCCACACCTGCGATGGGTTGCACCAATCCTTCAGTGGCCAATATGTCGTAAGCATCCACTACTGAACGTCGCGACACTTTCAGAATCGTTGCCAGCACACGGCTTGAAGGCAATTTCATTCCAGTACGGAAAGACCCGTCGAGAATATGAGCTTTTATTGACCGGGCGATTTGTTCATACAGAACGCCTTGTCCATCAAGCAACAAAATCATGTGGTGCGATTCCTGTGGTTGATCATGTAATCACGGAATTTGATGATGGCTGACCTGGTAACCGCATGTCGTGTGTTGTTTATACCTGGTTATCGCAGTGCTGCGGTAATGCAATTGGAACAAGTGTTGCGCTACGGACAGGCGCCGCGGCGGAAAGTTCTAATGCGCCTGTGAAGTGTCTGCCGTGCCCGGCAGCCTAAATCTATTCACACAACGTTCCTGTGCTCTGGTAGCGCATAACCTGCCTTGGCTCGCGCGGATTTTTGGAAGCTCGCAAATCGGCATGCCTCATCACGGACAATGGCAGCGAGTAATCTGGTGTGAGAAGTTCAGGCCGGTCTCAATTTCAATGACTCAAGTTAATTTTGCGTGTCAACAAAAAAGAGGGTCGCCTCGATGAGACGACCCTCTCTGCATTGCCGGCTTGGGCTGACGTTTACTACAGTTTGAAATGCAGTCCCAGTGTGAATGACCGTCCGGTATCCACCACATCCAGGGTTTGTTCATCGAAGCGGCCATGCGTGGCATAAACCTGATCAGTCAGGTTAAGTGCTTCGAAATAAACACTGAGATGCTTGTTGATCTCGTAACTGGTACTCAAGTCCACATACGTGGCTGCTTTCACGAACGTGGGTTCAATGCCGAACTGGGAATTGTTCTGGCGTTGACCAAAACTGTCCAGATACTCATTGCGGTGATTGACCGCGACACGTACCTGGAAGCCGTTCTTGTCGTAGAAGGGCACGAAGTTGAATGAGTTGGCGAGACCGGTAACCGCAAATCCCGATACGCTGAGATCATTGGGATCGTACGGCTTGTTGGTGTTGACGAAAGTGGCATTGGCCTGGAAGCCAAAGCCGGAATCACCAAACACATGTTGCCAGCCGAGCTCAAGCCCTCTGACTTCAGCAGAAGGACCATTCACCTGCGATGTGACACTGAAGATGGCAGGCGAGCCATCAGGAAGTGTCACGTTGTTGATACCTTCGGATATGGTGCCGCCCACCACGAAGTTGGTTACATCCTTGATAAAGCCGTCCACTGACAGATAGGAGTTGGGTGCGTAATACCATTCCGCACCGAGGTCGATATTGTCAGAGAGATAGGGCAGCAACTTCGGATTTCCACCCGTGGCATTCAGAGCGCCAATGCGCTGGCCTGCCGGAACGTTCAGATCGGGAGTGAGCGTGCTCAATGGTGCGCGGGTCAGTGTTCGCGACGCATCAAATCGCACTTTCAATGCATCTGTCACATCCAGATTGAGATCGACATTCGGCAACAGGTAACGATAGTCATTGGTGGTGCTGACCGGGCTGGGTTCCGTGGTGTTGAAGCCATACGCAGTGTGATCCTGCGGCAGGATATACAACTGGCCGGTGGGCAAGGAGGACAGACCGCCCGAATTCACATGAGTGATGTCGTAACGCGCTCCCACATTGACCTTCAGCGGCAGTCCTTCGATCTGTAATGTTGCTGATACGTTGACATAGGGCGATGTTGTGTTTTCGGTAATGTCCTGATGCCCGCCCAGACTTTCATACATCTTGTACTTGCCGGTACATGGTGTCGGACCAGTGAGATCAGTACATGCGCCCACATTCATGCCGGCGCCGTTCAGACCTTGCAGATAGTTGAATATCGCATTGCCATCGGCCGCAAGAATGGCAGTGGGAAGATTGGCGCCATTGCCCCAGCCATGGATGAAGTTTGATCCCGTGCCGAATGAACCGGAAACCAGATTCGCCGGTACCGGTGCGACACCGCCGGAACCGACTGGCGGAGGACCATATCCTGCATACATTTGCCAGGTGTAGGGAAGATCGGTGTAACCGCGTAATTCTTCCTTGTCCTGTGTGTATTGCACACCGTACTTGATCTTGACTTGTTCATCCATCCAGTTTCCTTCCAGCTTGAATTGATTGATGGTGTTTTTGTTCTGGCCGTAATCCTCAACCAGTACATGCGAACCGAGCAGGGCAGGATCGAGAAAACGGCTTGCATCGCCGTTGGGACCGAAGCCCACCGGATACGGCAGGTTGCTGCCGCTGGGCACAACGATGCCAATGCTGGTGTTGTTGGCTGCGCTGTTGCCATATCCCACATCGGCATCCAGTTCGGTCAATTGTCCGTCGGGATTCAACTTGGACACCGCTGTGTATGCATCGAACATGTAGGAGGTATGTTCATTCACCTCCCATTTTGCATTGAAGCCCGTGGTGTTGGTTTCGATGACAGAACCGTTGATCGCCGCCTGAAAGTCTGTCGGGGAATTCGGTTGTGTGAAGTTGATGACGGTGCCATCGGGTGCCTGCACCACTTCTCTGAGGCTGCCGTTGTTGAACCACACGCTGAAACCATACTGAGTCTGAGAGATGGTTTCCTTTGAGTAGTTGTCGTCCAGTGTGAACACCAGTCCATCAACCGGCTTGGCCTGCAACACCAGGCGGCCGCCCACGCGTTTGTCATCATTGTGTTCCTGATAAATGCCATAGTCCTGAATGAACCAGTCCTTGATGGTGGGTGCTGGCATGGGATCAGGGCAGGGACCAGCACCCGCCAACTGGCAGGGCGCCAATCCGGAATTGCCATCGCCGCGACCGCCTTCCCAGCCCTGAATGTTGATGTGATTGCCACGCACCTTGATGTCGGAATACGCGCCATCAACCAGTACGCCAAAACGATCATCTGCAAATGTATCGCTGAACAGCAGGCTTGCATTCGGCGTTACCTTGTTCTCACCGCTGGACTCATTTGCAGAAACCGAACCTGCCAATTGCATGCCGGGATGATCAAAGGGTTTTGAATTGACAATGTTGATGGTTGCACCAATGGCGCCACTGGAGAGGCTGGCATCAGGTGTCTTCATCACATCCACTTGCTTGACGAAGTCGGCTCCCACGGATCCAAAGTCGAAGCCGCGATTGGCATTGCCAAGTGCGGTTGGCACCTGACGGCCATCATAAAGTGTTTCATTGAAACTCGGCCCGAAACCGCGCACGGTGATTTGTGTTGCAGCACCGGTGGAGGTGGACGATGCACCGCCGCCCATGCCCGCAGCGCCGCGACTCACCGAGATGCCGGGAATTCTTTCCATCGCAGTTGCCAGATTGGAATCCGGAAATTTGCCGATGTCCTCGGAAGAAATGGCATCGACGATGCCATTTGCATCGCGCTTGATGTCCAGACTTTTCTGCAGCGAACTGCGAATGCCTGTTATCACGATTTCTTCGAGATTGTCAGACGATTGTGTGGTGGATGATTGTGCCGTGGTGCTGGCGGAGTCTGCAAACACGGGTGTTGCAATCATGCTCAGCGTCAGCGTGGATATGCCGCCCATGCATATTGCATGGATGTACTTTCGCAAACTGTCGTTTGCATTCAAACATGTCATAAATATTCCCCCTGCAGGAAAAAAATGAAGTTGCAGCCGCGGTGTTCACTGTGATGACTGCTGCATGGCAATGGCCGCTGATGGAGACAGCACGCTGTTGCCGGGTGCATCAGTGTTTCAATCAGAGCAGCGCGAACTGAATTGCATCGTTGGATGCGGGTCTGGCGATCAGTAAAATTTTTTTGAGTGTTACCTCCTGTAAAAATGCTTCATAAAAAAGGACGCAGCCTGAAAACAAACTGCGTCCAGTGGTATACCGCGCACAACGGAGGGGTAGTCAGTTGTGAAGTGGTATGGAAGGTGCCAGCGCTGAATCCTGCTGATGTTTCATCGTTGAACTGTTGCTTCGCGCTCCGGCGAACTGGTTCAGTGGCGCAACGCCGTTCAGGAGAAACATCGTTCAAGCATCAGCTCTCATTGCAATGAAGAAAGAACAAAGCACTGGCCTGTAAATGTATTCGCACGCGGTGATACATCAATGTCCACAACGTTGCTGAATTGCGATACCAGTCATTCCGCAAGACGGTTTGAATGCGCCGTGTTTCCAGGAGGCGCCTTTTCATGAGCAGGTGCATGGGGGAATCAAATGCGCGAATCGCATCGTTTACTGGAACAAGTGCTGCGTCGTCGTCCGTTGCAACCGGCGACCGTTTGTTGTTTGTACTGACCGTGCGTTTATAATGAATGCGAGCGTGGCGTTGCCCGCGCCGTTGACCGTGCCGTTGAGTGATCGTTGTGGTTGCTGGTTAAGTGAGATGCTGAAGTGAACATCAAGACTTCATGTTCGGGATTCTTAATGATCCTCATGTTTGCGTTCGCCGCACATGGTGCCGAGCGTCATACTGCTGATGGCGATGTGCATGGCGTGGACTTGCCCGATGGCAGCGCATTGTTCAGAAGCATTCCGTATGCAGCGCCGCCGCTCGGTGTGCTGCGCTGGCAACCGCCAGCGCCGGTGATTCCGTGGAAGGGAGTTCGCAATGCGGATGTGGCGGGCAGGGCTTGTGCGCAGAGCAGTGAGGGATGGAATGTGAAAGAGACTGCTGCGAGCACTGAAGATTGTTTGTATCTGTCGGTCCACGAACCCCGGCACAAACCTGACGAGAAGCTGCCGGTGTTGTTCTGGATACATGGGGGAAGCAATCGTGCCGGTGCCGGATATGGCACTTCGGAGTCGCCCATCTACACACATGGCATTGTCGTTGTGAGTATTGAATATCGTCTGGGTATCTTTGGCTTTCTGGCCTCGCCTGAATTGAGCAATGAATCATCGCATCATTCGTCAGGCAACTATGGACTTCTCGATCAGATTGCAGCACTTCACTGGGTGCAAAAGAATATTGCTGAGTTTGGTGGCGATCCGCACAACGTCACCATCGCCGGACAATCTGCTGGTGCAATGGATGTGGGTCAGTTGATGCGTTCGCCGCTGGCTGCTGGACTTTTCAACAAGGCCATTCAGGAAAGCGGTGTTCTGGGTCCGCCACGATCAGCAGCGGACAATGAAAAGATTGGCATCCATCTGATGGAGCTGTTGCATCTGCCACGTGGTCCAGCTGGACTGGATCAACTGCGCAGATTGCCGGTCAATGTATTACTGGATGCTGCGGCGAAACTGACATCGCCCAGCGGTGATCATGACCTGTTGTGGACGGAAACCAGTGCGGATGGCTGGGTCATACCAGTGGGCAACAATGATTTGTACAAGAGTGGGAACGTGTCTCACGTTGCCCACATCATTGGCAACAACACACAGGAATTCATATTTGACGGATCTGCAGATGCGGCGCGCGGACTGATTAGCCGGTTATACGGAAAAAATGCGGATGCCGCATTGAAGCTGTATGGCTTCACCGCAACGCAAACACCGGCAGATGATCCAGTGTTCGGCAACGTTGGCACGCAGGCGCTCACTGACTTCATCTTTCGTTGTCCATCCTGTCAATTGACGAAATGGGAAATGGCAGCGCATCAGAAAGTCTGGCGCTACGAGTTTGGACTTCGCAGACCGGGCAGTGCCCGCGTTGAACACAACGCGGAACTTGACTATGTGTTCAACAAGGCGCCTGCGAACGCAACCCGCCTGTCCTGGCCTCCGCTGCAGGAATACTGGGCAAATTTTGTGAAAACCGGTGATCCCAATGGACCTTCGTTGCCGCGCTGGCCAGCAGTGAAAGACGATGCAAACTACATCGAGTTCCTGCCCGCGGGTGTTCAATACGGCAAGAACTTGCACAGCGCTGTATGCCAGTTGAGGTTATGACACGCTGCCGGAAGCATGGTGGTGAATCACTTGCGTGATTTATCACCTGCAAGGAATAAAAGCACACAGCGAAGGCGGCGCCATCATGCCTGTTTTGCTATGACCATCTAACTGTTTGATAGTGGTCTGCACTGCGCTGCGGAGTTACATTCGATGAACAATGTCATCTCCGGAGGTCAAGCACATGTCATTACGCATCGGTGATCGCGCGCCGGATTTTCAGGCGCAAACCACACAAGGGCCCATCAGCTTTCATCAGTGGCTGGGCGATTCCTACGGCATCCTGTTTTCACATCCCAAGGATTTCACACCGGTATGCACTACAGAGCTTGGATATCTCGCCAAGCTGCAACCGGAGTTTGCCAAACGCAATGTCAAGGTCATCGGTTTGTCAGTTGATCCGGTGGGTGATCATGAACGCTGGCTGGGCGATATCAAGGATGCCACCGGCGGTGAAGTGAAGTATCCATTGATTGGCGATCACGATCTGAAAGTTGCCAAGCTGTATGACATGCTGCCCGCAGATGCAGGTGACACTGCACAGGGCCGCACCGCCGCCACCAATCACACGGTGCGTACCGTGTTCATTATTGGTCCGGATAAGTTGATCAAGGCCGCGCTGATTTATCCCATGAGCTCCGGCCGCAACTTCGATGAAGTTTTACGATTGATTGATTCCATTCAACTTACTGCTGCACACAAAGTGGCCACGCCAGTGAACTGGAAACAGGGCGAAGATGTCATCATTGCGCCTTCCATTTCCGATGCAGAAGCGAAGGACAAATATCCGCAGGGCTGGAAAACCGTCAAGCCGTATCTGCGTGTAGTGCCACAGCCGGGCCAGTAAGCTTAAATCCCTCCCCCTTGATGGGGGAGGGTTAGGAAGCGGGTGAAAACCATAAGACAATCTGGTTGCAGCCTCGCAGACCTGTCTCAGCATCAGCTTTCAAGCCATAATGATGGCATGTCCCGCCAGTCATTAATCCAGTCCAAACTGCCCAGCACGGGCACAACGATTTTCACCACCATGTCCGCGCTGGCCGTGGAACATGGTGCGGTAAATCTGGGGCAGGGGTTTCCCGATTTCGATTGCGATCCGCAGTTGTTGTCATTGATGAATCAAGCGCTGCATGCCGGTCACAATCAGTATGCACCCATGGCGGGAGTCATGGCATTGCGTGAAGCGCTGTCACAACAGATCGAATCGTTATATGGCCATTGTTACGATCCGGCCAGCGAAATCACCATCACCGCCGGCGCCACACAGGCCATTCACACCGCCGTCAGTGTGGTGGTGCATCCCGGCGACGAGGTGATCCTGTTTGAACCGGTGTACGACAGTTACGAACCTGCCATTCGTTTGAACGGCGGCATTCCGGTGTATGCACGACTGCGTGCACCGGCGTATCGTCCCGACTGGAATGAAGTGCGCGCATTGCTCACACCACGCACGCGCGCCATCATCATCAACACGCCGCACAATCCGACCGCCAGCCTCTGGACACAGGAGGACATGCAATCGCTCGCAATGCTGTTGCGGAATACCAATGTGGTGATCATCAGCGATGAGGTCTATGAACACATTGTTTATGACGGTGCACGGCATGAAAGTGTGTCGCGGTATCCCGCGCTGGCCGAACGTTCATTCATGGTGTCATCTTTCGGCAAGGCCTATCACATCACCGGCTGGAAAATTGCCTGCTGTGCCGCACCCGCCGATTTGATGGCGGAGTTCCGCAAGGCACATCAATACGTGGTGTTTTGCGTGCATGCGCCATCGCAGTATGCGCTGGCGCAATATCTGAAGTTCAACAGGCATGTTGAGCTGAAACATTTTTATCAGCACAAGCGCGATCTCTTCCTCAAGACGGTTCGTGATTGCGGCTTGCGCTGGTTGAGTTCCCAAGGCACTTACTTTGTTTCCGCCAGTTATGCGCAGCTTCCCTCATTGGCGGCCATGAATGATCAACAGGTCGCCGCGTGGTTTACCACAGAACTGGGCGTGGCCTGCATTCCGTTATCCGCGTTCTATCATGATGCCTTTGATGAGCACATCATACGTTTTTGCTTTGCCAAACAGGATGCCACCCTGCAACGTGCAGCAGAACGATTGTCATTGTTGAAATCAAGAATGACCATTGATGCATAATGGTGTCCGGTGTTATCCATCGCCCCGTCGGAAGTGATTAGAAGTGATATGAAAACAGAAACAAGCGGTGCCGTGGTGTTGCTGGTGGAAGATCACGCGGGCATTGCCGAAAGCGTTGCTGATTATCTGCAACAGAAAGGCTACGCCGTGGATCACGCTGCTGACGGCGTCACCGGCCTGCATCTTGCGGTGACCAATGCTTATGACGCCATCATTGCCGATGTGATGTTACCGGGCATGGATGGCATTACCCTGTGCAGAAAATTGCGTGATGAAGCGCGCCGGGACACGCCGCTGCTGATGCTCACGGCACGTGACACCATCGAAGACAAACTCGCCGGTCTTGAAGCCGGTGCCGATGATTATCTGGTCAAGCCCTTTGAAGTGCGCGAACTCGAAGCACGCATTCGTGCCATCCTGCGGCGGCAACGCGGATCAGTCACTGCCGAAACATTGCGCGTTGCCGATCTGGTGCTGGATCTGTCAACAATGACTGTCACGCGCGGCGGCAAGGTACTCAAGATCATGCCGATTGGCATCAAGCTGCTCACCATCCTGATGCGTGCATCGCCCAAGGTGGTCAGCCGTCAGCAACTGGAGCGCGATGTGTGGGGCGATTTGCTGCCCGACTCCGATACGTTGCGCAGTCATCTTTATGCATTGCGCCGCGAGATTGACAAACCCTTTGATCGTCCCTTGCTTCACACCATTCCCGGTATCGGGTTCAGGCTGGCCGATGCAGATACTTGATAAACTGTTGGGCGCTTCAAGCGGCGGAATTCGCGCACGCATTGGCCGTGCATTTCTGCGCCAGACCCTGTTCATCAGTCTCGCCGGTGTCGCGGGCGTGGTGCTGGCGGCGGTGTTGTTGCAAGGCGTGTTGATCCGGCAGGCGCTGCGCGATGAAGAACAGCACTTCTGGCAGGAGTACGATGCCAATCCGTCGTTTCAATTGCCCAACACGCGCAATCTTCGCGGTTACTTCGATGCCAACGTGCCTGCCGAGTTGCGCAACTGGCAACCGGGTTATCACACCTGGCATCACAACAAGCTGGAATATCTTGTGTATGTCAGCCAGCGCAATGCAAAGCGGTTGTACCTGGTGTTTGACAACAGCAATGTCAATGAACTGGCAGCGTACTACGGATTGATTCCGCTCGCTGTGGGATTGCTGGTGCTGTATGTCTCTGCCTGGTTTGGTTATCAGATTTCGCGGCGTGCCGTGTCGCCCATTGTTGCACTGGCCAAGCGTGTGCGCACCTTGCAGCCGGGCAATGAAGAAACCAGCTTGATCAATAATGACCTGCTGGAAAGCGACGGTGAAATTCGCGAGCTGGCGGATGCGCTGCAACGCTATGCAGAACGGTTGAAACATTACGTGGATCGCGAACGTGAATTCACCCGCGATGTCAGTCATGAACTGCGCTCGCCGCTCACCGTCATTCAAATGTCGGCCAGCGCCATTGCCAACGAAGAGAACTTGAGTGATGCCGCAAAGCGGGCACTGGATCGCATTCGCCGGTCAGCCAGGGATATGGAAGAACTGACACGCGCTTTCCTGTTGCTGGCGCGTGAACAGGAAGTGACAGTGCCGTTGAATGAAGTCTGCGTCAATGATGTGATTGTCGAAGAGCTTGAACGCGCCCGTGTGCTGGCGGCTGATAAACCAGTGACGGTTTCCATCGTCGCGCAATGCCGCATTCATGTGAGAACTTCCGAAAAGGCACTGGCGTCGTGTATCGGCAATCTGTTGCGCAATGCATTCACCTACATTGACAGCGGCGAAGTGCGCGTGGTCATCGAACGCAATCGTATTCGTATCATCGATACGGGACCCGGCATCGAAGCGGAAAGACTTGCACAATTATTCAAACCCTTCGTACGCGGTGATGCAGTCAATCGTCCCGGTTATGGTGTGGGTCTTGCCATTGTCAAGCGATTGTCAGATCGTTTTGGCTGGACGATCAACTTGCAAAGCACAGTGGGTGAAGGGACGACAGTGGAGTTGGGATTCCCGAATGCGAGAGTGGAAGCGGCCGAGGCGGAATGAAGGCTGGTTTTGTCAGGAGTAATCATTGAAGGATTGAAGATTCGCGTTCGCCATTCCCGCGAAGGCGGAAATCCAGTTCAAGTAGCGTGTGTACGTGAATACATTAATTGGGATATTTGAAGAATGAATTTGATGGTGCAATCACGATTGCGCCCAACGCACTACAAGCTACTTCCGTTGTGCCCAATAACCCGGTCGCCGCCGGTGATGCGCAACTGCAGAATGCGTATCTCTTCAGCGGTAATTTGATAGATGAGGCTGTATGGAAATCGGCGGAGGATGTATCGCCGGCGAGTGCCACGAAACACAACACCAAGCTCAGGATTGTCCAGAACCAGGTTGGCTGCTCGTTCAAATTCGGCAACAAACGCGAGGCCAAGCTCAACATTTGCTTTCAGTGTATAAAACGCGGCTGCGTCCTGCAGTTCGGCAAGGGCCGATGGAGAAAGGACGAGTTTCACTTCAGTGCAGCACGAACCTGTGCAAGCGCATCAGCGATCGGAATGACCTGCGCCACACCGCTTTCGATATCGGCAATTCTGCGTTCGGTTTCTGCGGCCCATGCTTCGTCAATTCCGGCATCTTCGTTCAGGCTGGCAAGCAACAGCTGTGCGAAGGCCGCGCGTTCGCTAGCGGTCAGTTTCAGGGCTTCGGCTTCGAGTAACTCAAGTTGACTTGCCATGGCTGATGCCTGCATAACAGTAATGGAATTTGTGGCTCCAGACCACGGGTGCAAAATAGCATCGGACATGATTTCGGCGCAAGCCGTCGTTGTACACAATCTTTCATATTGCTAACCGATACGTAATCTGCGTCCGGTCATTGCAGCCAGTTGCTGAGTTATTTACGACGTGAATGGATATCATTGCAGTTCATAGTGCAGTTATCGCGTTCATGGAGAGCTTGTCGAACCATTCATAAACTTCCAAGCTAGCTGATGAACCCTTCGACAAGCTCAGGGTGAACGGACTTGTGTATTACTCGTAGCGCGTCATTCATTATTCGGCGGAGTGCTCGGCACTTACTGCGCCTTACGGGTTCTGTGGCAATAACGAATCGTTAGATTTCAGAATATTAATACTGAGTGCTTCTGGCTAACCTTTTCAATAAAGAACCCATCATGATCCACATTTATGCTATCCAACGCTTCTTCTGCGTAATCAAGTACTTCCTTCTGACTGTTATGTGTAAGAAAGACACCTGCACACGCTATATACTTTATTTTTAAGCCTTCAAATGACTTCCTTCTTGCGCAAAAGACCTTGTCTGCATCTTGGCACATTCTATCAATACATATGCGATAAGCATCGTCTTGTTTTAGCTCGACAAAATACCACTCGTCCCTCTGCTGTCTCTTTAACCTGAAGCCAATATCAAGTGCGATTCGTTTCATTTCTAGGCTTGTTCTTTTATCTACATCAAATAGGTGTTCCATATCCCATTCAGCAATCATTTCATTTTCGGTCGCAAGATATAAGGCAAATTCTGTCTGCCACCACTTTTCCCAGCCAGTTAGGCCATTTTTATGAATCAGTCTAAGCGATTCCCCAATTCTTTCCGTATTAAAGAAGCTCAATAACACTTCTCCGATGTTATCCAAATCATTTGGTCTTTTTTCCGTCACGAGTTTCTCCGAAATCTAAATATTTCGCCAACGCTTGTCTAGAAGATAACACTGGGAATATGAAGGTACCAACTGAGTAGAACCCGTTTCTTACTGGATACCCGCCCTCGTGGGTATGACGAAAAGAACATCTGGCGAATAAATATCACCTTTCACGCTCCGCCCACGCAATTTTCACGCGGCCTTCACATGGGGTGGCGCATGCTTTGATCCAGACTGGGAATTCGGATCATCCGCCCCCTTCACCCTCCCCCATCACGGGGGAGGGCATTGTTGAATCAGCAGAGGCAATAACGATGAGTGCATTGGCGAACAACATATTCAGTTCGGTGGAACGGGGTCTTTTGCCGGACGCATTGATCCGTGCGGGCATTCGTCGTTTGTGTCGCGAACGCCTGCAGGAGATTGCAACCGATAACGCCGAGCAGGCCAATGAAAGATTGTTTGCGTTAGTCGGGCAAATGCGTCAAGCGACAATTGCATTGGTGCCGGAGCTGGCCAACAAGCAGCACTATGAAGTGCCTGCAGAATTTTTTCATTTATGCCTGGGTCCGCATCGCAAGTACAGCAGTGCTTATTTTGCAGAAGGCGTGACTGATCTCGCGGTGGCAGAGCATGAGGCATTGAAACAAACCTGTGAACACGCGGAGCTGGCAGATGGACAAACCATACTGGAGCTGGGTTGTGGCTGGGGATCGCTTACATTGTGGATGGCGGAGCACTATCCCAACAGCAAAATTGTTGCCGTCTCCAATTCCTTTTCGCAACGCGACTTCATTGCCCGAGAAGCAGCAGCGCGTGGCCTGAAGAACATCGAGCAGCATGTTGCCGACATGAACAACTTTGATATTGCATTGCGTTTTGATCGCGTGGTGTCGGTGGAGATGTTTGAACACATGCGCAACTGGTCTGTGTTGCTGAACAAAATTGCGGGCTGGTTGAAGCCCGGTGGCAAATTGATGATTCACATCTTCTGCCATCGTTCCACGCCCTACCTGTTTGAAGACAGGGATGAATCCGACTGGATGAGCCGTTACTTTTTCTCCGGCGGCATGATGCCCAGCGATGATCTGCCATTGCTGTTTCAACAGGACTTGTCCATCGTTCGTCGCTGGCGCTGGGATGGCGCGCACTACCAGAAAACGGCCAATGCATGGTTGAAGAATCTCGACAGCAACAGAACCGCGGCAATACCGATTCTCAAAGCGGTGTATGGCGATGATGCTGCATCAATCTGGTTGCACCGCTGGCGTATTTTCTTCATGGCCTGTGCGGAATTGTTTGGATTCAACAACGGCCAGGAATGGCGGGTAAGTCACTACCTGTTCGAGCGGCCGCGTTCATGAATGACATTGTCCACATGACGGTGAGCCGCACAGCCGCGCCCGGTACTTTGGGTGTGAAGCGCGTGATTGCCAATTTCCTGCTGTTTCAGATTGCGTGGATTGTGTGTGTGGTGTCTGCTGCGCGCCATGTGCAGTGGTTGTCATTGTTTGTTATTGCCATCGCCATTGGTGCGTATGTTGTTTCTTCTCAACACAAACTCAAGGCGGTTTCGCTCATTTTATTCTGCATGATGATGGGCGTGGCCATCGAATCGTTGCTGGCCACCATTCGCGCTACGCAATTCAATGATCATCTCAATGCAGGCGGCGGCGATGTCATGGTGTTTGCGCCGGTATGGATGGCGGCGTTATGGGGATTGTTCGCAACCACCTTCAATGTATCACTACGCTGGCTGAATGGCCGCTATGTGTTGTCATCACTGTTGGGCGCCATTGCGGGACCGCTGTCCTATCTTTCCGGCAGCAAGATGGGTGCATTGATCTTGCCCGCAGACTATTCACTGCTTGCCATTGGTCTGTGCTGGGCAGTGATGATGCCGGTGTTACTGTCCGCTGCAAAACACTGGGATGCCTTCGCATGAGTCATCTCGTTGCAACATGGTGGTGGAGTCTGGCGCCGATGCTGGCGATGGCGGTCATGGCGTGGACGATCTGCACTATTAAACGCAATGTCGGGCTGATTGATATCTTCTGGTCACTGTTTCTGCTCACCGCGGGAATCACTCAGGCAATGATGGCGACATCATTGAACGGGCAATCGTGGCTGGTGCTGCTGTTGCTTGCAGTGTGGGCAGTGCGTCTTGCGATGTATCTGGCGCTGCGTAACTGGAGTGCAGCGGAAGATCATCGTTATCAAGCCATTCGTGCCAGAAATGAACCCGGATTTGTCTGGAAGAGTTTTTATCTGGTGTTCCTGTTGCAGGCGATGCTGGCCTGGATCATCTCTGCTTCGCTGGCAGCCGGCATTGTTGAACACCGCACGCATATCGCGTTGTTGATGACGGGCGCAGTGCTCAGTGCATCCGGTTTTGTATTCGAAACCGTTGCGGACTGGCAGCTTGCCCAGTTCAAGTCAGACAAGGCCAATCGTGGGCAGGTGTTGCAACACGGCCTGTGGCGTTACAGCCGTCATCCGAATTATTTTGGTGAATGCTGTTTCTGGTGGGGCATGTTCCTGATGGGCGCAACCACGGCCACGCTGTGGACCCTGATATCGCCGCTGTTGATGACGCTGTTGCTATTGAAAGTGTCCGGCATCACGCTGCTTGAAAAAGACATCGTCGATCGCCGTCCGGCATATCAGCACTATATTGAAAGCACCAGTGCATTCTTTCCCTGGCCGCCGAAGGTGTCGTCATGAGGCACTGGTTACTGATGACACTGATGCTGGCTGCGCTGCCTGCTTTCGGTTACAGCAAGGAATGGGATTTCAATGTCACGCTGGATCATCACGAACTGGGCCAGCATCGCTTTGTGATTGAATCACAAGGGCCATATCTCAAAGTGGATAGCGATGCGACGTTTGACTACAAGCTGCTGTTGTTCAGTGTCTTCAAGTATGTGTATCACGACGTGGAATACTGGAAGGGTGACTGCCTCACTCATCTCGTTTCAACGACACGCACCAATGATACGCACGAGGAAGTACGGGCAGAGCCCGTCAACGATCAGTTACGTGTTGAACATGCCGGCGGATGGACCGAATACAGCGGCTGTGTCAAATCCTTTGCTTACTGGAACCCCGACATTCTCAAGGAGAGGCGCTTGCTCAACAGCCAGACCGGTGAGTACATGCATGTGACCATCAACAAGATCGGCCGCGAGACCATTGATGTCAAGGGTGAGCCAGTCACAGCGGATCGCTATCACATTCAGGGCAAGGAATTGTCCATCGACATCTGGTACGTGGATGACGAATGGGTGGCATTGCAGGCCAGTGCCGCCGGTGGAAAGTTGTTACGTTACAAATTGAAGTGAGTGCCATGCGTATATTATTCATATCCAGTGTGCTGTTACTTGCGGGTTGCTGTACTGCCCTGGCGCCGATGTCCGTGGTGCAGCATGTGGACATTCCACGTTTCATGGGCAAGTGGTATGTCATTGCCAACATCCCCACTGCCATTGAAAAGGATGCGCACAATGCCGTTGAGTCATACCAATTGAATGACGACGGCACGATTGACACCACCTTCACATTCAATGCGGGCAGCGTTGATGGCAAGGTGAAAACTTATCATCCCAAAGGGTTCATTCTCGACAGAAACAGCAATGCCATCTGGGGCATGCGCTTTGTCTGGCCCATCAAGGCGGATTATCGCATTGCGTATCTCGCGCCGGATTACAGCGAAACCATCATTGCGCGTCAGCGGCGCGACTATGTATGGATCATGGCAAGAACGCCGCACATCAGTGATGATGATTATTACCGGCTGGTGAGCATCGCCGCATCGCTGGGCTATGACCGGATGAAAATTCAGCGGGTGCCGCAGCGATGAGTTCCATTTTTCATCGTGATTCGTTACCGGCTGGCATGCGCCATCCTGCGCTGCGTTTCATGCTGACGGTAAAGCAATGGTTCATTGCTGATGCCGCTGTGAAGATGGATGGCACGAACGCACATGAGGCGGATGGCATTGAATGGACGCGCGTGTTGCCGTTCATTGCCATGCATCTGATGTGTCTGGGCGTGATCTGGGTGGGCGTCAGCCCGGTTGCAGTGGCGGTGGCATTGATTGCCTATCTGGTGCGCATGTTTGCCATCACCGGGTTTTATCATCGTTACTTCTCACATCGCACCTTCAAGACTTCGCGAATCGGTCAATTCCTGTTTGCATTGCTCGGTGCTGCGGCTGTACAGCGTGGGCCGATATGGTGGGCGGCGCATCACCGTCATCATCATGCTCATTCGGATAAACAAGCAGATGCGCATTCGCCGCTGCAACATGGCTTCTGGCGTGCACATGTAGGATGGTTTCTGACTCGCGAAGGATTTGCGCCCGATCTCAAACGTGTACGTGATCTTCTGCGTTATCCGGAACTGCGCTGGCTGGACCGGCTTGATATTGCGGTGCCGGTGCTGATGGCCTTTGGCATGCTGCGTCTCGGCCAATATTTGCAGGTGCACGCGCCGCAACTTCACACCAGCGGTGCGCAGATGCTGATCTGGGGTTTCTTCATTTCAACCATCGGCTGCTATCACATCACTTACAGCATCAATTCACTGGCGCATGTATTCGGCAAGCAGCGTTATCACACCGCCGATGAAAGCCGCAACAACTGGTTGCTGGCCATTCTCACGCTGGGCGAAGGCTGGCATAACAATCACCATCATTATCCGGCGGCCGCACGGCAGGGTTTTTACTGGTGGGAAATCGACATCACGTGGTATGCGCTGAAACTGCTTTCATGGATGGGCATCGTGTGGGATCTGAAACCTGTTCCAGTGGAAGTGCGTGACAATCTGTCATCCACTCGCCATAAGGAGAATTAGCATATGCGTGTTGCCATCATAGGTTCGGGCATTTCAGGATTGACGGCTGCTTACAGGCTGCATCAGCAGGGACATGACATCACCGTATATGAGGCCAATGACTATGTGGGTGGTCATACGGCAACGATTGATGTTGAATACTGCGGCCATCGGTATGCGATTGATACGGGTTTCATTGTATTCAACGACTGGACGTATCCGAATTTCATCGCCTTGCTGGAAGAGCTGGGTGTGGAATGGCAGTACTCCAACATGAGTTTCTCACTGCGCTGTGAAAAAACCGGACTGGAATACAATGGCACGTCCATCAACAGCCTGTTTGCACAACGCTTGAATGTATTGCGGCCTTCCTTCCTGCGCATGATCCACGACATTCTGCGTTTCAATGAAGATGCAAAAAAGGCCTTGCCGGCGTTGATGCCGGATATCACGCTTGATGCATACTTGAGAGAAGGTGGTTATTCGCGGGCCTTTGTTGAGCGCTACATCGTACCGATGGGGCGTGCCATCTGGTCGGCGAGTGAATCCGCCATGCTGGAGTTTCCCGCGCGATTCTTCATCGACTTTTTTGATCGTCATGGCTTTCTCAATGTTGATCATCGTCCACGCTGGCGCGCCATCAAGGGCGGCTCGCGCGAATACGTCAAAAAGCTGGTGAAACCTTTCGCGTCACGCATCCTGCTGGGTTCTCCGGTGGCAACTGTATTGCGCAATGCGGATCAGGTGTTTGTCAGAACTGCTCATGGCGATGTGCAATCTCATGATTACGTGGTCTTTGCCTGTCATGCTGATCAGGCGTTGCGCATGCTGGAACAGCCAACAATGGCGGAACAACAGGTGCTCGGTGCCTTCGGCTATCAGGAGAACGATGTACTGCTGCATACTGATACATGCATGCTGCCGCGCAAACCACTGGCACGCGCGGCATGGAACTATCATCTGCTCGATAACACGCAGGATCGTGTCGCACTGACCTATGACATGAATGTATTGCAGAACATTCACGCCCCGGTTAAGTTTCTGGTGACGTTGAATCGCAATCAGGACATTGCTTCATCCGCCGTGCTGGGCCGGTATGTGTATCATCATCCGGTTTATACGCCGCAAGCCGTTGCCGCCCAGCAACGCCACGCGGAGCTCAACGGCAAGCAACGCAGCTTTTACTGCGGCGCGTACTGGCGCTTTGGCTTTCACGAAGATGGTGTGGTCAGTGCATTGAACATGCTCAAGGATTTCGAACGGATGGTGCCAGACGCGATGATACAGCCCCACATGAAGATCGCCTGATGAAAAGCGCGTTGTACATTGGCCATTTGCAGCATCGGCGGCACCAGCCGCGGGTCAACCGTTTTCGCTATCCTATTTTCATGATGCTGATTGATCTGGATGAACTGCCCACATTGTTTGACCGTTTCTGGTTGTGGTCGGCAAAACATCCGGCGCTGGCGTGGTTTCGCCGCAAGGACTATCACGGTGATGCGGGAAAATCATTATCGGATGCGATACGCGATACGGTGATGCAGCACACCGGCAGCCGGCCAGCCGGTCCCATTCGCCTGCTCACGCACCTGCGCTACTTTGGCTGCAACTTCAATCCGGTGAGTTTCTACTATGTGTTCGATGCTGAAGATCAGCATGTTGAAACCATTGTCGCAGAGATTACCAACACGCCGTGGAAGCAACGTCATTGCTATGTGTTGAGTGTCAGTCAGTCAGAACTTGTCCATCGTCACTGGCAATGGCAATTCGACAAGGCATTTCATGTGTCGCCCTTCATGCCCATGGACATGCAATATGGCTGGCGCTTTTCCGAGCCAGATGAATCTCTGCGAGTGCACATGGAAAACCGGTGCGACAGCCAGAAGCAGTTCGACGCCACGTTGACCTTGCAACGCCGCGAGATTACTTCACGATCTCTCGCGGCAGTGCTGATCAGGTATCCGTTGATGACAATGCAGGTCATTGTATTGATTCACTGGCAGGCGCTGAAGTTGTTCATCAAGCGCGTGCCGTTCTTTACTCATCCGGACAAGTTACCCGTTGTTACCGTACATGCAGGAAAATCATCATGAGCGTGGATGCAAGACACAGCATTATTCCCGATGCGGCATTGAATGCGATGCGCAGGCGTTCACTGCTTGCAAGCCTGGGACGGCGGCTGCTGTTTGCGCAACTCGGCAAGTTGCAGCACGGCGAATTGATTATCGTAGATGACACGGGCAAGCATCATTTTGGTCAACGCAGTGCAGAGGCATTGTCCGCCGTCATTCATGTGGATCATCCGCAGTTATATGCCGATGTGGCCTTCGGCGGCAGCGTCGGCGCGGGCGAGGCCTATATTCGTGGTTTGTGGCGTTGCGATGATCTGGTGTCGCTGGTGCGGCTGTTTGTGCTCAATCGCGATGTGTTGAACGGCATGGACAGTGGCTGGGCGTGGTTGAGCAAGCCATTCCTGAAGCTGTTTCATTTCTGGAATCGCAACAGCAAGGCGGGCAGTGCGCGCAATATCGCGGCGCACTATGACATCGGCAATGAGCTGTACAAACTGATGCTTGATGACACCATGGCATATTCCTGCGGCATTTTCAGAACCGAACATGCCACGCTGCGCGAAGCGTCGGTGGAAAAATTCGACACAGCCTGTCGCAAGTTGCAACTGAAGCCGACGGATCACTTGCTGGAAATCGGCACGGGCTGGGGCGGCATGGCGATTCATGCGGTGAAAAACTATGGATGCCGTGTCACGACCACCACGATTTCAAAACAGCAATACGACCTGGCAAAACAAAAAGTATCTGCAGCAGGTTTGCAGGATCGCATCACGCTGTTGCTGGATGACTATCGCGATCTGCAAGGCCAGTATGACAAGCTGGTGTCCATCGAAATGATTGAAGCCGTGGGTGCGAATTATCTTGATACGTATCTGGGCAAGTGCGCATCATTGCTGAAGCCGGACGGCGCCATGCTGTTGCAGGCCATCACACTGCAGGATCAATTCTACAAGCAGGCACTCAAATCAGTGGATTTTATCCAGCGTTATATTTTTCCGGGCAGCTTCATTCCGTCGGTCAATGCCATCAGTAATTCGATGACACGGGTAACGGATTTCAAGATCACACATCTTGAAGACTTTGGCCCTCACTACGCAATCACGCTTCATCACTGGCGCGAACGCTTTCTCGAATCATTGCCGGAAGTGCGCAAGCTGGGTTATTCCGACAGCTTCATCCGCATGTGGGAGTATTACTTGTGCTATTGCGAAGGCGGATTCATGGAGCGGCAACTGGGACTGGCACAGGTGCTGTTCACCAAGCCGGGATACCGGTCTTAACGTCTTTCTATATCCTGCCGGTGTTCAATCACCATTGGTCAGTGATTGAAAATTGATGATGGCAACATCAAGTAAATTTTGATTTGAACTTGTCCCACATGCCGGCGGGCTTTTCCGGTTCTGCATTCGGCCGGCGTGGCGGTGGCGGTTTCTTGTGCACCATGGCCGGATGCGCAGCACGCGTGCGATCAGTGCGTGGTTTCAACGGTGCATCGGAGTTGTAAGGATTGAATCCGGTGTCTTCTTTCGATTTGACCTTGGGGGCATTCGGAGCATTTTTTGCCGATTTTCCGCCAATGGTCTGAACCGGTTGTGTGGCTGCCAGACTGAGTTCCGGCGCCTCCAGTTTTTTCAGGCGCTGTGTGGTGACATCGGTTTCGTACACGCCCGGTGCGGTTTGCCATTCCCATACCGGATTGCCGCGCGAATCAAAGGCAACACGTCCCGATTTGTTGTCTGCATCCTCAGCGTGCTTGTTGCCTGACATTGTGGAGGCATGAGTACTGGATGCCGCTTTGCTTGAAGAGGCGGGGGCTGATCGTGGCGCGCCAGCGTGATGTTTTTCCGGCGGTGTGTTGTTCCGATGTCTGGAGTCGCTCATAAGCTACTAATGAATATCGGCCCGCAAAAAAGTTCCTGTAATTCCTGTTGGAACTTACCATAGCGCAAATTGATGAGTGATGCTGCTTTTATAAGCAATTTTGAGCAATTGCAATCGTTACACTTGAACAATAGTGTGACAGCCAACACACTTGGAGCATGGGATGAACGGCGTTGCACTTGCCGCCTTGCTTAATTTCAATACCGCCTTGTAGGACCAAAACTGAACCGTGAATTCTCATTCGCATAGCAAATCATCACAGGCTGCGCCTGCAACCATGTCCGGCTTCTTCGGTGTGTTTTCCTACAGCCGGCGCGCCATTCAACTGGTATGGACCACCAGCCGCTGGCTGAGCGGCGCGCTGGCGGTACTGACATTGATTGCCGGTGTATTGCCTGCGTCCATCGCACTGGTTGGCGCACGCATTGTGGATGCCGTGCTGTTTGCCATGCACAGTGCTGCTCACGATGCAACGCCGGTATTGAAATGGGTCATGCTTGAAGGTGCGCTGGTTGCATTGCTTGCAGGAGCGCAGCGTGGTTTGTCGCTGTGTCAATCGTTGCTGCGCGCGCAACTGGGGCAGCGTGTCAATGTGATGATTCTGGAGAAGGCATTGACATTGCAGCTTGCGCAATTTGAAGACTCGGAGTTCTACGACAAGCTCACGCGCGCACGGCGCGAAGCATCACAACGTCCCTTGTCACTGGTGATGCGCACTTTCGGTCTGATGCAGAACATTGTGTCGTTGTTCAGTTATGCTGCCTTGCTGATCCAGTTTTCAGTATGGGCATTGGTGATTCTGCTGTGCGCGGGACTGCCTGCATTTGTTGCGGAAGCAAAATTTTCCGGTGATGCGTTCCGGCTGTTTCGCTGGCGTTCGCCTGAAACCCGCATGCAGATGTATCTTGAAACAGTGATTGCACGTGAAGATCACGCCAAGGAAGTAAAGCTGTTCCAGCTTGGACCGCTGTTGCTGGATCGTTATCGCAGGATCTTCCAGAAGTTGTACAGGGAAGATCGCGATCTCACGATTCGCCGCGATACATGGGGATTCGTTCTGGGATTGATTGGCACCATTGCCTTGTATGGCGCTTATGCATGGATTGCGCTGAGCACCATTGCAACGCGCATTTCACTTGGGCAGATGACCATGTACCTGATGCTGTTTCGTCAGGGACAGTCGGCGGTGTCTGCCAGTTTGTCGGCAGTCAGCGGTTTGTACGAAGACAATCTTTATCTTTCAACTTTGTATGAATATCTCGAAACGCCGGTGATTGAATCGCAGGGCCATGCAACGCTGGGTGCAATGCCGGGCGACGGCATTCGCTTTGAACAGGTCAGTTTCATCTATCCCGGCGCAGAGCAGCCCACGCTTTACGATATCAACCTGCACATTCGCCCCGGTGAATCGCTGGCATTGGTGGGCGAGAATGGTTCTGGAAAAACCACGCTGATCAAATTGCTGACGCGCCTGTATGCGCCAGACAGCGGCCGCATTCTGCTGGATGGCACCGACTTGCAGGAATGGGATGAAGCGACATTGCGTCAACGTATCGGCGTCATCTTTCAGGACTTTGCGCGTTACCAATTGTTGCTTGGCGAAAACATTGGCGCAGGCGATGTCGTTCATTTTGAGAATGAAGAACAATGGCGTGTTGCAGCAGAGCAAGGCATGGCCGCACCGATTGTTGCCTCCATGCCCGCAGGTTATCGCACGCAGTTGGGCAAGTGGTTCAAGGATGGACGCGAGTTGAGCGGCGGACAATGGCAGAAGATCGCGCTGTCACGCGCCTTCATGCGTTCGCGTGCAGACATTCTGGTGCTCGATGAGCCGACCGCCGCAATGGATGCCGGTGCCGAAGCCGAAGTGTTTGCGCATTTCCAGACATTGACGCGCGGCCGCATTGCCATCCTGATCTCGCATCGCTTTTCAACGGTGCGCATGGCGGATCAGATTGTAGTGATTCGTGATGGTCATGTTATTGAACATGGCAGCCATGAAGACTTGATGAAACGCAACGGTCACTATGCGCACTTGTTTTCATTGCAGGCGCGCGGATATCAGTAAGCTCATCGCGCGGCATATGCCGCGCAATTGATTACGCCGTGGCAAAGGAACATACTGCCGCGCGCTTGTTTCAACACAGAGTCTGGAGAAAAATCGTGGAAGCAAAAATGGTAACAACGGCACTGGAACTTCCGGGCCATGAAATCGTTGGCAATGTAGGCATTGTGCGCGGCATCGTGGTGCGTTCGCGTTCCATTGTCGGTTCATTCGCAGCGGGCATACAGACCATCTTTGGCGGCAACATCACGCTGTACACCGAAATGTGCGAACAGGCGCGCAAGGATGCCTTCAAGCTGATGGTGTCACAGGCGCAATCACATGGCGCCAATGCGATTGTCGGCATGCGTTACGATGCAACTGAAGTAATGAATGGCGTGACCGAGGTGTTGTGCTATGGCACGGCGGTGATCACGCGGCCGAAATGATGTCCGTTATTTCTTGAACATTGCTTCCAGCGCCTTGCGTGCCTCATCGGCTGAAGAGTGGTCGCCATTCGAATTGCCACCGAACAACGCATCCAGGGCTGCACGCGATGCAGTACTCGCAGGCGCAGGCTGATAGGCATTGTTGTTGAGCACGAAGTAATCACAGAAATTGGCGCGCTGCTTGTCGCGAACTTCTTCAGCGATGGTTTCGCGGCAATGTTTCGCAACTGTCACATCGTAAAAAACACATTGCCTGCACACATGCAGTTCAGCACCGCATTGCTTGCAGACATCCAGCCGCAACAGCGGCAGGCTCAATTGTGCCAGCGACGCGCCGCACTTCCAGCAAAGGGCAGAATCCGGCATGAACGGCCTCTTGAACGACCAAGTGTGGTGGCGTGGGCACCGCTGCTGTCGGTATCCACTGCGGGTTTGTTGAGTTCCACTTGCGCCAGACGTATTTCATCGACGATGTCCACGCCAGCGCCCAGCAATTCAATCATGCCAATGACTGCATGGCCCGCATAGTAGAGCTCTGCCATTTCGGTGGCGCCTTCATCCAGTTCGCGCCGTGATGCTTCCGCCGTCAGGATGCCCTGTACCGAGAGCAGGTAGAATCGCGCGCGCGAATTCTCCGGCAATGGATATGTCGCAGCAGGTGAGCAACATGCAATCATGCGCTGTGCAATGCCGAGCATGTTCGCCGCGCTTTGCCGCACTTCTGAATACAGTCCGCAACCCACTGCGCCGCTGCCATCGCTGAGATACACGCTGCATGAACCATCAGCCAGCACCACCAGCGACACGATGACTTCAGGATAGCCCAGTTCCATCATCACGCCCCACACTTGCGGACACTTGGACAATATCAAGCCGATGTCTTCAACCTTGAGGTTGAACACATTATTGCGCAGTAATGCCGTGACAGCGGCGGGTTCCAATGGAGCTTCGTTATTCTTCATGTATGCTATGGGTTATGTGCAAACTGGCTCGCAACGCCCGCAAGTGTGTCCGTAACCCCGCCGCCTTACAAGGGCTGTCGCCAAATTTAATTGGCCGGGAATTTGCGTTTGCTGCCGTCATGTCGCGGGACAATCCTGAAAAATGAATTCTTCCTCCGCAGCACCTGCACCGCAACAATCGCAATCGCAGGCATCACATCATTCCACTGAAGGCACTTCCAAGGCGCTGATGATAGGCGCATTGGGCGTGGTGTTTGGCGACATCGGCACCAGTCCGCTGTATACATTGAACACGCTGTTCATGTCAGAAGGCAGTGTGTCGCTGAGCGTGCCCAATATCTTCGGCGTGCTGTCGCTGATCTTCTGGGCACTGACACTGATCATATCGGTGAAATATGTGGGCTTCGTGATGCGCGCCGACAACAAGGGTGAAGGCGGCATTCTCGCACTGAGCACCCTGCTGGTTGCCGCATCACGCAACTGGCGATTGTGGTCACCGGTGGCGGCGCTGGGTGTGTTTGGCGCTGCTTTTTTCCTTGGTGATGGTTTCATCACGCCGCCGCAATCCATCATGGGCGCCATCGAAGGTGTGATAGTCATGTCACCCAGGTTTGCCCACGTTGTGGTGCCGGGTACGGTCATTGCACTTACGGTATTGTTTACCGTGCAACGTCATGGTACCGGCGCAGTCAGCAAGGCCTTCGGTCCGGTGATGCTGTTGTGGTTCTCGTGCATCGCATTGCTCGGCGCCATATCCATCATCAAAACGCCGGGTATTCTGCTGGCGTTGAGTCCCTATTACGCATTTCATTACCTGATGAATAACGGCTGGCCGGGATTTGTTTCGCTGTCTTTTGTGTTTCTTGCCATCACCGGTGGTGAAGCGCTGTATGCCGACATGGGACACTTTGGCCGTCCACCGATCCGCAATGCATGGTTCACCATCGCCATGCCGGCATTGCTCATCAATTATTTCGGACAAGGTGCATTGCTGTTGCGCAATCCCGGCGCCATCAACAATCCCTTTTATCTGCTGGCACCGGGCTGGGCGCTGCCGTTGCTGATCATGCTGGCCATTGCCGCAGCGATCATTGCATCGCAGGCATTGATATCCGGCGTGTTTTCCGTGGCGCGGCAGGCGATCAACCTGGGCTATCTGCCGCGTCTCAAGGTGCTGCATTCATCTGAAGACGAAATCGGACAGGTATATCTGCCTTCGATGAACTGGTTGCTGTTTGCAGGCACGGTGATGCTCACCATCAAGTTTGGTTCTGCTGAAGCATTGGCCAATGCCTATGGCATCGCTGTGTCGACCAACATGGTGATGGTCAGCATCATGCTGGCATTGTTGCTGCCGTCGATGAACTGGCGTTACCGGCGTGCCACATCCGTGTTGCTGGTCTGCACTGCGTTGATCGAGGTGTGTTTCTTTGTTGCCAACATGACCAAGTTTTTCAGCGGCGGCTGGTTCCCGCTGGTGATTGCCGCGGGCGGATATCTGTTGATGAGCACTTGGCATGAAGGCAGAAAGAATCTCAACTGGCTATTGACAACGCAACAGGTTTCGACCCGGGATTTTCTGGCACAGATTGAACAGGAACCGCCGCGACGTGTTGCAGGCACGGCGGTGTACCTGGTCAGCGAAGCCAGTGGTGTGCCGCGTGCGTTGACGCAGAACCTGCGTTTCAATGGTGTATTGCACGAACGCAATCTGCTGTTCACTTTCTCCAGTGCCGAAGTGCCCAGCGTACCCAATGAAGAACGTGTCAGTGTGCAAACGCTGGCGCCGGGATTGTTCCGCGTGGTGGCGCGTTATGGTTTCATGGAGACGCCCAACATTGTTGGCGCGTTGCGTGCGGCTGAAGAAAAGGGACTGGAGTTCAAGCCCGAAGAAACGATGTACGTGGTGGGTCGTGAAAATCCGGTGATCACCGGCACTCGCGGCATGCCAGCATGGCGCAAGCGGTTGTTTGCGATCATGGGGCGCAATGCGCAACTTGCGGCAGTACACTTTGGTGTGCCGGCGCATCGTGTGGTGGAGATTGGCAGTCAGGTAAGATTGTAAGTTGTGTTGATAGCTAATCCGGCATCAGTAGTTGAATGGTCAATAGTCATCGTGTTTTTGACGATTTGGCACATAGTTAATCAGTGTCATTGCAATTGTCTGATATGAGTGGAGTGAAGTAGGTATGGCAATTGAGAAAGTAACAGCGGGCAATCAGGCGCCGGATATCTTCAATGTGATCATTGAAATTCCGATGAATGCCGATCCCATCAAGTATGAAGTGGACAAGGAAACCGGTGCGTTGTTTGTAGATCGCTTCATGGGCACAGCAATGAACTATCCCTGCAACTATGGGTACATTCCGAAGACCCTGTCTGCTGATGGTGATCCTGTCGATGTGCTGGTGATCACGCCATTTCCGCTGGTGCACGGTGTGGTGGTGCGTTGCCGTCCATTGGGCATTCTGAAGATGATTGACGAGCACGGCAATGATTCAAAAGTGCTGGCGGTGCCCGAAGAACGCGTGCTGCATATCTATGATCACTGGAAGTCGCATCTCGACATCAATCCGCATCGCCTGAACCAGATCCAGCATTTCTTTGAACACTACAAGGATCTTGAGCCCGGCAAGTGGGTCAAGATCATTGGCTGGGGCGGTATTGATGAAGCCAAACAGGAAATCAGGGACGGAATGAACAGTTACCGGTAATTGCCTGTTGTACGCGCTTGCTATGAGCGCAGCTGGCTCAGCAACTGGAACAGTGTGTTGATGCCCCAGTGTTCGGCATATTTGCCGTCGGCAATGCGCACGATGTCGATGACATCAATGCTCACTGCACGACCGGTAGCTGCAATTCCCATTAATGTTCCCTGATGCGTGGCGTGAATCGTTTTGCGTGTGGTGACCTTGTCGCCTTCGGCAATTTGATCGTGAATCTCCACTTTCAAATCAGGAAACGCCGGTTTAAGAATGTTGGCAACCATGTGCATCATGCCTTCAGGACCTGCCGGTGTGCCGGGCGGCGCGGTGCGATTGACGAAGCCGGGCGCGAGCAATTCTTTTGCAGCATCCATGTTGCCCTGCTCAATCACTTCGACGTTGAATCTGCGAACGACGGCTTTGTTGGCTTCAAGCGTTGCTGACATTGCGCTGGACAGTGGTTGTTGAGAAATGACGGAGAACCCGGTTACGCCGTGGCTTCAATGCGCGGTCCGGGTGATGTGAATGACTGCACCAGTCCGGTGAAGGCAGGCAGTTTGGCGGTGATGACAAAGGCAGGAATCGGCGCGAGATAGGATTCATAGCGTCCCTTGCTTTCAAAACGCTGACGGAATGGTGAGCGCAGAAAATAATCACCAAGACGCGGCACGATGCCGCCGCCAATATACACGCCGCCTTTTGCGCCCAGTGTCAGCACCAGATTGCTGGCCGCGGTGCCGAGAATGCTGCAGAACATCTGCAATGCTTCTGCACAGGTTGCATCAGTTGCACTCATGCCGCGGCTGGAGATGTCGGCAGGTTCGTAATTGTGTGCAGGTTTGCCATCCAGTGCGCACAATGAAAGATAAATGTTGACCAGTCCCATGCCCGACAAGACGCGCTCGGTGGAAACATGATCGTAGCGCTGCCATAAATGATTCAGCACGGCGGCTTCGCGTTCAGTCGATGGTGACCAGCTGGTATGACCGCCTTCGCCTTCCAGCGGAATCCACGCGTCCTTCACTGGAATCAGTCCGGACACGCCAAGCCCGGTGCCGGCGCCGAGCACTGCAATGGGTTTGTTTTTTTCCGGTTGCAGTCCACCCACGCGCATGACTTCATGATCGGGCAGATGACGGATGGCCATGGCCAGTGCAGTGAAATCGTTGAGCACGATCAGGCGCTTCAATTGCAATTCCTTGCGCAACGCATTGATGGAAAATTGCCACGGGCAATTGGTCATGCTGACATGATCGCCGGTGAGTGCGGCTGCAACATCAATGGCCGCTTCGCTGGGACGTGTGACTGCGGACGTTACCCTGCTCAGGTACAGTTCAACCGCATCGGCCAATGTGGGAAAGTCAGCGCAGGTCAGTTCCATTTCATCATGGATGCGATCATCCGTATTCAATGCAAAGCGCGCGTTGGTGCCGCCGATATCGCCGATCAATCGTATGTTGTTGGTCATTATTCAGAGTGCAATCCGCAAATAACAAAATCCGCCGCAATCAGATCATGGTGCCCAGAACACATCCACCGCGACCAGTTGCTGCTGGAACACGGCGCGTATGGGCAGATCGGTAATGGCGCCAGCAGTGCGGGCGCGCTGGTAAACGGCCCACTTTGCTTCGCCCTGTATCAACACGATTACGCGACGCGCATCAAGGATGGCTGACAAGTTTAAGCTGATACGGTCATGCGGTTCCACTGGCGCATGCATGGCAACGCAACCAGCGGGTTCTGCGAGCGTCAATGCCGGACGCAAGCCGGGATTGCCTGGAAACAGCGATGCCGTGTGTCCATCGTCGCCCATCCCGAGCAATACCACATCGAAAGGGCGCGGCAGTTTGGACAGGGTGCGCCAGCTCCAGTCCGTACCCGCCGTCGCGGTGTCGGCTGCATTCTTCAAGCCCACGAAGTGCGCCTTGGCGGCTTGCGCCTGCAACAGATGTGTCTTTACCAGATGTTCATTGCTGGCTTCGCTGCTGACATCCACCCAGCGTTCATCGACCAGCGTGATCCATACTTTCTGCCAGTCGAGTTTTTCATTGGATAATTGCGAAAACAATGCAGCCGGTGTGCGTCCGCCGGAAACCGCCATGGTCGCCGTGCCACGAGTTGCGATGGCTTCCTGCAAATCCACCTGCAATTCTCCCGACAGTGCGTGAGTCAGTGCCTTTGCATCCGGAAAACGGTGTTCGTGAACGATGGACATGTTTTAACTCAATTTTCCTGCTCCCCTCTACCTTGAGGAAGAGGGAACAAACAACTCAGGTTCTCTACGAATCGGCAACAATCACAACTCACCATGCCATGATAAACCGTCGCGGCTGATCAGTGCAGTGGATGCCGCCGGTCCCCACGTACCCGCAGTATACAATTTGGGTGGTTCGTCCTGTTGCAGCCAGCTTTCGCGAATGGGATCGATCCAGCGCCATGCAGCATCGAGTTCATCACGGCGCATGAACAAAGTGAGATTGCCTTTTACCACATCCATCATCAGGCGTTCATAGGCATCGAGTGATTTTTCTTTTTGCGAACCGGCCAAGTCCAGTCCCAGATTGACGGGCTTGAGGCGAATGCCTTCACCCGGTGTTTTGGCGAGCAATGTCAGTGTGATGTGTTCATCGGGTTGCAGGCGGATCACCAGCCGGTTGCGTGCACGATCTGAATTGGGCCGGTCAAAAATCGCGTGCGGCACTTCTTCAAACGTGATGACGATTTCTGCAACGCGTTCCTGCATGCGCTTGCCGGTGCGCAGATAAAACGGCACGCCGGCCCAGCGCCATGAATCAACATATGCGCGCAGCGCAACAAAGGTTTCGGTGGTGCTGTCCGGCGCTACACCGGGTTCGTCAAGATAGCCCGGCACAGGCATACCTGCGATGGCACCTTCAATGTACTGGCCGCGCACGGTATGTTCAATGGCTTCACTGCCCTGCAAAGGCCGCAGTGCACGCAGCACTTTCAGTTTTTCATCACGTACATCATCGGGTTTGCTGGAAGAAGGAGGTTCCATGGCGATGATGCACAGCAATTGCAGCAGATGATTTTGCACCATGTCACGCAAAGCGCCGGTTTTGTCGTAGAACGAAGCGCGTCCTTCCACGCCAACTTGTTCTGCAACAGTGATCTGCACATGACGGATGCGGCCGCGCTTCCACAAGGGTTCAAATAATGTATTGCCGAAACGCAATGCCATCAGATTCTGCACCGGCTCCTTGCCGAGATAATGATCAATGCGATAGATCTGTTCTTCGTTGAATGCCGATGTCACGTTCTCGTTGATTTCATTCGATGATGCAAGATCGTGTCCCAACGGTTTTTCAAGAACCACGCGTGATCTGGAAGTGACCAGTGAAAACTGGTTAAGATGCTTGCAGATATCCACAAACAACAACGGCGAAGTAGAAAGAAAGTACACACGCACGATGTCATCACGATCCTGCAATTTTTCCTTGAGCGTCTGGAAGTCCATTTCGTTGCGCACATCGACTTTCACATAGTCCAGTTGTGCAATGAATTTTTGCCATGATGTCTCGGTGAACTCCGAACCCACGCGTTGCTTCAGGGGTTCGACAATGCCTGCAATGAACTCTTCGCGGCTGCATTCCTTGTTGGATACGCCCAGTACGCGCGACTTGGCGGCAAACTGTCCTGCCTTGTGACGGCGATACAGTGCAGGCAACAATTTGCGTGTAGCAAGATCGCCGGTGGCGCCAAACAATACGATGTCAAAAGTTTCACCTGCGGGCATGGCGATGTCGTACCTCGGAAGTCATTGATGCATGTCAGACAGTAACAGGGTATATGCGGGTTCAATCACTATCGTTGCGAAGCCTCTGAAAAACCTCACGGGCGAAGACAGGTTGCGCGCGAGCGGAACGCAGGAGTCATAGTGTATATGTTACTGCATGAGGCTTCCGGGCATCGTGCACATGCGTCAACCCGGTTTAACACGCCGGCGCAGCAGGTTCATCAGAGGTTACTTAAAACCGGACAAAAACGTGCATATTCTATTGAGTTTGAGCAATCATGGCGCAACATTAAGTTGCCACATGCCCATCGCAGCGATGTCCAATGTTATGCAATGGACTGTCTGTTCATTGCTGCAATCGTACCGGCAGTGCGGCGACGGTGCATTTGCTTCTATAATGCACGCAGTGTTTGACGCTCCAGTTTCATGTGAACGAGGCAATTGTGACCGATACCGCCAAATCGACCCTGCATCCACGCATTGCCGAAGTGACTGCGCGTATTGCGCAACGCAGTGCAGATCGCCGCAAGGACTATCTGGATCGCATCCACGCTGCACGATTGAAAGGGACTGCGCGGCAAACCTTGAGTTGTACCAATCTTGCGCATGGATTTGCGGCGGCCGATGGCGGTGACAAAGAGCAACTCAAGTCCGGCCAGTGGCCCAACATCGCCATTGTCTCTTCTTACAACGACATGCTGTCCGCGCATCGTCCGCTGGAACGCTATCCGCAATTGATCAAGCTGGCTGCACGTGAAGCCGGTGCCGTGGCGCAATTCGCCGGTGGTGTGCCGGCGATGTGCGATGGTGTGACACAAGGCCAGCCCGGTATGGAGTTGTCCTTGTTCAGTCGCGATGTGATTGCCATGTCCACGGCGATTGCGTTATCACACAACATGTTCGATGCCGCGTTGTGTCTGGGTGTGTGCGACAAGATCGTGCCCGGATTGTTCATCGGTGCGCTCAGCTTCGCTCACTTGCCCATTCTGTTTGTACCTGCAGGTCCGATGACATCGGGCATTCCCAATAAAGAAAAAGCGCGCATTCGCCAATTGCATGCCGAAGGCAAGGTGGGCCGCGATGCCTTGCTGGAATCTGAAGCGCAGAGTTATCACAGTGAAGGCACCTGCACGTTTTATGGCACGGCGAACAGCAACCAGATGTTGATGGAGATGATGGGATTGCACTTGCCCGGCGCAGCCTTCGTCAATCCCAATACGCCATTGCGCGATGCATTGACCAGTGCAGCGGCAAAACGCATTGCGAAGATCACTTCGCTGGGCAATGAATATCTGTGCATGGCCGACATGATTGATGAACGTGCGATCGTCAATGCCATTATCGGATTGCTGGCCACTGGTGGTTCCACTAATCACACGCTGCACTTGATCGCGATGGCGCATGCAGCCGGTGTGATGATCAACTGGGATGACTTCAGCGATTTGTCCGATGTGATTCCTCTGCTGGCGCGCGTGTATCCCAATGGCAGTGCCGACGTGAATCATTTTCACGCTGCGGGCGGCATGGGCTTTTTGATTCACGAATTGCTGCAAGCAGGGTTGATGCATGGCGATGTAAATACCGTGATGGGCAAGGGCATGGCCGCGTATGCGCAGGAACCGTGGCTGAGCGATGGCAATCTTGCATGGCGCGATGCGCCGGTAAAGAGTGGTGATGAAAGTGTACTGCGTCCGGTCAGCAATCCCTTCAGCGCCGATGGTGGATTAAAACTGTTGCAAGGCAATCTCGGCCGTGCCGTCATTAAGTCTTCGGCAGTCGATGCCGAGCATCGTGTGGTCACAGCGCCTGCGGTTGTGTTCGATGATCAGGAGCATGTCATTCATGCCTTCAAGGCTGGACAATTGAATCGTGATTGTGTGGTGGTAGTGCGTTATCAGGGTCCGCGTGCCAATGGCATGCCGGAACTGCACAAGCTCACGCCATCGCTGGCATCGTTGCAATCCAAAGGTTTTAAAGTGGCGCTGGTGACCGATGGCCGCATGTCGGGTGCTTCAGGTAAAGTGCCTGCGGCCATTCACGTTACACCAGAGTGTTTGAACAATGGTCCACTGCATAAAGTGCGCGATGGCGACATCATTCATCTCGACAGTTACAGAGGTATTCTTGAAGCGCGTGTACCTGCTGAAGAATGGGCCAAGCGTGTTTCAACTTCGCCAGATCTCACCCGCTTTCATTATGGAATGGGCCGTGAGTTGTTTGCCGGTATGCGCAAGCTGGCGGCAGATGCGGAAGCAGGAGCGGGATTTTTTCAGCATGACCATTGGCAGTTGATGGCGGCCGACTGAATCGTCAGCATTGACAGGCAAGTGCCGGGTTGTAAGTAAACAACCGCGTTGAACAATCTATCGCATCTGGTTGAAACTCATCTAGAGCTGCCTGATCGATGCGGCAATTTCCAGATCGCCGTGAATCCTTCCATGGAGGCTCCGGCAAAAACATCCTGTTTTTGACGCTCTTGAAATTGGCACATCGACCAGGCAATTTCTCTGTTGCAGTTGCGGGTTGCTTTAACCTGCGCGAGGTACATTCATGACGCAACGTACGTCCCTCTGCCTGTCATTCTGTTTGATCTTGTTGGCATTGCTGTCCGCTGTGGCCCGAGGCGATTCATCGGCAACATCACAATATCCTGTTACGCCACAAATTGAATTCAAGGAATTGTATGGTGCAGTTGAACAGGCGCATGTCTTTCCCGACAGCAAGACCTTTGCCGATGCCATTCCAAAAACGTCGCCACAAAGTATCTTGACGGATTATGAAGAGCACAAACCAGATGGTGATGCGGCGCTGAAGGAGTTTGTTGCTGAACATTTTGATTTGCCGCAACCGTCTACCGCCATCACATTGAAACCATCAACGAGCATTGCCGGACACATTGATGCGCTGTGGCCGCTGCTGACGCGCACTACGATTACTGTGCCGAAGTATTCTTCGCTGCTGGCATTGCCCGCGCCCTATGTGGTGCCGGGCGGAAGATTTCGCGAGATGTACTACTGGGATTCCTATTTCACCATGCTGGGACTGGAAGCCAGCGGCCAGCACGATGCTGTCGTCAATATGGTGAATGATTTCGCGTATCTGATAAACACCTATGGTCATGTTCCCAATGGCACGCGGAGTTATTACTTAAGCCGCTCACAACCGCCATTCTTCTTTGCCATGGTGGGCTTGCTGTCACCAGATAATCCAGCGAAGGCATATGCACATTATCTGCCGCAGTTGAAGCGGGAGTATGCGTTCTGGATGCAAGGTGCGGACGATCTCAAAGACGGTGAGGCACATCGTCGTGTTGTTGCGCTCGCTGACCATGTCGTCCTGAATCGCTACTGGGATGATCTGGCGCTACCGCGTGATGAGTCGTATGCGGAAGACACGGCACTTGCAAACAACGGCAAGCGCAACGAGGCGCAACTTTATCGTGATATTCGCGCCGCAGCGGAAAGCGGCTGGGATTTCAGCTCGCGCTGGTTCAAGGATGGTCAAACGCTGGCAACCATTGAGACCACTTCCATCATTCCGGTTGATCTGAACAGTCTGTTGTACGGACTGGAAAATGCCATTCATGATGGCTGTGAGGCGGTGGGCGACAAACAATGCGCAAAAGAGTTTGCCGAACATGCTGCCGCACGTCGCGCGGCGATGAGCAAGTACTTGTGGAATGATGCTGACAGCGTGTTTTTTGATTACAACTGGCAAACAAAGCAACCCATGCCGTCGCTAACGGCAGCGACGTTGTATCCGCTATTCACCGGTGTGGCAACCAATGATCAGGCATCAAAGATGGCGGACACGGTGACCAAACAATTGCTCAAGCAAGGCGGCGTAGTTACAACGTTGATCAACACCGGACAACAATGGGATGCGCCCAACGGCTGGGCGCCGCTGCAATGGCTGGCAGTGGATGGATTCAATCATTACAAGTTGTCCAATACTGCACGCTTGATCGCCTGCCGCTGGATGGTGACGGTGAATAGCGTCTATGACGAAAAAGGAAAGCTTGTTGAAAAGTACAATGTGGTTGATCCAGTGCACGGCGCCGGTGGCGGCGAGTATCCACTGCAGGATGGCTTTGGCTGGACCAACGGCGTGATGCGCAAGTTGATGGTGATGTATCCGGCGGAGGCGAAGTTCAGGAAGATTGAGCAGTGTGACGTGAAGGTTGGACTGCATTAGCTTGGCGGGGTGTTGCGCTCAAGGATTGAAGGCTCTGAGCTTTAATTCTTTGATGGCTTTGAAATGCTTTGTATTGCTGCTGCAAAGTGGCAGATTATTTTCCACTGCCGTTGCGGCAATGATGGCGTCGCCCGCCCGCAGTCCATGAGTGACCGCATATTCCTCAATATACACGGCCGCGCGATGGCCGATGTTTTCAGTTAACGGCAACACCTTGAATTCAAAATCCTTCAAAAAATCAATTGTGCGATCATGCTGGGATTTATTTCTTGCGCCTTGCAGCAACTCCAGGTAGGTCTGCAACGACAGTAAACGCTGATCCTCTTTCTCCATCAGCCTGGCTGCTTTGACGTTGCCGTGCTGAACCCAGATAAAGATGTCCGTATCAAAAATCATCACGATACCGTCCGCCACGCAGCGAATCCATTTCTCGTGCAACAGACTTGCGGGAGGCATTCATGTTAAAAAACGGATGATCTGCCATTCTGACTTTGCCACGGTCGCGAACGCCTTGTGCCTTTAGCACGCCTTTCAATTTGCCGTGATACAGAATGCTTACGTCCTCATTACGCTCCAGCGCTTTGAGCACATCATTCATCTTGTATCGCAAATCCACCACGCTTACTTTCATGGTTTCCTCCAAATATGTATAGCGAGACTATACATATTTATGCAGGTTGGCAAGTTCTGGACAGAACGCCGGAAAATTGGCGGTAGTTAAAGAGGCGAAAGCTGGGTTATCGCCAACTACTCCCCAAAATACCCCGCCGGAAATTTTTCGGTAATGATGCCCATGGGTTTGCCGTTGGTGTAGAGCATGTAAGTTCGTGACAGCAGTTCTGATTGCGGATTAATGCCGAGATGTGCGGCAACATCGGTATTGCGCTCGCGGCGATATTCAATGATCTCGCGATGGGTTTCCAGCTTGGCTTCGCGCCACAACAGGCCGATGGGAATATTGGTGGTTTCCAGCTTCAACCGCATGTCAGCTGGCAGGCGTTCCATCACAAAGTAGGATTCCGCATAGATATAACTCTTGCTGCCGCATAGCAGGATGATGCGCTTCAACAATGCATTGTTGTCTGCCGTTTGCAGTATGCGTTGCACCTCAGGTGGAACGACATTGTTTGTGACGATATGGTTTTCGATTTTCTTCACGCTGATGCTTTCGCCGGTGTAAAGCTCAACCAACTGAGTCACTGTGCCGTCGGTGACCAGCAATACTTTTTGAAATAACGACAGTGAGGGGTCGTGAACGACGGACGCATCAAGAGTGGGGGAATTGTTCATGCTTCGCTACTGTTGTCTGCAACGCGTTCAATGCGCAAGTCCGGCACTACCCACATCAAGGCCACGGTCAGGTAGATGACACCGGAGATCAGTACATGAACGAAGGCCAGTGGAATGGCGATGACATAAAAGACCACGGATATCTTGCCTTTGAAATCATCACCGATGGCCTTGCCAAGCGTTGAATCCCTGCCATGCCGCGCCAGCAGTGCGCGCACCAGGATGAAATAAGCAATGCCGGAAAACAACAGCACCACACCATAGGTGGCAACCGGCAGCGATTCAAAATGATTTTCGCCCATCCATGCAGTGGCAAACGGCACCAGCGATAACCAGAACAACAAGTGCATGTTGGCCCACAGGATGCGGCCATCGACATGCTGCACCACATGCAGCAAGTGATGATGGTTGTTCCAGTAGATGGCGATGAAGGTAAAGCTGAAAACGTAACTCAATATCACCGGCCACATGGCGCACAGCGCCGCCAGCGATACGTCATGCGGCACTTTCAGTTCCAGCACCATGATGGTGATGATGATGGCGAGCACGCCGTCGCTGAACGCTTCCAGCCGGTTCTTGCCCATGGGGCGTTTGTGGGAATGTTCCATGCTGTTTATCTGTTCGGTTGCCGGCACTCATTCTTGTCAGGATGATGATGACATATGAGCATCATGAAGTGCCATTCCCGCGGAAGCGGGAATCCAGTAATTTGCGCGTTCACCCTGAGGTCTTCGAAGGGTGTCAAGATTAAATGAATGGTGTCCACGTTGGTAAATCAGAGCTCACGATGAACGTGCAAACCCCTCACCCCGGTCCCGTCGAAGGCGACTCCGTGTCCGACTCCGGCCAGTGCCGTCCTGCACTGGCGTTCGCTCGGCATCATGACAGGTTAAGTGTCATGATTGAGGCATCCTCGCTCACCCCGCAAGGGGCGAGGGAAGGAAGAGAATCCGCTTTCGCGGGAATGACAATGGCGCGTCTTTCAATCAACAAGAGGTCTTGATATTGCGGCGCTAAATCTCCGCGTCGGTGCCTTCGTTGATGCCTTCGAACAAAGGTGTGCTGAGATAGCGTTCCGCAGTATCCGGCAACATGGCGAGGATCACAGAGTTCTTCGGTGCACTCTGTGCCACCTGCAGCGCAGCGGCAAAGGTTGCACCGGAAGAAATGCCACAGAAAATGCCTTCCTTGGTGGCCAGTGAACGCGCAGTGCCAATGGCTTCATCATCGGTCACGGTCAAAATATCATCAGGCACGCTGCGATCCAGCACACCGGGTACAAAGTCCGGTGTCCAGCCCTGAATTTTGTGCGGTTTGAATTCCGCCCCTTTCAGCAACGCGGCATTGGCGGGTTCGCAGGCAATGATCTTGATGTCCGGACGCGCCTTCTTGAGCATCTGTCCTGCACCGGTGAGGGTGCCGCCCGTGCCCCAGCCACTCACCCAGAAGTCCAATCGCTTGCCGGCGAAGTCACTGAGAATTTCTGGTCCCGTGGTGTTGCGGTGATATTCAGGATTGGCAGGATTTTCAAATTGACTGGCGAGAAACCAGCCATGTTTTTCTGCAAGTTCTTTGGCTTTCCTCACCATGCCGGTGCCGCGTTCGGCGGCCGGCGTGAGTACAACCTTGGCGCCCAGTGCGCGCATGATCTTGCGGCGTTCGATAGAAAAACTTTCCGCCATCGTGGCAACAAAGGGATAACCCTTGGCAGCGCAGACCATTGCGAGTGCAATGCCGGTGTTACCGGAAGTGGCTTCCACCACGGTCTGGCCTGGCTTCAACGTGCCGCGCCGTTCTGCATCTTCAATGATCGCGATCGCAAGACGATCCTTCACTGATGACAATGGATTGAAGAATTCGCACTTCACATACATGGTGACATGCATGGGTGCGAGACGATTGATCTTTACAATGGGCGTGCGGCCGATGGTGCCAAGTATGTTGTCGTAAATCATGTAAGTCTCCCGGCTTGCAGTGATGGCGAAGCATTGTTCATCAGACAGGAAAGGCGCTGAGTATATCGCTGTAACGTGTTTCAACAAACCCGCGAGTATTAGCTTGCGGTCATCTTCCGTGTTAACTCAGCGGAATGCCCGCCCGGATGCGCTCCTGAAGCTGCTGGTTGATGGTAATCGCCGCCTGTTTGCCATTGCCCATTTGCGTCACCAGAATCTCGCTGTCCTTGGTAAAGCGATGGCGTATCTGCACCGTGTACGAACGCGCCAGCCAGTTCATGAAGCCATTGAAGAATACAGCCTCATCCAGATCGCGCCACTTGACGCCGGACACGCCGCGCTTCCACGGCAGCACACCGGAATACAACCACACGCCGACATCATCGTAGTACAGGTGAAAACTGCGCAACCACAGCCAGCGATAGATGATCAATGTCATTGCCAGCAGCCAGATGATGGCAATGGGTTTCCAGTAGGTGTTTTTCCAATACAATGCGGCGATGACCAGCGCAGTGATGATGATGCCGCGCAACAGCGTGCCTGCATATGCCACCCACGACTTGTGGCACAGTGTGATCGCATTGCGATTGATGGTGCCGGATACATCCTGATCTTGCTGCATGAGAGTCTGTTGATTATTGATGAATCTGTTTCCGAGCCTGTATGTTCCATATTGTCCTATTCGAACCCGAAATTCCACCCAACACCGGCAACATTATCCGCCTCAGCGCCAATGCCGGTGCAACGCTGCATCTCATTGAGCCGCTGGGCTTTGATGTCAGCGAGAAGTCCTTGCGCCGTGCCGGACTGGATTACCATCAACTGACCCACATGAAACTATGGAAATCACTGGACGACTGTCTGCTGTCACTGCAACCGTCGCGCTGGTTTGCGGTATCCACACGTGGCACGGTGCGCTATGACAGCGTTGGCTATCAGCATGGCGATGTGCTGGTGTTCGGTCCGGAAACCCGCGGGTTGCCAATGGAGATTATTGAACGTTGCGTTGTGTCACAGCGATTGCGCATTCCCATGCTGCCCGGCAATCGCAGTCTGAACCTGTCCAACGCAGTGGCAGTGATTGTTTACGAAGCATGGCGCCAGCATGACTTTGCCGGTGGTGCGTGAGACGTATGAGATACACCGGATTCATTTGCCAACGACAATGATTTGGAACACCATTCGGTTTGGAACCGGGCCCAGCAATGACACTTGCGGCATTTTGATAACGGTTCACGTGTGGTTTGCTGTCAATAACAATTCTTTCTGAGTGGAGGCGATGATGGAAACTTCGATTCTCGGTGGCGCGGGCGGCATTGTCTTGCTGTTCATATTAATTGTGATTGTGATGGGTTCTTTTTTTACCGTGCAGACTGCACATGCAGGTATCGTGCAACGATTGGGAAAGTTTTCCCGCATTGCCAGCCCCGGATTGAATTTCAAGATCCCGTTGATCGAAACTGTGGTACGAAAAATCAGTCTGCAGGTTCAGCAACTGGATGTGAGAGTGGAAACCAAAACCAAGGACAATGTGTTCGTGCAGATTCCGATCTCCGTGCAATACCAGGTGATTCCCGACAAGGTGTACGACGCGTTCTACAAGTTGTCCGATCCCATCAAGCAGATCGAATCCTTTGTGTACAACGTCATTCTCGGCCATGTGCCGAAGATGACACTGGATCAGACCTTCGAGCAGCAAGCCCAGATTGCCATCGACGTCAAAGACAGTCTCGATGCATCCATGAAGGAATTCGGTTATTCGATTGCCAAATCATTGATCACGGATATCGTTCCTGACGACAAAGTGAAAGCGGCGATGAATGACATCAATGCCGCTGCACGTGAGCGTGAGGCCACCGTGTCGCGCGCCGAAACCGAAAAACTGTTGCTGGTGAAAAAAGCCGAAGCCGAAGCGGAATCCAAGAAGTTGCAGGGTGAAGGTATTGCCAATCAGCGTACTGCAATCATTGAGGGCCTGCGCGAATCGGTGACACGCTTTTCCGCGGCGGTGTCGGGTGCTTCTGCACAGGATGCCATGATGATGGTGCTGATGACGCAGTACTTCGATACCTTGAAAGAAATCGCCGGCGGCAATCGCAGCAACACGGTAATGATGCCGCATTCGCCCAATGCGTTGAATGACTTATTTGCACAATTCCGCGATGCGATTATTACTGGCAATGTGGCATCTGCGGCAACCACGGACGCGGTGGCACCCGGACGTTAGTCAGGCAATTAGACGCCAGAGCGGCGACTGTCATCAGCTCGGCAGAAGATATTCCCTCTCCCTTGATGGGAGAGGGTGGGGAACATGGCAATCAGTTGAAGTCTTGATCCCCGCTTTCTGTCTCTCTCACAAGGAGCGAGAGGACGTGTCTGTTAAGTTGGCTGATTTTAAACGTCTTCTCCATTGTTCGACAGATCAGACATGAGCAAGCAAGCTATTGGCGGCGGCCCCAAAAAAGTGTTGTATGCGCTCAAGACCGCGCAACGCATCGGTTTGCTCAATACCACCAAGGCACTGCGTTCGCATAACACCTGCAAGGCCTGTGGTCTGGGTATGGGTGGCCAGCGCGGCGGCATGACCAACGAGCTGGATGAATTTCCCAGTGTATGTAACAAAAGCATTCAGGCACAGTCCACCGACATTCAACCGCCTATCCCGCATGCGGTGTTATCTCATACGCTGGATGAACTGCGTGAACTGGACGGTCATGAACTGGAGCATCTGGGTCGCCTTGGTGATCCCATCTACAAAGCAAAAGACAGTAATCGCTATCAAGTGGTGGAATGGGAATGGGCATTGAATCATGCGGCGCAGCGTCTGAAGCACATTGATCCGCAACGCAGCTTCTTTTATTCATCGGGACGATCATCCAATGAAGCCGGTTTTGTATTTCAATTGCTGGCGCGCGTATACGGCACCAATCACGTCAACAACTGTTCCTATTATTGCCATCAGGCTACCGGCGTGGGACTGGACTCGACCATTGGCACTGGCACCGCGACAGTTGAACTGGGTGATCTCAGTCACTGTGATCTGATCTTTGTCATTGGCGCCAATCCTGCTTCCAATCATCCACGCTTTATTCACAAGCTCAAAGCCTGCCGTGATCGCGGTGGCGAAGTCATTGTTATTAATCCTGCGCGTGAAAATGGTCTGGTGAAATTTGCGCTGCCAAAAAGTCCGGGCTCCATGCTCAAGGGGGGTGACTGGATTGCCTCGGATTATTTGCAACCGCGTATTGGTACCGACATTGCGTTGTTCAAAGGCATTGCCAGAGTCATTCTTGAACACGGCGCACAGGATCAGAATTTTATTGACGCACATTGCACCGGCTTTGCGGAGTTCAAGACCGATATAGAAAACACCGATTGGTCGTTCATAGAATCGCAAACAGGCATCGCTCGAGTGGATATCGAACGCGTTGCTCAATTGTATGCACGTTCGCGTAATACCGTGTTTGCCTGGGGCATGGGCATGACGCATCACCTGCATGGCGTGGAAAATGTGGAGTACATTGCCAACCTTGCCTTGTTGCGCGGCATGCTGGGACGCGTGGGTGCGGGCTTGTTGCCATTGCGCGGTCATAGCAATGTCCAGGGCATTGGCACCATTGGTGTCAAGCCGGTGTTGTCCGGCGAAGTGATGCGGCGCATGGAGCAACATTTTGATTTGCAATTGTCACGCGAAAAAGGCTACGACACCATGTCAGCCATGCAGGCAGCGTATCGCGGTGAAATGGATGCGGCCATCATCATGGGCGGCAATCTGTACGCCGCCAACCCCAATTCAACATGGAGTGCTGTGGCACTGAATAAAATCGGTTTCAAATTGTTTTTGACCACCACGCTGAATCAAGGACACATCCATGGAGTGGACGATGGTGAGTCGATGATATTGCCGGTGACCGCACGCGATGAAGAATGGCAGCCGACCACGCAGGAATCCATGTTCAACTATGTGCGACTGAGCGACGGCGGCATACATCGTCTTGCCAACGTGCGGCCGGAAGTGGTGATACTCAGTGAGATTGCCAGACGCCTGTTGCCGGAAAGCGCTCTGGACTTCACCGTGTTTCAACAACACCACAAAACCCGTGAAGCCATCGCCGCCGTTGTGCCGGGCATGGAGCAGATGAAAGACATTGATGTTGCCAAACAGGAGTTTCACATCCGCGGCCGCATCATGCATGAAATCAAGTTCAATACTGCGGATGCCAAGGCGCATTTCAAAACATGTGTCACGCCACAACGCGCCGATCAATTGCTGCTGACCACGGTGCGCAGCGAAGGACAATTCAACACCATCATCTATGAACGCACCGACAGCTATCGCAATGGCTTTGATCGCTGGACGGTGATGATGAACAGTGAAGATATGCTGGCCAATGGATTAAGTGATGGCGGCAAGGCAACATTGATTTCTGCGCATGGCCGCATGGAAGGCATCACCGTGCGGGAATTCAACATTGCGCGCGGCAGCGTCATGGCCTATTTTCCCGAAGCCAATGTGCTGGTCGGCACCGAAGTTGATCCGCGCAGCAAGACGCCGGCGTTCAAGTCCACGCCGGTGTGGTTTGAGGTGGTTTAGGGAAACTGTAGGTTGGCGCTGAACACAGTGAAGCCCGCCTCTCAGTAGGGCGGGATACATCCCGCCTTTAATAATCATGGTGGGTTACGCGGAGGAGCCGCTAACCCACCCTACGAGAATCTGAAAGACCATCCAAGAAATTGCAACTATGAAATCCACCGTCTATTTATTTGCTTTATCTTTGGTGCTTGCATTCGGCGCTTTTGCAGCGCGAGCAAATCCCAACATCTCGCACCACACTCAACACAACAGAGTCATCATACTTACCGACATCGGCGCCGATCCCGATGATTCGGAATCAATGGTTCGATTGCTGCTGTATTCCAATGTCATCGACATTAAAGGCTTAGTCGCCACGACGTCTGTTTGGCAAAAGACCGTCAATCATCCTGGCATGATCGATGCGATCATCAAGGCATATGGCAAGGTGCAGCCAAATCTGTTGAAGCATGAATCCGGATTCCCTGATGCACAATCATTATTGAAGAAGGTAACCCATGGTCTGCCGGTGTATGGCATGCAAGGCGTGGGTGATGGCAAGGATTCACCGGGCTCGGAGTTGATCATCAAGGTGCTGAAAGAAAAAGATGATCGGCCCCTGTGGATACCGGTGTGGGGTGGTGTGAATACGCTGGCACAAGCGTTATACGAAATCAGAAAAACGGAAACACCGGCCGAAGCACAACGACTGATTGCCAAGTTGCGCGTGTACACCATCTCCGACCAGGATGACAGCGGCAGCTGGATCAGAAGCAACTTTCCGGAGTTGTTTTACATTGTCAGTCCCGGCGATGACTATGGCAATGCGACGTGGATTGCCATCAACACTCCCATCGACGGCATCAATAACGAAACCATCAGCAACAAGTGGCTGGCGGAAAACATTCAACAAGGTCATGGCGCACTGGGTGCTGTGTATCCTGATGTTGCTTACGGCATGGAAGGCGATACGCCTTCGTTCCTAAATCTCATTCCCGATGGACTGAGTGATCCAGAACATCCGGACTGGGGCGGCTGGGGTGGCCGCTATGAACTTTATAAGCCGGAATTTATAGCCACACGAAATAGTGTGTCCGGATTACCTCAAGTGCCGGAGACGCGAAAAATATGGACCAATGCAGTGGATAGCTACACACCGGCGGTTCAGGGTGAATATGGCCGTGCGACTAATTCCGGTACGACGACGTTCACCAGCAACAAGGCCACGTTGTGGCGCTGGCGCGATGACTTTCAAAATGATTTCGCGGCGCGGATGAGTTGGTGCACGCAGTCTTACACGCATGCCAATCATCCACCAGTGCCGCAATTACTGACGCCCGATCACCTCACTGTGAAATCCGGCGAGAGATTTTCATTGAATGCCACAGCCACCGACCCGGATGGTGACAGCCTCAGCTATCTATGGTTCAACTATCCTGAAGCCGGTTCATACAAGCATCTGATCAAAATCGATTCCGCCGAGAACTTGTCCAGTGTAAATGTCGTGGCTCCGATTGTTGATCAACCTGAAACCGCGCAATTTATTTTGCGTGTAACCGACAAAGGAAAACCAGCCTTGTCGCGTTACAAGAGAGTGATTGTGACGATTGTGCCGCAGTCGTGATGCCGGCACGCAATCACTTCGCTGTAGGGTGGCGTTAGCGGTTCCTCCGCGTAACCCACCATGTGCGGTTCACGGCGGCATACACCCCGCCATGTTGTGTCGCCGCTGCCAGTATCGCGATGATTCCTGAGCGGTGAGGGAGCAACGGCTGACGGCATTTGTCTGAGAAATTCAAATTACTTGATTGTAAGAATGGATTGTTACACTAACACGCAAATTTGCACTATTGTCTCCGCCCATTCTCCAGTACAAGAATCGTAAATGCACCGTGTCTGTTGAGGAGCTCGATATGATCAGGAATTCCTTTAGCCGTTATTTCCATGTGTTGATCCTGGCATTGCTAACTGTTGGCTCAGCACCGGTTTCAGCAGCCCCCAATGCAAGTGTTAAAAATCAATTGCAGGCGGACATCAATGGTTCGTGGCGTGCGCCGGAAAATCGTGCGCGCGACAAGTATCGTCATCCCTTGCAAACCCTGATGTTCTTTGGTGTGAAACCTGACTCAACAGTGATCGAGCTGATTCCCGGCAACAAACTGTGGTACGCGGAAATACTGGCGCCATTCCTGCACGATCATGGTCATTACATCGCGGCCAATCAAAAGTCCAACAGTGAAGACACCGGCCAGAAGGACAGAATGGCCATGGAGCGCGCGCAATTCGACAAGGCCGAGATACGCGAATTTGATTTCAATGCGCCGGATTTTGGTCCGCCCGATTCAGCAGATTTCTTTTTGACCTTTCGCAATGTGCACAACTTTGCGATGAATCACAAAGAAGATGCATTGTTCGCTGCGATCTACAAAGTGCTGAAGCCCGGCGGTGTGCTGGGTGTTGTTGATCATCGCGCCGCCGACGGCAAGACATTGGATGAGGTGTTGAAGTCCGGTTATTTGCCGCAACCGTTCGTGGTTGCCGCGGCCGAGAAAGCGGGATTCAAACTCGTTGCCACCAGTGACGTTAATCGCAATCACAAAGACAATACGGATCACCCCAAGGGCGTTTGGACCTTGCCGCCGACACTCAGGGAAGGCGACAAAGATCGTGAGAAATATCTCACCATCGGTGAGAGCGACCGGTTTACGTTGAAGTTCGTGAAGCCCAAGTAATTTGGGCTGTAAATGACATTTGAAGGTACGGGGGCGCTGGCTGTGCGGCTTCGCTCAGCATCTTTTCAGCATCAGCGATTAGCTTGGCTAATACGTTATTTTCGAGATCGCCGTGAACCCGTCCTTGGGGGCTCCGGCAAAAACCTCCTGTTTTTGACGGTCTCGAAAATAACGTATTAGCCAAGCCAATCAGGATGAGCCGCAAGTGGTGTGAGAAATACAGTGCAGCCGTGACTACGCAGTCGGCAACGATTTATCAAACCGCTTTCGAGAACTGCTGTTGCGTTGCGTGCTTCAGATAAGCATCGAATACCATGGCAACATGTCGCAACAGCAATCGGCCCTTGGGTGTAACTTGCAGGGACTCGCGGTCAAGATCAATCAGGCCATCCTGTTGCAGGTGTTGCAATTCAAGCATCTCATGAAGGAAGTACCAGTTGAAATCAATATTCAGTTGCGCTGACAGTTGATTGAAGTTCAGGTATCCGTGACACATGACTTCCTGAATGACCCTGCGACGAATTTCATCGTCGCGATCAAGTACTACACCACGCCGGACCGGAAGGGAGGGGGTATCCAGCATGGCGTAGTACTCAATCAGCGTTTTCGCATTTTGTGAGTAGGTGTTGGCAATCTTGCCGATCGAACTCACGCCCAAGCCGATGAGGTCACAATCGGCTCGGGTCGAGTAGCCCTGAAAATTGCGCTGTAAGGTGCCATCCTGTTGCGCCTTCACCAGTTCATCATCGGCACGTGCGAAATGATCCATGCCGATATATACGTAACCCGCTTCCATCAACTTTGTAATGGAGAGTTGCAACAGCGCGAGGCGCGTGATGGCGTTGGGCAATTCCGCCTCATTGATCTGGCGTTGCGCCTTGAACAATCGCGGCATGTGAGCATAGCCATACAAGGCAATGCGCTCCGGTGTGGCACTGATGACCTGATCCAGTGTGTGCGCAAATTTTTCAGCCGTCTGTTTCGGCAGGCCGTAAATCAGATCCACGTTGACTGACTTGAAGCCAAGCTCATGTGCGAGATGAATGGCGCGCAATGTGTCGTCCACGGATTGCACACGATTCACCGCGACCTGTACATCGCGATCGAAGTCCTGCACGCCCAGACTGATGCGATTGAAGCCGAGTGCAGCAAGATGCGGCAGTGTGTCTTCAGTCAAGGTACGCGGATCAATCTCAATGGAAAATTCATGTGCACCGCCGGTTTGCAGATTGAAATGTTGCTGTAACTTTGCAATCAGTGCCTCAAGCTGGGTTGTTGACAGGAACGTCGGCGTACCACCGCCCAAATGCAACTGCGCTGCCGGTCGCGAGGTGTCAAACAATGCGGCCTGCAATTCGATTTCACGAAACAGATAACGCAGATAAACATCGGCTTTTGAATGATCGCGTGTGATGACACGATTGCAGCCGCAATAAAAGCACGGACTGGCGCAGAACGGTACATGAACATAAATGGAAAGGGGCGTGCCTTGTTCGTTGCTCGATGCCGCCGCACTCTGATACTGCGTAACCCCGAAGCCATTGTGAAATTCAACTGCTGTCGGATATGAGGTGTAACGCGGGCCGTTGATGTCGTAACGGCGAATCAGATCGGCATCAATCAGGATCGTGTCTTGAATGTTCTGCATTGGATAATTGCCAACCGTCAACGTTGTTGGGTTGGCATCTTATCCGTACGAATTCAATCTCCCCATACGTGATACTGGTGATGCGTTACGGTACTGCCGCACTTCGTTACCACAGATGATGCACGGAAGGTTTGATGTACTTGTCGTAGATCGCTTTGACACCGTCCATCTCCGCCTGGGTGAGTGCCCGCAAATTGGCCGCAGCCAGATTCGGTTTGACCTGATCGACACGTGATGCACCGGGAATAACCGTGGATACTTCGGGGAACATCAACACCCAGCGCAAGGCCCATGCCGCGAGATCCGAGTTTGCAGGGAACAATGCTTTCAATTCTTCAACGGCTTTCAGACCGGTTTCGTAATCAACGCCGGAAAAGGTTTCGCCCTTGTCGAACGCCTTGCCTTCGCGGTTGAAGTTGCGGTGATCGTCCTTGCCGAATTGCGTTGCCTTTGAATACTTGCCGCTCAACAGACCACTCGCCAGCGGTACGCGCACGATAATGCCTGCATCCTTCTTGCGCGCTTCGCCGAAGAACACTTCTGCTGGTCGCATGCGGAACATGTTGAAGATGATTTGAATGGTGGTGACATTGGCATACTGAATGGCCTTCAATGCCTGATCAATGGTTTCCACGGATACACCGAGGTTCAGGACCTTGCCTTCCACTTTCAGTTCATCGAACAGCGCGAAAATCTCCGGGCGATCATAAGTGGCTTGCGGCGGGCAATGCAGTTGAACAAGATCAAGTGCTTCCAGTCCGGAGTTTTTCAAGCTGTGTTCCACATAACTGCGCAGTGCCGCAACCGTATATCCGGCATCAACATGCGGATTGATGAACCGCCCGCACTTGGTGGCAACATATATGCGTTGTCCCAGTGCCTGGCGGCGCCGCACCACGCGACCCACGGCGGCTTCACTCAGCCGATCGCTGTATACATCAGCGGTGTCGATGAAATTGACGCCATTGTCGATGGCGGTTTCAATGATGCGTTCTGCAGTCGCATTATCAAAAGGTTCGCCCCAGCGGCCGCCAACCTGCCAGGTGCCCAGAGAAATTTCGGATACATTGAATCCGGTTTTGCCGAGTCTGCGGAATTGCATGAATATCTCCAGTTAAGCCAATTCCGCAATTATGCCGCATCAACCGGCAAAGCAATATCATCATTGATTATGAGAACGTCACAACGTTCTTCTGAAAATGTCTGAGAATTGTCGTCCAGCTGATTGTTCCCGGTATGATAATCGGGAATGCGTCATGACTGAGCAGGCATTTGCTGCCTGTGATCAAGGCAGTGATTGCAGGTAAATTGTCCAGAGCGATGTGCGTTAATGCGATGGCTGGTTGCACGCATCAGTCCGTATTTCTCACCAAATGGACAGACGAAGGCGGTGAGTGACTTGATTACCAGTGCGAGACATGTCGGCTAGCTGCTGGTCATGAATTCAGTGGTTGCGCGATCAACAGCTCCGACAATGCGTGCGTGAGTCTGGCCACTTGTACCGGTTTGCTCAGCAGCCGTGAATCAGCCACATCCTGTTGCGCCCGCAGTGCGAGTGAAGTATCGCCGGTGAGAAACACTGCGGGCAGCCGCGACGTTGAAATGGCGCGCAGCGTTTTGACGATTTCGATTCCAGTATGATTTGCATCAACATGATAATCACTGACAATGGCGGCGATTTGTGCGGCGTGCTCGGTAAATGTGGTGATGGCAGACTGCTGTGACGATGCGGACAGCACCATGAAGCCTTCCAGTTCCAGCGACAGGCACAATGCTTCGCGCACCGCACGATCATCTTCAATCACCAGTATGTAACCCTGGGGAATGCTGACCGCAGAGGTGCTCTGCGAACTGCTGTCGACCACGTGCGTGGGTTGGGAAATTGCCCCTCTTGGTATGCTGATGCGAAAGGTGGTGCCGCGTCCCGGTTGTGATTCCACTGCAATGGCATAGCCAAGCAGTTCGGCGATTTGCTTGACGATGGCAAGACCAAGACCAACACCCGGGCGATCAGGGCGATGTCCCGGTGTCTGATAATAAGCGTCGAAAATTTTTGCCACCTGATCACGTGGAATGCCGACGCCGGTATCGGCGATCTCAATGGTGGCGCCGTTGCTGTCGGTCAACACTTTTACATCGACACTTCCGGCATCGGTGTATTTGATGGCGTTGCCAATCAGGTTCTGCACCAGTTGCCGCAGCAGCACGCGATCGGTATGTACATTGATGTCTGCGATGTCCGTGTTCAAAGCAAGCTGTTTTGCCGAGGCAACCGAACCGAATTGTTCGCGTAATTCGGCAATCAGTTCCGGCATGTTGATGTGTTCATTCTTGACTTGAACCGTGCCCGATTCGAGTTTGCTGATGTCCAGCAGCGCGTTCAGCAACTCGGTCATCGCTTCGATGGCATGATGCTGGCGATCGGCAATGGCGAGCAGGTCGGATTTGCTGAGCTTGCGTTCCAGTCCTGCGTGCAGACTGGCGTTCAACAATTGCAGTGCCTGCAAAGGTTGACGCAGGTCATGACTGGCCGTGGCAAGAAAGCGGCTCTTGGTGTGTGCCGCCGCTTTTGCAACTTCGCTGGCCTCGCGCAATTGCTCGGTCAATGCATGCCAGTCCGACATGTCGCGTACCGCAGCGGCGATGTAAAGTTTGTCAGTGGTGTGAATTGGGCTGAGACTGACCCAGATGGGAAATTCGTGTCCGTCACGATGCAGGCCGAATAACGGTACGCCGCGCTGACCCATGGCGCGTTGCACAGGTTGCGCCACATAGTCATGACGGTGCGTCAGATGGGCACGCCGGTAACGCGCGGGCATCAATACTTCCATGATGCGACCGGCGAGTTCTTCCGGCTGGTAACCAAACAACGTGGTCACGGCAGCATTGGCGAATACAATCTCGCCCTTGTCGTCGGTGAGAATCAACGCATCGGGCGCCTGTTGCAGCAAGGACTCGGCAATGGCCGGATTCACAAAGCATTCCCCTGTAGTTTGGGTGGTTATCTAAGTCAATCGCAATGGCTACGATATACGCAATCATACACCGTGGTTAGGTGCATGCCGCATAGCCGCGATGCGTTCGCTGCATTGTAAGATGCTGCTTCACAACATTGGCCGGGGAATTTTCATTAATGGCCCACGCACCGGGTTCAGTTTCGCTTCGTGAATTGCAGCATGCGATGCTGTGGTCGGCGGCGTCGCTGGCCTGTTTTACGGGCATGATTGCGAAACAACAATTGCGCATTCGCTGGACGGCGCCGCTGCGTGAATTGTACGGGTTGTCAGAGAACCAGCGATTGCAGGGCGGGCCGTTGTTCAATCCTCTGGTGGCTGATGAAGACCGTCAGCACATGCGCAGCGCGTGCGACTCGCTGATCACCGATGGCACATCCATGAATGTGATCTTTCATGCGCAAGTCAATGGTGCCGCCCGGCGGATGAGGGTGATTGCAGAGCGCGTAGGCCAATCTCCGCGCGTTGTCGGTTTTCTTCAGGAATATCGGCAGGCAGCAACACATGAACCGCAGGCGCCCGTGTCGCATCATGTATGGCAAAGCGTCGGGCGCCTGACATTGCTGGATGAAGCCGCCACTGCGATGGCACATGAGTTGAATCAGCCGCTGGCAGCCATCGCCACGTTTGCGCATGCTGGAGAACGCATGCTGAATCTTCCGGATCCGCCGTTGCCCAAAGTAAGGCAGGTATTCGCAGAAGTCAGTGAGCAGGCATTGCGCGCGGGCGAGTTGATCCGGCAGATGCGCGGCCTGATCAAGCGTCATTCACCCAGCAAGACCAGTCTGAGTGTTGCCGATCTGATTGCCCAGTTTGTGCTGATGGCGGAACCGATAGCCAAGACGCATCACATCGAATTTCAGATTGCAGATGAATTGCCCACTGATCACGTGCTGGTGGATGTTGCGCAGATCAATCAGGTATTGATGATTCTGTTTCAGAACGCACTTGATGCCGTGGCGGACGAAGCAGTGCGTCGCAAGACCATCGCCGTGACCGCACAGCCGCGTGACGGTGAAGTGACGCTTGCGGTTACGGATACCGGCAAGGGGATTGCTGCCGATGTTGCGGCACGGTTATTCCAGCCTTTTTATTCAACCAAGGAAAACGGCACTGGGCTAGGGCTGACCAGCGTGCGCAATATCCTCGAAAGTTATGGCAGCCATCTGCAATATGCCAACCTGCCGGAGGGGGGATGCCGGTTCTGGTTTTCATTACGCCTGTCACAAGGGGCATGATCTTGTCTTTAAGGACTTCCCACGATTACGCTGTAGCTATATCGACTATGCGTTGTGAAACGCGGATGTAAAACTACATAAAACCAGTGTCTAAAGACACGCAAGTGGAGGGTGTCATGTCAGGTAATTATGAAAGCGCCGTCAAACAGGCCGGCACCAAATCAGCCGCTAGGCCAGTGGTATTCATTGTCGATGATGACGATGGTGTACGGCGTGCCATGAGCACCTTGATGGATTCGGTCGGCTATCCCCATGTTGCCTACACTTCTGCCCACGAGTTTCTTAAACATTACGACGGCAAGCAATCCGGATGTCTGGTGCTGGACATTCGCATGCCGGAAATGAGCGGTCTGGAATTGCAGCGCGAGCTGCACAAGCGCGGTTATCACCTGCCGGTTATTTTTGTTACTGGTCATGGTGATGTGCCGATGGCAGTAGATGCCATGAAGAATGGCGCATTTGATTTTGTGCAAAAGCCTTTTCGTGATCAGGACCTGCTCGATCGTGTGAATCATGCGCTGCATCATGATGCGAACTTGCGGCAGGAAACCGCGGATAAAGACGAAGTATTGCAGCGCTGGCACACGCTGACCCAGCGGGAAAAAGAAGTAATGGCGCTGATTGTTGAGGGCAAGGCCAACAAGGTCATTGCGCAGGATCTTGACCTGAGCGAACGCACCGTGGAAATTCATCGTGCACGGGTCATGGAAAAGATGCAGGTGCGTTCGGTTGCGCAACTGGTGCGTCTGTCATTGCTTATTCCGCGGTAGCGCGTGCTCAAATTGCGTTAATTTGTCGAAAGATTGGCAAAATCAGCGCAAGTCATTCAATCCATGCTGGCCTAACCCTGTGCGCTGGTGTTTAATCGCACCGGGTTGATGGGGAGATGCTGCAAACGCAGCGTCCAAACAATGTGCTCGTCCTACCTTGCAAGGTGATAACTATGACAACAAGATTCGCCAGTATTGTATTGCTCAGCGTTGCCCTGTTGCTCGGGGCATGTGATCCGCAGAAGCAACCGGCGGAAGCGGCCTATGCGCAGATTGAAGCTTCGGTGGCGCCGGTGCGTGAAAGCCTTGAAAAATACGCACCGCAGGAATACGACCAGTTGAATCAGATGATGGATCAGATGCGCGGACATCTGAATTCCGGGGACTATCAGGGCGCACTGGATATGCGGCGCAAAGTGATGGAGCAACTCGCTGCTGCATCATCCGCTGCGGGACTGAAAAGGAACGAAGTCGTCCGTGAGCTGAGTTCGCAGTGGAAAACACTCTCTGCTTCGGTGCCTGATGAAATCAAGCTGGTTACTGATCGCGTCAACACGTTGTTGAAGGCTGGCAAGCTGCCAAACGGTGTCACGCGTGATGTTGTAGTGCAGTCACAATCGACCATGGCGGAGATCAGCGGTCAGTGGAATGCAGCCATGTCATCGGCACAACACAACAATCTGGATGATGCGGTCACTCAGGCCAACAAGGTAAAAAAGCGCTGCGCCGATGTGGCCACGTCGCTGGGACTGAAATTATCGGAAAGCTGATCTTCTCCGTGGTAATCAATCTGCGGAACATGTCGTTCCGCAGTCTTATCGCGTGCCGGTCAGGTTTTCCATCATCAGGCCGGTGCCACCTCGCGAAATGTGCGCAACAATGGCCGTGCGCCGATGAATCTTGGTGACGGTGCCCAGGTTGATGGCGAAAGCCAGTTGTACTGTTGTTCCTTTCTTGAGTCCCATGTTGCTGGTTTCGATAAATACCCCATTTGCGCTAAGGTTTTTTGCGCGGCAAAGTCTGCCGGGACGTCCTGGAATCAGGACGAAGACCATGGTTCGAGCTTTATGCCGGCTGTGGAGACGTCGCTCCATAAAAACCTCGCTTACCACTGTTGTTGTGTCATGCGATTTCCGGACTGCGGGACCGGGTCGCGGGATGATTATGCCGCAAATTTTGTGACGTGCGAAACACTTCTGAACGTGACTCGAAAATTATGTCACGCCCCAACTGATGAGCGAGTGAAATGTCAGTCCCGGCAGTTATCAACGCAGCCGCCGGAAATTTTCATTTAATATTGCTGGCTTGGCGGGGCAGCGACTGGATTTTTTCCAGTGAATCCAGATGGCGCGCCTGCCATCGATGGGTTTTTAACAACCTGCCTGTGCTTTGGATTAACAGAAGATGCCAGATATCTTGCAAAATGAGCGTGCGCTGCCAATCGGTGTGTTTGATTCCGGGGTGGGCGGCCTGACCGTGCTACGGGCGTTGCGCGCGCAGATGCCCGAGGAAAGTTTTATCTATCTGGGCGATACCGCGCGCCTGCCTTATGGCAGCAAGAGCCCCGAAACCATTCAGCGCTATTCGTCGCAGGCAGCGCAACTGTTGTTCAGCCGCGGCATCAAGTGCCTGGTCGTTGCGTGCAATACCGCATCTGCGACTGCTTTGCCATTGCTGCGCGAACAATTCCATTCCATTCCCGTGATCGGCGTGGTGGAGCCGGGTGCGGCGGCAGGCTGTGAGACGTCTCCAACTGGGCGGATTGCGGTGATTGCCACGGAAAGCACGGTTCAAGGTGGCGCTTATCAGCGCGCTATCACGGCGTTGCGACAGGATGCACAAGTGGTTGCGCGCGCCTGTCCATTATTCGTGGCCTTGGCGGAAGAAGGTTGGACCCAGGGTGCCATCGTAGAAGGTATCGCACATCGTTATCTTGATGGTTTGTTCACGGCCACCGCTGCGCCGGATACCTTGTTGCTTGGTTGCACGCATTTTCCGGTGTTGCGTGAAGCATTGCAGAACGTCGTGGGCAAGGGTATCAAACTGGTAGATTCTGCTGAGACCACGGCAACAGCACTAAAGGCATTGCTCGACACGCAACACTTGCGGGCATCGATTGCCGGTAGAGGCTCAGTGTCCTTCATGGCTACCGACGGACGTGAGCGCTTTGCACGTGTGGCTGCACATTTTCTTGGTTCATCTTTGAATGCAGCAGACGTTGAACTGGTGGAGCCCACTTTCGCGATTGAACAGTGAGCAAGCAACACAGCGGCATCCATGACACTTGTTGCGTGAAGTTCATACCCGTTGACTCCTGTCAACGCGGTTCATTCCAATGATTGAATCCCTTTTATCCTGCTGTCCCTTTGCTGCTTCCGTTCATTTTGAACTTGTTGCGCAGATTACCTTGCATGGTACAAATTGACCGCCGGATAAATTGCGCTTGATGCCAGAAATCTGCTTCCACCCTGAGGGTCGCTTGTCTCTATGAGCTCGTTGAAACACCCGGTTTCAATGTGTAGCGTGATTGCTTGCTGAGCCATTAGGCATCTTGAGTTCATCAAAGCGTTCAACGCAATTTCTGCCACGCAGCTTGGCGCGGTACAGCGCATGGTCTGCACCTTGTATCAAGTCGGCTGCACTGTTGAATGAACGATTTGCCGCGTGTGTCGCTGTACCCACCGAGACACTCAATTTGATTCCGGGAGGTGACGAGCTTGCTGATGATTCACGGATGGCGCGCAATATACGTTCGCATACCTGCATCGCCAATGATTCATCCGTGCCGGGCAGAATCACCAGGAAGGTATCCCCGCTGTAACGCCCAACCAGATCACTGCCGCGGATGTTGGCTTGGATGATGTCCGCACAGGATTTGAGTATGCGGTTGCCGCCTTCGTGGCCGATGCTTTCATTAATGCGCTTGAAGTGATCAAGATCAATCAGCGCAATGCTTAGCGAACGGCTGAACATCAGCGCTTGTGTGTATTCACGTTCCAGCATGCGTTCCAGCCACATGCGGTTCAATGTACCTGTAAGTGCATCGCGCCGCGCGGCGTCCTCGAGTTCTTCGGTACGGTTCAGCAATACTGAAGCGGTTTCCTGGAGTGCTTGCACGTCGCGCAATGCGTAAAGATTTCGTACTGTCATCAATTCGCGTGCTTGCGACATCAATGCCTCGGCCTCCGACGTGTCAAGAATGCTGGTTTCGTATAGTTCTTCGGCTTCAGGAATCAGCTTGATCAAGCGCGAGACAATATCGGTGAATTGCTGGTCGCGGATGCCCAGCAGGCGATTGGCGCTTCTGGCGGCTTCCGTCAACATGGCGTTGTTGCCGGTGCGCAGCACCGCTTCTGCGAGAATACTGCCGAGTGCGCAGCAACAAGCCAGTTTTCCGTCCGGCGTTTGTGCATCGCTGTGTTGTGCGTTGTGGCTGCGTTCAACGCTGTTGCAAATGGATTCCGGCAATTTCCAGGCTCGCAACAACAAAGCGCCGTAGTAAGCGTGGTCTCTGCCATTCAGTTTTTTCCGCTCATGTTCGATCATTACCTCGTGTGTTGCCTGAGAGGGAAGATCGGCATAAAAGCCTTCGACGCAGCGGTCGATGGCGAGCACCGAAACATCCTGCAACAGGCCAACCAGAAAGGCGTCTTCATCCTGACCCTTGCAGGCCTGTTCGGCGAAAGCGCGGCTGCCTGTTGCCGCCAGCAGCGACCGTCGCCAGTAGCGTTTGTAATCAATGCCGTTGGGCTTGCAACCACGCAACGTGGACACAAGGGAAAAGCTTAATGCCAATGTCAGCGCGGCGTTTAAACCAATGATCACCAGCGCCTGACGGATATTCTGGCTCGGACGGCGTTGTGCATAGAAAGCGGAATTGGCAATACGCAGCAGTTTGGCGGCCATCGCGGGATCGCAACTGATCGCGTTGGCTACCTTGGCTAGCTCGATGTCGGGATTACTGGCGAGTTCGATGACTTCGCGCGCAACCCGCGATGGACTGGGCAAGTCCACTTGGGATTTGATGCGCGCTTCTAAATCATCGCTTAGAGACATGATTGGCTGGAATTCGGCTAAATTGTGAATGCAAAATGTTAAAAAGCTCTATGGAGCATCGGCGGAAACCTGCAAAGCTTTAAAAGCTACCGGGCCGAACCACCTGATTTTCTGGGCAAACCGGCTGGATTTGATGGCCACTCAATGGTTGCAAGCGTCAAAAAGCTGCTGCGCGTGTCAAATTGTCTATCTCCTCGTGATAATTACGGTACCCAATTAACAATGAGCGGCGTCGGGTGTCGTTACTAATAAAAAGTCCAGTTGACACAAAGATGGCGGACACACAAAATACCCGGCTCTTATGTCCGCGGGAGGGGTACTCAAGCGGCCAACGAGGGCAGACTGTAAATCTGCTGGCTTATGCCTACGTAGGTTCGAATCCTACCCCCTCCACCACGGCTGTCTCCAGGTAGTGAACGGACGTGAATGACTGGTAGTTTGAGCTGATTTTTTGGCTGTTTTCAAGCGGAATTCTGTTCCGCTCGATTGCAGTTATAACGGGGTGTTTGAGCTGCGGGTGTAGTTCAATGGTAGAACCTCAGCCTTCCAAGCTGATGGTGTGGGTTCGATTCCCATCACCCGCTCCAATCGGCTGGTTGGGCAATGACGCAAGGCCCACGTAGCTCAGTTGGTAGAGCACGTCCTTGGTAAGGACGAGGTCACCGGTTCAATCCCGGTCGTGGGCTCCACAGGATTAAGGGATTCATCCTGCGAGTTTGATGGTTTGGAAGTTCTGTGGTCCGGAATAGAACGGGCGCAGGCACGGGATAATGTTAGAGTTTTTGGTTTTCTTACAGGTTTATAAAATTTTCAGAGGACTGCCGCTGTGTCAAAAGAGAAATTTGAACGTACGAAGCCGCATGTAAACGTAGGCACGATTGGTCACGTGGACCATGGGAAGACGACGTTGACGGCGGCGCTGACGAAAGTGATGGCCGAGAAGCATGGAGGAG
>DASZSV010000027.1:0-66895 GCA_035548495.1 Steroidobacteraceae bacterium
CATCGAGTTTGCTGGTTGGGCCTGCATTCACATGTTCGTACACCGAGCGCCATAAACGCTTCATGAAACGAAATGCGCCTTGAACGCCTTCATCCGACCATTCGAGCGTCTGTTCCGGTGGTGCAGCAAACATCATGAACAGGCGTGCCGTATCGGCGCCAAATTCATCCACTAACTTCTGCGGATCAACGCCATTGTTCTTTGACTTGGACATGGTACCCATGCCGCCCATCTCGACGGGTTGCCCGTCACTGCGCAATACAGCGCCAACCGGCTTGCCTTTGTCGTCGAGCTTGACGTCAATTTCAGAAGGATTGAAGTACTGAATGCGCCCTGCCGCAGGCTTGCGGAAATAAATGTCGTTGAGCACCATGCCCTGTGTCAGCAAGTTGGTGAATGGTTCTTCGACCTTCACCAACTTTAGATCGCGCATCGCACGCGTCCAGAAACGTGAATACAGCAAGTGAAGAATGGCGTGCTCAATACCGCCAATGTATTGATCCACCGGCAACCAGTAGTTAACGCGCGCATCGACCATGGCCTTGCTGTTATCCGCGCAGGCATAGCGCAGGAAGTACCATGATGAATCCACAAAGGTATCCATCGTATCGGTTTCGCGTCGCGCTTTCTTGCCACACTTGGGACAAGCACATTCATAGAACGACGGATCTTTATTCAACGGATTGCCACTGCCATCGGGGACTTTATCTTCTGGCAACACGACCGGCAGTTGATCATCCGGTACCGGCACATCACCGCATGCATCACAATGAATAATCGGAATGGGGCAGCCCCAGTAGCGTTGACGCGAAATACCCCAATCACGCAAACGCCATTGAGTTTGCTTGTCACCGAGACTCTTTTCTTTCAAATCAGCGGCGATGGCGTCGATGGCTTCATCGTAATCCATGTCGTCATATTTCCCTGACTTAACACAAATACCATGCTCCGCAAGGCGCGGGACCCAATTGTTCCAATTGAAGTAAAACTCATCCAAGTTCTTCTCGTCTTGAATCTTTAGACTCGGCCTTGCCAATCCGTCGAGTACTTCAGTGCTTTCCTCGAATTGCCTTCCCTTCCAGCTACGGGGCACAACAACAGGTTTCAATGGCAACTTGTACTTCTTCGCAAACTCAAAATCTCTTTCATCATGCGCAGGTACCGCCATGACTGCACCATCACCATAGCCCATCAACACATAGTTAGCGACCCACACCGGCACTGGTTCTTTTGTCAATGGATGTGTGACAAACAAACCGGTATCCATCCCCTTCTTTTCTTGTTGCGCCAGCTCCGCTTCCTGTGCAGTACCTTGCTTGCATTCTTCGATAAATGCGGCGAGTTGTGGATTGCTTTGCGCCGCATGCAACGCAAGGGGATGTTCTGCTGCAACCGCGCAATAGGTCACCCCCATAATGGTGTCAGCACGTGTTGTAAACACATACAGCTTGCCATCACCAATCAATTTGCCGGACGAATCCTTGATGTCGTGAGTAAAGGCAAAGCGAACACCGACACTTTTGCCAATCCAGTTGGCCTGCATCGCACGTACACGATCTGGCCAGCCCGGCAAAGTGTCGAGTGCCTGCAACAAATCATCTGCATATTGAGTGATACGCAAGTAATACATGGGAATCTCGCGCTTCTCAACCAACGCGCCAGTACGCCAACCGCGACCATCCACCACTTGTTCATTAGCGAGGACGGTTTGATCGACCGGATCCCAATTCACGGTGCCGGTTTTCTTATAGGCAATGCCTGCTTCAAGCATGCGCAGGAAGAACCATTGATTCCAGCGATAATATTCAGGCTTGCAAGTTGCGACTTCGCGATCCCAGTCAATAGCCAATCCCAATGACTGCAATTGCTTTTTCATATAAGCGATGTTGTCGTAAGTCCATTTCGCTGGCGGAACGCTGTTCATCATCGCTGCGTTTTCAGCAGGTAATCCAAATGCATCCCAGCCCATCGGCTGCAACACGTTCTTGCCCTGCATGCGCATGAAACGCGAGATCACATCGCCAATGGTGTAATTGCGCACGTGGCCCATATGCAAGCGGCCACTGGGATAAGGGAACATCGACAGGCAGTAATACTTTTCCTTGCTGGCATCTTCTTTGGCCGCAAAGCTTCGTTGCTCATTCCAGTAACGCTGAGCAATGGGTTCAATCAAATTGGGTTCGTAACGTTCTTGCATGATTCAAATTAAAATAGAAAACAAATAATTCCGCTCACCATGAGCTTGTCGAAGGGTTCATTCAGGTTTGATGAATGGTTCGACAGGCTCACCATGGACGGAACCCCCTCACCCCTAACCCCTCTCCCTCAAGGGGAGAGGGGAACCAAATGTAGGCTGGGCGCCGCGCCCAGCATCTTCATGTCGCAATATTCAGGACAGCAACGAATGATCAAACTTTCCATCGCGCAAAAAATTCACAATCTGTGTCGTCACTAAAGGTGAGAACACCATGCTGGTATGCGTTACCGGCAACACGATGTGATCCTTCGCGCCATCAAGTCTGGTTTCAGAGATGAGCACCGTGCCATCGCTGTCTGTAACGAGCTTCTCGCTGAACAGGCGGCCGAATCCCATTTCTACCGAACCAGCAATCAAGCCAATATCACGACGACCATCCCAGTGTCGCGGCTGAACACTGATCAGCTCACTGCAAACCGAACTGCCAATCGCAACCCGACCTAAAGTCCATCGCGACATGGCCTCCACCGCAGTACTGCCCTGCAAAGGCGAACCAAGAAACACCGCGCGACCGTCGATAAGATCATTCGTCGATTCAAGCATCTTGTAGGTGATCACGCCGCCAAGACTGTGTCCGATGAAGTGCAGACGATCGCAACGTTGTTCTTGTGCCAACTCACGCAAGCGATCCACATGATCCTGAATCTCGCCGGTGACTGAGTGATAACTGAACTGCACGCAGTTGAAACCATGATCCGTTTGCAGACGATGACGCAGCATGGTCATCTCGATGCCCGTCATCCATAAGCCGTGAACCAGAATGATGGTTTCAGTAGACATCACACCCATCCTGCAACCACACGGCATCGCGATCCAGATGTCCCGGTTGGTCAGGTATTTTCAGTGCTGTCAAAAACACGATGTTTTTGTCAGAGCCTACAGGGGCGAGGCGGCGCTTCGAACAAAGCACTGCTTTGTTCCGCCGAGCGGGCATACACGGATGTATGCACTGGGCTTGCACGAAGCAGGGACTGCGCAGTGCAATGTATTTACAGCGACCCTGAAAGTACCTGATCAATTGGGACATCGAAGGTATCATAGCCTTTGCAATCAGATTGATAAGTAGATGCTTCAATCCACCTTCACGGGCAACTTCACACGTATATGCAACTCATTGAGTTGTGCATCACTCACCGTCGTCGGCGCACTGGTCAATGGGCATGTTTGTGCTTGGTTCTTCGGGAACGCAATCACATCGCGGATGTTATCGGTGCCCGACATCAACATCGTTAAACGATCTACGCCGAAGGCGATACCGCCATGCGGTGGCGCGCCGTACTTCAACCCTTCCAGCAGGAAACCAAACTTTTGCTGCTGCTCTTCAGGACCAATGCCCAGCAAATCGAACACCGTGGCTTGCATATCCTGACGATGAATACGCACAGAACCGCCACCGATTTCATTGCCGTTCAACACCATGTCATAACCCTTGGACAAGGCACTTTCTGGATCGGCTTTCAGCGCAGCGGGATCATCATTCTTCGGTGCGGTGAAGGGATGGTGCTGAGCATTCCACACTTTGCGATCAGCGTCCCATTCAAACATCGGGAAGTCCACCACCCACAATGGCGCCCAACCTTCTTTCACCAGACCCATGTCGTGTCCGACTTTCAAGCGCAATGCACCGATGGCATCGTTCACCACCTTGGCATTGTCAGCGCCAAAGAAAATCAGATCGCCATCTTTGGCACCGGTGCGTTCGAGAATGCCCGCAACCGCGGCATCGCTCAAGAACTTGAGAATGGGTGATTGCAAGCCATCGCGACCCTTTGCAATTTCATTCACCTTCACATACGCAAGTCCCTTCGCACCAAAGCGTCCGACATACGTCGTGTAATCATCAATTTCTTTACGCGACAGTTTTGTGCCGCCGCCAGGAACATTCAGCGCAACAACGCGACCTTTGGGATTTTGCGCTGGACCGGCAAACACCTTGAATTCGCAATCCTTCACCAGATCGGCAATGTCTTTGAATTCAAGATTAATACGCAGATCGGGTTTGTCCGAACCATAACGCTTCATCGCTTCGGCATAGGTCATGCGCGGCAGCGGATTGGGGAAATCGACATTCATTACCTTCTTGAACAAGTCGCGAATCAAGTCTTCCATCAGATCGGTGATCTGCTGTTCGGTGAGAAATGAAGTCTCGATATCGAGCTGGGTAAATTCGGGCTGGCGATCGGCACGTTGCGCTTCATCGCGGAAGCAACGCACGATTTGATAGTAACGATCGAAGCCCGCCACCATCAGCAATTGCTTAAATACTTGTGGTGACTGCGGCAATGCAAAGAAATGTCCAGCATGCACACGGCTGGGCACCAGGAATTCGCGTGCACCACCCGGTGTGGAATTGGTGAGCATGGGGGTTTCCATGTCAAGAAATCCATTGGCGTCCATCCATACGCGCATGGCCTGGGTGACACGATGCCGCAAACGCAAACGGTACTGCATCTCTTCGCGGCGCAGATCGAGGTAGCGATACTTCAAACGAATTTCTTCGTTGGCGTCTTCATCATGATGAAAAGGCGGCGTTTCAGAGCGGTTGAGAATGTTGAGGTCGGTGACCAGCAACTCCACCTGACCAGAAGCCAGATTGGCATTCGCGGTACCTGAAGGACGCGCACGAACCTTGCCCTTCACCTGAATGCAGTATTCACTGCGCAGGCGCTCGGCATTGGCAAAGCAGTCCTTGCGGTCAGGATCGAACACCAGTTGCAGCAGGCCTTCGCGATCACGCAGGTCGATAAAGATCACACCACCATGATCACGGCGGCGGTGAACCCAGCCAGCCACGGACACTTCCTGACCAATCAGGGATTCATTCACCTGACCACAATAATGAGTACGCATTGAAAACTCTTGGTAAAACTAAAGCCCACAGGGCATGGAAAGGGCGGGAATATTACCTTGATCCACCCGGGCAGCATAGCGCAAACCACTGCGCGCCAGCGGGCACGAACCACTGGCGCGGCGAACGCGGTGACGCCTCTATTTCTTGCGCGATGCTTTTTTCGCTGATTTCTTTTTTGCAGATTTTCCGGCCTTGCCCTTGGTGCCCTTTTTTACGGCCTTTTTGGCCTTTTTCTTGCTGGAAGACTTGGACTTCCCGGCGGTCTTTCCACTGGTCTTCCGGGCGAACAATGACCCTTTCTGCGAGCGGTTACTGGACGAAGCGCGAACCGGGCGCTTGGTCTTTGACGTATCGTCCTCTTTGCTTTCGGCAGGTTTGTCGTCACCCGCAGCGATGTTGCGCTTGGCTTCCTTCTCGGATTTGAAATCAGTTTCGTACCATCCCGATCCCTTCAAACGGAAATTCGGTGCCGACACCAGACGCTGCAAGGCATCTTTGCCGCAGCTGGGACACTTCAGCAACGGTGGATCGGAAATCTTTTGCAACGCTTCAACGTAAAATTTGCAGTTGCTGCATTCGTATTCGTATAACGGCATAACTCCATCCAGGTTTTTGAAATATTCCGGGTTGCCCATCATTAGGGATCGCAGTCAATTGTTCAAGGCCCTGCTGTGCCGCGGCTCGACCCAGTTCACTATTTTTTGGCCCTGCCGGCCTCCATGACTCGGCCATGTCGCTCTCCAGCCCTGCCCGTCTGATGCCGGACTGCCAGTCTTGCAAATTCGCTCAGGGAGTGACGCGACTTTATCGCCATGGTGCTCGCATTTTTTGCGCTGGTGAAAAAATTCAGCACGGAAGAACAATTCGTGCGCGAACAATCTGGCAATGCATATGCGGATTATTGCAGGCGGACACGCGCCATCATGTGGTGTTTTGATCGCACTCACTGACGATTCATCGTGTAACAGGAAAGAAGCGGCAAGGGACCAAGAAGGGAGATACCCTTATCGCAGGAGAGTTGGCGCTCACCATGCTCGCTCCCTGATGTCATTTACTTTCTTCTTTGCCAGTCCAAAGAAAAAGTAAAACAAAAAGAAATCCGGGTTGGCGCTCGCCAAGCTCGCTCCCTGATGTCATTTACTTTTTCTTTGCCAATCCAAAGAAAAAGTAAAACAAAAAGAAATCCAGGTTGGCGCTCGCCAAGCTCGCTCCCTGACACCATTTACTTTTTCTTTGCCAATCCAAAGAAAAAGTAAAACAAAAAGAAAGATTGGTGCCGGCAGAGGGATTTGAACCCCCGACCCCCTCATTACGAATGAGATGCTCTACCAGCTGAGCTATGCCGGCACGAAGACGTCTTGAGAACCGGACGTTGAACGGGCGCGCAGTATACGGATTCACGGGGCGCGGGGAAAGCCTGTTATGCTGGTGAAATGACGGTACATTCACTATTTCCCACATTCGTCTATACAGCCAGACTTCCAGCCACTGGCTGGCGCAAGTTCAACCAGCAATTACTGCGCGAATGCAGACAATTGCAGCTCGACGATCATGCCGGACAACGCTGGTCAAAAAAGAACTATCCGGGCGGATTCACTTCTTACAACAGTGCCTGCCGCATGCACACATTGTCGCCGACCTTTGCGTTGCTGGAACGCAAACTCAACCGTCACGTAAAACATTTCGCTGAATCGCTGCATCTGGATTTGCAGAATCGTGAACTCTCCATGACCGATTGCTGGGTGAACATCATGCCGCAGGGTGTGGTGCATGGCTTGCACCTGCATCCGCTATCAACGATCAGCGGCACCTACTATGTGCAAACACCCAGAGGCAGTCCGGCAATCAAGTTTGAAGATCCGCGTCTGGACCGTTTCATGGCAGCACCGCCACGTACTGCAGAATGCCCGCCGGAACAGAAACCCTGGTATCACATTCCTGCTGAAGCGGGAAAACTGGTGTTATTCGAAAGCTGGTTGCGCCATGAAGTTGCACCCAATCCGGTTGCGATGGAACGCATCAGCATCAGTTTCAACTACAGCTGGTTTTGATTAGAACCTATCTCAAAATGACTGCGCTCGATATCTTGCGTCGTTACGGTGCTCCCAAGTTGTCGATATGGCCTCATTTATTCCCGCATAAACTGCGGTTCCTGCGCTCCGGTACAACGCAACCGATCATCGCTCGTTACATTTTGAGACAGGTTCCAGAACAAAGCCGCTTGCCTGCACCAAATTCGCAAGCATCGATGAGGCACAGTTATTGTGACTTGCGCGCCACGCGAATGATCACTTCCACGCCGGCAATCTCCATCCCTTCCGGCAACTGTGGAAGACGGCTGAACGCCACATCATCAGGATTGATATCCCACAATTGGCCGCTTTCGACTTCGTGGAAATGGTGATGGGTCGCACGCCGTGAATCATAAACCGTGCGTTCTGGATCGAGATGAATCTGGCGAATCAAGCCGCGTTCAACAAACAACTTGAGCGTGTTGTACACCGTCGCCTTGGACACGCGTTCACCGCTGTGGCGCAGCTTTTCCAGCAATTGATCCGCCGACAAATGCATGGGCTCACTCAACAGCACACCGGCAATCTGCAATCGCTGCGATGTTGGCGTGATATCAAATTCGGCAAGCGTTGCCGCGGCGTCAATGACATGAGGACTATCTGATTGCAAAGCCACGCTCATAACACACCCTTTGCCTGAATTCTCGGAAACGCTGTAACCGATTGTAAGGATATTTTCCCGCGAGGGAACATGCATCGCACAGAATATCGGGATTTTCTGGCAAAAATGCGCATAAATTTGCGCTGCACAAGATTTTTCATTGAGTAGACTGCGGTTGCTCGGACAATCAACAGGGAATCATCATGGACAGTCAGAAGGGATGGCGCCGCCGTTACCGCGGTTTTACGCTGATAGAAATGCTTGTTGCGCTGGCAATCCTTGCCATTCTTGCCGCAGTGGCCGCACCGGGACTGGCCAGCATTCAACAAAATGCCGCCCGCCGTACTGCGCTGAATGATTTCTGGCATGCAATTTTTCTGGCACGCAGTGAAGCCATCAAACGCAATGCGGTAGTCGCCATTTGCAGGAGTGCCGATGGTGAACACTGTGACAACGCGGCCACCGGCTGGTCACAGGGATGGATTGTTTTCGACAACCTGGACCATGATGAACCTGCGCAGCGTGATGTTGACGAACCGCTCATCCATGCCTTTTCCTCATCACCATCCGTGCATATCACATCAAATCGCAAAACGTTTTCATTTCGTCCAGCCACACAGGGCGTTGTCAATGGAACTATAGTATTCTGCGATGCAAGCGGACATGGCGCCGAGGCCATCATCATCAGCCACACCGGACGGCCGCGCCAGTCAACCCGCGATGCCAGCAACAAACCATTGAAATGTCCGGACTGATTGTGACTGACACTGAACCAAACAGACAACATCACCCGCATCGCCATCGCGCATGGCAATGGCAAGGACTCGCGTTGACAGAAATCATTGCCGGCATCCTGTTGCTGGCCAGTTGTGTGGTTGGTGTTGCCGCCATCTATGCACAACAGCAACACAGTTTGCGCGGTGGCAAACTCCACACCGTGGCCGCTGAACTGGGAAATGAAATCGCAGAAATGATCCGTAACGAACACGATCCTTCGGCCAGTTTTGAAACCGGCGTCGGACGCATCTGCGATGCCACCAAGCCAGCCGGCAAAACTGCTGAGATAGACAATCAAGTCGCCTGCTGGCAGGACAAGGTTGCGCGCGAACTTTCCAACGGCAGCGCACGCATCACGCTCGATACCAGCACGGTGCCTGCACAATACGTTGTCACCATCAGTTGGACTGATCCACGCACCGGCACCGCAAGCTACGTGCGCCGTATCAATGCCAATAAGAGCAGTGCGAAATAGTCAAGGCCGTTCTGCGTGACGGATCATCAGGCTGTTACGCCCAGTGTCGCGAGTGTGCTGATTGTCTTTTCCGGCGACGAATGCTGAATGACATGCCAGCCGCATTGCCGTGCGGATTCAACATTCGCGGACAGATCATCAATGAAAACGGTGGTGGCAGGATTCAAATCAAAACGCTGTTCCGCCAGCTTGTAAATATCGCGGTGCGGTTTCATGACACGCGCCTCAAACGACGGCAGCGCAGCATGTGCCAGCGACAATAACTGATACTGCCTGTCGAGATACGTCCAGTGAAGTTCTCCAACATTGCTGAGCAAGTACACACGGTGTGTATGCGACAGCGTGCGCGCCAGTGAGAACATTGCATCCACTGGAGTAAACATGCCCGTCCAGTGCTGTTTAAGCACATCAGGATCCAGTTGCGGCGCAAGGCGCGACATGTTGTCCAGCAATTGAGTGCTGTCCAGTTCGCCGCGTTCGTGCGCTTCCAGATCAATGGCCGCGATCACTTCCTTGAGGTTGTAGCGCTGTCCTGCAGCAGCAATGTAGTTCAGCAACGGAGCGTAATCGAGATGCACCAGCACCCAACCCACATCAAACACCACAGATTCAATTTGCGGCACGCTGTTTCCCGTTACACATCATTAACTTCACAACTCATCATTCGTGGCGATAGCATGATTCGCCTTGACTCATCGCGCACAACGGGAAATATATATGAAGCGTTTTGTATCTGCGAAAATTATTTTTCCGGCCATGGCGCTGGCGGCAGGCCATGCGGCGCATGCCGCAGAGGATGTCATTAATCCCGATCGTCCCGGCGTTGTCGAATCCAGTCAGGTGGTTGGCAGCGGTATCATGCAGATCGAAACCAGCATCAGCGAGGAACACAATAGTGAAGCTGGCATCGATGAACGCACCTACACCACGCCTACACTGATTCGCGCCGGCATCAACGACACGTGGGAGCTGCGCATGGAGTCCGGCGGACGCACTGTCCAGCACACCCGCATCAACGGCACAACCCGGACGCTCAGCGGGTATGCGGATATTTCAATCGGCATGAAATGGCATTTCACTGACGAGAACACCGCATCACATCGGCCCAGCACTGCATGGCTGTTTGATGTCACCACGGATACCGGCTCGCGGGAATTTCGCGGCAATGGACTGCGTCCTTCCGTGCGCTTTGTCGCCGAATGGACGCTGCCTGATGATGCTTCACTCGGCGTAATGCCGGGTGTTGTGTACGACAGGAATGATCAGCATCATTTCGTCAGCAGCATGCTCGCTGCAAATTACAGCAAACAATTCACACCGTTATTGCGCGGCTTTGTTGAACTTGCTGCACAGCAACTTGCAAGCACTGCGGATGGCGGCAACATCATTGTCGCAGACACGGGAATGACGTGGCTGTTGAACAAGGACATGCAACTGGATGCATCGATTCAACGCGGCCTGAGCGATGCCGCACCCGACTGGCTGGCGGCGGTGGGATTTTCGATGCGGTTTTGATACGCAGAAGGCAGCCGCTTTCGTTCTCCTCTTGCCTTGGCCACACTCCGGAGGTGTCATGGGACATCGTGAATAACGAGTGCAATGTCATCCTGCTAACATCTCTGACATCATCGGCCTTTTCCAAACTGCGAAGGTGCAACATGCTTTTCATGGTTATCGAACGATTCAAAGACAATGACATGATCCCCGTCTATGAACGCCTCCGGGAGAAGGGACGCATGTTTCCCGAGGGATTAAAATACATCAATAGCTGGATCGAACCCAATTTCAGCCGCTGTTTCCAGGTAATGGAATGTGACGATCCGCGTTTACTTCAGGAATGGGTTCTGCGAACGCGTGGATCAGGTGTAACGTTTGAATTCTTTCCGGTGATCACGAGCGCAGAAACACAGAAAGTGGTAGAGCCATATCTCAAACAGTTGTAGATATGGCTGCGGCACCATCGTTGTCTTCAACGATGCGACTGCAAATTCACAATGCGTTTGGCATCGGCAGGCGCTTCATTGACAACCACCACTTTGGCACGGCGGAAAAAATTGAAGTCCGTAGCGCTGGCCCAGGTGTACGCACCCATCATGCGGCCGATCACCAGATCGCCCACTTCCAGTTCCGGCAACAGGATGTTGTCGTCAATCACGTCAATGGAATCGCAAGTGGGACCTGCCAGCACGCTGGGCAACAACTCGCCATCCGTCTTCAACGCACTCACAGGATACTTGGCGTGATCAAACATCTGTCCGCTGTATGAGCCATACACACCATCATCCAGGTAGTACCACATGCGGCCATTGCGTTTGGCCTTGCCCATCACGGTGGAGATGGAAATGGCCGAAGGCGCAGCGATAAAACGGCCGGGCTCGGCAATAATGCGTACATGCTGTGGCATGTGTGCCAGCGCGGCACGAATCGGCGCGCAGAATTCATCAATGGGCATGACCGGCTGTTGATAAGCAACAGGAAAACCGCCGCCAATATCGAGAATGTCCATGGCAGGCAGACCTGCCAGCAACGCTTCACCATACAAGCTCACGCAGGCATTGATGGCTTCGACATACTTGGACGGTTCGGTGGCCTGCGAGCCCACATGGAAACTCAAACCGCGCACACGCACACCCAGTGCTCGCGCCTGTTCAATGAGGCCGAGCACCGCACTGGGTTCACAACCGAATTTCTTGGAAAGGTCGCATACGGCATTCGGGCTGCGGAACGACACACGAATCAGCAACTCGGCGCGCTTGCGATAGCGCGCAAATTTTTTCACTTCCTCAGGATTGTCGGCAACGAACGTCGTAACACCGTAACGCAAGGCTTCGCGAATATCGCTGTCACGCTTGATGGGATGTGTGTGAATGCAACGTTCCGGCGCGATGCCGGCTGCTTTCACCAGTTCAACCTCACCCGTGGTGGCCAGATCGAAGAAGGCGCCTTCATCACGCAGGCAGGCAACCACCGCGACATGCGGCAATGGCTTGAGTGCATAGTGAAGATCAACACCGGGCAAAGCGGCCCTGAGTGCGTGATATTGACGCCGCACCTGTTCGCAATCCACCACCAGCAACGGCGAACCGAAGCGGGCAGCAAGTGAACGAATCTCATCATCGCTGAGGGCGACACTGGATTCGCTGGAATGATCGACAGGAAAAAGAGAAAGAGATTGCACCGCCGCGCGTGGTAACACCTGTAGGGTCCTCGCAAAAATACTGCCAAACACTTAACCAACCCACTCAAGAGTCTGGTCGAGCGGCACCGGCAGCTTTCGCGCCCTGTTGTTCGGAAGCAGTTGATCAGCAACTGCCTACAGGCTCTAAGTGCTCTCTTACACAGGCACGGCGACTGAGCATCACCGGCGCGCGCAATGTAACAAAAACATTTCACGATGCAAGAACCTGTGCGCAGTTTTTTTATAACGATTGTTTATGGAAAACGGAAAGGCGGAAATACTGCGCATTTTTTGCTGGCGCGCAACCATCTGGTGCATCAGCATCGTCATGTCAGTGGTCATCTGGAAGGCTGTGCGGATGCAACTTGCGCAAACTTATTTTGCAGCGGCACGCTGCAAACGATCACGCACGGCCTGCCATTGCTCATCGCCGGGCACCTGTTCCACCAGCATCAGGTCAGCACCCGCCTTGTCGAGTGCGCGCAAGTTGGCATACAGCGCATGTCCATATGCCACGGCATCGGTGCCGGCATTGATCCAGACAACGGCATCGCTGGACTGGCCGGCGTGCATGGCCAGCACGGCAACTTTTTGCCTGTGACGCACGCAGTCATTCACACGCTGCGGCAGAACGGCGGCATCCACGATGTCCATGGGTGTGCCTGGTGAATAATGCTTCTCCAGCATGCCCGGTGCACGCGGCACATCGTTCGCCATGACATCAGTCACTTCCGGCACGATGCAGCGCAGTTGCGACAGCGTGATACCGCCGGGACGCAACAAACGCGGCGCATCACCCACGCAACTGACGATGGTGGACTCCAGACCAATGTCGCAATCATCGCCATCCAGTATCAGCAGCGTATCGCCAAATTCATCACGCACATGCTGCGCACGCGTGGGACTGACATGACCAAAACGATTGGCCGAAGGCGCGGCGATGCCACCGCCAAATGCGTGCAGCAGTTGCTGTGCAACCGGATGACGCGGCACTCGTACTGCAACCGTCTCCTGACCGCCGGTGATGACATCACTGACGTCGGCGGCGCGTTTCAACACCAGCGTCAGCGGTCCCGGCCAGAATGCTTCTGCGAGCTGTTGCGCACTGCTTGGCACATCAACAGCCCAGCGTGACAACTGTGTGACATCCGGCAGATGAACAATGACCGGATGTGAGCTGGGGCGCCCCTTGCGCTGAAATATTTTCCTGACCGCAGCCGGATTGCTGGCATCGGCACCGAGGCCGTACACGGTTTCAGTTGGAAATGCGACCAGCTCACCGGCACGCAACACGGCAGCGGCGCGATCAATCTGTGTTGCTGAAATGGCTTTGCTGATCATTTCGAATTTGATGCTGTAGAAAAAACGGGCGCCCGCTTTCTTGGAAAGGGGTGCCCGTTTGTCGAAACGAGATTGCCTTGCTGAGACTATCGGCTATGGATAACCGCTTTCATTCGGATCCGGTGTGATCTTGATGACACGGAAAATGCCGTTATAAGCGCTCTTCAGTGAAAACTCGATGCGTCCCACACCCTTGTAATAATAAACAGTACGTTGCAGATCGCGCGCACCATAGTTGAACGGTTGCCATTGCTTGCCGGTCATGTAAGTCTTCTGATTGGTGGGCGGACCGAGAAGATCATCCACTTCCTCCATGCTCATGCCTTCGCGGATCTGGCTGAAGTCAACAGCCTTGCCACCACCGGCTGCATGTCTGGCAGGCGGCGGCGGAGGAGAAGCCGTCTGCGCCGAACCACCTTGCTTGTACCTGGCCAGATCAACACTGCCGGGCTGGAACGAAGTCGGAGCATTCTTTGGCAGGCTTTCCATCGCATTCTTGCAATACTTGCGCGTGCGCTTGTGAATTTTGGCGTCGGCCACTGTCTTCAGCAATTCACGATAACGGCCGTTGTTGGAACTGCCCAGCGCTTTGCACAGCCATGAAGTTGCGTCGGCAAAATCGCGATCATCAGGATTGCGCGTATAGAACTGGCTCAATACTTCGGCGGCAACATCCAGCACTTCCTGATCCGTCACACCCGTGTTGTAAATATCCTGTGCCGCACCGGAAATGGTCCCGGGACCACCCATGGCCAGCATCTGGGTAATACGCTGTCCGGCGGCATCCAGCGCAAAAGCGCTGCTGGCGGTGCAGGCGCAGGCAAGACAGGCCAAAGTGATCAGTAGTTTGTTCATGACATGCTCCACTTCTTGAAGAGTTGATTATTGAACGGCCGTGAGAACTGCCATCATTCTATCAGTCAACCGAACGGAATGGCATCGCGAACTGCCTGATGCAGCCGCCCATTGGTGGCCAAAACTGTGGTTGTCGCCAAATTTACCGGTTTGCCATCCAGTTGCGTAAACCGTCCACCTGCTGCTTCGACGATCACGGACAGCGCAGCGATGTCGAGAATGTTCACATCCGATTCGATGACAACATCAATCTTGCCCGCCGCCAGCAAGTGATAATGCAGAAAATCACCGTAACCACGAATACGGCTGGCGCGCGCAATCAGCTTGCCATAGTTGCCCCAACAGGTACTGGTTGCCAGTGTTTTCAGATTGCCTGCCGAGATGGCGCAACCTTCAATGGTGTCAATGTCACTGACCTTGATGGGCTTGTCGTTCAACCATGCGCCCTTGCCCGCTTCGGCATACGCAAGCTCTCCCCCGCTCGCGCCATACACGGGTGCGGATGAAACACCAACAATCAATTTGCCACGATGCATCAAGGCAATCTGCGTGGAGAACATCGGATACTCACGCACGAATGCCTTGGTGCCATCAATGGGATCCACCAGCCACAGATACTCTGCATCCAGTCCTTCACTGCCGGTTTCTTCACCATAAAATCCGTGATCGGGAAAACGCGATGCAATCAGCTTGCGAATCACCTGTTCGGTTTCCACATCTGCTTGTGTCACCGGCGACTTGTCTGCCTTGATGGTGATGGCGATATTTTGCTGATAGTAACGCTGCACCACATCAGCAGCGGCGCGCGCTGCATCCAGTGCCGTGGTCAGAAATGGTGAATGCATGATGAATAATGACAAGTAACAGGTTGATTCAACTCCGCACAGCATAACCGATTCAACAACGATCTTGACACCCGCATTGCTGTGAAATACCTTGCCCGCGCCTTTTGGTGATCGCCTGTCATAAAACAACAAGCGATAACGGGAAGCCAGTGAGCAGCTTTGAATGTTTTCAGAGCATCACGAAACCCAGAATCAAAACGTCGCGAGCGAAGTCAGGTTGTGTTCAAGCGGAGCGCAGGAACCGGAGTTTACACGCTAGTAAATGAGGCTTCCGGGCACCGTATGAACACAAGATAACGAGCGCAGCAGTTTTGAAATGGGTTTCTGCAATTCTGGCGCTGCCCCCGCAACGGTAATTGAACCCAAGTCGCATCAGGACTTCACTGTCCAGTCACTGCACACAAGTGTGGGAAGACGATGTGATCGAACAAGCGCTCTTGTTCATTCAAAAGCCCGGAGACCGGCCAATCGGCTGAATGACTGCATGTCAGTCATTCACCGGCGTCGCGGCGGGCGATGATGCGGTCGTGTCGCGGATCACTGCTGCACGATCTTTCTCCCCTGCGTTTTTCAACCATTTCCATGCGGGCGAGCGTGGGGAGAGTCATTCAATGTTCATGCGTGTTGCGGCAGCCGTTGCCGCCTGTATTTCCTGTTCCATTGCTTGTGCAGATCAAGCAGATCAAAGCGATTCCACCAGCGATTTCGACACCGTGGTTGTAACCGCCAGCCGCGTTGCACAACCGGTCAGCGATGTGATTGGCTCAGTCACTGTCATTGACCGCGACGACATCAAACAGCGGCAAGCACAGTCATTGCAGGACTTGCTGCGCGGCGAAGCCGGTATCGACATCTACAACAACGGCGGCCCGGGAAAGGCCAGTGGCATGTACATGCGCGGCGCCAACACTGATCAAACGTTGATTCTTGTCGATGGACAGCGACTGGGTTCGGCCACCGATGGCACGACCGCCATTCAGTTCATTCCTGTTGACCAGATCGAACGTATTGAAATCGTGCGTGGCTCGCGTTCAAGTCTGTATGGTTCAGATGCCATCGGCGGTGTCATCCAGATATTCACACGCAAATCCAATGGCGTGAACGCTGCTGCAGGTTATGGTTATCACGACACCCAGAATTATTCGGCAGGCGCAGGCTACAAACAGAACGGCTGGCAATTCAATGTCAATGGCAACTATCTGCAAAGCAACGGCATCAATTCATGTGCCGGAAGTCCACTGATATTCAGCGCAGGCTGCGGCACCAATGAACCCGATGACGATGGTTATCGCAATCTTTCCGGCACACTGAATTTTGGCTACGTCAATGATGACACCGATGTGGAATTCAATTCCCTGTATGCAAGGGGTTTTACCGCATATGACGGCACCTTCGTCAATGAAACCCGTTTCACCGAGAGCACCTCTGGCATGAAACTGCAAACCAGAATGGCCGGCAACGTCGGTGCCGTCCTGTCTGCCGGTGTGACACAGGATCGTCAAAGCGACTACGAGAACAGCGTGTACATGAGCCGTTTCAATACCAACAAACAGCAGGCGTCACTGCAATCCAACTGGCAGATTGACAGTTCACAATCACTCACCGCCGGAATCGACTATCTCAAGGACACGATTGACAGCGATACGCAATATACCGCCACATCACGACGTAATACCGGAGAGTTTGCGGAATACATGCTCAAACAGGACAGCGCCGAACTGAATGCCTCGGTCAGAAATGATGACAACGAACAATTCGGCAGCAATCGCACCGGATCACTGGGCTTGAAGTGGTGGACCCGCAATAAGGACCTGAGCTTCAATGCCGGCTGGAGCAAGGCATTTCATGCACCGAGTTTCAATGATTTGTACTATCCCGGTTACAGCAATCCCGATCTGCTTCCGGAAATTTCCCGCAGTACCGAACTGGGAATATCCGCAACATCTGCATCGCTGACATGGTCATTGCAAGCCTATGAAACCAACGTAGATCATCTGATTGCACTCAACAATCAGTATCTGCCCTTCAACATTGGTCAAGCGCGTTTGCGCGGTATTGAATTCACGCTGAACAAAACCTGGAAGCAATGGAACACAGCAATCACTTATACCTTGCAGGATCCACGCAGCCGGGCCAGCGATGATAATTTCAATCACATTCTGCCACGACGTACACGACAGGCCGGCCGGTTCAATCTTGGTTACACCTCCGGCAAGTTACAGATATTCGGCATGCTGAACATTATTGGACCGCGCTTTGATGATCTGGCAAACAGCTATCGTCTTGGCGGCTATACGACGCTGGACATCAATGCATCATGGAATTTTACAAAAACATTTTCCGCACAACTCAAGTTCGGCAATGTGTTCAACCGTCAATACGAAAGCGCTGCCCTGTTCAATCAACCCGGCCGCAATGTGTATTTCACCGTGTCCTATCACCATCATTGAGTCATCGGAAACACTTCAAACTGGAGGTCACATGAAACACTCAACTGAAAATCATATGCCACATCCTGATGGATGGATTGCAGTCACACTGCTGGCCGTGCTGATCATCACCCGTTCAGGTCACTTCGGCACTTCATTCAAATTGCCGGATGCCAGCTGGGCGATGTTCTGGCTGGCAGGTGCGTTGACAACTCGCTGGTGGTGGCCTGCCGTGTTGATGGTTGCCGCTGCATTGGTCGATTATTTTGTCTTCACTCATGGCGTCATCAGCCATGGCGTGAGCGGCTACTGCGTAACGCCGGCCTATCCCTTCCTGATTCCTGCCTACCTCTCGTTGTGGCTTGCGGGACGATGGATGGTGAACTCGCTTCACTTGAACTTGCGTTCACTGTCACATATGACGGCGTCAATTGTAAGTGGCGTGACGGTTGCATTCATTATCAGCAATGCCAGCTTCTATGTATTCTCTGATTACTTCGCAACGCTGTCTGCCTGGCACTATGCTCAGGATGTTGCGCATTACTGGCCGCACTATCTGATCGACACCGCGTTGTATGCATTTACTGGCTTGTTGATCCGTTTCATCATCCGAACCGCATGCAATATACACGCATCACATCAGGCATCACCATGACCAGCGCCATTCCTTCCGTTGACGAAAAACACTATCAGGCCGCGCGTGCGCGACAGGATCAATTGATCAAACCCACCGGCGCGCTGGGACGGCTTGAAGACATCGCCTGCTGGTTTGCCGCAAGACAGGGTTGCGAAATTCCGGCTGAGCTGCAACCTGCAATCGCGGTGTTCGCCGCTGATCATGGCGTGGCAGCGCAGAATGTATCCGCTTATCCAGCGGCGGTGACGCGCGCCATGTTGAGCAGTCTCGCCAATGGCCAGGCGGCCATTGCAGTGCTGGCACGCGCCATCAACGCCACATACGTAGTCGTTGATGTCGGCGTGAACTCAAATGATTCCCAGACCAACGTGCATACAGAACGCATTGCACCGGGAACAAAAGACCTGAGTATGCAATCCGCAATGACATTGCAACAAGCAGAACGCGCCATCGCAACAGGCCAACGCCATGCCACGCAAGTCATTGCACAAGGCGCCAATATACTGATCGCCGGCGAGGTGGGCATTGGCAACACCACCTCTGCAGCGTGTTTGATCAGTGCATTAACGCAGCTTGATCCCGGCATGCTGGTGGGAAGCGGCACTGGACTCGATGCCAAGGGCCGTGCCCATAAACTGGAGATGGTGAAACGCGCATTGCAACGTGTTCCGTTAAAATCATCATCCGCAATGCAACTGCTGAGCGAGTTCGGTGGTTTTGAAATCGCGGCGATGACGGGTTATTACCTGCAAGCGGCGAGTGAAGGCATTCCTGTACTGCTGGATGGTTACATTTCTGCCGCTGCTGCCCTGCTTGCAGCCGGCATACAACCTGCAGTGCGCGAATGGATGCTGGCATCGCATCAGTCGGCGGAACTTGGACATGCCCTGGCACTGGAACGGCTGCAACTGAAACCGTTGTTATCGCTGGGCATGCGGCTGGGCGAAGGCAGCGGCGCAGCCGTTGCATTTCCACTGCTGCAAACCGCATTGCGATTGCATCGCGAGATGGCCACGTTTGCGGAGGCCAGTGTGCCAAATAATGTTTAGCTCCTATCAAAACGCCAAGCGAAATGCCCCTGCCGTTGATCTTCGCTGAACAAAATCGCAAAAACATGAATGTTTTTGTCGAAGCCTCCAGGGAAGGATTCACGGCGTTTTTGTGAAGGGGAGATCAACGGCAAGGCATGAAGTGTAGAGACATTAAATGCTGCTAACGCTGATACGACATGGTGAAGTCAATGGCCGCACACAAGTGCTGCGTGGCCGCAGTGATGATGCATTGACGGAACACGGGCTGCAACAAATGCATGACATCTTCAGCACCATCCAATCGGAAGTCATTGCGATTGCAAGCTCCCCACTGCAGCGCTGCCGCGCGTTCGCCGCCAACTTGAGCAAACAACGTGAATTGCCATTGCACATTCTTGATGAACTGCGTGAAATAAATTTTGGCGAATGGGATAACCTGACGCTGTCAGAGGCCGAAGCACACGATCCCCGTTCCTTTCACGCATTCAAGCACGATACTGAGCGCTGGCAACCACCGGGTGGCGAACCTTACACTGCCTTCCGCGACCGCGTGCGCACCGCGCTTCAACAGATCATCAACTTGAATGTTTCCCATGTACTTGCCGTGACACATGGCGGCGTCATTCGCGCGATGCTTGCTGAATGTCTGCAACTTTCTGCAGCGAGTGCAGCACGCATTGGCGTACCGCCGGCGGGACTATGTCAGTTGTGGCTTGATGAAAATGGATCGGGCAGTTTGTTGCGCTTGCAGTGGCTGGAGAAACCATGTTGACCACACCCAGCAGGCCCCGGCCTTGCGTGCAGCAGGGAATGCGCAACGCAATGTTTTTCCCGGAACCTGTCGGGACATATTCACGGCGGTTTTGGCAGGACCTCATCGTCCACTAATGCAATACATGGCACCATGCGTAGCCTGATTCTTGCCATTCAATTCCTCACCCGCCTGCCCACACCGCAGGTAGAGGACTATTCAAAACAGGAACTTTCCAGCACTTCACCATGGTTTCCTGTTGTCGGCATCATCGTGGGCCTCTTTGTCACCACATGGATAACGATCAGTACGTTCATCGACCCCTGGCTGGGTGCGCTATTCGGGTTGATCGCATGGACATGGGTGACTGGGGCATTGCATCTGGATGGTCTGGCTGATCTGACCGATGCGCTTGGCGCCGCGCATCGCGATCCGCAACGTTTTCTGCAAGTGATGCGCGATCCGCATATCGGCACTTTCGGTGTTGTGGCATTGACAATCACGCTGATAAGCAAGCTGGTTTTATTGTACGTATTGATTGCTCATCATCAATTGAACTGGTTTGTCTTGCCGTTGGTCTGCGCATGGTCACGACTCGGTGCGGTGACATGGTCGGCATGGCTGCCATCGTTGCATCAGGGAAGCGGCGAAAGTTTTGCGTGGAAAACAAATAACGCATTAATCATCATCTCCGCGCTGATTCTTCTTGCCGTGTGTGCATTAATTGCGCCGTCGTTATGTGTTGCACCGCTCGTGCTTGCTCTCTGGTGGGCGTTCTTGCGTTATCGCGTTGGCGGCATGACAGGTGATTGTCTCGGCGCAGGCATTGAAGTAAGTGAGATCGGACTGCTGCTGATCACCGTGTGCGCACCAGTGATCATCCGCGCGTGGACTTCAATGTGAGCGGCAATCCGGCAACTACCAGTGATACAGTTTCACACAGTGTGGCAAGCATCTGGTTGAGTCTTCCCTGCTCATCGCGAAAACGCCGCGCCACCGGATTTTCCGGCACAATGCCCCAACCCACTTCATTGCTGACCAATACGATATCCGCCTGCAAGGTTGGCAACACATCGCGCAATGCACTTGACTCCTGCCGCCAGGCAACCTCATTGAATTGCGGCACACCCGCATTGGCGTCGCACAATACATTACTCAGCCACAATGTCAGGCAATCAACAATGATGAACGCGTTGCGATCATCCGCCTGTGACAAGGCACGAGCCAGATGTACTGGCGACTCGAGCGTTCGCCAGCCTGAAGGGCGTTCGTTGCGATGCCGCAGTATTCGCGCCTGCATTTCATCGTCACTTGCCCGTGCAGTGGCAACAAATATCACGCTTCTTCCGCTATCATGCGCGCGCCGCAGAGCGAGCGAACTCTTTCCGGAACGGGCGGCGCCGAGAATCAATTCACGCACACTCTTGAACCTCTCTGGAACAACGGTACTATCATGGGCAATCGCTTAAGCAAAATCTATACACGCACCGGAGATGATGGCACGACGGGACTGGGCGACGGCGTACGTGTCGCCAAAGACGATCTTCGCATTGAAGCCTTTGGCACCGTGGATGAAGCCAATAGTGCCATCGGCATGGTGCTGGCGGTCAACAACATTCCAGATGACATTCGTGCCTGTCTGATGGAGGTGCAGCACGAACTGTTTGATCTTGGTGGTGAATTGTCAATGCCGGGCTATCGCGCCATTCAACAACGACATGTTGACCGCCTTGAGCAGGCGCTGGATGCATTCAATGACAACCTGCCGCCCTTGAAGGAATTCATTCTTCCCGGCGGCGGTACCGCCGCGGCCGCATGTCATCTTGCACGCACCATCACGCGCCGTGCAGAACGGCGTGCATGGACACTGGCGAAACGTGAAGAAGTGCCGGTGGAAATAACGATGTACCTTAATCGTCTTTCAGATTTGCTGTTTGTCATCTCGCGGTTGCTGGCACGACACGAAGGTGGCAGCGAAGTATTGTGGAGACATATGAGGAGTTAATCTATAAATCAATAGTCCATAACATTTAACCTAAAAGCAACCAGCACACCAGTCTTTTGAACCTTGTGAGGGCTCTTAAACGGTCAAGACCTCAATCAACGCAACCACTGCGACCAATTTGTGACACACCGCTAGGTTCCAACCGCTATCTGTGCATTATTGTATTTCCGTGGCAAGACGTTCAGAGACGAGCATTCCGACTGGCAAGCAATATTTTATGGAGTCAATATGAAGACATTCTTTACGGCTTTAGCAATTGCACTCACGATTACTGGCTGTACTACGCCAACCTTACTGGCTTACTCAAGTGGATTCAGCTTCGCAAATTACGATTATATTGTTGTTGGAAAACCTGATGGTCGCGATACAAATACCTCTTTGTATGGAATGGATATCGAGTTTGCTAATTTGATGAGCAGATATAATATGAAAGTGATTGGAAATAAAGAATATGACAAGCTTTCATCTGACGTACAAAAGAGAACATTGAATGCACGTATGTCCGTTGAAGCTAGCAACAAAAGAATTCTACTTTCGGTATCGTTCGATGATGCTGTTACCGGCAGAACGGGAGCAAGCATTACAACCAATACTAAGGGCAACATATTTAACGCTGACGCTCGATCAAAAGCGTTCGAGTCGGCGTCGAAAACAATTATCAAAGCTCTGCAACGAGATAAAGATCTACAAATTACCGAAGATCACAAGTAATTTTGGTCAAAATAAAAACGTCAAGTTTAAGACTCTTGCCTGACATCCCTATGTCCGATGCCGAAAATCAATTTTACAAAGATTTGACACGCGAGGATGATGTAGGTCTTGTTCTCCGTGGTCATTTGCACATTGAGCATCAGCTCATCGAGCTAATCTCAACGTTGTTATCACTTCCTGCATGCTGCGATTGGAGCAACATTAATTACCGAGCAAAAATCGAGCTCGCTTATGGATGCGGTTTACATGAGGATCTTATTTCTCCCCTTAAACAGCTTGGTTCAATCCGTAATGGCTTTGCCCATACTTTAAAGGCTTCCTTATCAAAGAAATCTATTCTTGACCTTTACAACTCTATGTCTCCTCGGCTCCAAGATGGGCTGAAAGTCGCTCACAAAGCAATAGGCATTGGTGAATTAACTAACCCATTAAGCTTAGAACCTCGTGATCTGCTGATTTTGATTTTTGTAAATATTAGGCAAGCAATAGCGGCAGCAATCTGTATCCGTCGTAACAGGCATTCCTAAGCACAATTTCTCATTACGCTAGTAACAATAATAAAGTCACTATGAATGAATTACGCCGTAAACTGACGAACGAGTTATTGAAGATACCCGGCGTGATTCAAAAAACTCCACCAGACCGGAATGACGGCTTTTCTTCGTTCTCATACAACAACAAAGACTTCGCGCATTTTCACAGCAACAATGACAATGAAATAGATGTACGTCTTGGCAAACAAATTATCAAATCGCAGAAAGTGCCTCGCCCCGCTGATTCCGAAGTGCATCCTGATCGTGCGGCAGGTTCGCCGTGGATTGAATTGCGTTATCACAACCAGAAGGACGTTGCTGAAGTAATCAGGCTGATCAAACTGGCGCTGGCCGAATTTTAGAGTCTTGCTTTATCCAGCGCGTCACACACTTCTTTGGTACCTTTCACCAGCCGTGGCGAGGCCCGCGCAATATTGTCGGGGGGCACGGTGTAAAGATGATGACTCTTCACGGCCTGCAATTGCGGCCATGCATGCCACTGTGTTTCAAGATCAACGGCGTGGCTGTCGGTAGACAAAATGACCTGCGGATTTTTCTGGATCACCGCTTCAACACCAATGACAGGAGCAAGCTGATTGAGATCAGCGAAGATATTGTCACCTCCGCACAGCTCTACAATTTCACTGATGATTTGCTGTTTATTCACCGTGTATAAAGGCTGATCGTTCACCTGAATGAATACCGACAGCCTTGAACGTCCTGCATACTGTGCGCGCAACGCGTTCATGTCGTTCTCAAATTGCGCAGCGGCGTTTCCAGCAACATCTCCGGTGCCAGCAAGGTTGCCGATCAATCGCAACGCATCGCTGACTTCCGCAATGCGTTGCGCATCAATCTCGTGGACCGGCACGTCCAGCTTTTTCACTTGTTCAAGCACGCTGGCCGGCGTACCGGAGGGCCACACCAGTATCAAATCAGGCTTCAATGCCAGTACGCGTTCCATGTCCACGCGCAAGGCATCACCCACATGCGGCAATGATTTGGCTGCATCGGGATAATCGGAATAATCGACGGTTCCCACGAGATACTTGCCCGCACCGGCTGCATAAACCAGTTCAGTGATACTGGGCGCCAGTGAAATGATGCGGTGTGCAGGATACGAATATTCCTGCTCGCCGGTTTGCACATGTGATGCACGATGACATCCCGCAATCATTGTCAACAGCAAGCAGACAACAACCGTTTTCATGTATTCAACACTGCCATGCACTGATCATGGCATGCAATCGCACCCAGTCGAATGATTCGCCCGGATCGGTCTTGCGTCCGGGCGCAACGTCGCCATGACCAGCAATGCGTTGCGTTGAGAGTGATGGATAGTGCTTACACAGACTGACAATGACTTTTGCGAGTTGTTGATACTGTTCCGCTTCATAAGGCTGGTCATCAACCCCTTCCAGTTCGATGCCGATGGAAAAGTCATTGCAACGCTCGCGGCCCTGATAATTCGACACACCCGCATGCCAGGCACGCCGGTGAAATGGCACGTATTGCACCACTTCGCCATCGCGACGGATGAGCAAATGCGAAGAGACTTTCAATCCTTCAATCTGTTTGAAGTAAGGATGTCCGCCGGCAGGCAACGAATTACTGAACAACTGATCAATCCACGGTCCGCCAAATTCTCCCGGCGGCAGGCTGATGCCATGAACAATGATGAGATCGGGCTGAATCCCCGCCGGACGTCCATCCGCATTGGGTGAAGGCACGTACCTGGCCTGCAACAACAGGCCCGTTTCAACATCAATATCCAGTACGGCAGATAAACTCATTGTGTAATCATGCCATAATTCCCCCGGTCCAACGCATTCCTGCTGAATGAACTCTTGATGAACGCTTCATATCAATCCCGGCTGATCGAACGCGACCTTGCACATGTATGGCATCCCTGCACGCAAATGCGTGACCATGCCATCGCCGATCAGCAATTGCCCATGATTCCGGTTCGCCGTGGTGATGGCGCATGGCTGGAAGATTTCAACGGCAAACGCTATCTGGACAGCATCAGTTCATGGTGGACCAATCTGTTTGGTCATGCCAATCCACGTATTGCTGTTGCCATCAAGCAGCAGGTCGATCAACTGGAACATGTCATGCTCGCTGGCTTCACGCATGAACCGGTAATCAAACTGTCTGAACAACTGGTGAAGATCGCGCCCGCCGGATTGACGCGATGTTTCTACGGCGAGAATGGTTCCGCTGCAGTGGAGATTGCAGCGAAGATGAGTTTTCACTACTGGCAGAATCACGGCAAACAAAGCAAGCGGCGTTTCATCACCTTGTCGAACAGTTATCACGGTGAGACACTGGGCGCATTGGCGCTGGGCAATGTGGAATTGTACAAACAGATTTACCAACCGTTGTTGATGGATGTCATCACCGCACCTTCACCCGATTGTTTCAATCGCGAGCCCGGCGAAAGCTGGGAAAGTCATTCACGAAAAATGATTGCACCCATGCGAAAGATGCTGGCACAGCATGCCGATGAAGTCTGTGCAGTCATCGTCGAACCTCTGGTGCAATGTGCCGGCAACATGCGCATGTATCACCCGGCTTATCTCAAACTGTTACGCGAAGCCTGCGATGAATCCGGTGTGCACTTGATTGCCGATGAAATTGCGGTGGGCTTCGGCCGTACCGGCACCTTGTTCGCATGTGAACAGGCGGATGTCAAACCGGACTTCCTGTGCCTTTCCAAGGGATTGACCGGCGGCTTCATGCCATTGAGTGTGGTGATGACTACGGATCAGGTTTATGAAGCGTTTTATGCGGAATACACCAGCATGCGTGCATTCCTGCATTCGCACAGCTACACCGGCAATCCACTGGCCTGTGCCGCAGCACTGGCCACACTCGACATCTTTGCAACCGAACCGGTGATTGAACGCAATCGTGCCTTAAGCCAACATCTGCACAGCCGCACACAACCGCTGAATGATCATCCCCATGTTGCCGAGGTTCGCCAGCACGGCATGATCTGCGCCATCGAACTGGTGAAGAACAAGATCACACGTGAGCCTTACGACTGGCAGGAACGGCGCGGCCTGCGTATCTATCAACATGGCATTGAACATGGCGTATTATTGCGGCCCATCGGCAATGTGGTGTACTTCATGCCACCCTATGTGATCACCACAGCGGAGATTGACCGGATGATTGATACGGCCATTCGGGGCATTGAGCGGGTAACATGCGAGTAACGCGCGTACATGTCGGCGAACCGTTGATCGAAGGCGCCACGGTGATTGTACCGCCCAGTGTCGCCTATCACCTGACGCGCGTTCTGCGCCTGCGTCTCGGCGCCTTGATCATTGTGTTCGATGGCCAGGGCAATGAACACTATGCCGAAGTGGCCAGCATCACTCGTGAACAGGTTTCTGTAAAAATTGCCGAACCCATTCGCAGCACCACTGAATCACCGTTGCATATCACACTGGTGCAGGGTATCTCGCGTGCGGAGCGCATGGACTGGACCTTGCAGAAAGCAACGGAACTGGGCGTGCATGCCATCGCACCCGTGATCACCGCACGCAGTGTGGTCAGGCTGGATGACCGGCAGGCAAGCAAGAAACTCGAACACTGGCAGGGCATCGTCGTGGGCGCATGTGAACAAAGTGGCCGCCGCGTCATCCCCACTGTGCGTGAACCGAAACGATTGCATGACTATCTTGCACAAAGCACTGCCGGCAATCTGCGTCTGGTACTTGATCCGGTTGCATCAGTTGCATTAAGCAGTCTGCCACGCCCCAACAACAACATTGAATTGCTGATCGGACCCGAAGGCGGCCTGGATGATGACGAACTGCAAAGCGCTACACGCGCGGGCTTTACCGCAGTGCGTCTCGGTCCGCGCATATTGCGCACTGAAACAGCGTCAGTGGTTGCCTTGTCGGTATTGCAGGCTTTGTGGGGAGATTTGCAGTAGCAGGTTACTTCGCCGCGACATCGGCAATCATTCTCTCCAGCTTTTCAACATCCGGTATCAACGGCGATTCATTGATCATTCGCACCTGACACAGAATGGGTTGCTCGCCGAATGAAGGCTGATTGGGATCGGGCTTGACCAGATCAGGACTCAGACGCACCAGTTGCGGAAAGCCTTGCGTAACCATGCCGAAATAACCGCCATCCAGTTTACCGGTGAGTCCAACACACACCACGATGCGCGAACGATTGCCTGTCGGCGGTAATGGCTTGCCACAAGCCACTTCGATTGATACCACCGGAATGGAACGTTCATTCCATTCCACTGTGCCGAGATACCAGCCCGGCGTGTTTGGCGCCACATCGGGCTGACGCCAGGTAATCACTTCCGCTACACAGGTGCGCGGCAGAATCAACTGCGCATCCATCACCGGAATCATCAGGCTGTATAACTCGTCGCTGGCAACGGCACTCATGATCAGTTCATCCTCCGTCGTCCACGCATCAATGACTCCATGGCATCCAGTAACTGGTTATCCTGATAGGGCTTGCCGAGATAATCGTTCACACCCACTTCGATGGCGCGGGCGCGATGCTTCTCGCCGGTGCGTGAAGTGATCATGATGATGGGGATATCGCGGAAGCGCGCATCATTGCGTACATGCGTAGCGAATTCGTAACCGTCCATGCGCGGCATTTCCACATCCAGCAAAATGATGTCCGGCATGTGTTCCTGCATGCTCTCCCATGCATCCACGCCGTCTTTTGCGGTAAGCACACGCATGCCGTTGCGTTCAAGCAGACGTTGCGTCACGCGACGCACCGTGATGGAGTCATCCACCACCAGCACCAGCGCACGCCGGTCTTCGGAACGTTCCATCATCTTGCCGGAACGTACGCGCCATTCAGAACGCACCAGTGCACCCATGTCCAGAATGATGACCACACGGCCATCGCCGAGAATGGCTGCACCGGAAATGCCGCGAATGCCGGAGATTTGCGGGCCCACCGCCTTGACTACGATTTCGCGATTGCCAAGCATTTCATCCACCAGCAACGCTGTTGAATGCTCGCCGGCCTTGATCAGCACCAGCGGAATCTGTTCATCGCCTTCCGGCAGCATCGACGGACCCGCGTCAATGAACGCACCGAGATGCTGGAGTTTGTACACCTGTCCACCATAACTGAATGTCGGTGTGGTCTCGTGCAAGTGGCGTTCAACCTCTTCACGATTCAGACGCACCACACCTTCGATGGAAGGCAATGGCAGTGCATACAGCTCATGCTCGCCGACACGCACCAGCAATGACTGGCTGACGGCCAGTGTGAATGGCAAACGAATGGTGAACTTCACACCGTGACCGAACTGGCTTTCAGTGAACAGTGCGCCACCAAGTTTCTTGATTTCATTCACCACCACATCCATGCCCACACCACGGCCAGCATGCTGCGTGACTGCGCTTGCCGTGCTGAAACCCGGCTCCTGAATCAATTGCATGGCCTCTTCGTCAGTGAGCACGCGATCCTTGGGAATCAGGCCTTTCGCTCTGGCTTTTTCACGCACTGCATTGACATCGATGCCGCGGCCATCATCCTGCAGGGTGATGACCATTTCCGATCCTTCGCGACGCAGATTCACGGCAATGGTGCCGGTAACCGGTTTGCCCGCCTGTGCGCGTTCCTGCGGTGTTTCTATGCCATGCACAATGGAATTACGCAGCATGTGTTCAAACGGCGGCAACATGCGTTCCAGCACCTGCCGATCCAGTTCACCGGTCGCGCCAGTGACATTCAGTTCCACCTGCTTGCCGGTTTCACCGGCCACTTGACGCACCAGACGAGTCAAACGTTGCACGTGACGCGAGAATGGCACCATACGCGTCTTCATCAATCCATTCTGCAACTCGGTAACAACACGCGATTGTTGCAGCAGCAGATTCTGCGCTTCACGCGCCATGCCGCCGAGCAGATTTTCCAGTGACGCCACGTCGCTGACGGATTCCGCCAATGCACGCGAGAATTGCTGAATGGTGGAATAACGGTCGAGTTCCAGCGGATCAAAGTCGGCACGCGCATGCGAATCATCCTGATGCTTGTGCAGGATTTGCGCTTCAGTCTCCAGTTCCAGATTGCGCAATTGCTCCTTCAGGCGCGACACGGTGCGATTCAATTCACTGAGATTGAATTCCACTGACGATATCTGCTGCTCCAGACGCGAACGCAGGATGCTGACTTCACCGGCGTTGTTGAGCAAGTTGTCGAGCAGGTCAGCATCGACACGTGCCACTTCACCGCGTTCCTGCACCGGCTGTTCGCGTCCCGGCGGCAACGCGCTGTGTATCGCAGCGGTTGCTGGTTGCGGTTGTGCTTGAGACTGCAATTCAGTCTGTGACTTTGATGGCGGCGCTGATAGTTCATCGGCAGCGCGTTCTGGTTGCGGAGGTTCGACAGCGATATGCGACTGTGCTTCAACCTCCGCCGCATCGAGCATCACTTCCACTTCTTCAACATGATCTTGCACCACCGGCACATCAACCGCAGGCACCTGCGATGTATCGGGCAATTCAAAATCAATGGTGGATTCTGTTGGCGGTCCAAAGGCGGGATTGGGCAATGCGTCGTTCAATTCATGAACATCGAATTCTTCCATGGGCGATGCGCTGAATGAATGCATCACTTCAATTGCCTGCGTTGGCGCAAAGGCAGCAGGATTCAATTGTTCTTCAGGCAAGTCGAGATGAATGGAATGTTCCAGTTCATTTGCCTTTGGCACACCGGGATGCTGCAGATCATCACCGGCAAACGACGTGATGAAAGGCAGTTCCTGTTCGGTAGGCATGTTGCGTACTGCGGCAGCCACTTGCGGCGTTACCACCGCAGGCGGTGCTTCGCCTTTCGCCAGTGCGCGAATGCGTGCAATCAGATTGGGTGCACCACTGACATTCTTGCCCTGCGCCACCACATCGCGCATGCGATGCAGAACATCCAGTGCATTCTGCAACATCTCGAACACCGACGGCGATGCGGTGACCACACCGTGTTCCAGCATTTCCATGAACGATTCGAGTTCATGACTGAGATCGCCCATGGAACGAATGCCCGCCATGCGTGCGCCGCCCTTGATGGTATGCAACGCGCGCTTGAATTCATGTGACTGCGCCTGATTGCCACGATCACCGCGCCAGTTGTTGAATGCCGCATCGGCGGCTTCAAGCAGTTCACTGGCCTCCTCGGAAAAAATCGCAGCCACCTCGGCATCGAACTCGCCATCGGCCGCAACGGGCACCGCATCGTTCTCAACGGGGGCAGTGGTAATGGGCTGTGCACTCACTGCCGGACCTTTGGACATCGGCCGATTGGGCGCACGACGCTCTGCCATTGTATCGGACGCATTGTTCACCAATGGTTGCGTCACTGGCGGGTTTAGTGGCATGACTGGCGATGGTGTTGCTGCCTGCATTGCGGGTGGCGCTGTCAGCGGTGGCGTAATGGCGTTATGCGGATGCAATACCGGCAATGATTCTTCCAGCGCGGCCACATCCAGTGCCGGATTCAAGTTGGTTGAATCCAGCACGATGTGCGTATGCGTTCCAGTCTGAAAATCATCGGCAACGTAATCCGGCAATGAATTGCGAATGGTGTCATCACTGCTGGGCAATTCACCACCTGTGCCGGGCTGCAGAAATTCATTCACTGCATCGAAATCAGGTCCCTTGCGCAGAATGGTTTCGATGGGTGATTCAACCATCTGTTGCAGATCATCCACCGTGAGGCTCACCCAATTCTCGTCTTCTTCGTGTTCATCATGTACCACCAGTACATCATTCTCGGTAATGGTTTCCGATGCGCCGGGCACATCGCCCGGCAGATCGCTTGGCAAGTCAATCATGGTGTAACGATCGCTTGCGGAGGCATCATGCGCATCATCCGCAAACTGCGATGCAGTCCCGGCCATGTTCATCAAGTTGGTTGAATCCGCCGACAATTCACGACGGCTGAGTTCGACATCCAGTTGCTGTTCCAGAGTCTGGATGCGCGCCACAATACTGCTCTGCGATTTGAAAAATACCGAGTCTTCATTGACGTTGGCGAGAATGTGGTCGATGGCATTGACCGAATCACTGAGCACAGTGAGCCCTGCCGCCGGCAATGGCGCTGCATTGTCATACAGCTTGCGAATGTAGTGGTTCAGCGGTTCGGCGATCTTTATGCTTTGACGCACGCCCGCGGTTTTGGATGCACCGCTGATGGTATGACAGGCACGATGCAATGCTTCCGTCACCGCATAAGGCGGCGGCATGATGCTGCAGTCATTGATGAAGTGGCGGATGGCCGAAAGATGTCCTGCCACTTCCTTCGAAAAAATATCGTGCAATGCCGGATCCATGTTGACCGGCGCGGTTTGCGCTGGCTTGGCAGGTGTTGCCGCTGCGCCGGGTTTAAACGCAGGCATCATGCCTGTGTCATTGGCATTCGCCGGACCACGCTTCTGGTCGCGCGTACCGGCAAAGGTGTAAGCCCAGGCAATCAATGCGCCCACATTGGTCTGTGGCGCCCGGCCGCTTTCAAGCTGTTCGATCAGTTCCGGTAACGCGGCCACTGCCTGTCGCAACATCTCAACCATTTCAGGGGTACGTTCCAGCGTCTTGCTGATCACGCGATTCAACATGTTTTCCATGGACCATGCGAACTCGCCAACCAGTTGTGCGCCAACCAGTCTGCCGCTGCCTTTCAAGGTATGGAATGAACGGCGAATATGAGTCAGCGCATCCATGTCCTGAGGATCATCATCCCAGCGCGGCAGCATCAATTGCAGTTTTGAAATCTCTTCGCGCGCCTCTTCAATGAACAGCTCGAGGAACTCCGGACTGGACTTGTCTTCGGGACGCACCAGCACCGGCGGCAGATTCACCATCGTCGCAGCATGATCATTCAGAGCCACGCGAGATTCAGTCAGTACCGGCAAGGGCTTGTCATGAATCACCTGTGTCGGCTCAATCTTGCCCTGTGGCTCCAGCACCCTGGTGGCCATGTGCATCGTGTTGGCCATCGTCGGTGCAACATTGGTCGAACTCATGATGTTGGTCAGGTTCTGCGGAATACGATGCAGACCCGTGCCGCCCTTGCTCATGTCATCCAGTGCTTGCAGACAACCTTCGGCATTATCGAGCATGTACCAAGGATCACTGCGCCCCGCCTGCAGGGTTTCAAGATAGTATTCAACAGCAACAATGGCATCGGCGAGACGGTCCATTTTTTCGGGAATGCGTGACATGATGTCGGGACGCGCATAACGTTCCATTGCCTTGCTGATGCGTTCGGTGATTTCCACTGCACGGGTCTTGCCCAGCATCAGCAATCCCGCATTGATGCCGCGTATGAGTTGCGGAATCTGGTCCAGTGTCTGCACTTCACCGGGATGTTCCAGTGCCAATGCAATGGACTCCTTGATGCGCGCCATGTTGACAATGCATTCGCGCAACACAGCTTCGGATACCTGACGGAACTCGACATCCTTATCGCCTTTCTCGGCACTGCTTGATGCATCGGCACTTTCATCCGGCATGATCAGGCCGACCAGTTGTGCATCAAGTCCGTCTTCGACACTGATCAGTGTGGAAGCCATCGACATCAGTGATGCATCGTCCACTGTGGCTGTTGATTGCAGCATGTTCTGCAACAGCGTGGTTTGTTGCTGCACCTGTTCGCGAAGATTGCCCAATCCCAGCACGCCCAATGTGTCGCCGATCTTTTTCAATAACTCCAGTTGTGGCGACAGCTCTTCAATTTCGAGTCCGCCCTTGCGTACAAAAATGTCAAAAGCATCTTTCACCCGCGCGAGATCTTCCTTGATGGCACCGGCCACCGTCTTCATCAGCTTGACGGAGGGAGCGGAGAGACTCTCACGTGCCGCTTCAACCTGCGCATCAATGGGCAGCAATTCATTCAGGCGGAACGATGCACGCACGGCTGCAACCCGTGGACCATCAGTCGCTGCACGTGCCACGTAGTAAAGAAGATTGTTTAGCAAATCCAGTGGCGGCCTTTCGGAATACTTTTGTTCGCCTTCAGCATAAAGCCGGCGCATTTCACGATCTGCCTGTCCCAGCAACCGCTTGATGGACGCCGTGCTGTCCAGCCCGCCATCACGCAAGGCTTCCAGTACTGCACCAACCACCCACCACAACTGGAACACCGGTTGAGTAACAGCAACCTGTTCGATTTTTTCCGCTGCGCGCGACAGAATTTCCAGATTCTGATCGATGCGTTCACCCTTGATCCAGCCCAGCAAACCCAACTGGAAACGTGTACGCATCTTGCGTGCCCACTGCGTGGCGGTTGCATGGGGCTCGCCCGGCGCAGGCGCCTGCGGATTGGCCTGCTTGTCGGAACTGAGATTGAGCAACAGCAAGGTGCCTTCCGACAACAACGGATTGCCGCGCACCGCACGCAAGTCATTCAGCAAGGGCAACAGCACCAGCGCCATGTCGCGGCCGCCACCCATGACCCGTTCAAGATACGTCGGCAACTGCACCATGGAACGCATCAGCGCATCCAGTCCTTCAGGCAGATGACGTTTTTGATCGATGTGATCAATCAGGTATTGCGCCAGTTGTTCCATTTCTTCAACCAGCAACGCCGCACCAAACACTTCCACCAGACGCAACGCGCCGCGCACCAGCCGCAGATGCTCACGGCACTTCTGCAGCAGGGCGAGGTTGTCCTGCTGCTCGCCAAACAACTCCAGCGCCATGCGCGCGTCGTTCAGCTCGTTGTTGACCTCACGCGCGACAACGTAGAGGGTTTGCGTTGTCATATCACTCATCGCACGCTGCCCTCATAAATCATCGCGCCATTCCTCCCACTTTTTTTGTATCGCCAGCCGGTTTCACATTGGTGGTCTTGCTGCGGGTCTCGGTCACTTCAACCACATCTTCAGGACGTGTGGTTGGTACATTGGTCATGTCGGACAAACGGAATCCGGCAACAGACTTGCGCAACGAACCGGACAGTTGCGCCAGCTTGCCAATGGAAGCAGAAGTCGCTGCGCTGTTGTCTGCGGTCTGCGAACTGATCTCGCGCAATACCTGCATGTTGCGGGAAATATCCTGTGCAGCCTGTGCCTGCTGGCGTGCACTGGCGGAGATGTTCTGCACCAGCGATGCAATCTGGTTGGACACCTGTTCGATTTCCTGCAGGGCTGCGCCGGCATTTTCAGCAAGCAATGCGCCACCCACCACATCAGTGGTACTGCGTTCCATGGATACCACGGCCTCGTTGGTGTCTGCCTGAATGGTACGTACCAATCCTTCAATCTGTTTGGTTGCCTGACCCGCGCGTTCAGCAAGACGCTGCACTTCATCCGCAACCACTGCAAAGCCGCGTCCGGCTTCACCCGCCATCGACGCCTGAATCGACGCGTTCAATGCCAGGATGTTGGTCTGTTCCGCAAGGTCATTGATCAATTCGACGATGTTGCCGATTTCCTGCGAGCTTTCACCCAGCCGCTTGATGCGCTTGGACGTTTCCTGAATGGTTTCGCGAATGGTGTTCATGCCCTCGATGGTACGGCGCACTGCATCGCTGCCCTTGTGTGCAATGTCCACAGAGTGACGCGCCACATCGGATGAACGTTCCGCATTGCCCGACACTTCTTCAGTGGATGACGCCATAGCAGCGGCGGACTCGGAAGCCGCACTCACCTGCTTGGCCTGCTGTACTGATGCCTTGGCAAGATGGCCTGCGGAAGCCAGCGCCTTGCGCGCAGAACCATCCAGCGAGATGGCGGTGAGATTGATGGTGGTCACCAGATCGCGCAATGCTTCAACCGCGGTGTTGAATGAATCCGCAATGGCGCCAGTGAAGTCTTCAGTGACGGTGGCATGCACCGTCAGATCGCCATCGGCCAGGTTGGAAATTTCATCCAGCAGTCGCAGAATGGCCTCCTGATTGCGTTCGTGCTGTGTTCGCTGCTTTTCTGCCTGCTTCCACAACTCCGCAGTGGTGAAATGCACAATCATGACGATGATCAGCACGCCGGCGGCGGCAGCGAGCAAAATCAATCCCAGCCGCGCATCACCAAACAATCCCAGCACGCACACGGCAGCGCCGGCCATGCCTGCCAGCGAAATGCCGAGCAACAGAGGAATAAGTCGCAGTGCTTTTAGCTTGCCTAACATCGCATTGGTACCGCTAGTTGGCCGCGCCGTTCAGAAACTCTTCGCTTTCCAGCAAGCTGCGCAGTCCGAATACCGGAGCAACTTCATTGCTGCGGCGGAACGCGCCGGCGAGATAACGATCGCATTGCAGAATGGTGGTGGGAATCTGTGCATTGAATTCATTGTCGGTGAAACGGCGAAAACCCAGCACTTCATCCACCAGCAATCCCGCAGGCACTTCGCGATGATTCGCCACGAGAATGCGCGCTGCACGGCCAATGGTAGCTGCGCCGCCGCCCAGAAAGGAACGCAAATCCACGACGGGCAACAATTGTCCGCGCACATTGGCAAGACCGCGAATCCATGAACGCGCACCGGGTACTCGCGTCAGAAACGGCGGCACGCTGAGCACTTCACGGGTTTCATCACGCGCCACCAGAAAGATTTCTCCACCAAGACGGAACGACACACCCACCCATTCGTGACCCGCCTGCGCTTCACCGCTGTAACCACTGTGCATGGCACGCGCGCGCCGTTCCATTTCAAGCAACAGCTCGAATGGCGTATGAACCAGTGTTCGCAATGCGGCTGCGGAGGTGGCTGTCACTTCAATACCCGTTTCATTCGGACAGTGTGGCTTTTGCTTTTTCCAGCAACCGCTGTGCGGATACCGGCTTGACCAGATAATCAACGGCCCCCTGACGCATGCCCCATACACGATCCGATTCCTGATCCTTGGAAGTAACCATCACAATCGGAATGGACTTGGTAACCGGATCACTGGACAGCTTGCGTGTCGCCTGAAAGCCGTTCATGCCCGGCATCACCACGTCCATGAAAATCATGTCGGGCTGCATCTGCCGCGCCATTTCGTATGCTTCAAGCCCATCATTGGCAGATGCAATCTGGTAACCATGCTTTTCCAGCGTGGTCTTCATCGCATACACCTCGGTGGGCGAATCATCAACAATCAGAATCAGCGCCATAATCACCTCAACGCACCAGATGACCTACATGGGCGTCAATCGCACTGAGCAATTCGTCCTTGGTAAACGGTTTGGTCAGATAGTGTTCCGAGCCAACGATGCGGCCGCGCGCACGGTCAAACAATCCATCCTTGCTGGACAACATGATGACGGGAATGGATTTGAATACCTTGTTGTGCTTGATCAGCGAACAGGTTTGATAACCGTCGAGGCGCGGCATCATGATATCGACAAAGACAATGTCCGGCTGGTGATCCGCGATCTTTGAAAGCGCATCAAAACCGTCAACCGCCGTAAACACCTGGCAGCCTTCTTTGGCCAGCAGTGTCTCAGCCGTTCGCCGGATGGTTTTACTGTCATCGATGACCAGTACTTTCAACCCGGACAGTCGTGGATTTTCGGCAATTGCCCCGTTCATCAGTGAGTACCTCAGCGCTGACCAGACGCCGCCAACCGGCGACGCAACAAATCATATCTGTACAGCGGCATGTTTTTAACATATTGATATGTCCCCTGACATCGGCCGCTTGCGTATAGTATGAGGCGCGTCACGACTTGCACTGCGGCACAGTGCGCAGAACAGGTTATGGTTGAATTCACAAGCGTGATGCAGTTCAAATTGCGCCGACAACCGGGTGCCGGCCCGCATCCTTGCCGGAACAAAATTTCGACGATGTTACAACCCTTGCGCACTTCAGGCACGAATGGCCCCTGAACCCCTGCACCCTGCCAGCAGAAATTGTTCCCTCAAGTCCGGTTTTATTTATATAATTTATATTATTAAATAACGGCAACCACACCTGACGAAACCGTTGTTTAAACCGGCGCCTTCCACCAAGTGCCAACGGCTTGACGCGAACCGATGACTTACGACAAAGATGGCAATATCGACATGAAACTCATCTCCAGACTGATGCTTGTTGCCACGTTGCTGTGGAGCGCCGGCTGCAGCACTACCTCCCCATCCGCAGCGAATGCATCACTCAGCCACAGCATGAGCTCCAGTGCCAGCAACGCCGGAGCCAGCGCAAGCCCAACAAACAGCAGTTATGCATCCGGCGCTGTTGCGCTGTATCCCGACTACAATACCAGTCCTGTTGCGGCCGACATGACAGGCGTCACCCGCACTGCCATGCAACTGGCAGACAAAATCAGACTGGGATTGAATATCGGCAACACACTGGAAGCCACCGGCGGCGAAACTGCCTGGGGTAATCCCAGAATCACCGGTGATCTGATAAGAGCCATCAAGCAGAGCGGTTTTAACGCGATCCGTCTGCCTGCTTCCTGGGATCAGTACGCCAACCAGCAGACCGCGCAGATCGATCCCAACTGGTTGCAACGCGTAAAAACTGTCGTGCAATACTGTGTTGACAATGACATGTATGTCATTGTGAATATTCACTGGGATGGCGGCTGGCTGGAGAATCACGTAACGCCCGCAAACAGGGACGCCGTCAACGCCAAACAAAAAGCCTACTGGCAACAGATTGCAACATCTCTCAGAGATTTCGACGAGCACGTGATGTTTGCCAGCGCCAACGAGCCCAATGTCAACGACGCAACACAAATGGATGTGCTGATGTCATATCACCAGACGTTCATCAATGCGGTACGCGCCACCGGCGGACGCAATGCCTATCGCGTATTGATCGTACAAGGCCCGAGTACCGACATCACAAAAACCAGTCAGTTGATGACCAGCATGCCCACCGACACTGTGCCTGATCGTCTGATGGTCGAGGTGCATTATTATTCGCCATGGAACTTTGCCGGCATGACTGCAGATACGCCTTCTGGCAAACAGTTTTTCTATTGGGGCAAGAATTTCCACTCAACGACTGATACTGCACATAATCCCACCTGGGGCGAAGAGGATTTTCTTGATGCGCAAATGTCGCGGATGAAAGCACAATTCCTCGACAGGAACATTCCGGTGGTCATGGGTGAGTTCGGCGCGGTTGACCGGCATACCGTTGCTGCCGATGTGGCCGTGATGTCGAAGGATGACCTCAAACTTCATCATGCCTCGCGTGCTTACTTTTTCAAGTATCTGGCGAAACAGCGAATTACTACCGGCGTATTGCCTTTCTTCTGGGATACCGGCGGCCTGATCAGCCGAACCAACTACACTGTGCTTGATCAGCAGTCACTGGACGGACTTGTTCAGGGCGCCAATGGTACGTAGCTGGGATTGTTTGTCGGCAGAGAAATATAATATTTGTACTGAAACAGCGCACAATCCGGCTAAATGATTTCAGATGTAGATTCCTTATGGCGAATGGCCGCACAATAGTGTTTGAATTTTATCTACACCCTGTGCTGTTCCAGCATGCCACCGGAGACTGCTTCAATGACCAAGCGCCGCGTTCGACTTGCCGTCCTCATGGACCCCATCGAACACATCAAGCCCAACAAGGATTCATCGCTCGCCATGATGCTGGCTGCGCAACGTCATGGCTATGAACTGTATTACATGGAGCAGCGCGATCTGTGGCTGCGTGATGGCGTCGCGTGGGCCCGCATGCATCCTGTTGAAGTCCGTGATGATTACGAGGACTGGGCGACGCTGGGACCGGAACGCGTTGAGCGTCTGAGCACCATGGATGTTATTTTGATGCGCAAGGATCCGCCATTTGACACAGAGTACATCTACACCACCTACATTCTCGAACGAGCCGAAGCGGAAGGTGTACTGGTTGTGAACCGTCCGCAAGGTTTGCGTGACATGAATGAAAAGGTTTTTACCGCGTGGTTTCCGCAATGTTGCGCACCCACGCTGATCACGCGCGACATGGGCGACATGCACGCGTTCCTGCATGAGCATCATCACATTGTCTGCAAGCCCTTGCATGGCATGGGTGGCCGTTCCATTTTTGTCATCAAGGAAGGCGACAAGAATGCCAACGTGGTGTTTGAAACCATGACCGAATACGGTTCGCGTTTTGCGATTGTGCAGAAATATCTCCCTGAAATCGTCGACAGCGGCGACTCGCGCATCCTGATCATCGATGGCGAACCTGCGCCGTATGCATTGGCGCGCATTCCCTCACCCACCGACAATCGCGGCAATCTTGCGGCGGGCGCACATGGTGTTGGACGCGAATTGAATGAGCGCGACCGCTGGCTTGCGAGACATATCGGTCCGGCACTGCGCGATCGCGGCATGCTGTTTGTAGGACTGGATGTCATCGGTGGTTATGTCACGGAAATCAATGTCACCAGTCCCACCGGCATTCGCGAGCTCGACAAGCAATTCAAATGTGATATCGCCGGCCTGTTGATTGATGCCATTGAAAAGCGCTTGCTGGCAAGGACAAAGCACAAATAGCCTTGCGACGCGCAGAAAAATGTCACGAGGCGTGCTCATTCTGGCGGCCGTCGCTGCATTGTTGAGTGCTTGCGATCATCCGCAACATTACGACAGCACTTTCCTTGCAATGGGAACACGCGTTGACATCAGTGTGGCAGGCGATGATTCCGTCGCAGCAATACACGCCACCGGCGATATCGAACAATCCATGCTGCAATGGAGCAAGGATTGGTATCCGTGGGGAGACATGCCGGGTGAACTGAAGCAGCTGAATGCGGCATTTGTATCTGGAAATACCATTTCTGTTTCACCTGCATTACGGAATTTGCTGGTGCAAGCGGAAACATTTTATCGCGCAAGCGATGGTTACTTTGACCCTGCGATAGCGCCAATGATTCACGCGTGGGGATTCGACAACATTGTTCGCACCCGCACTCATTCACCAGATGCACTGCAATTGAATGCCCAATTGGCAGCGTGGCAACACGATCATCCCACCATGCGCGATGTCATCATCCAACCCGGCGGAATCCACAGCACACGTCCTGATGTGCAACTGGACATGGGTGCAATTGCCAAAGGTTATGCCCTGGACCTGGCAATGGAACGTCTGCGGCACCTTGGCGTCAAGGCCGCTGCGATCAACATTGGCGGACAAATCGAAATCATGGGCGATCTGGATCAAGGTATGCGCGACATCCAGATACGCGATGCACGCAAGGATGCAGCGCTGGCTTCATTGCGCCTGAACGGCAACGAAAGCATCTCAACCTCCGGTGACTATGAACGGTTCATCGTGATCAACGGAAAACGGTTTGGCCATGTACTTGATCCCCACACCGGCATGCCGGTACAACACACGCAAATGGTCACGGTGATTGCGAACACGGCAACAGGCGCAGATGCCGCTTCCACGGCATTGATGGCCGCCGGCCCCGGCAACTGGCAGCGTGTTGCAAAACAAATGGCTGTGTCACAGGTATTGCGGGTTGATGCCACTGGTGAAATTCAGGTAAGTGGTGCAATGTATGCGCGCCTGCATTGGCACCGCTCTGCGTTGCAATCGCATCGCATCGTTATCGTTTCGTTAAAGTGAATTCGCCGGGAAAACGTGATGTCCAAGCGTCCATTGCGCAACGCTGCTGCCATCGAAGCACAATCGGTGTTTGCTCACGGCAGCACTTCAAAAACCAGCCGCGACCGGCTGGTCACCATCATTTTTCTGGTGGCGCTGTTTCACATCATCGTGATTACCGGCCTGACTTTTGTTGCGCCTTTCCTGAAGATGAACACACTGGCACCCACACTTGAAGTGCTGCTGCTGACGGACAACAGCCCTTCACGCGAAGCTAATCCTGATGCGGTATATCTTGCACAACGCAGTCAGGTTGGCAATGGAACCACGCAAAAACGCGAACGTGCCGCAAACCCGGCCTCATCACCAATGGCGGCGATGAACAACGGCACGCTGGATGGCAATTCGCTGAACTTTGCGCAGGCACTTGCTGGCCGCGCCACTGTGGAAGTGGTGTCGAGCCGCGCCGAGCACGCCAATACCGCATTCCAGAATGGTGCCGATCTCCCCACGCTGAACAACGAAACACCACTGTCGTTGTCGCCAACACCACCGAATCCAATCACCACGAGTCTGCTGGATGACCTGTTGCGGCTGCGCGGCAAGGAGACTCGCGAGGCCTACATCACACCCGACACACGCGAATCGCGTCTCGCGCCGTATCTCGACGGCTGGAAACGCAAGATCGAACGCATTGGCACGCTGAATTTTCCGGTAGCTGCACGCCGCCACTCAGCCACCAAGAATCCCGTGGTTGCGGTGGTCATTACATCCGATGGCAATCTGAAAGAAGCATCTATCCAGGAATCGAGCGGCGATCCGGAAATTGATCAGGCTGCGCTCAACATTCTGCGCAAGGCTGCGCCATTCAATCCGTTTCCTGCGGATCTGAAAAGGGATTACGACCAGTTACGGTTTGCCTATGAATGGCAATTTCTGGGTGATACTCATTGATCGAGAGATCAACAATACTTGCCTGATCTCAATGTCGCACCGGATCATCAATGGCAACCAGCCATAAAAAACCGGCAGCCAAACCAGGTTGATTTGACTGCCGGTTACAATCTCAAACGATCAGCACTGAATGGTTGGCAGGCAACGATCGAGAAGCAATTTCGAAGTAAACTTATCGTTAGTACCGTCTGTAGTACCACCCATAATCAGGGTATACACACCGCCCAATGCGATGTTCTTGCCATCCTCAATTTTTTGCTCCGGAGTAGCAAGCGCCTCAACTTGCGCAGCGAGGTGAGAAACTCCTGTAGTCAAACCGGCATAGTCCGACGTTTGTTCGTATTGCACCGCCTGGAACAAAGGCACGCTGGAATTGAACAAGTCAACCACATCAAAGGTTGCATCTCCCGAAGTTAGCTGCACAACGTTGACGACGCGAACGCGTGCCGCAGTAGGCGCTTGGTTATTGTCGGAAAGAAGCTGAACATACGACTGTACGGGCATCGCAGTCGTGTCACCATAGACTAGAAGTGTATATTCATTTCCAGCAACCAAAGGTGCATTGAAAGCAAGTTTGCTTGCCGAACAATGATTGGTTGCATCGTACAACGTGTTCTGACAGCTGGCATCGGCAACAATGTTGGTTGGTTGCACAGTCGACGATGAACCTGACGTTTTGAGGTACACATTCTGAACCTTTGTGCCTGCGGCTACCAACTTGTATTGTCCCGCAGAAATGCTGCTGGAAATCAGGGAATCAGAATAATTTGTCGTGCCATCAGGGGCTGTTGCCGTGTAATTCGTTTGCGAAAGACTCGAGAACGCACCAACTAACCTGATGCGTGCATTGGTATTGTTGTATGCAGTGATCGCACCACCCTGTGATGTTGTCGTGTCCTGTTGAACCAGAGTGCCATCCACCAATGCACCACCCGTAGTGCTGGTCAGCATCAACGTCGCAATTTCCTGATCTTTGAGATTGATACCAGCAATTTTCAACCTGACATCTGCAGGCTTGTTGTAAGCGGTAATGACGATGTCGTATGTCCCAGCAGCAATGGATTGAGCCAATGAATTGCCACCGCTGAAAACGTTCTGGTACTTGGGCGTGACAGTATCGTCAATTGCGGCGCCAGGTGACACCACATACACATCCAGCGGACCTGCATCGGGAGCAGGATTGCTGATGCTGAACAACGCAAAACCAGTCGCCGGAGCCGTCTGGCCATCAAGCAAGGTGACCAGAGTGATAATACCGTTACGAGCAAATGCGATAACGGTGTAGTAGCTACCTGCTGTCAATCCCACAGTGGTGGAATTGGAAGCGGCAAGAGAACCATCGCCGACGCTGCCAACAAGCGCAGTCGTGCCACTATCGACAGCAGTGTAAGAACTGGACCCGCCTGCGGCGACGCTTGATGCTACTGTCACCGCAGTCGAACCTGATGCGGTGTTGGTGCTGGTCAGGGTCAAATTGGCCACGTGGGTTGCATTGACAATTCTGACATTGGCGGTAGTTGGCGCCGAATTATTGTGGTGACCGCATGCGGTCAGGAGCACCGCCAACCCCAACGTCAGCAGCATTAAACAAGAACGACTTTTCATCATTGCAAACCCTGTATTTCTTTCAGCCAAAAATAATCACACGAACCAAATTAAAATCCACTTTTCGGAAAAATCGGCGCTGGCACGGCTAATCGGCATGTTTTAGCACCGCAGTGCGCCCATACCCCTTCGTATTCGATTCTTCTATTCTACACATCTTACTTATGCTGCTGGTACCAAACGCTTAAATACGCTTAAAGCGGCGCGCTGGCGCCAGAAACCCGAGCCCAGCCAGCAAACACACGAAACCCCAATTCATATCCCCGCTACCACCATAAACAGATGCCGAGGAACTGTCGGGACTCACGCCTGCATTACAACTGACCGTTCCTGGCTGCGCCGGCGAACCATCTCCACGCAACTGAAAAACAGCTCCGCCACCACATCCGCCACCCGATGACACCGTGCCATAAAAATAGCCGTCATGCCCTTGAATCATGAATCCCGAAGGTGAACTGCCCTGGTTAGATGCAAAGCCAAATGCCTGATTAAAACTGCCGACGGGATGTTGGGAGTCAATGGTGAATACGGTGCCCAGACTGGAAAACGGCTGCACCGATGAATTTGTGCCAGTGGCAGTCTGGCCGTACAGAAAAATACCATCATTGGCGAGCAGCAAGTCGCCAGTCGGGTTTTGGCCATCAGTTCCCAGAAAATCATGCACCGTGTCGAATTGACTGCTGTCGATAAGCCCACTGGAAGGAATCGCATCAAGCGCCACGGCGTACACTGTACCGTATCCGATGAGGGTGCCATCAGAATCGCCATTGCAATTACTGCTGTCATTTCCGCCTGCACGCGTCACGCCGTACAGCACATCGTTCGCGATTAACGGTTTGCCGGTGGGCGATGCTCCATGGCAGTTGGTTGTGTCGTTGTTTCCGCTAATGGTGCCGTTCAGCGGTTCGAATGAAAAAATGGTCTGGAACTGACTACCATCGGTTTGAATGCGATACAGCGTGCCATTACCAGCATCACCGCCGCCGCCGGTAACACCGTACAAATATCCGGTATTTCTATCCAGGCGTAACGCCCCTGAAGGCACTGCGCCTTCGTGATTGTAGTTAAAACTGAACCCGGTCAATGGATTTACTTTGGCGAACGAATGCAGCACCTGAAAATTGTTGCCATCGAGTTGAATACGGAAAATCGTTCCGGTTCCATTCGCGCCGCCATTTCCTGTGACGCCATACAAAAAACCATCTTGGCCATCAATCAATGCCTGTTGTGGCAACGCGCCATCATTGTTGACATTGATAACCGCACCGGTTTGCAGGTCGAGAGTGGGGGTCGCATTGTCAAATACATGCAGGGTAGTAAAACCGGTGCCATCTGGCGAAACACGGAATATGGTTCCCGTTCCTGACTGTGTATTTACACCGACCTTGGGACCATACACCGTCACACCATACAGATTGCCATCCTGTGCCAGCAGTAATCCTGCTGCCGGAATGTAGCCATCGGCATCCGTGAATTGATACACGGTCTCGACAACATTGCCATCCGTCGTTGCGCGATAAATGGCGCCGCCGCTGTCGCTGGAAGTGTTTACCAGCGTGCCGTAGAGATAGTTCCTGCCATTGATGGGCACTTCCGTGACACCGGAGGATGTGTGGCTGATATAAAAAGCGAACACATTGGAATAGCTCAGTGTCTGGTATGCGGTATCGCCCCATGCCGCCAGCGTTGGCAAAATTGCCACGGCCAGCGTAAGGCCCAACCTTGCATACCAAGTCCGCTTGTATTTCGACACGCTCGACATCACCACAAAGACTCTCTCCGCATGAACCGCAACATTCCAGTTGAAGTGCAACAGCACTTTGCCTGCGCACCTCGTCCGGATACGCGGCTCATGACAAATCCACAAAGGGCAGTATTCTCAACGGGAATTCCGGCAAAGCCAATCCCAACCGCATTAATAATCCGCAAGTTCTTCAGAACGGTTGCCACAAACCGCTAGTTGTACCATGAATTTGACATCAAAAGCGATTCATAACGGGCCTCCCCCTGCGGATTCAGCCGGATGTGGCACAATGGCTGCCAATGAACCCGTATCAATCCCAGGCATCGACAGACAAACGCACCCTGCGCGAGCAGGTTGACGCGCTGTTGCCCAATTGGCAGAGCTGGTATCCAAGCCTGTTTGATGCTGCGCATGATCTGGGTTTGTTGCGCGCCAGAGTTTGCGATCTGTCATCGCTGGTTCTCAGCAAGCGCCACGCCAGCATTTATAACGACGCAGTCCAGGCCTTCCGTGAACAATGGTCAGTGGAGGAACCGGAAACGCAGGCAGACTCAGCCCGGCAATCCGGTGATGACGATGCTCATCAGCCTCACGACACGCTGTTCTAACCCGCGAAGCTGGGATTCAATCCGCATCAATCAATACAAAAGATAAGCCCGCCGCTCCGTCTGCCAAGCCTCTTCATCGGTTCCAGCCAGCGCATCCAGATCACCAGTGGTTGCTTGCGCATCATCTACCCACTCACGCAACAACGAACTGCCATTGATCACATCAATCGCCAGCCGTTGCAGCTCATATTCATAAGGAAAATTGCGCCACAGCTCATAGTGCGGATGAAGCAAACGAATGGCCTTGAATGCCAGCGCCTGGATGCGCCAGGGTTTGAAGTCGGCATGCAGATAGGCCACGTCCTCAACATGAATCTGCACGCCGCTGCACAGTTTGCCGGCATGTTTGTGAAACGTCGGTTCAAACCAGCATTCACGCAAGCGGCAACCCTTTAACCAGTGTGGCGCCAGCGATTCCATTTTTGACAACACTGCACGTGCATCGATATCTGGCGCACCAAACAATTCCAGCGGTCGCGTTGTACCGCGACCCTCACTTAACGTGGTGCCTTCCAGCATCACGGTGCCTGCATAACAACGCGCCATCCACAGATTGGGGGCATTGGGCGAAGGATTGATCCAGGTGCGTTGATAGAGTGGCCAGCCAAACCCTGGTGATTCATTGAACTGCCATCCCTGCATCTTCACCACATGGAACTCCACGTCCAGTTTCAAGGTGCGCACAAACCATCCAGCCAATTCGCCGAGCGTCAATCCATGCCGCACGGGTAATTCGCCTGCACCGACAAAACTTTCCCAACCTTGGCGCAGACGCAACCCTTCAACCGGACGGCCAACGGGATTGGGACGATCCAGTATCCATACCTGTTTGCCATGTTGTGCTGCGGCTTCGAGCACATAGCGCAACGTGGTGATGAAAGTGTAAATACGACAACCCAGGTCCTGCAGATCCACCAGCATTACATCGAAGGTATTCATCATCTCGCTGGTGGGACGGCGCACAGCGCCATACAAACTGAATACCGGAATCGCATGCAATGGATCGACAAAGTCAGGGGATTCAATCATGTTGTCCTGCTTGTCACCGCGCAGCCCGTGTTGTGGACCGAATCCGGCCACCAGCCTGATATCCGGCAATCGCATCAATGCATCCATGGCATGTACCAGATTCGCCGTAACGGACGCAGGATGCGCCAGCAATGCAACGCGCTTTCCAGCCAGCGGTTTGCGCAGCTGTGCATCATCGAGAAAAACATCCAGTCCGGTCTTCATCATCGCGTTATTCAAGTTCATGCAAACGATTCGATTCGACATATCCAGTTTTCACGGCGATGGAAATCAGGCCGCGAAGTGTCGTGCCGCAAAGCCCAATAAGAACACGATCCAGCCATGTCTTCCACTACCATGCTCAATCCCAGCTGCAGTGGCGCTTGCCGACAGGACCATGGCAATACCAGCTCCACACGCCACTCCAGTACTTGATCTTCGTGTTTCATCTCGATCACTGGCGCACTGCATGACAACGTGCGCAGATCCTTTCTGTAACCTGCAAATTGATACGCTGCCCATTGCAATGAAGGCGCGAAATTGAATTCGCAATAAGCTTCGGCATGTTCAACACCGGCAAACAGCTCTGCACAGGTATGTTGCCACAGATTATCGGCCCGTTCCGGCAGCTTCCTGCCGGGAACATTCAGCGATGACACTTCACCGGCGACCCGGTAATGCAACAACAATGATCCAGCCGCATGTGATACGGCGGCGCAAACAGTAACGGATCCACTGTGTTGATACAGCGGATGACATTGCAGTGAAAGCCAGACGGGAATGTCGTTGTCGTCGCAAACAGCAGTTGTCATGCATGCATGATAGCAACTTGACTGAACAGCGCGCGCGAAAAACAGGAGTTCAACCGACCTGCGTCAGCGCCTTCCACAGTGCATTGAAGTCCAGCGCCGTTCTTTCGAACACATAACTGTGCAGCACCAGTTTTTCCGTTTCGGATTGTGCTTCGATTTTCAGACCTGCGAAGCTCAACGCTGGATAACGCTTTTCCAGATCGTGAGGAGTGCTGACCACGGTGGCGGGCACCTTGAAATGGTAGACCTGACCGAGCATGGTAATTTCAAATACCAGTGTCACCCGGTGGCCGGGTTTTGGTTCCCAGCGTTCACGTTCAATCGCCACACGCATGCCGCCCACACCAATGTCCGTTATCAGCACCGGCACTTCCTTGCCGTAGTCGACCATGGCACGCATGCAGGTTGCGACGCGCGGGCTGGCGCGCACATGCCGCAGTTCCACTTGCTTGGGCAACGAAACATTCATCGACGGCATGGGTTCAAACTGGACTTTGCGTATGGTCGCGTTGAATTTCACCGCAGCAGTGAGATACATCATCCGGAATATCCAGGTCTGACCTTCATTCACCGGCACAATGGAACGATCCGGTTTGGTCGGCGCGCTGATGATCAATCCGTTCTGTTCGTCTGCGCCCAGCACCCAGCATGGAAAACTCTCACCCGACTCTTCACGCGATACCCTGACACCAATGCGTGTACTGCCGGTTGCAGCGTTGAACTCGCGGATATACACATCAAGCGGATTTTCAGCCAGTGATGGCTGATCGTGGCGCAACTCCTCCGGCGCGCCCAGTTCTTTTGCAGAACCGTTGCTCTGGAAACGTCCCGACTTTACCAATTGATCACGTATTCGTTCCGACTCGACGACCTGACCTTTTGCCAGCAGCAGCTTGCGATCGGCGCTGTACACCGAAAAAGGCAGCGGACTGCCCACGACAATGCTGTCCTGGTCTGAAAGCAGCTGGTGTGATGCCATCAAGTTGCGGCCTCGGAGCGATTATTTCAATGCGGACCCGGCCATCCTCCGTTGCCGGGAAACGGCTTACGCCGATCCTCAGGTAACATCGGCGCCGCAGATGATGGCTTTAACCATGACGCCGCATTTGTCGCAGGTCGTCACACTAAATCCATTGGCAAACGCCACGCAAAACTCCTGCGGCTGCAATATGTTGTATCTTCATCCGGCGAAACAGTCATAAACCTGCTTTCGATATGCCCGCAATTTGCTATACTTTGCGGCTCCCTTCTCCTTCCAACCTTACGTAGGAACCCGCGTGGATCAATCACAGTTTGAACTTCAGTTAAAAGTGTGGAAAGAGCTTGCCATCAGCAAGCAAATGTTGATGCGCACCGCAGCCGAAGCGCTCGGTCTTGACGCCAACTGCAGTCAGGAAGAACTCAAATCCGCCCTCGACGCAGCACTGCAAAAGGTCAAGGACGCCGACGCCAGCGTCGTCAATGCAAAACATCAGGCGCAGCAGTCCATCAATGAAATGGAAAAGAAACTGCTTGCCAGCCAGCGCGCGCAGTCTGTCGCAGAAACCGAAGTGGCCAACATGCGCGCCGCTCAGGAAAAGGCCGCACCGCAACTCGCAGCTGAACGCGCTGCCAGTGCAAAAGAAATCCAGCAGCTGAAGAATCTGGTGTCTGAAAAGGAAAAAGCATTGAAAGCCATCAACACTGCACTGGCCGACACGCCGGACAATGTAGTGAAGAAAATGAAAGCGCTGAAGAAGGAAAAGCAGGACGAAGCCGACGCCCGCCGCCAGCTCGAAATCAGCTTTGGCGCCTTGCGTAAAGAAAAGCAGGATCAGGACAAGGAGCTGAGCGAGCTGCATGAAAACGCCACCAAGCTCAGCACGGTATACAGCGAACTGCACACTGTCGCAACGCAATTGCATGACAAACTCAAGCCATTGCTGACAGATGAATCACAGTTGCCGGCGTTGCCGCAACTCGACAGCAAATTGCTTGAAGCCATTGAGCAAACCAAAACCAAGCCAAAAAACTATCTCGCCTCGGTGGCATGAGATAAACAAGACTTTCTTAAAAGAAATGAGAACAAACGCCATGATCCACATCATGGCGTTTTTTTGTACCGACGGCCAACATCGCAGTGACAACGCAGCCTGGTTCAGCAGTTGCGCGCATGTGACCGCATCGTTGCGAGTGTGATCCCTATCACAACCATTGGCAGCAGCACGACACCGCTGCACGCAACGAAGCGCTGAATTTCCCGCTGTTTATCATGCGTCATCGCTCAATTTTGACCCGCTCCAGCCGATGAGAGAAGCGAATGGGAGCGCGCACTTTTTGCGCTTCTGCAACAGTTTCAGCAGCGAGATTTTATGTTCCATGCATCCCGCAGACGCATGACCCATACCCCGTGAGTCAGACATGCAACGGCCTACTGCACGTCAACCGGTATACAGATTGATTCGCAACGCACCAGTTCTGGTGCCGTTGATCATCACCGTCTGCGTACTGACCGTGCTGTCTCTTTCAGGCAATGAGTGGCCGTGGCTGAGTGGTGCGCCAAACAGCATCAGTGAAGTAAAACAGGCTGCCGCCGGTTCGCACGTTGAATTCAGCGGCGTTGTCACCTTCGTTAATCCCGTCGAGAAATTCTATTACCTGCAGGATGCTACTGCGGGCATGCGTGTGCTTCAGGACGATCAAGCGGTGCCGCAACTGAGCGAAAAGGTGCTGGTGCAGGCAACGGTGAAACAAGCCTATGGTCTGCACAATAATGCCAGAAGCATCACGCTTGGCGATGTGCACATCCTGAAACGAAAAATTGTCGAGTTACCCAAACCCGATGTACAACCGCTGCAGGAACTCTTTTCTGGAATGGGCAACCGCGAGGGCATTCGCGCAGAAACGACTGGCATTGTTCGTGCCGCCCGACGTGTTGATGGTTTGCTGCTGATTGAAATCGGCGATGGCTATCAACAGTTGCCCGCCATTGTGACTGACAATGCAACGTTGTCGCCCGCGAAATTGCTGGACGCGCACATCCGGCTGCGCGGTGTATTGCAAACTGCACTTAATCCGTGGGAGCAATATTTTCCGCGCAATGAAAACCCGGGGCTGCTGATGCATGTTGCTTCGACAGAGGACATCACGGTACTCGATTCTGCACCTGCAGAGATACCTGTCGTACCATCCATTCACGCGCTGATGACTGATACACGCTGGATCAATGGCGGACATCGCATTCGCATTCAAGGCAGGGTTGTGCAGCCCGAATCCGCACAGGTATTGATGATTGCAAACGGCGGAGTGATCATGCCGGTCGAAACACCGAACGCCATGCAATTCAAGGCGGGTGACCTGGTGGAAGGCACTGGTTGGCCAACCATGCGCCGTTTTACGATGACATTACAACGCGCTGCAGTAAGCCTGCTTGACCGGCAGGACTCTACCGTTGAAGACGATAATGATCACGATTTACCGCTGATTAGCAGTATCAAAACCCTGCATCATCTTTCCGTCAAGCAATCCGCGCGATTGTTGCCGGTAGATGTCATTGCTGTACTGACTGCCGTTGATCCACAACTCGGTTGTTTCTTTGCCTACGGTGATGGCGAAGGCATCTATGTCGATGCCACCGATCAGGATCTGCATTTACTGAAGCTTGGTCAGCGTGTACGCATTCGCGGACTCAGTGCACCCGGCGGTTTTGCACCCGTCATTACACATCCGCTTGTGAACGTGCTCGGTCAGGGCCAGTTGCCAGCACCTGCAACTGTAGACACCGATCTTGCGCCCGGTGGCGCTTACGATTCGCAATGGGTGGAGCTGGAAGGTCTGGTGCGTCCAATCAAGTCCACCAGCATCGGGTATCAGTTCAACTTCATCACGCCGCTGGGACAGATCGCAGCATTGATAGTGAATACTGACAGCCAGCAGTCACTCGACAAGCTCGTTGATGCGCGCGTGAAAGTGCGCGGGGTCTTGTCCACCTCGTTCACACCGGCCCGCGTATTGACCGGCTATCGGATGTACATTGATTCGCCGCACAACTTCACGGTGTTGCGCAGCGTGGCAAACAACATGCAGGAATTGCCCATCACGCCGATCGGCGAGTTGTTGCGTTACAAAGCCAATGTCACCGATGCACGGCGCAAACGCATACAAGGCGTGGTGACATTGCGCGACGATTCCAACATCTATGTGCAGGATGCCAGCGGCAGTCTCAACATCAAGGCACCCGGACGCAATCTGCAACTGGGCGAGATCATCACTGCAACCGGTTATGCCGAACCCAGTGACAACGGACCGCAGATGACTGATGCGGTGATTGAATCAACGCATACCTCCGGCAAGATCACACCGGCCATTGTCACACCGGATGACATTTTCAAAGGCAACCTTGACAACCAGCTGGTCGCAATTGATGGCCGCCTGATCAGTGTCGATGCAAGCATCAACCAGCTTACACTTATCCTGCAAAGCGACCGGCAAACATTCACTGCAGTACTGAGCGACAACAGTTCCACCAGAGCTTTCCGCGAAGGCAGCCTGATTCGTGTTTCCGGTGTCTGTATCGTGCAACGTCAGCGGCAGCTGGGTCGTGATGACACGTATGCAGCCGCCACCGCCTTCCGGCTGAGTGTTCCTGAACTCGAAGACATTCAGGTGCTGAAGCGCGCACCGTTCTGGGATCTCAGTCATGTCTGGCCAGTGCTGGCTGCATTGTTGCTTGCAGTGTTGACCAGCCTGTTGTGGGTGGTGTCGTTACGGCGCCGTGTCAGATCGCAGACCGGAGAAATTGAAAGCCAGCGCGCCTTTCTGCGGCAGATCATCGACATGATTCCCAGCTACATCTTCGTCAAAGACCGGCAAGGCCGCTTCACACTTGTCAATCAGGCGTTTGCATCAAGCCGTAAACGCAGCGTGGAAGACATGGCAGGCAAAAAGGAAAGTGAAACCGGCGTCGATCTGATTGAAGCCGATACCATCGATCGTGAAGACCGCAGCGTGATTGATTCAACCACGGAAAAGGTCATTCCCGAGAAAGCACAGATTGATGCCGGCGGCCGCAAGCGCTGGTTCCAGACCATCAAGCGTCCTGTCTTCGACAATCATGGCACGGTTACGCATGTGCTTGGCGTGTCCACTGACATCACGCCACACAAGGAAGCAGCACTCACCATGCAACGGGCGCGCGAAGCAGCGGAAGCGGCGAATCATGCCAAGAGCGAATTCCTCGCCAACATGAGTCACGAGATTCGCACACCACTGAATGGCATCATCGGCATGAGTGCACTGTGTCTTGACACCGAACTGACGCGCGAACAACGTGAATACGTCGAGACCACCAAGTTATCCGCCGACGGCCTGCTGAGCGTCATCAATGACATTCTGGATTTCTCCAAGATTGAGGCCAACAAGCTGGAGCTGGATCCGGTTGCGTTCGATATTCGCGATACCATGGAAGCAACGCTCAAGACACTGGCATTGCGCGCTCATGAAAAACACCTTGAACTCACCTGCGAAGCAGATCCCGCCATTCCCGCTTCATTGATCGCCGATGAAAACCGGCTGCGTCAGGTGTTGCTCAACCTGGTGGGTAATGCCATCAAATTCACGGAACACGGCGAAGTCAACCTTGCCGCAAAAGTAATGCAGCATCGTGATGACGCATGGGTGTTGCAGTTCACTGTCACTGACACCGGCATCGGCATTGCACGTGACCGGCTGCAACATGTTTTTGATCCGTTCACGCAGGCTGATTCATCCACCACCCGCCGCTTTGGCGGCACCGGACTGGGTTTGACGATCTGCTCGCGACTGGTGAAGATGATGGGCGGCGACATCAACGTCACCAGCGAACCCGGCAAGGGAAGTCAATTCCGTTTCACAATCCACTTGCAAACTGATCCTGCCGCAACGGCATCCAACCGCAGAAAGAGTGCAGATCACACACCACTGCATGATCTATCCGTCCTGGTCGTGGATGACAATGCAACTGCATTGCGCATTCTTGGCGATCAATTGCAACAATGGCACATGCAAGTGCATCGTGCTGCCGACGCACAACAGGCATTGACGGTGATCAATCAGCAGGCTGCAACACAACCGGTCAAAATCCTGTTATGCGACTTCAACTTGCCACGGCTGGGCAGCCCCACCCTGTTTGAAGCACTGAGCGCACGGTCCGACCTGAATATCGCGATTATCGCCATGCTGGATGCTGCAGATCAGCGCAATCAAGCCATGCATTGTCATGCACTGGGCATACAGCACTACATTGTCAAACCGGTGCGCATCAATGAATTGCACAACGTGCTGCTGCAGACACTAAATCTCCGGCACGAAACAACTGCTCCACCGAAGCCGCAGGCACCGGCGCCGGCGTTATCCAGTCTCAACATCCTGCTTGCCGAAGACAATCAGGTAAATCAGCTGGTGATGCAACGTTTGCTGACCAAGCGCGGCCATCGCGTGACCATTGCAGGCAATGGCAAGATCGCCTGCGATCTGGTCAAACAGCATGAATTCGATCTTGTTTTCATGGATGTGCAAATGCCGGAAATGGATGGCTTTGAAGCCACTGCCGAGATACGCCGCCACGAGACAACTCAAAAAACACATATTCCCATCGTGGCACTCACCGCACACGCAATGAGTGGCGATCAGGAACGTTGCATCGCCGCAGGCATGGACAGCTACATGACCAAGCCCGTAAGTCCCGCCGAACTGGACGACGTGCTGCGCAAGCATTCGACGCTACGGGACTCGTTGCACAACCCCGGTGCTGAACAAGACAACGCCGCCTCTGCATAAAGAATCATTGTCATTCTTCAGTAATCCATTCTTCTGCATTGAAGTTACCTACAGAAGTGGCGCATTTTCACATCATGCCACTGCAGCTCAAACGCCCCAAAGAATACAAACGCTGCGAGGCTGAGCATCGTTTGAATCAATACAAGCTGACTATTTAACGATGGTGAATCGTTACTCTGTCAACTGCACTTGCTGAAAACGCGGTGCAAGCAGGTGCATCAGCACCCATGCCAGCAGATACGCTGAACCGCACACAACAAACAGGATGCCGTAACCCAATTCAACATGGCCGCGATTGGTGAAGTACTTCAACAACTCGCCTGCTGCACCCGCAATCAGCATGCCGCCAATGGCGCCCGCCATACCACCGATACCGGTCACTGATGCCACTGCACGCTTCGGAAACATGTCGGACACTGTGGTGAAAATATTTGCAGACCACGCCTGGTGTGCCGCACAGGCAATGGCAATCGTCGCCACTGCAAACCAGGTATTGATGGCGCCGAGCCGTGATGCCAGCAACACGGACAACGGAAACAATGCGATGACAAACATGGATACTTTACGCGCGCGGCTTGTATTCATTCCTGAATGAATCAATCGTTTTGGCAGCCAGCCGCCTGCAATGGAACCGATGGTTGATACGGTATAGATCACTGCGATAGCAAACTCCCACGTAATCACGCCCGGCACTTTGTCAGTACCACCGGTAAAATCCGGATGAGCCGCCATGTAGTCATGAACCTTTCTTGCATTTTCACCGGTAAGAAAAGAAGGTAACCAGAACAGAAAGAACCACCAGATGGGATCCGTCAGAAATTTACCCACCGCAAATGACCATGTCTGGCGGAAGGCAAGCAACTTGAACCATGACACCTTGGTTTCTTCAACAACCTTTTCATCCGGATCACTGTGAATATAGTCAAACTCTGTTTGCCCAAGATGTCTGCTTTCCAGCTTTGATGCAGGCGATGCATAAAACGCATACCAGAATATCAGCCATATCAAGCCAACAACACCAGTCAATACAAACGCCCACTCCCAACCCCATGCGGACGCAATGAAGGGAACGGTCAAGGGCGCGACAATGGAACCGATGTTGGCGCCGGAGTTATACAACCCCGTGGCAAGCGCGCGTTCTTTTTTTGGAAACCACTCGGCAATGGTCTTGTTTGCCGCAGGAAAATTGCCGGCTTCAGAGAGACCCAGTGCCGCACGCCAGAATCCAAAGCTCCATGTGTGCTGGCCAAACGCATGACCAATTGCTGCAATGCTCCAGCCAATCAATGAATATGCATAGCCGGTCTTTGTGCCCAGTTTGTCGATAAAGCGCCCCGCACCCAGCATGCCCACGGCATACGCAATCTGGAAACACATCACCACATGCGAGTAGTTCAGTTCCTGATTTCCCTTGTCAAGACCAAACACGCCAGCATCCGACAGTGTTTGCTTCAGCAGGCCCAGTACATTGCGATCAAGATAATTGACGGTGGTTGCAAAAAAAACCAGTGCGCAAATGGTCCAGCGATATCTGCCAATTTGCATGTTCAACTCATTCAGCTTGTTCATGTTCTGTTCTTGGATTGGTTATTGGCCAGGTTGATATTTGTAATATAAACGCATTGGCACGCAAAAGCCAATGCGCTGATGAAAATATCATCTTTGACAGATGGGTTCAGTTGCAATACTGCCGCAGTCGACAAGTGCATGGTAAGGAAGAACTCGAATTGCGTGCCACCATTTCTTTTTAATGCACAGCAGCAACACTCTGGCCTTCTGCGAACCAGGTGATTTTCCAAGAAGGAATATCTTGCATATAGCACAATGCCGCCAAGTGGGCATACTCACTTGGCGGCACACGTGACAGAAGAATCAACCCGCTTGCTTACTCCGCGTCACGAATGATCAGCAGTCATCAGACCGGAAGTATCAACACTCTTAACACCCTCCACTTTTTCCGCAATATCCTTGACATGATCAATTGCATCATGATTTGCGAGTGTGCCGGTCAACTTGACTACACCGTGATATGTTTTGACGCTGACATCAAATCCCTTGCTGACACTGTCGGCGAGAATCTCCGATTTCACCTTGGTGGTGATCCAGCTGTCACTCACGACGCGCCTGGTTTTGGTCGCGACCTGTTTGGTTTTAGCCTCCAGCTTGTTGCTGGATGGCGTCGTCAAATTGTTGTCAACGCTTTTTACACCTTCAATCATGCGGGCGTCCTTCTCTGCCAGTGACTTGGCATCGGACGACGCCGCCTTGCCGCTCAGCGTGACAACACCATTGGTGGTCATGACGCTGATACTGGATTTGCGCAGTGCTTTTTCCTGCATGAATTTTGCCTTGACCTTGGTGGTAATGGCAGCATCGTCCAGCGTCGCCACCAATCCGTCGCTATGCGCTTGTGGCATGGAGGTGTCGGCAGCTGATGCAGGGCCGGACAGCCCGGTCATCAAACCGGCAATCACAATCATGGTTGTGGCGCCCAGTGCACGGGCAGAGAATCTCGAATTGAACAAGGTATTCATAATGCTTCTCCTTTTGTTGTCCGCAACAGCGGAATTGAGTCGTAACTATGAATCATCAATGTCAATGACCTCACACTCTGATTGGCAAACAAAACCGTTTCCGGCATTGATGCCAACACACGACCATCAACAACTTGATAGGCAGTTGTTCCGCGCAAAGGTTCAGCATCCATTACGGCATCGTAACGGTAACATGTCTGCCAGCGGCAACAGATTGAATGAGAATTGAAAACACAAAATCGGCACAACAATTTCGTAATGATCACTCCGAACCATTCCGCGAAATCATTTTGACGATATTCATCACATACCTGCAGCATGCAGTTGTAACTGCATGCCGGTAGTGACATTTGATAGAAAACACTGCTTCGGAGATCACCCAGCTTCAGCCGCCATTGACTCCCTGACGCTTCGGCGAAGGACTAATGAAAAACTTCGGAAATTTTATATCGCTGCACTTGGGTGTGTAAGGCCAGCTCGTTTGCTGAGCATTGGTTCGCACCAGTAACTTGCCGACTTCATTCGGCGGGTTGTGGTAAAGCAGGAAATAGCTGGTGTTGTTTGCTTCTTTTGCTGCATCGGGATCAGTGGTGGAGACTACAAAAACGGCATACTTGTTTACTGACACTTTCGCGCCCGCAGCAACACTGATTGATTTCTGCAGCGGAGTGAAACCCAGCAGCGACCCTTGCTGCGCTGTGGCAATCCAGTCGAAGGAAGTCCCGCCGTCGCCGGTATTGATCCACAGTGCTTGCGGATTGAACGAATAGGCGGCTGTCGTTTTTGAATTATCGATATCCAGGATCCGGAAAAACACAAACGCCACGCCGGTCGGCGGCTCCGTACCCGTTGAGAATGGATTACCGGCATCGCAGGCACCAATTTGTTCATAAGTGATTGTGGATGGATTGGGGCTGCAAGCTGCAAGTAACAGCCCCATCAAGGCACAGAACAGAAAAATCAGACGGCGCATAATCACTCGAGTGTTCATACAAAATCTCCTCTTGCGTATCAGCAGGTTCTGCCATCGAATTGATGTTTATCGCCTTATCAAATCAGGATGATGTGTCTTGATAGTCACTCTCAACGCTGTGTTTGGCGAATATTCCAGCGTCTGGATAGTATTCAGCTTTTATATCGGCTGTTGTAAGTCAAATCTGGTGTTGCCACCCAATTTAACGCTCATTCTCCACGCCAGTCTCGTCATCCGCACCTTTCCCGATGGCAACCACAATCTGCAACAAGCAGACACCGGCGGCTTGCGCGAAATGATGCAGATGAAGGAACATCGTGCATGCCCCGGCTACCACATGGCGATGACTGCGTGGTTACGCAAGAACGTACTGGAGTAACGGATTGTCATTCCTTTCATTGACCTGACACGGCTATCTTGCTGTTAAAAAAGAACCGTCAAAAGAGATGCGCAACAGCTTGCCAATAGAGCATAGAATAGTTCCTCCATACGATGCGGCAACAAAAAAGGTATCGCAATGATTAAAAAATTGATCGCAATACTTGCGCTGGGATTAACTGGTACTTTGTCTTTCACACTCTGCGCTAAAGAAACAGCAACCGTGTCCGCACCAGCCGAGAAGTCAGTCACTGCATCGGTCAACAAGGCAAACTACTTTCCACCGCCAATGCAAAGCTTCCCGTTGTATGGTGATGCTGCAATTCCCAACTCGAAGCCCGGCCCGAATGAGGAAACCACGGGGAATCCCGGCTGGATACAGAAGGTTTCACGGCCGGCTATTCAGGTGTACTTGCCCGCTAAAATCAAAGCCACCGGCGCCAGTGTTCTGATTTTTCCCGGCGGCGGTTATGCCGGCCTCACCTTCGAATATGAGGGCACGCAGCAGGCAATGTTCTTTGTTGATCACGGCGTCGCAGCGTTTGTGGTCAAGTACCGTATTCCAAGCGACAAAACAATGATCGATAAATCCATGGGTCCATTGCAAGATGCGCAGCAGGCGATGCGATTTGCGCGCCAGCATGCTGTTGAGTGGAATCTTGATCCGGCACGACTCGGCGCAATTGGTTTCTCGGCAGGCGGGCATGTAGCTTCGTCACTGGCAACGCATTTCAACAAGGCTTACGTTGACAATCCAGATCACACTAACCTGCGTCCTGATTTTCTGATTGTGGTGTATCCCGTCATCAGCATGGACGCAAAGATCACACATATGGATTCACGCAATGCACTGCTGGGTACAGCACCATCAGAAGATAAAGTCCGGCTGTTCTCCAACGAATTGCAAGTAACCAAAGACACGCCCCCCACCCTGATCCTTCAGGCAGCGGATGACAAACTGGTCGACGTCGATAACAGTGTCGTGTTCTTTGAAGCGCTTCGCCATGCCGGTGTCTCTGTCGAAGCACATCTGTTTGAAAAGGGGCAGCATGGCCTGTTCCTGATGCCGCGTGACCAATGGCAGGGAATCATCATGCAGTGGCTTACTGAAAACGGTTGGCTGTGTACGAAGACGAACTAGTCCTTCTCAAAATGTAATGCGCTAAGTAAGTTTGGATACAACCGGAGTTCAGGAGTCGCATTCAATGTGGAAACAAATGAGTCCATTCAATACTGATGGCGAGCACCGTATGGATATGAATAATGAGCGTCATCAAATTGCGATGGTTTCCAGTCTACCGTGTCGACCAGCAGATAATGTTGCCTGTCAAACACCGGCTTTCTTTGCCGGGGTAATCGATGGTCTATTCATCCGATGCATTCACACGGCGCCGACGCAACGAAGTAATCTCGCGGCGCGGCGGTGAACCGAACAAACGTCGATATTCCCTGTTGAATTGTGACGGGCTTTCGTAACCAACGCGATGTGCTGCCGTTGCCACTTCCACTCCTTCCATCATCAACAGTCGGCGTGCCTCGTACAAACGCAGCTTCTTTTGAAATTGCAGCGGTGACATTGATGTCACTGCTTTGAAGCGCGCATGAAATGTAGACAAACTCATATGCGATGCGTCCGCCAGTTCGTCGATACGCAACGGCTGCTGATAACGTCTTTGCAGCAGTTGTATCGCACGACTGATCCGTTGTACCGGGCCATCCACTGCAACGAGATGACGCAAACGATGTCCCATTTCCCCGCGCAATACGCGATACCATATTTCACGCAAAGCAAGCGGACCCAGGACCGATAAATCGTCCGGAGCGTCGAGCAGGCGCACCAGGCGAAGCACCACATCCAGCAAGTCAGTCGGCATGCGTGCAATAAAATAGGGAAGCGCGGATTGCGACGCCGGCGAAGTGTTATTTTCCAGATCCAGTAACAGTCTCCCCATTTCATTGACGTCAATATCAATCCGCATACACAGGTAGGGCCTCTCCGGCGAGGCATCGACCACCTGTCCCAGCACCGGCAGCGTCACCGAGACAATCAGGTAGTTAAATGCATCATAATAAATCGACTCGTTGCCGATGATGGCGCGCTTGCGACCTTGCACCACCACGCACAGACTGGGCGAATACACGGATGGCAGCGGCTGACTGACATCACTGGTACGTATAAACGCGAGCGGTGAAAATGCAGTGGGATTTATTCCATCAGTGGTGGTGGCACGTGATATGCGCGCGACGAGTTCCGCCTGTCGTGGGTCAATGGGTACAACGTTGCTGTCTGACTTGCTGTCGAGATTGCGCATGGCGGCATCATACGCCTATTAAAATCAATTTTACCCTGCCAATCGTGCATCTCGGAGAATCGGGCAAGAATGGCGGAGGACCAATCTATCGCATCCCGTCGAACAGATTTACTCTATTGTCCATCGAATTCCCACTCGTGATTCCATTTACTATCTGGAGAGTCCCATGAATCAATCCATTCCACAACGCAAGTTGGGTATGTACCTTCAAGTTTCTGCCATCGGACTGGGCTGTATGGGTATGTCGGAGTTTTATGGAGCGTCCGAGGACGCCGCCAATCTGAAGGTACTGCATCACGCGTTGGATATCGGGATTAACTTCCTCGATACCGCAGATATGTATGGGGTGGGCGCCAACGAACAGTTGCTTGCACAAGTACTCAAAACCCGGCGCAAAGAAATCGTTCTCGCAACCAAGTTTGGCAACCAGCGCAGCAAGGCCGGTGAATTTCTCGGCGTCAATGGAAAACCCGAATACGTTCGCAGCGCATGTGATGCCAGCCTGTCACGTCTTGGCGTGGAGTGTATCGATCTCTACTATCAACATCGTGTTGATCCCACTGTCGCGATCGAGGAAACGGTGGGTGCGATGGCGGAATTGGTAAAGGCAGGCAAAGTGCGCTACCTGGGACTATCCGAGGCCAGTGCGACCACCATTGCACGTGCTGCAGCAGTTCATCCAATTGCAGCACTGCAGAGCGAATACTCGTTGTGGACTCGCGACGTGGAACAGGACATTTTGCCCACCTGCCGCAAACTGGGCATCGGATTCGTGGCCTATTCTCCATTGGGCCGTGGCTTTTTAACTGGCGCCATTCAAAATACCGCTGAGCTTGCCGCCAACGATTGGCGTCGACAGAATCCCCGCTTTGCAGGCGACAATATGCAACAGAACAAATTGCTGGTCGACGCAATTACCAAGATTGCCAATTCACGAAACTGCACGCCCGCACAGCTGGCACTGGCGTGGCTGCTTCATCAGGGTCAGGACATTGTGCCGATTCCCGGCACCCGTCGAATCAGTCGTCTGGATGAAAACGCACAAGCAACACGGATACTACTTACCAACGATGAAACTCAACAGATCAACACGGTGCTGAACAATTTTCAGGTGGCGGGAACACGTTACCCCGCAGCAGCGATGGGTTCGTTAAATAGATAACTTCGGTGACCACCAATAGTGTCACAACAATTTTCAATGCAACGTGGGTTCGCGGTTTGTCCGCGTAACCCACAGATACTGCAATCACGATTTTACCCCACAGATCAACGAAACAACGCATCGACGCCCATCGCGGTCTTGCGCGCGAGTTTTGGCAGTGCCTTCTCGTTCCGGGAACGCAACAACCGCCAGGCCCAGGACAACACTCGCAAGGTAAACAAGTGGTCGAGCACGGCACGATAGCCGCGTTTGCGTCTGACCAGCAATGCAAATAACCAACGCATTGTATGTGCGTTGACATTGAGGGAATCAAACGACGTTCGCACGCGATAACGCTGCCGTTCTGGGCGCAGCCAACGCAGTTTGTATGCTGCTTTGACACTCAGGATTTCTGCTTGCAGTTGCGGATCAGGTGGTTCGAAGTAATAGCGACGTGCCAGCAGTAAAATGGCAAAGGTGTCGCGCATGAACTCAATATCATCGGTTGACCATCCGAGTCGAGTTGTGAGTTCCAACATCCTAGGAAAAGACTGGAAGGCACTCTCTCCTTCACGAAGCGCACGTTCGGGGTCGCGCACCAGGTGCGAAAGCAACTTGCGTGGTGCGTCGCTGAAGAAGATGCAATCCCAAAACACGTGCAGCAGCGGTGGAATACGCACCCGACGAAAAAAAAGCTTTTGCTCTGCGAAGTCTTCGATATAGAGAATCTTGCGAACCATCTCGTCCGCAAGGCGTAGGAACTCGATGGCATCCGCAGCGTGTTGCTGACCTGCGATATCAGTGACGATACTCTCCACACTGTCACCGCGCTGCATGATGCGCGCAATGACCATGGCATTCAGCTCAATCCAGAATGCTTCAGGCTGCAGAAAGGCGAGACGCCGGAACCCATGCCATCCGCCGGTCTGGCACCACACAGAAAAACCAATCAGATTGCTAGCGCCTTGCAGTTCACGCGCGTATTGCTCCACATCCCAGCCAACGAAAGAAGGATATTCACCGGCACCTTCGTATTCACGACGTGCCTGAAATTCCACGATGGTGGGCAAGTTCAAACGAAAGAAATGTTTGTTCAGCGGCAGGTAACGGAAAAAATCTGACTCACCGTATTTCATCGATATGACGAGCATCGGTGATGCAATACCCTCCAGTGCCTGGGCGAGCCGTTCCCGGTGCCAGATCAAATCACCAATCAAGTGGGCACCCACCGTCCAGGTACGGAATATCAAACGGCGCTGATGTTTCTCGAACACCGGCAGGATGTGATTCAACAACGCGCGCACGTCGCGCGCGGTGCGCACCGCAAGCCGGCTACGCAATGGATCCGCCACATCGTTTCCATCACTTTCACCGATTCTTAAAATAATGCCAGCCACTTCAGGGAAGTCGATCAGAAACGATTCCACCAATCGCCTGTACCAATCGCGAGGAGATACATCGCCGGTTGCCAGCCTTGCATCGACAGCCGGTGAAGTCGTCAGGAAATCACTGGTGATAAATACTTTGAGACCATGCATCTGAGCAATCGCGAACAGCTCGCGGAACTCCTCGCGAAACACGGCATTCCTGCGGCGAGTCTCCGGCTCGAACCATGGATCATCCGACAAATGCGCTACATCATCCAGCGTAATTGCGTTGTAACCAAGTGACGCCGCGCGTTGCACCAGCGTTTCAAAGTCAGCATAGATTCTTGACCAGCGCGCATCGCTTTCCAAACCTTCCGTGGCAATATGCGCAAAGGGAATTTTCGACCAGTTAATGCGACGCTGATGCAGATCGCGAAAAAACGGGCCAATGGCGTCGATGAGTGCAAGTTCCATCGCCCGAGACTACAACGAATATTGTTACGAGCGCCACCACAAACCTTAGCACGCCGAATCCAAACCTTTACGCTGGTACCAAATACGCCCCCTTTTTCAATCGGTTAACGCCCAACAGCTACATTACAATTATAAGAAAATAGATCTCGCCTTTGTAACAATCACATCGAGAGATCATAAAGACTGATACTGACGATCCCGTCATGAGCAACCACAGTAGCTGCTCTGGTCTCATCACCGGACAGCCGGAACTGGTCATCTAGAATTGTATAGTTGATGGGAGCAACATCAGCCGAACCAATTTGATTACCATGGTCATCAAACACAGAGAGGTTATTGACAAACATTGAAAGATATCCCTTTCCCAGCGCAACATAGACTCGCTGATTCTTGCCACAAACGATCCCGGCCTCAGTGGCAGTTCCGCCGCCAGTTTCCGTTGGTACTCTAAGAACCGACAATGGATTCATTTCTGTTGACACAAAGTCAAACAACGTCGGCGAAAATATGTTTCCGCCTATTGTCACTAACCCTGTCGTCGAAGATGTAACACAAACGGGATAATAGTTCGACACACCGTTCAGTTCCTGCATGTCCATGGATCGACCACCTAGCGCAGTAACAACCAACTTGAAACGTCGCGTTCCCGGTCCTTCGCCTGAAAAAAGCAACTGCCCGTCAGGTGATGTTACGTGGCTGGCTGGCAATCCCGGTGGGTAATAGGGGATATTCTGCTGTGTCAGTTGAATGGGCGAACCTGATTCGAGATCAACTATGTCAGCATAAGATGTCCACAAAACGGGAATGCCATTCGGTCGTGCGTAGAACAACCCGCTGACTTGATCAACGTAATTTGGGTTCTTTGGATAAGTAGCCAGGAGCGATCCCGTAATTGCATCAAGAACATAAGTGTCCGGGGTCGAACTATCTCCCACAAACAACAATTTGCCATCGCTGCTCGTTGTCATGGCTGCGGGCATCAGAAACAATCCGGAAAATGTGCTCACAAGTTGTCCAGTGTAGACGTTGAAAACCAGAATGTGTCCCGCATCGTCTGCGCTGTATAGAAACGGCTCAACTGGATTTGTAGCTATTGTTCTAGAAAGTCGTATTGGGACGTCTAAATTCTGGGGATCAGCGTCAGACACCCAAAGACCAACACGTATCGTATCGGATTTCTCTATTGAAGAGTCCGTGGTCGACAACTGGACATTTGCAACATACTCCTGATTGACGGCCAGCCCTGCAGGATTTGCGACTAAGGTCATCTTTGACCCGGTTGTTCCTGACGGCGTCACATTGAGCCATGGTTGATCAGATTTTGCAGACCATGGAACGCCCAATTTTCCTCTTGAGCTGGACACTAACAAATCCTTTTGAAGAATCTGTCGACCTGGAACGCTCGATAATGCAACACCATTTTGATACACAACTAGTCGATGGCTCTCCCAATTCAGTTGAACGGGCAGCTGCGTTGAAAATGTCTGCCCTTTAACCACTACACTAAATTGAATGGTCGCGGTGTAGCTATCAGGGTGCAACCCGGAAAGATCGGCACTCAACCCTATCGAAGCAGGTATATCACCGCTTACTAATCCGCTCGCTGCATTAGCCTTCAGCCAGCCAAGCGACTGAGAATCGGAAATCGACAAGCTCCAGGGATAGCTTGCTGTTCCGGTCTCCACTGATAGATTGATCTCTTGAGTGAAGCCACCCAAGCCATCAGTTCCACCCAGTGTCAGCGACGAAATCTGACTTGCAGACACCTTTACGATTGGGTCAGGCGGCAATACATTTACTGTTACTGGCATTGAAAAAACATCGCCAGCATTATTCACATCCTGGAATATCAACGTCGCAGAGGAACTTCCCACCGGTAGAGTGGTAAAATCCGCCGCAAGCTCAATCGACTTGGAACCTTGCTGAGTTCCCGTAACAGTACTAAGCCATGAATCACTTGATGTCACTGTCCAAGAGACATTGTCTGCAACAATTCCGAGAGACATGGCATCTGTCGTTACGGACGAACCATAGACGGCGTTAAAGACCGGCTGGGCAGTGCTCACCTTAATTGAAGGCAACAAGTTATACGTGATATTGACCGACTGTGTACTGAGCACATTCAGTGATGCATCACCTGTCGCTAACTGCAGGGTTGCGTTATAGGTTTTGGCGTCCATTGCCGTACTCAATACTGTCAGAGTGACGGTGAAGTTTGGCGCCGACCCGGAAAAGCTCACATCAAGCCAAGAAGGTGCCGCACCAGAAAATCTCTTTGCAATATCTTTAGAAACATTGTCGTTAAGTGTAAACGAGATCGTCTGGCTCTGAGGAACAGCGCGGTCTTGAAAGGCCGTAAAAGTGATTGTATTGGTACTTAGCGTAAAACTACCGGCAACTGGCTTGCCAGAGTTTCCAGAAGGATCACTGCCGCCGCCACTGCCACCACAGCCAGTCAATAACAGGAAACATCCAAATACAAAAGCACTCACGCTTTTAGCTAACATAATTATTCTTCTTCCGGTAATTCCAATGCCGATTGATATCAATAGCGCATGGCCTGCCCCGCGCTACTTGCTGAAAGTCTAGTCGATTTCAGGGTAGCCGCACAATCAAAATTCTGATTAACATTTCCGGCCATTCTGTAAGGTGAGGCAATAACCGCACGCCTAGTACCATCTGCGTCAAGAGTTGAAGCATTGGAGATCATTTTTTACACGATCTCAGCGCTTCTATTCCGCCCACCAGAGCAACCTCGAAGCAGCGACCCGTCCAGGTCATTCAAGACTGCCAACATTTCAATCTCACTTTGAATTCGTAGTCGCTGCGCGTCGCTTTCCAGACCTTCCGTGACAATATGCGCAAAGGGAATTTTCGACCAGTTGATGCGACGCTGATGAAGGTCACGAAAGAACGGGCCAATGGCGTCGATGAGTGCAAGTTCCATCGACCGAGCGTATAACAAACACTGTTACAAGTGCCACCGCTGCGTTGATGCTTTGCCCAGGAGATACCCCGCTCCAGTCTCGTAATTGCTTCAGCGGATTAGCAGTTCCTCCGCGTAATTCATCAATTGAATGTAGATGGCGTAATCATGATTACACCCTGCGATTACCTACTTCAGCAACGGGTGATCCTTGGGAAGTTGCCTGGAATACCAGATGGCGAGCTTGTGTTTCATGGTTGCTTCTGCGACTTGGTCTTCCGGCAAGGGTTGAATGACTGATCCTCCCCCTGTTTCCCGGACATCTGGATAAGAGAGATTTATAATCTTATCCGAGGTGAGTGAGAGATGAAGAAACAGAGTGAAGTGAAGCGCAAGCAACGTAATCATTACAGTACAGAGTATAAACGGCAAGCCGT